>PBBW01000006.1 GCA_002716745.1 Gammaproteobacteria bacterium
ACCGGCAACCAAGAAAGCCGCTGCTGCCAAAAAACCAGCAACCAAGAAAGCCGCTGCTGCCAAAAAACCAGCAACCAAGAAAGCCACTGTTGCCAAAAAACCGGCAACCAAGAAAGCCGCTGCTGCCAAAAAACCAGCAACCAAGAAAGCCGCTGCTGCCAAAAAACCAGCAACCAAGAAAGCCACTGCAAAAAAATCTTCAGAGGAATAGAATTGATAACTGCACAACTAGTAAAGGAGTTGAGAGAGAGAACTGGTATCTCAATGATGGATTGCAAATCAGCACTTGTTGAAACCGATGGCGATGTAGATAAAGCAATAGAAGTTTTAAGGAAAAAAAGTGTTCTCAAAGCAGAAAAAAAGTCAGGTAGAGCAACAAATGAAGGATCAATTTTAATAGGTTCCAATAAAGACTATTCATTTATAATTGAGGTGAATACTGAAACAGATTTTGCAGCAAAAGATCAAGACTTTAATAATTTTCTTGAGGATCTTAAATCTCATTGTGAAACAAATGAACCAGCTGATGTAGATGATCTTAACCAAAAATTTAAGCAACCATTACTTGATATTATTCAGAAAATTGGTGAGAACATAAAAATAGCATATTTCGGAAAGATTCAGGGCGACGGAGGCTTTGTATATTCATACGTACATACTGATGGGAAGCTAGCAGCACTAGTAAAACTATCAGAAGAAGATGAAGCCCTCGGTAAAGATGTTGCAATGCAAATTGCTGCAAATAATCCGTTGGCAATAAGTTCTGACCTAATAAACGAAAATCTGATCGAAAAAGAAAAAGAAATTGCATTAGCAACTTTAGAGCATGAAAAAAAACCTGACGAAATTAAAGAAAAAATTGTATTGGGAAAACTTAATAAATTTAAAAAAGAAAATTCCCTCCTTGATCAGCCTTTCATAAAGAATCCAGACCAAAAGATGAGTGAAATTATTTCAAATAATACAGTAGTTGAAATAATGAGGAGAAGAGTAGGAGATTGAGCTCTCTTGCATTTCCCAAAATCCTATTAAAATACAGTGGTGAAGCTGTTGCTGGCAAGCAGGAACAAGGCATAGATCCTGAGGTGCTTCATTTTATGTCTAAGGAAATAAAATCAATCGTAGATCTCAAGGTATCAGTTGGTCTTGTGATTGGTGGAGGCAACCTTTTTAGAGGAGAAGAGTTAAATCAAGATGGCATAGATAGAGTTGCTGGAGATCATATGGGAATGCTAGCAACAGTCATGAATGGAATTGCCCTTAGAGATTGTCTTGAAAGGATTGGAATTAAGACTAGAGTTATGTCAGCAATTCCAATGCCTGGAGTTGTCGAGCATTTTGATAGAAGAATTGCTATCCAACTTCTTGATGCTGGATTTGTAGTAATTTTTACTGCTGGAACTGGCAATCCCTTTTTTACTACTGACACAGCTGCATGTCTAAGAGCTATTGAAATTAATGCAGACTTAATGCTAAAAGCAACCAAAGTTGATGGGGTCTACTCGGATGATCCAAATAAGAACCCAGAAGCAACTTTCTTTAATTCACTTACTTTTGAAGAAGCAATATCAAAAAAACTTAAGGTAATGGATACTACAGCACTTACTCTTGCAAGAGATAACAATATGAAGATTAAGGTGTTTAATTTTAAGAAACAAAATGCATTACTTGATATAGTAAAAGGGGAAACTATAGGGACTTTGATAGAAAATGGATAAATATGAGCAGATTCTAGATGATTGCAAATCGAGGATGCAATCTTCCTTAAATAACTTCAATGATAGTTTAAAAAAAATACGTACTGGTAGAGCTAACCCATCAATGCTTGATGGAATTTTAGTTGACTATTATGGCACTGATACACCTTTAAACCAGTGCTGTAGCATTACTGTTGAAGATTCAAAAACATTGAGCTTAACCCCATGGGATAAATCGCTTGTCCAAGATATAGATAGAGCAATTCAAAAATCTGATTTAGGAATAAATCCAACAGTTGCAGGAGAAGTGATAAGAATTATCATGCCTCCTTTAACAGAAGAATCTAGAAAAGATCTTACTAAAAAAGCTAAAAATGAAGCTGAGAATGCAAGAATTGCTATAAGAAATGTAAGACGTGATTGCATAACTTCTATGAAAAACCTTGAGAAAGATGGTGAATTAACTGAAGATGATATCACTGATTCTGAGAAAGATATTCAAGAAATTACAGACAACTTTTCAAAACAAATTGATGATACCCTTGAATCAAAAGAAAAAGATCTTTTAACAATTTAATGGCCAAAGCTAAAACAGTAGCCATCATAATGGATGGAAATAGAAGATGGGCAAAATCTCATAATTTGCCCGCATCACATGGTCATCGAAAAGGTGTTGAGACATTAATTGACATTGTTAAGGCCTCAAAAACCCTCGGAATTAAAAACCTGATAGTCTATGCATTTTCAACTGAAAATTGGTCTAGAGAAAATCAAGAAGTGAATGCATTAATGAATCTTATTAATTTTGGAGTTGATGTAAAACTCCCTGAAATTATAAAAAATAAGATGAGGCTTAAATTTATTGGAGATTTATCACAGCTACCTGTCTCTGCTCAAAAAGGAATAGAAAAATGTATAGAATCCACTAAAAATTTTGAGGACTTCAATCTAACAGTAGCACTTAATTACGGTGCGATCTGGGATATTATCGAGTCTTTTAAAAAAATGAAACAGAATAAAGTTGAGATTACGGAGACATCATTTATTAAAAATACACAAATATCTGATACAAATGTTGATATTTTCATAAGGACTGGAGGAGACAAAAGGTTAAGTAATTTTTTATTGCCAAACCTAAGCTATACTGAATTGTTTTTTTCAGAAAGACTTTGGCCTGACTTCAATACCCGGGATTTAAAGAATATTATCGAATCTTTTGAAAGCCGTCAAAGAAGGTTTGGTAAATGAGAAAAATTTCAATTTTTGGTTTTACAGGATCAATTGGAACCCAAGCTCTTGAGTTACTTGATGTAGCCTCGGAGTTTGAACCACATATCTTTGTTTGTAATAAAAGTGTTGATAGAGCTGAAAAAGTTCTAGATAAGTTTCAACCAAAATATATTTTCTTTGAAGACAAAGATGCATCAAATTTATTCAATTCTAAAAAATATCCAAATGTTGAATTAATTCGCAACAAACAAACTCTCGTAGATATTATAGAGACTGATCCTAGTGATATTTTTCTATCAGCAATTAGCAGCTATGAAATGATGGATATTACGTATTTGATAGCTAAATCAGGAAAAAAAGTCTTGCTCGCAAATAAAGAGTCTCTAGTAGTTTTTGGGAACAATTTGATGAAAGAAATTGACAAACATAAAACTGAAATTATCCCAATAGATTCTGAGCATTACTCAATATATCATTCACTTAAAAATACATCTCTAGATGAAATAAAAAAAGTGTTTCTTATGGCATCTGGGGGTCCTTTTTTTGGAAGCAGTATCTCAGAAATTAAAAACAAGTCAGTTGAGGAGGCATTAAATCATCCTAATTGGGAGATGGGTAATAAGATTACCATTGATTCAGCAACTTTAGTCAATAAATGTTTTGAGGTCATTGAAGCTCACCATCTATTTAAAATTGAGTTTGAAAAACTTGGGATTCTTATTCAGCCACAAAGTCTAATACACTCATTAGTAGAATTTATTGATGGCTCTATTGAAGCTCAAATTTCAGTACCAAGTATGTCTTTTCCAATCTCATATGGTTTATTCAATGAGCGATCCCAGAAGCTTGCACAAGATTTTTCTTTTGATTTCTCCAAAACTACAACAAGCTTTAGTATTGCCCCATTTCCGGAAGATCGAAAATTTTTGTTAGAAATAACAAGAGATATTATAGAAAATAAGCAAAATAGAGGCTTAATTTTTGCATCTATAAACGATTTCGCGGTAAAAAAATTTTTAAAGAAGGAAATTAGTTTTGGGGACATATATAATCTTATACAGAACTTCTATGAAAGTTTTGAAAAAAAAGAGATTACATCTTTCGACGAACTAAAAATAAACATTGAGGAAATTAAAGAATCGTTCAAAAAGGAATAAATGAGTATTTTAATTGGGATAGTAATATTATTTTTAGTTCTAGTAACTTTTCATGAATATGGCCATTATTCTGTGGCAAGATTTTTCAAAATAAAAATTTTAAAATTTAGCATTGGTTTTGGTCCTGACATTTTCAACTGGAGGAATAAAGATGGGATTAAATTTTCCCTATCTGCTTTGCCATTTGGCGGATATGTTGCTTTTCATGACCCTGCAGACATTGCTAACTATAGCAAACTCTCTAGTAACGATAAAAAGTATGTTTTAGCAAATAGACCTGCTTTTGAAAAAGGGCTAGTAACTCTTGCAGGACCCTTCTTTAATTTCGTTTTATCATTTTTTATTTTTGCTTTTGTTGGGTTTTTTATGCCTAGAGAATCTGATATTGTCACAGCAAAAATTCTTGATTCAGAGGATGAGAAGCTATACCAAGTTTTAAATGTAAATGATGTTCCGATAAAAAATGCGCAAGAACTTGAAATTGAACTTTTTAAAAATTCTGGTTTCACAGGCAATCTACAAATTGACCTTTTTGATTATCAAGATCAAAAAAATCTTACAATTGATAAAAATGTTACAAATCTTTCTTTTCCCCAAGATAAGAGTCCATCATCATTTTTTAATCTAAGCCCATTTTTAGATTACTCCCCTTATATATCCTCATTGACAGAAAGTAGTGTTGCTGAAAACATTGGGCTTGAAGAAGGAGATCTAATAACTGGTATAAATGATTATAAAATTTTCTCAACCATCCAGGCTAACCAGTTACTTAATCAATATGGAATTTCATTTTATATCACGGTATTAAGAGATGGAAAAAGCCTCTTCTTTATACTGCCTGCAAAAAATGAAGGAGAATTTCTTGGAATAAGCTTAATACCTGATAAAAATAGTTTTTTTGATTCACTTGCTTATGGAGCTAATCAAACCGTTTTTTGGATAACTAATACATTTAATTTCTTGATTCGTACTTTTACTGGAAGTTTGGGCCTTGATAATTTAAGTGGGCCTGTTGGCATAGCAAAAGTTGCTGGAGATTCACTCTCAAGTGGTTTAATACCATATCTATTACTATTGGCAATTTTAAGTATTAGTCTTGGTGCATTTAATCTCTTACCTCTTCCAATGCTTGACGGCGGTCAATTTTTGTTTATCTTAGTTGAGGAACTAAAAGGATCACCTATTAATTTGAAACTAAAAGCAGCTCTTTTCAATCTAAGTTATTTATTAATAATATCTTTGACAATTTTTGTTGTCATAAATGATATTGGAAGGTTGGCATGAAAAAGCTTTTTCTCATTATTACATTTCTGACTTCACTGATAAGTGCAAATATAGTTGTTGAAGATATTAGAATTGTTGGGCTTCAAAGAGTTTCACTTGGAAGCGTGCTCGATACGATTCCAGTAACAATTGGCGATCGAATATCGTCTAAAGATTACCAAAGAATAATTAGAACCCTTTTTTCAACTGGCCAATTTGACGATATACAACTTTCAGCTGAAGAAAATATTTTATTCGTCAAAGTTGAAGAGCGTCCAACAATTTCAGGAATAGCAATTGATGGAAACTCTGCGATAGAAACTCCTGATCTTTTAGGAGCCCTTGCAGCTGAAGGAGTCTCTGAGGGCTCAGTGCTTAAAAGAGCAACACTTGATATGATCACAAAAGGGCTACAGGCACAATATTCTCAACAAGGTAGATACGGAGCTTCTGTCGATGTAGAGCAAAAACAAAGACCACGAAATCGAGTTGAAATAAATATTGAAATTGACGAGGGTTCATCGACAGCAATAGCATCTATTGAAATTATCGGGAATGAATCATTTTCTGATGAAGATCTAAAAAAAATATTTGATCTTTCAGAAGGCTCATTTCTATCTGTTTTTACAAATGACGACAAGTATACTCGAGAAAAACTTAGAACAGATTTAGAAAATTTAGAAGCGTTTTATAAAGATAGAGGATATTTACAGTTTAGCTTAGATTCATCACAAGTATCTATTAGCGATAGTCTTGAGGAGCTTTTTATCACATTGATTATTAAAGAGGGCGAGCAATACACTGTAAGTAATACCAAGATCTCAGGTGATTTACCATTAGATAAAAGNTTTTTTGAAGAATTTATTAATATTCCAGAAGATTCTTATTATTCAGAATCACTCATCACTAGCTATGAAGAATTTTTTGCAAATATTTTAGGTAACGAGGGCTATACTTTTGCGGAAGTTGAAGGGGTGCCAACTATTAACGAAGAAGAGAAGTCAGCAGAAATAACATTTTTNTTCAANCCCGGGCGAAAAAACTACACAAGAAGGATAATTTTCAANGGNAATGATTTTACAACTGATGAGGTNCTAAGAAGAGAAATGAGACAATTTGAGGGCGCTCCTGCTTCTAATCAGCAAATAGAAAACTCTAAGATACTGCTTGAGAGAACAGGATATTTTAAGAGTGTCAGCGTAGAAACAGTTCCAGTGCCTGGTGAGGAAGACATGGTGGATGTGGTTTTTGATGTCGAAGAACAGCAATATGGAAATATAGTTGGTGGNTTTGGTTATTCCCAATTTGGATTTTCTTTTAATTTCAATATACAACAACANAACTTTCTGGGAAGTGGAAATACAGTAGGAATAGGTTCAAATGTAAGTGATTACTCAAAAAATATNTTTTTAAATTATGAAAATCCNTANTACAGCATCGATGGTGTTAGTAGAGGTTATTCAATTAATTTACGTGAATTTGATTATTCATCNTTTGGTCTAACAGATTACAATACTTCAAGTTATGGAGGTGCAATAACCTTTGGTTANCCNATATCCGAAATACAAAGATTGGGTTTAAACATNGCATANGATCATACAGAGTTACAACAACAAGGACTTTCATCAAGAGAGATCCTTGATTTTCTAGAGAGNGAAGGAGANGAATTTGATACATTCAAATTGCAAGGTTTTTGGACAAGAGTAACTCTTAATAGGGGACTTTTTCCGACAGAGGGATCCTCTTATCAAGTATCACTTCAAACAACAGTTCCGGGTTCAACATTAAATTATTNNAAGCTCGATGTTAAAAATGAATATTACAGACCTTTNTTTGGTGACTTTATATTTAAAGCAGCTTCACGTGTTGGGTATACAGGTGCTTACGGTGACACTGAGATTCCACCTTATTTTGAAAATTTTTATGCNGGTGGACCATATTCTGTAAAAGGNTATGAAACTAATAGTTTAGGCCCAAGAATTACTCCAGTGCCNTGNTATGAGTATGATTCTGAAAATGATTACTGCCCACCTTTNCTTGACTCAAATCTAGATGGAATTCCTGATACACCTTACTATAATCAATATGCTTCATATAGGATTAATAGACCTATTGGAGGAAANGTTCTTCTTGAAACAAGTTTAAATTTAATATTTAAATTACCATTTGTTGAGGACCANAATCAATTTAGGTCTGCNTTCTTTATTGATCTAGGGAATGTTTTTTCAACATTTTGNAACAATTATCAAACTCAATGCTTTAAACCCTCTTTTGAGGATCTTCGAGGNTCCTATGGTTTAGGGGGAAGTGCAATTACTCCTTTTGGGCCNGTAAGTGTATATCTTGCGATACCATTTAACAACGATACCCTNGACAGAGTGAAAAGGTTCGAGTTTACAGTTGGAAATAAATTCTAAAAAACTCGATTCTTGGNTAAAAGTCAGATAAAATANCCATTTTTAGGGAAACAAATTATGAACATTTTACAAAAGANAATAACAACAGCATTAATTATTGCATTCTCATCAGCTGCATACGCAGAGGGAACTTTCGTTTTAAATGCAGAAAGAGCAATGTTAAGTACGCAATATGCAAAAGAATCTTTCAAACAATTAGAAGAGGATTCAGATTTTATTGCAGATAGAGAAAGACTTGAGCTTCTNCAAGCAGAAGGTCAAGAATTGATAGAAATGTTCCAACAGGATGTTGAAACTCTTTCAGATGATCAGAAAGTTGAAATGCAAGGAAAAGTACAGGACAAGCAAAATGAAATACAGTTTCTAGCAAATAAACTCCAAACCAAAGCACAAGAGGCTCAACAAGCAGTAATCAATGAGTTATCAGAGGATTTTAATAAGATTTTGGGAGAGCTAATAAATGCTAAAGGAATGGATATGGTTATCTCNCCACAAGCTCTTTTCTATGCNAATCCTGATTTAGANATAACTGACGAAGTTACAGCTCTATTAGATGTTGCTCTTGCNGATGCATCTGAATAAGACTTAATGAACCACATCTCACTAGAGGANCTAAACAAAATTGTCTCTGGTGAGGTGAAAGGTGATCCAAACTTATTAATNTCATCTCTTCAAGAGCATACCTCATGCGGTAGNAATTCTATTTGCTATTTAAAAGTAGACAGCAATTTAAAAGAACTAAGTTCTTCTCCAGGNGCTGTTATTACAACATCNNAAATTGCTGAAAAAATCAAGTCTACAAAGAATTTTCTAATAGTTGAGGACCCATATATTGCCTTTGCAAAAGTGACTAAGATTTTTTTTGAATATCAGAAANATTCAAATAAAAAAACAGAAACTAAAGTAGGGAAAAATGTCANCCTTGGCGAAAATGTAGTAATAAATAATAATTGCCTGATAGGCAATAACGTATGTATTCACGATAACGTTTCAATTTATCCCAATACAACCATTGGGGANAATGTCACTATTCACTCTGGAGTTGTGATTGGNAGTGATGGCTTTGGTTTTGCAAAATTCCAAGATAAGTGGGTAAAAATATATCATTTAGGAGGAGTGGAAATAGGCAATGATGTGGAGATTGGAGCAAATTCTGCAATTGACAGAGGGGTGCTAGGGAATACTGTTCTTGCAGAGGGGGTTATTCTTGATAATCATGTACATGTAGCACATAACGTAAAAATTGGAAAAAACACNGCAGTTGCAGCTCAAACTGCATTTGCTGGAAGCGTTAAGGTAGGAAAAAATTGTCNATTTGGAGGTCACTGTGGAATAGTTGGNCATATCGAAATTGCTGATGAAGTAACAGTTCTAGCACACACACTTGTTACAAAAAGTCTCAGCAAGTCTGGTGTTTACAGCGGGATAATGCCTATTCAAGAACACTCAGAATCATTAAAGTTTGTAGCCAAGTTAAAAAAGAAATGAACATCAANGATATTAAAAAAGTTCTTCCTCACAGAGAGCCATTTTTNTTTCTAGATAAAGTTGTCNAACTAAGTTNGGATGGAATCATTGCCGAAAAAACTTTTCCAACTNAGGAGTCTTTCTANAAAGGGCATTTTCCNGATTTTCCTATAACTCCAGGAGTTATAATTTTGGAGGCCATGGCTCAATCTTGTGGGGTTCTTGGATCACANATAATGAAAAGAAATGCTTCAAAAAANTCTGTTTATNTGTTGGCCGGAATTGATAAAGTTAGATATAAACAAAAAGTTTTACCAAATGACGTTATAAGAATTGTATCAAGAGTGATAACCTCTAAAAAAGGCATATGGAAATTTTCATCACAAGCGTTTGTTGATGATAAAATTGTNTGNANTGCTGAGATCTTATGTGCGGATAAAAGTTTAGATGGNTAANATTCACGAAAGCGCAATTGTACATGAATCATGTAAAATTCATGAAAGTGTAGAAATTGGGCCTTTTTGTAGTATCGGTCCTGATGTAGACCTAGGNCCAAATTGCAAGTTACATTCACATGTAGTTATAAAGGGACCAAGTAGATTTGAAGAGAAAAATGAATTTTTTTCNTTTTGTGTAATTGGCGAAGATACCCCTGATTTAAAATTTGAAGGAGAACAAACATTTTTAGATGTTGGNAAAAATAATGTATTTCGTGAATTTTCAAAAGTGCACAGAGGAACAAATGCTGGTTTGAGCCAAACTAAAATAGGAAATAAAAATCTAATAATGCCCGGTGTCATGATTGCACATGACTGTGTCCTAGGTAACGAGAATATCTTAGTTGATAACTGCGCTTTAGCAGGCCATGTTGTTCTTGACAATAACGTTACTCTTGGCGGATATACCCTTGTACACCAATTTTGTAGACTGGGGTCATTTTCTTTCTCTGGCATGGGATCACATATAACTATGGATGTTCCGGCTTTTACAAGAGTTGCAGGAAATCCAACGAAACCAGCTGGAATAAATTCAGTTGCTCTTGAAAGAAAATCTTTTACTCCAGATGAGATCTCAAATTTAAAGAGAGCATATAAAATCTTTTATAGAGATAATCTAAGAGTAGATGAAGCAATTCTTAAAATTGAAAGTGAGTGCAATAGTAGTGAAAATATAAAATTATTTTTAGAATCGATCAAATCTTCATCGAGGGGCATTCTAAGATAATTGAAACTTAAAATTGGAATTGTCTCAGCAGAGCCCTCTGGGGATCTGCTAGCCTCAAAACTAATAGAAAATCTAAAAGAAAAGTTTAATGAGGTTGAATTGATTGGTGTGGGCTCAGGACCTCTAGGCAAATACAAAATCAATCAAGATAGAAAAGAGCTTGAAATCATGGGCCTGATTGACCCAGTAATTAATTACAGAAAAATTAAAAATTTTCAACACGAACTTATTGAAAAATTTATTTCAGCTCAAGTAGATGTATTTATTGGAGTTGATTCTCCTGATTTTAATTTTGGTATTCACAAGTCTCTAAAAAAGAATAATATTCCTACAGTACAGGTCGTATGTCCTTCAGTTTGGGCCTGGAGGCCAAATAGAACTAAACATTTTAAGCATATTGATTACATGCTTTGTTTATTTGCATTTGAATTAAACTATACAAGCAATGTCAATAATTCGAGTTTTTGTATTGGCCACCCACTAGTAGAGAAAGCAAACAACTCTATAAAAAAAGAACCAAGGAATCAGATTTGTTTACTACCGGGAAGCAGGCAATCAGAAATTAAAAATAACATTAAAATAATGATCGATGCATTTAATATTTTTAATTCGAAAAATAATTTTACGGCAACCATTCCATGCTATAACAAAGGAAGCAAGAATCTTGTAAATTCGTATTTGAAGAATGAAAATAACATTAAATCTACCTTAAAAAGTACTATTGATGTTCTTTCAGAATCAAAAGCAGCAATTATTTGCTCAGGCACAGCAACACTTGAAGCATTTTTATTAAAGGTACCATCGGCAATTGTATACAAAACAAATTTTCTAAATTATTTGATATTAAAAAAATTCGTAAAATCAAAGTTTATTGGTCTGCCAAATATAATTTCTAATCAGCAACTTTATAAGGAATTTGTGCAAAGTGATTTTACAAAAGAAAATATTGCAAAGGAGATTGAAAATCTAGTAACTAATAGAAATCAAAAAAAAGAGGCGCTTGATTCTGTAGATCTCAGCATTGGAAGACCGAATTTTAAAGATTTTGTCAATAAATTTTATGAAGATTGTAGGAGTAGATGAGGTTGGTCTTGGATGTTTAGCGGGTCCAGTAATAGCTGCAGCTGTCGTTCTTGGAAATTTTAAAGGAACAATAACTTTTAAAGATTCAAAAAAAACTTCTGCAAATTTGAGAAGAGAGCAATTTGAGCTTATTAAAAAAAATTGTTATTTTTCTATAGGCATAGCTACACCCAAAGAGGTTGATAAATATAACGTATTGGAAGCAAGTCATCTTGCAATGAAAAGAGCTATTAAAAGCCTCTCGATAACTCCAAATAAAATCCTCATAGATGGGTCCCATGTTCCTAAGGATTTAGAGAATGCAGAATCAATTATAAAAGGTGATGACTTAGTTCAAGAGATTTCTGCAGCATCAATTTTTGCAAAACATTACAGGGATAATCTTATGCAAGTTTATTCTTTAAAATACCCTCACTATTTCTTTGAAAAAAACAAAGGCTATCCAACTGCAGAGCATAAAAGTGCTATTTCTCGCTTTGGACTATCTCAGATTCACCGAAAAAGTTTTAAAATCTAGATATGTCTGATTTTGTTCAGTTACAAGTAAAATCCCATTTTAGCATTAGCTCAGGTCTGCCTGATCCAAAGGACATAATAGAGACTGCTAAAAATAACAATATGAGTGCTGTTGGGCTTACCGATAAGAATAGCTTTTTTGGCTTAGTGAAGTTCTATAGGCATGCTATAAACTCTGGTATTAAGCCAATTTGTGGAATTGATTTAGATCTTAGGAAAGATAATGATGAAAAATCAAATATTCTGCTATTTGCAAAGAACAAAAAAGGCCTTGAGAGACTATTTTATTTAAGTACGGAATCATTCCTTCTCTCGGAAAAAGGGGAAAAATATATCCTAGAATCAGAGATTCTCAACCAGCCTGATGATCTTATTTGTATCTTGCCAAGTGACTGTGAAGATTTTCAAAAAAATATTGTAAGCAAGAAGGCTCAAATTGAATCAAAAATGGATAGGTTTCATTCTGCTTTTAATGGAAACTTATTCGTTGGGAGCACATGCTATCAAAACCAATACCTTGAGAGCACTGCACTAATTGCAGACCTTGCAAGCAATAAATCTATTCCATTGGTAGCATTAAATAATGTCCTATTTCTAAAAAAAGACGATCATCTTGCTCACCAAGCAAAAGTAGCAATAAATAATACATCTCTATTAAAAGACGAGATTGATAATCCCAATATTTCTAATGAGCAATATTTTAAGAATTTTGATCAAATGAAAGAGCTGCATCCTGATGAAGCGCTAAAAAATTCGGTACATATTGCAAAAATGTGTAACCTTATTGTTGGAGAAGGCGAGTACTTTCTTCCTTCATTTGAAGTCACAGAATCTAGCACATTGGATGGATTTCTTAAAAAGATTTCATCAGATAAATTAGGTTTATATCTAGATAAAAACCCAAAACTTATTAAAAAAGATTATACAGAGAGGCTTGAAAAGGAGCTCAAGATAATCATTGATAAAGGATACCCTGGATATTTTTTAATTGTTATGGACTTTGTAAGCTGGGCGAAGGATCAGAATATTCCAGTGGGACCTGGAAGAGGTTCAGGTGCTGGATCTTTGGTTGCATTCGTTCTTTCTATTACCTCACTTGATCCTTTAAAGCATGGTTTATTATTTGAGAGATTTCTCAATCCTGAAAGACCGTCATTGCCTGACTTTGATATCGATTTTTGTATTGAGGGAAGAGATAAAGTTATTGAATACGTCCAAAAAAAATATGGAGAAAAATCTGTAGCTCAAATTGGCACTCTCGGAACTATGGCTGCAAGAGGAGTCACTAGGGATGTAACAAGGATTCTTGGAAAACCATATGGCTTTGGAGATATGATTGCAAAAATGATTCCCTTAACCCCTGGCATAAAATTAAATGAAGCTATCAATGATTCTGACGAAATGAAGTCACTTATTAAAGAAAATGATGAGGCTGCAGAAGTTATTGATCTTGCCTTGAAACTTGAAGGATGCGCTAGAAGTATTGGAAAACATGCAGCTGGGGTTGTTATTGCTCCAAATAATATTCATGAATTTACTCCTCTTCATTATGACTCGGAGACCAATTCTATGGCGACACAACTAGATATGTATGATGTTGAAGATGTTGGTCTTGTAAAATTTGACTTTCTTGGACTTAGAACCCTTACAGTAATTAATAATGCTGTGAAATCAGTAGAAAAGATTGATCCAAAATTTAGGCTTAAATCAATACCATTTGACGATTCAAAAGTTTACGAATTGCTGAGTTCAGGCAAAACAAAAGGGATATTTCAGCTTGAATCAAGCGGAATGATAGATTTGATCAAACGACTAAAACCTGAAAATTTTTCTGATATTGTCGCTCTTGTTGCGCTTTATAGGCCGGGCCCTCTTAATTCTGGGATGGCAGACGACTACATAAATAGAAAAAATGGAAGAGACAGTATCTCATATCAGCATCCTGAGCTTAAGAAGGTATTAAATGAAACGTACGGTGTTTTCGTTTATCAAGAACAAGTAATGGAGGCTGCACAAGTTTTAGCTAGCTATACACTTGGTGATGCCGATAATTTACGCAGAGCGATGGGGAAGAAAAAAGCCGACGTTATGGAAGAGGAGAAAGGAAGTTTTGTAACAGGTTGCAAAAATAATAATATTTCTGAAAGAAAAGCAGTTGAAATTTTTGATAATATCGAAAAATTTGCAGGCTATGGCTTTAATAAATCTCATTCTGCTGCTTACGCTTTAATCGCATACCAAACAGCCTATCTTAAGACTCATTACCCCTCGCACTTTATTGCATCAGTTTTATCTTCTGAACAAGATAAAACTGACAAACTAGAGCCACATGTTAAAGATTGTAGCTTAATGGATACAGCGATTTTGACACCTAACATTAACAGTTCATACGCTACTTTTATAGTGAATCAAAATAATGAAATTGAATATGGCCTGGCAGCATTAAAAGATGTAGGGATAAAATTTATAGAAGAGGTTTGTAATCAAAGAAAATTAGGACCATTCAAGGATTTGATGGATTTTGCCACTAGAGTTGATTTAAGAAAGGGAGGAATAAGAGCATTACAAAGCCTAGCAAAGTCTGGTGCTTTTGATGGAATATGCGATAGAGATATTGCAATTTCATCTATGAGAAATTATCTGGAGGCCTCAGAACAAAAATTTAAATCCAAGGAATCTGGTGTTATGGAACTGTTTAGTTCTAATGAAGACCTCAAGATAGGGAAGCTTCAGATCAATAAACATTCAGATTCAGAGAAACTAAAAATGGAATTAGAGTCATTTGGGTTCTATTTTAGCCAGCATCCAATATCCCTTGTCAGAAAAACATTATCATCAAAACTGAAGCCTATCAAAAAACTTGTAACTACTAATACGGACAAATTTATACCTGTACTGATCAACCACAAAAGAGTTATAAAAAAAGGGAGCAATATGTATATCTTTCTTGAGGTATCTGACGAGACTGGAGTGATAGATGTATCAGTTCCTAATGAGTTGTATGAAGAAAAAAAGCCGCTTTTTAAAGAAAATACAATTGCAATGATAAAGGGGACAATCTCTGCTGATGACTATAGAAGAGAGAATCTTGAAGATGTGGGCATTAAGGTAAGAGCAGCTGATATTTTTCCAATTGATTCTGCAAGAAATTTTGTCACATCAAAAATTAAAATTAGTGTGCCTATTAGCAAAATAGAGGCACTGGCAAATGGTAATTTTAGCGAATTTGAGGAATTGAATTCACCTGATGGGATTGATGTAACACTTGAATTTAGGGATTCTGCAAAAAATTTATCCACAGAAATAAAAGTTGACTCTTTTCGAATTTCCCTTGAGGATAGTACGTTCGAAAAACTTGATAAGTTATTTGGAGAGGAAAACTATACCCTTTTTTAACGATGGAACAATATTTAGACTTTGAGCAATCAATCTACACCAGGCTTGAAAAGATGGAAGAGCTTAAAAAGGCTGTGCCAGCTCCTAAGAATCTGTCTAAAGAATTGAATAGATTAGAAGCAGAAGCAGAAAAAGAAACAAAAAAAATTTACAAAAATCTTTCCCCTTGGCAAAAAGTATTGGTAGCTAGACACCCTAATAGACCACATACCGTAGATTATCTAGATCAAGTTTTTGATGGCTTTGAAGAGTTTCATGGTGACAGACTTGGCGATGATGATCATGCAATAGTTGGTGGATTTGCTTTTCTTAATGAATATCCAGTCGTAGTAATTGGCCATGAGAAAGGGAGGGAGACCTCTGAAAGAGTAAAACGAAATTTTGGTATGCCTCACCCATCTGGGTTTAGGAAAGCAAATAGACTTATGAAGTTGGCAGAAAAATTCAATTTGCCTGTTATTACATTAATTGATACTCCAGGAGCATATCCAGGGGTAAAAGCAGAATACTCTGGTCAACACGAAGCCATAGCCAGAAGTCTTGAGATTATGTCTGACCTAAATACTCCAATTATCAACTTAGTAATTGGTGAGGGAGGTTCTGGTGGAGGATTTGGAATCGGTTTAGCTGATACAGTTGCAATGCTTGAGTATTCTATTTATTCAGTTGCGTCTCCTGAAGCATGTGCTTCAATATTATGGCGAACAGCAGATAATGCAGAGCAAGCTGCAGAGGCCTTAAAGCTTGATGCTATAAATTTAAATAATTTAAGCATTATTGATCAGATTGTTTCTGAGCCAATTGGTGGAGCTCATAGAAATCATCAAGAGACCTATAAAAATGTTAAAAACTTTTTTCTTGATGAACTCCTGAAACTTAGTAAGTTTTCAATCACAGATTTAACAGCAAAAAGGTACAAAAAATTTATTGATATCGGTGTTTAATGGATTTTTTTACAGATTCAGAAAAACAAATACTGATTAATTCAAAAAACATTATAGTTGCTTACAGTGGTGGTGCTGATTCGACGTTAGCACTATTATCGGTGACTGAAAATGCCAAACTAAAACCTAAAGTATCTGCACTTCATATTAATCATAAAAAAAGCTCACTCTCAGATAGTTGGGAGAAACATTGCAAAGATTTTTGTAAACAATTAGATATAAAATTTCTTTCTAAAGAGGTAGAAGTAAAAGAACAAGGGCAAGGCTTTGAAGCTGCTGCTAGAAACGAAAGAAGGATTATTTTTGAAAGCTTCTCTAAGGGATCTACGATTATTTTAGGCCATCATGCTGATGATCAAATTGAAACAATACTATTTAGAATATTTAGAGGAACAGCAATAAAGGGGCTATCAGGCATGAGTAGAGTCACAAAATATAAGAATGTAGTTTTAGTTAGACCTCTCCTACACCTTTCCAAAAAAGAAATTCTCCAAGCATTAAACAAAGAAAAGGTGAATTTTATTTTTGATCAAAGCAATGAGGACGATAAATACAGTAGAAACTATATTCGTAATCAGATTGTTCCATTGGTACGTGAGAGATGGGCAAGTATAGATAAAAACGTAAACAGAATGACAAGAATTGTTTCCGATCAAAATTTTTTATATGAACAACTCTTAAGGGATAAAATGTCAGTTGTAATAGATGATAAAAACCTTTCGATAGAAAAGCTTAAAAAATATAGCTCATTTCTGAGATCAGAAATAATAAGACTCTGGTTATCTGATAGGTCATTTGCTGTGCCAAATGAAAGACAAATGAAAGAAATTGAAAAATCTTTTTTTGAATCGAGACAAGATTCAAATCCTGTAATAAAATTCAATAGAGATGACGAGCAAAATTCTGCAGTTATTCTCTCAAAGGTAAATAATTTTTTAATAGCGGAGAAATCAAATGAGTGAACCTAAAGTATTATTTGAAGAGCACGGAGAAGTTGCAGTAATCAAATTGAATAGACCAGAGAAGAGAAATGCCTTGGATCCTGAGACTGTGCTTCTTTTTAATGACTGTACAGAAAAAGCAAAAGATAAAAAATTTAAATCAGTAGTAATTACTGGGAACGGGAATGCATTTTGTGCAGGAGCTGATTTGACACCATCTGGTGACGGAATGGGTTGGGAAAGTGTTGAAAAAGCTCTCAATGAAGGTTATCACATAGGCCTTAATAATCTCATTTCAATGGACAAAGTTGTGATTGCAGCAGTAGAAGGTCCTTGTGCAGGGATTGGCTGTGCATATTATATGAGTTCTGATATTGTCATAATGGCTAGATCTAGCTTCTTTCAAATTGGTTTTTCAAAAATTGGTTTAATACCCGACGGAGGTTCAACTTGGTTGCTACCAAGGATTGTTGGATACCAAAAAGCCCTTAGGATGGCCACTGAAGCACAAAGAGTCATAGCAGAAGAGTGCAAAGAGTTAGGCTTATGTTCAGAAATTTCAGAGGATGGCCAGAGTCTTAACAATGCTTTAGAAATGGCAACAGCATATGCAGATTATGCACCTATAGCCCTAATGAGGACTAAAAACTTAATGAGAGAAAGTTTTAGCAGATCATATTATGACCAATTAAAACAAGAGGCAAAGCTTCAAGACGATTTAGTTGGGAGTAAAGATAACCTCGAAGGAGTCCAAGCATTTGTAGAAAAGAGAAAACCAAATTTTACAGGCGAATAATTACATAATTGAAAACTTTTCGGAGCGCCACCTTGAAGCGGTGCTAGAAATTGAAGAGATTTCAAATCCTACACCTTGGAAAGAACAAACATTTAAAAATATTCTATCAAGTAGGACCCTGAGCTTCGTAATTATTTCTGGCCAAAATGTAATAGGGTTTTGTATTGCGAGCAAGGTAGCCGATGAGTGTCATTTACAAAATATCTCGGTTACTGCAAGCTTTAGAAAACAGGGTATTGGAAAATACATCTTAGATACTCTCATAAAGAGGTGTGCATTATATGAATTACAAAATATCATCCTTGAAGTAAGAGAATCTAACGAGGGTGCACAAGAATTTTATAGAAAAAATAATTTTAACCCGATTGGAAAAAGAAAAGATTACTATAAACTTGGAGAACAAAGGGAGTCTGCAGTTCTCATGTCATTAATTCTTTCATAGCAATCTTGATGGAATAATCATCAAATCTGTAATTTTCAATAAAACCATTATGCCCACCAAAGTCAGTAATGATTAGATTTAAGCCCTGTAAGTGCTTTAGTGATGAGAATGTTGATATTGGTACAACAGGGTCATTCTTTGCGGCAATTATAGAAATTTTTGAGTTAGATAAAGTAATTATTTCAGAAGTAATCTTGTACGACTTGAAATAGTCAGAGATATTTTTATATTCTGGAAGAATATTTGGTAGAAGCCTAGCAGTGACCTCTTTAAAGTCCTTTATTCTATAAAACTGAGAATAGTCAAAGTCTTCCCAATTATTATTTTTGTACTTAAAGGTTTTTAACCATTTATTGCGGTAGTACCATTTAAAAAAAGATGATTTCATCGAATCTAGAGAATAATCGTGATCAACCATAGGACATATACCCACAACTCTCTGAAGTTTCCTCCCTACCTCTAGAGCGCCTATTCTGATTGCAAAGTTACCTCCGAATGAAAAACCTAATAAAGAATATTCCAAGTCATCGTTTGAACTATATTGATCAATGCATTCAGCCACTATTTTGTGATGATGCGCATGAAAAACCTCTTTGTTAAGACTTAATGAGTCACCATGATCAATTGGATTAATTCTTATTACATTCCAACCAGCTTTATAAAATTCTTCTAATGCAGTTTGCATATATGAGGTATTGTGATGCGAAAGATATCCAGGCAAGACAAATAAAGTTTTCGTAAAATTATCATTATCATTGATATATAACGAAAGTTTGAATCCTTTTTTAGAGGTAAATATTTCTCTTCTAGATTTGCTAATTAAATGCTTGATTCTGTTCCGATGCAGTGGAATCCTCAACTTGCTAAGGATTGTTGAGGTATACGCCCCTGAAAACGGGAAAGGAGGCCTGTATTTTAAATACTTATTATAGGAGTCCTTTAATATCATTTTCCAAACTGTTAGGATCGTCTAAAGACCCAAACCTACCAACAATATTTCCCTCTCTATCTACAAGAAATTTTGAAAAATTCCATTTGATTGCTTCTGTCCCCATAAAACCTTTTTTATTGGTGCTTAAGTACTTAAATAAAGGTTCTGCATTGGTCCCGTTAACATCCACTTTGGCAAACATTGGAAATGACACCGAAAATTGTGATTCACAAAATTCTTTAATATCGGCATTTTCTCCCTTCTCTTGTTTTCCAAACTGATTGCAAGGAAAGCCAAGGACTTCAAGGCCCTGTTGATTATACTTATCATATAACCTCTGCAACCCTTTGTATTGAGGTGTAAAACCACAAGTGCTTGCTACATTACAAATCAAAAGCACTTTCCCTTTAAAACTGGAAAGTGAAACATCATTATCATCAATGTCTTTAACTTTGTAATCATAGATAGTTTCTTTCATAATTCTTACATGCCCCATTCAAATCGAAATGTAATATTAAAACCTTTCAGCGCGCTAAACAACATTGAGCTCTATAAAATTATGCAATTGCGAATTGAGGTCTTTGTTAAAGAGCAGGATTGTGCATTTCAAGACCTGGATAATCTTGATCTCATTTCAAATCACTACTGGCTAGAGGAAAATGATGAGATTATCTCGTATTTGAGAGTTGTGCCTCCAGCATCGGCATCCAGTGAGCGGCACCAGTTCAAAGAACCCTCTATTGGCAGAATAGTAACCAAAATAAATCATAGAAAGTCAGGACTTGCTGATTTCCTTATAAATCAGGCAATAATCGACATTAAATCTAGCTACGGTCTACCTATACGAATTGGTGCTCAATGTTATCTCGAGAGCTATTATCAAAAATTTGGTTTTACAAGAGCAAGTGACGATTATTTAGAAGATGATATCCTTCATTTGGAGATGTTAAAAAATGATTAAAATTAGTAGATCAGCTGTTGAGCAACATTTAAATTGTCAGCGATGTTTTTATCTTGCCTATAAGCATAAGATACGACCACACAGCCTGCCATTCACATTGAACAGCGCCGTTGATAATTTGTGTAAAAATGAGTTTGACCACTACCGAGCAAAGGCGGAACCTCATCCTATGTTTATTAAACATGGCATCGATGCAGTGCCGTTTGCCCATGAAAAGATGGATGAATGGCGTAATAATTTCAAAGGCATAAGGTACATTAATACCCTTGATGGCTATAACTTTGGTGGCGCTGTTGACGATATTTGGCAAAAGCCAAATGGAGATTTAATAGTTATTGATGTTAAATCAACTTCAAAAAATGTTTTTGATTGGGAGGATACCTACTCAAAATGGGAGTATGCTAAAGGATACAGAAGGCAATTAGAAATGTATCAGTGGATGCTTGAAAAAAATGATTTTAATGTTGCCTCTGAGGGTTATCTTGTTTACTACAATGGCAAGAAAAATGAGCCAATGTTCAATCAAAAATTAGAATTTGATCTACATCTCGTGAAACTTGAATGCGATAACAGTTGGGTTGAACAAGCAGTTTTGGACGCCAAAAAAACTCTGGAGGGAGAGATGCCCAAAGCTTCATCAAAATGTGAAAACTGCAATTATCTTAGAAAACGTTGGGAAGTATCTAACAAAGATCCAAAAAATTTAGTAGATTAGACTCATGCAAAAATGGCTTAGTAGCATTCTTTTAATGGCACCACTTATGATTTGCGCTCAAGAGGAAGAGGTAGATTTTGATCTGATACCTGAATATCTTTTTGCCAGCATAGGCAATCCTGTAGATAACTCAAGAGAGTACAGTCAGGAGAAAGATAGTTCGGTCTTTGAATTTGGACTGGGTTCCAGTATTAATGATAATTTATCTCTTGAAGCATCACTGATGAATTTTGCTTTTGATGACTCCACAGACACGGGCATTCTTAATCTTGGCATTTTAGGCAAAGCAAGGGTTAACGAGAATTTTGCTTTCTACGGCGGGTTTGGTCTTGGCTTTTGGTCTGCTGAAATATCAGGATATAAAGAGGAGGAGCCTCGGTTTGATCGCGATATGAGTCCAGAGGAGCGCGAACGCTATGCAAGGTATTTAGAGATGCAAAGAAAAGAAGCCTTGGACTATGAACTCGATGGAGCCGATATCTATATGAGATTTGGTTTAGATGTGACCCTAAACGAAGATTTTAGTGTCTTTCTAGATTTTTATAGTCTCGAGGGTAGTAAAGGTACCGAGAGTACCATGCTAGGCATTTCTTATAATTTTTAAATTTTGCTTATTTGAGGTTGTTCATGCCCCCATCGACATGTATTACTTGACCTGTCATCCAGTTCTCATGGGCACCTAATAAGAAGTCTATAGTTTTAGCAACTTTCTGTGGGTCCCCAATTTCCTTCATTGGATTTCGCTCTTTATTAGCTTCTACTAGCCTGTCTGTCTTTAAAAGGTTAGTCGAAAGGTTGGTATCTGTAAGACTTGGAGCTACAACATTAAAGCAGATTTTACCATTCGCATATTCAGCTGCTAGAGATCTAGCCATTCCTTCAAGAGCTGATTTTGAAGCTCCAATACTTGCATGAAAAGGTAGACCAATATTAGCAGCTACACTTGAGATGAATACAACGCTTGCACCTTCAGCTTCTTTTAATTGGTTGATAACTTTTTTAAGTACTTTAGCAGCTCCTAGAACATTAATTTTAAAATCATTTACAAAATCGTCTTCTTTTAGCATTGTGAAAGGCTTCAAATTTATCGTGCCTGGAAAATACACCAAGCCATTTATATCTGACACTTCATCTAACTCTGTTAAATCACCATCAAGGTCAAGATTTCCTTCAGAACGAGCAAGGCAAATAAACTCTCTATCAGAATTTTCTTGTAAAGCTTGAGCAATTGTTGAATTTGCACCTATAAGTAATGTTTTTGCCATTGTTTAATAGTAAGGCTTATAAATATTTTTTAAAGATCCATCAAAGATCCGTCTTTAAATATCAGTTCATTTATTTCTTCTGAAATATAAGGACAAAAAGGATGGACAAGCAGAAGAATTCTTTTAAGCATTGGGTGTAGATTACCAGTTTCGCCAGAAGCCTTACATTCCTCTATGTAGTTGTCACAAAACTTACTCCAAAAAAATTCATAAACTTCATTGATGGCAAAATCCAATCGATATTCAGCAATATTTTTATTTATTTGTTTTGAAACTGCCTCGAATTCTTTTTCGATCCACCTGTCAGCATCATTTTTAGCTACAAATTCTTTTTGTTCATAAGGGTAGTTGTTTATAAATCTGGCAGCATTCCACATTTTATTACAAAAGTTCCGGTAACCTTTTAATCTTCCAAGCTCAAAGCTTATATCTTTGGTGTGGGTTGCCAGTGAATAAAAAGTCATACGCATGGCATCCGTTCCATAGGATTCAATTCCATTAGGAAATTGTTTACGTGTTTTCCTTTCAATCTTTTCAGCTAAACCTTCTTGCATTAAATTAGCGGTCCTTTTTGCAACTAAATCCTCAAGCTCAATCCCATAAATTAGATCAATGGGGTCAATAATATTGCCNTTTGATTTAGACATCTTTTGACCATTTTCATCCCTAATAAGCCCTGTAACATAAACATCTTTAAATGGAATCTTTCCTGTAAACTCAAGACTCATCATCATCATTCGTGCAACCCAAAAAAAGATGATGTCAAAACCTGTTACAAGCAAAGACGTTGGAAAATATCTTTGAAGATCCTCAGTNTCATCAGGCCATCCTAGAGAGCCAAATGACCAGAGCGATGATGAAAACCAAGTATCCAAGACATCTTCAACTTGATTAAGCTTCCTTTGGTCTAATTTGTAAAAATCCCTAACNTCTTCTTCATTAAATCCAACGTAAGTGTTGCCATCTNCATCAAGCCAAGCAGGNATTCTATGCCCCCACCAGATCTGTCGACTGATACACCAGTCTTGAATATTGTCCATCCANTTAAAATAGGTTTTAANCCAATTATTGGGATGAAATTTAACCTCTCCTTTATTGACAGCTTCATTAGCCTTTTTGGCCATATCCTTTGTTTTGACATACCATTGATAACTAAGTCGTGGNTCAATAACAATGTTTGACCTTTCGCCACGNGGCACGCTTACAGGATGTTTTTCCTCTTTGGCTAATAGATCCAAATTTTTTAATTCCTCAAGCACTAATTTTCTAACTTTAAACCTGTCAAGGTTTGCAAATTTTTTTGGAACATTGTCATTAGTAAAAGCAGTATCTGTAAAGATGTTAATCGGAACAAAGTCTTCCAATTCTTTTGAAGATTGAACAACCCCATCAATCTCATGCANAGCATATTTTTTNCCAATCTCGTAATCATTAAAATCATGTCCTGGAGTAATTTTTAAACATCCTGTNCCAAACTCTATATCAACATAATCATCAGCAATAATAGGTATTTTTCGTCCTACAAATGGCAAGTTAACAAATTTTCCAATGAACTTTTTATACCTGNCATCTTTTGGATTTACTGCCACTGCCATATCACCAAACATGGTTTCTGGNCTNGTNGTTGCAACTNTTAGNTTCTCATTTGAGTCTTCGATTGGATAAGAGATATGCCAAATCANCCCATCTTTCTCTTGCCGGACNACTTCTAAATCTGATACCGCTGTTTTAAGTGANGGGTCCCAATTTACAAGCCTNTATCCNCGATAAATCTTNTCTTTTCTATAAAGCTCGACAAAAGCCTTAATTACACCNTGATAATAATCNTCATCAAGNGTGAAGCGGTATTTATTCCAATCAACTGTNATNCCAAGCCTTTTCATCTGAGANGAGATTNTTTCTTCNGANAANTCTTTCCACTCCCAAACCTTTTCTANAAATTTATCTCTGCCTAAATCATCTTTGGTCTTTCCCTCATTAATGAGATTATTCTCTACNACCATCTGGGTAGCAATTCCTGCATGGTCNGTACCNACTTGCCAATANGAGTCAATGCCNTTCATATGGTTGTATCTNGTGTAAAAATCCATAATGGCATATTGGAAACTNTGACCCATATGAAGTGTGCCAGTNACATTAGGAGGTGGGATAATCTGAGAGAAATGGTNTTNCTTCNCCTNNCTTACTAAAGACCTCTCAGCCCAAACCTTGGACCATTTTTCTTCAATTTCAATTGGAAAGTATTTGGGNTCCATTAGACTGCTTCGTGTATAACGTTNATTCCTTTATCTTTAAGATTAGCATAGAGCTTTCTCGAAGCATTATTTATTTCTTCGTCTGNTTGCAATGTATANACAAATGTATTCTCATTAGNAACTTCGTTAAGATNTAGAATTTTGTCACTAAAGATATGGATTTCATCAAAACCCTCTTCAATCTGNTCTGTAATCAATGATAAATTTTTAATACATAAAAACTCGATCTTTTTTGTTTCAAAGAATTTTCTATCTCTTAGNGAGTTNAAATCTTCAAGCTCTTCACTATTTTTNAAGGCTACACAAATCTTATTTTTTACCTGGAAACCTGTAAAAATATTTTCAGCAATAAAATCAAAAGCTTCAATTTTATTTGAGAACCCAGAAAAAAAAGTTACCGACATTAACGATTGCTATTAACAAATTCAAATAACAAGCCCACTGGTTTTCCTGTTGAACCNTTCTTCGGNCCATCTCCTATATCAGCAACACCAGCAATATCAATATGNGCCCATCTGTAATCTTCTGTAAATCTNGATATGAAACATCCGCCTTCAATTGTTCCTGCAGCTCTACCAGGTGCAATATTGGCAATATCAGCAAAGTTGGAATCTAAATAGCTTTGATANTCATCCCACAATGGCAGTTGCCATGCTTTTTCACCAGACGCCTGNCCAGCNTCTAANATCTTATCAACNAACTTTTGATCATTTCCTAANACTCCTGCNGCCACGCTNCCTAGCGCNACAACTACTGCCCCAGTCAAAGTTGCGGTATCAATGACTACTCTTGGGTTAAATTTTTCTATGTAAGTCAAAACATCACATAAAACCAATCTTCCTTCGGCATCTGTATTGAGAACCTCAATAGTCTGNCCNGACATTGAAGTAACAACNTCTCCTGGTTTTGTAGCATTTCCCGCAGGCATATTTTCTGTAAGACCAACTGCACACACCAAGTTNACTGGAAGTTTTGACTCAGCGACTGCACACATAGTACCAATTACAGAACCTGCACCAGACATATCCCATTTCATTTCNTCCATTTTTGGACTTGGTTTTANACTAATTCCACCAGTATCAAAGGTTACCCCCTTACCAACAAGAACAATTGGTTTGGCTCCTTTTTTCCCGCCGTTATATTCCATNGTGACAAGTTTTGCAGGCTCTACACTACCTCGGGAGACTGANAGCAAAGACCCCATTCCTAGCTTTTCCATATCCTTCTCTTCAAGAACATTGACTTTAAAACCACCAATTTCCNTAGAAAGCTCTTTAACTTGGTCAGCTATATATGTTGGAGTCGCATGATTGGCTGGCCTATTTCCTAGGTTCCTTGCAGTATTNGCNCCTCGGCCAACNTTCAATCCAAGNTCTACAGATCTTTTTGCAGCAGNACTNCTTTTCTCAATGCACAAGGCGATGCTATTAATTNTCTTACCNTTTTTGGTATTAGGATTNGTNTCTGTATAGCGATAAGCAGATTTCTCTGCATACTTAGCAAGGTTAAACAGGAAGTTTGAGTTTTTATATAANACAGAAGTGTCAGCAAAGACGTTCACNTCCTCNACNCCCATAGCATCAATATTGTTGAATATGCCTGTTAACCAACTTTCAATCTTNTAATCAGGTTTTTTNNCCTCNAAATCCCTGATAAATAAAAAGTCGCTANCTAACTGAGAAAACTCTTTGGATAGCATAAGAGTNATCTTTTTTTCGTCTTCAAAAAAGTTTGAAACTTTTTTCTTAATTTCTTTGTCAAATAATTTAGATTTATTAAATGAACCTTTTGAATAGAAGACCACACCAAAGCTTTCAGAGTTTACTTCTGAGTATTTTTTTAGTTCCACTTTTTCAAGTGCTTTATAGAATGCCATTTTTTCTCCTTTTTGATATTCTTAAGAAGTGATTATTTCACGTTACATCAGTAAGGAAATTATAGTAAACATTTGCTGGATTTCACTAGTTCTTTTTGGATTAGTTTTATTTTCTCGTTTNAATATATTTCTTTCTCAAGCAGAAGTAGGGAAAATTTCTCCTGAAAGNATCTTTTTTGCTTTGNTTTTNTTTTCACCTGAATTAGTNAATCTAATCTTTCCATTAAGTGTTTTTCTTGGCGTTGGTTTTGTTCTAACACCAATATANAAGAGCCATTTCTCATTTCTAGAATCAAGCTCNTACAAGAATATCAGCATGATTAANGATCAAAAATATCTCATTTTTGGAATATTTTTTATTTCTTTTTTACTGAGCACNTTAATTTCACCATTTTTTACAAGCAAGGGGCAAATGCTTATTGATCAAGATAATACCTTTGCAGCCAAGATTAAACCTGCTTCAGGACTTGTTAGCTTGCATGCGGAAACATTTAATGCTTTTGGTATGAAAGAAGAAAATGGCTACAAGGAATTAATTTTTATCGATGGTCAAAATACTAATAGGTTCTTATTTGGCCAAACTGGTCAAGTGTCCGATGAAGNTGGAAAAAGTAAATTAGTTCTAAATGATGGTTTCATGTTTGATAAAGAGAATAATATTATTTCTAGGTTTGATTCAGCTTCTGTTCCGTTAGAACAATTTGAAACAGCNATATATAAGTCTACTATTAGCCTAATATCTTCAAACTCATTCGAAGACATCAGAGAATTGTTTAAACGATTGGCAATCCCNATTTTTTGTTTAATCTCACTATTATTTTCAATGTCTTTCTCAAGTTATAGTTCCTTTTGGGGNAGGGAGAGAACATATTTTGTCTTAACTATGNTAAACATTCTCTACCTTGTCTTAACAATAGCCCCTTTTGAAACGGATGCTTCGTCAAAAATAAATTTGGCTATAAATTTTTTCTCCGTGCATGTTTTATTTNTTTTGCTNATGATTACAACCTTTTTCAAACAAACTAAGAGNGNGCTTGGGTATGAAGGCTTATAAATATATTCTTCAGAGNGCTTTGATCTCTGTGATTGGAGTTTTTTTTATAATCACTCTTATAGATCTCTCTTTCAATTTCTTTTCTCAGCTTGAGGATATTGGNGCCAATTATAGTTATGCGGACGCTGTAAAATTTTTGCTTCAAACCCAACCATTTAGATCAAGGGAGTTTATTTATTTATGTTCTGTTGTAGGTTTGTTACTGGTATTTACAGATACNAACTTNTTGCAATCTTTNAACACTTTAAGGCAATNTGGAATGAGAAAGNTAACTTTTGCATTCTTGGCATTCTTGCCAATTGCANCTNTTAATCTACTATCTTTNGAATTNATAGTTCCTGATTTAACCATTAATTCATTTGAAGAAAGGAAACAAAAAATAAANCAATCATCAAAACAAAAGCCCCAAATGATTGAAATACNGAGCCAGGAAAATAGNGGNTATTCAATTATTTATCAAGATGGTGCAGTAACNTTTTCAGGCGAGGGGGATGTTTTANTTACTGAAGATAAAAATAATTCGTTTAATGAAATCAATTACAATTCAAATTTAAAGTACTTGAGCTTTTCAGAGCTCATTAAAAACTCAAGCTCTTCATTTGAAAATTTTAATTTAATTGTTAAGACAGAGCTTATTCGNAGAGGGTTAAATTTCATTGCATACTTCTTTATATTTCTAATTGGTTTAGAGATTCTGTTGGGAGTTAATAAGGGTTTTAATACAAATAGAATATTAATNTATGGTTTTGGAGCCAGTCTGCTTTATTCTTTTCTNGAGGCACTAGTTGCTGACTCAATTACNGTTTTTAAATTACCATTTTATCTTCAAGCCTTCCCTCTACTATTAGTAATCCCTTATTTTTATATTAAGCGGAAGTTATCTTTTTNATTGTCTTGAGTTTNAGGATTCTGTCAGATAATAATTTTTTATCACTATCAAATATTTGCCAAAGTAAGCCAAATATATTGAAAAGAAGATTAAGNATAAATCTGTAGAAAGCTATTTTATATGTGATTTCAGAACCGTTTTCTGCATGGAGTTCATGACTCCAAGTNCTCATTCCAAGTGTTCTTCGACCATATGACCAAAAATAAACATAATAAACAACTGTGGTTAGAATAATAATGATTGGTCCTAAAGGAGTATTGGAAAAGTCATTTTTGCCAAAGAAAAACGTGTAAAGAAACAAGGTCAAAAACCCTATTAAAAACCAACATGAAATTACTAGGAAAGCATCGTATGTAAATGACAAAATCTTTGTAAATATGCTGGGGTTTGTTTTTATTGTATTCAAATCGTGTTANTTTAAGTTATCTAATTTATGGCAACTAATATCAAAAATTCAAACAATGATGATAGCTGGTTTTTTGGTCATCCAAAAGGCTTAGTAACNTTATTNTTTACTGAAATGTGGGANAGAATGTCTTACTACGGCATGAGNGCATTGCTTGTTCTNTATATGACAGGAGCAATTTCAGGTTTTAATCCTGGATTAGGATGGTCCCAGATTGAGGCTCAAGCTATCTATGGGATCTATGTTGGTATGGTTTATTTTATGGTCATTCCAGGCGGCTGGTTGGCTGATAATATTTTTGGACACCAAAAAGCAGTCTTGATAGGCGCTGTAATTATAATGCTTGGCCATTTCACCCTNGCAATTCCAATTGACCAAACATTCTTTCTTGGATTGACACTNGTNGTTTTGGGAACAGGACTNCTNAAAGGNAATATCTCTACNATTGTAGGCCAACTNTATNAACAAGGTGATGTNAGAAGAGATGCAGGCTACACCATATTCTACATGTCTATTAATATTGGATCATTTTTAGGNTTTCTAATTTGNTCTTATTTAGGTGAAAAAATTGGCTGGCATTGGGGTTTTGGAGCTGCTGGCATTGGGATGTTCTTNGGTGTCCTTCAATACATATATTTTAAAAAATTACTTGGGAATGCAGGCGCTTTACCAAACAAAATGCAGNANGCTACAAGAGAAAAATATATCAAATGGTCAAGAGTCTCANTNGTTCTNTTGATTGGGATTATAGCTTTAGGACTGCTAGGTTTTATTAACGTTGATGCNAGGTTATTTGCAGAAAATTTTGCGGTNTTCCTTACCNTTGTTGGTTTTTCGTACTTCGCATATTTATTCCTTTTTGCAGGTCTTGGTGATCAAGACAAGAAAAATTTATTTTTANTGTTAATTCTTTTCATCGGAGCNGCAGCATTTTGGTCTGGNTTTGATCAATCTGCTGGTTCATTAAATATATTNGCAAGAGACTATACAGATCTTTCTGTAANCGGCTACATCATTCCAATCGGATGGCTTCAATTTGCAAACCCATTATTTGTGGTGATATTCGCACCAATATTTGCAGGGATTTGGACTTACTTNGGAAGGATAAATCTTAACCCTTCATANCCTGTAAAATTTGCAATTGGTTTGGCCTTTATGGCTCTTAGTTTCNTAGTTATGATTTTTGCTGTACAAGTTGCTCTTGTGTCAGCTCCAATAGGNATGCAGTGGCTCATTCTNACTTATTTAATTCAAACTTGGGGTGAGTTAGCGCTATCTCCTGTAGGGCTTTCCGCATTTTCAAAATATGCACCTAGACAATACGTTGGGCAGATGTTTGGATTATGGTTTCTNGCTTCAGCGATTGGNGGTGTTCTTGCTGGTCTTTTGGGCGGAGATGCNNTAGACCAAGGTTTAACTAGCATTTCTCCANTATTCGAATTTATGATTCAGTATTATGTTTTAATTGCTGTTGCCTTAGTTGGAATNGCTTTGCTGGGNATTGCAAAATCTAGTGATTCAAAGGAAAGCAAAGCAACGAAGTAATATNTTTGAACTTTAAGTCAAAATTTTCTGTCAAATTCTTTAAATTCTTAATGTATAAGGAAATTTATAAATAATCGTATAGAATAGAAAAAAATTATGAATCCTTTTAAAAATTTTGTTCTTACCATTTCATTAATTCTCATTACGGGATGTGGAGCAGACCCTGACGAANTAGAAGATTTATATATTGAACTTAGTGCAAGCACTGAGATTGCAAATTATGATGAGCCTTTTGAGCTNACATGGTCATCCAATGCNAGCCAATGTTATGGGTCGGGCACAATTTGGCTTGGAGAGAAACCTGTAGTTGGAACAGAGGAATTTCAAATNAAAAGAGGTGGGGCGTATACGTTTATTCTTGAATGCAGAAGAAACAATGAATTTAAAAACCAAGCAGTAGCTGTNTCAATCAATAAAACAGTTTCAAATAATTTTATTTTTGATGTTACTCAAGAACCCAGCCTGGTAATTGATATGCCTCAAGATCACAAAGCTCGNATAACAGCATANGATCGAGGAGATTATAATAACGATAATATTGGGGATGTATTNTTTGTTACACAAATAAACAATGCTAGCAATTTACANGTTGATACCAAATTTNTACAAGTTCTCGGAGGTCCTTTCCCAGTCTTTCAAGAAATAGATGCAGAAAATTGCAATGCTACAGGCTANATNAAAATGATGGATCTTGATCAGGACGGNATTTCAGATGTCATTGCAAGTTCTAGGGATTCAAACTCAGTCAAGCTTCANGGAAATATTTGCACTTTTAAGGGTTCTCAGACTGGGCTAGTGCTNGANAACGATCTTNTTACGAATGAGACAGACCTTGATTTTGTCNACTCGGATGTGCGCTATCTTGCATCAATAGATAAAAATATTGATGGGGTAAATGANATATATATTCTGACACCAAATGGTGAATACTGGATTCAAAGAGGNGCAGAAAATGGCCCTGCATTTGAGAAAGTAGAATATGCAGATAGTTTTACTGATAGTTATGTTATNACTGNAGGCACGGTTGTAGATTTTGATAGTGACTCNAANAATGACATTCTTCTNTCAGCTTATGATCAAAATAATCANGGAGCCTTTATTGCTGTTCCTAGATCNGCNGACACCACAAATTGGGATGAAATTTCAATCTTTAATATAAANATGCCAATAGCTAAAATTNTCACGTCTCTTGACTACGACGGTGATGCCAATGTTGATTTATTGATAGTAGGCGATGAAATTCCAGGTGATGAATTTTCTCCTTCATTTACAAGNACNTTCAGAATTTATGAAGAAGGTGAAACAGGTATTTTTGACAATTTTGAAGATTTTGATTTCCCAGGAAAAGGTACNATTTCANTNAATAAAAATTTATTTATAACAGACTTTGACTTTGACTTTGATGGGGGAGATTTTTTGTTCAATCTTGAAGGCACTCCTAACACAACAGATAACTTTTTNTTAGGCGTGAAGAATTTTACAGAAGTTGAAGGAGAGCCAACTGTATTTTCTATTGATTCAGTCTTGGATGGATCTCTGGATATAGAAAATTTTGAGTTTGAAAATCAACAAATGATATTTGTAGATTTAGATGTAGATTTTGATTTAGATATNGTGGTTCTTGAAGAGATAGTAAATTCTAANTCTAAGAGCATAACTCTTACTTTAAAACAAAATTTATCTAACTAAAGTTCTCTTCATCACGCAAGGTAAGCACTTCAAAACCAGAATCTGTCACAGCAATTGTATGCTCCCATTGTGCAGATAGCCTTCCATCTTTTGTTACAACTGTCCAACCATCATCTAAGAGAACAGAATGATGAGTGCCCAAATTTATCATTGGCTCAATTGTGAAACACATCCCCTCCTGAAGCATTAACCCTTCACCTACATTTCCATANTGCACNATCTGAGGTTCTTCATGGTAAATTTGTCCAATTCCNTGTCCACAGTAATCTCTGACAACTGAATAGTGATTTTTTTCTGCCAAAGTTTGTATAGCATTGCCAATATCACCTAAATAAGAGCCTGGCCTNACAGTCCTTATGCCCTCGTACATACATTGTTGAGTTACNTCTACNAGNCGCTTAGCATGTGGCGCTGCTTTACCTACAAAATACATCTTTGAGGTATCACCATGCCAACCTTTATATATAACTGTTATGTCNATATTCATAATNTCACCATCTTTTAGTTTTTTGTCCTCAGAGGGGATCCCATGGCATATAACANTATTNACNGAAGTACATAATGTTTTTGGAAAACCATCATAGCCAACGTTTGCAGGAATGCATTTTAAATCTTCCGTAATATATTTAAATGCAATCTGATCTAAATCCTCAGTGGTTACCCCAGGTTTGACATAGTCATCAAGCATTTCTAAAACAGAAGCAGCTTTTCTGCCTGCGATTTTCATCATTTCGACGTCTTTTTTGCTTTTTATTGAAATTGACATAGGTGGATATTCTAATTGATCTATAAATTTTCTAAATACTTTTCTATAGTATCTGGTAGCTAAAATGAACTTTCAAGCAACACTTCAACTTCAGAATGGAATAAAGCTTGATGGTATTGGTTTCGGATNTCAAAAAGTTGGNGTTGGAGAAGTAGTTTTTAATACTGCCATCACTGGNTATCAGGAAATAATGACGGACCCATCATATGATGGNCAGATTATTACATTTACATACCCACANATCGGGAATACTGGNATAAATAAAGAAGATTATGAATCCAAGACTGTTTCAGCAAGAGGATTAATCGTAAGAAATTTTTGTGATTTTCCCAGCAATTGGAGAAGTCAGNAGTCATTAGAAGATTTTCTNTTAAAACATGAAGTCATCTGCATTTCTGANATTGATACAAGATATTTAACTAAAATTCTTAGAGATAAAGGNTGTATGGTTGGAGCAATATACCCNACTAAAGNCATTAAAGACTCAGAAGCGATGCATGCAATTANAGAATTTGGAAACATTTCAAANCAAGATTTAATCTCGAATGTCTCAACTAAAGAGANTTATAACTATNCAAAAGGAAAAAATAAAAATTCAAAAAAAATTGTCGCTTTTGATTTTGGTATNAAAGAAAATATTTTAAAAATTTTAAAAAGTTTTGGGGCAGAAATAAGTGTTGTTCCACCAAGTNCTACGGCTGAACAAGTTCTTAANANAAAACCTGATGGAATATTTCTTTCTAATGGTCCTGGTGACCCAACTGTGTTGATGGATGTNGTTGCTGAAGTGAAGAAANTTATGTCAACAGAGATNCCTATCTTTGGGATTTGTTTAGGACATCAAATTATGTCTTTAGCTTATGATTTAACAATTGAAAAGATGCCATTTGGACATCATGGAGCTAATCATCCGGTNTGTGACTTAAGGGATAGAACAGTTTTCATAACTTCTCAAAACCATAACTTTGCAGTGGCAGAGATTGACAAAAAATCTGAAATTATTGTTACACACAGATCACTATTTGATAACACNATTCAAGGCATAGAGCATAAATCTAAAAAACACTACTCTATTCAATGTCATCCAGAGGCAAGCCCTGGACCCCAAGAGTTCAAAGTACTGTTTAATAAATTTTTTAAGGATATGGATGCCTAAAAGGGAAGATATCAAGACCATAATTATTGTTGGATCAGGGCCAATCGTAATTGGGCAAGCATGTGAATTCGATTATTCAGGAACACAGGCTTGCAAGGCANTACGCGAAAACGGATATCGAGTCGTCTTAGTAAATTCGAACCCCGCGACAATAATGACAGACCCGGAGATTGCAGACGCAACATATATAGAACCTGTTGATTGGAAAACCCTTGAACAAATAATTATTAAGGAAAAGCCAGAGGCCATCTTGCCGACAATGGGGGGTCAAACAGGTTTAAATGTATCTTTGGANCTTGCAAAGAGAGGTATCTTAGAAAAGCACAACGTTGAGATGATCGGCGCAAATAGAGAAGCAATTGACAANGCTGAGGACAGAGAAAAGTTTGATAAATGTATTAAGCAGCTNGGATTGGAGACTCCAAGATCAGGNTTTGCACATAGCATGGAAGATGCTTGGAGAATACATAAAGATATTGGCCTTCCTTGTGTCATAAGACCNTCTTTTACTCTTGGGGGCACTGGAGGCGGAATTGCATACAACTTTAAAGAGTTTGAAGAAATATGCATGAANGGTTTAAAGCTTTCACCAACAAAAGAGTTGCTAATAGATGAATCGCTNATTGGTTGGAAAGAATTCGAAATGGAAGTTGTCAGAGATAAAAATGATAACTGCATTATAGTCTGTTCAATAGAAAATATTGACCCTATGGGTGTGCATACTGGAGATTCCATTACCGTTGCTCCAGCACAAACTCTTACTGATAAAGAATATCAAGAAATGAGGGATGCCTCATTTAAAATCCTCAGAAAAATTGGAGTTGAGACAGGAGGCTCTAATGTTCAGTTTGCTCAAAANCCAGAAGATGGAAGATTGGTTGTAATTGAGATGAACCCAAGAGTCAGCAGATCCTCTGCGCTAGCNTCAAAAGCCACAGGATTTCCAATTGCAAANGTTGCAGCATTGTTAGCAGTGGGTTTTACTCTCGATGAATTAAAAAATGATATTACTAATGGTAAAACNCCAGCATCATTTGAACCCACTATTGATTATGTTGTAACGAAAATCCCACGTTTTAATTTTGAAAAATTCCCAGAAACNGATTCCCGTTTAACAACACAGATGAANTCAGTCGGTGAGGTTATGGCAATAGGAAGAAATTTTCAGGAATCTTTTCAAAAAGCTATTAGATCCATGGAAAATGGTCTAATGGGTTTAGACTCGATCTTGAAAGATAACGAGGGCAATGGTGCATTAAAACTTGAACTTTCTACCCCTGGTGAGAGTAGGCTTTGGTATATTGCTGATGCATTTAGAAATGGGTGGAGCATCCAAGAAGTTTATGAGTCTTGCCAAGTAGATAAGTGGTTTTTACACCAAATTAAAGACTTAGTCTTAGANGAAAGTGATCTTTTGAACCNAAACTATAANGAACTTGAGGCTGAAAAACTTTTACGTTTAAAAAAGAAGGGTTTTTCAGACGTGAGAATATCTNAANTGTTAAAAGTGCCTGAAGAAANCATTAGATCAAAGAGATATAAACTCAAGATTCATCCTGTTTATAAAAGGGTAGATTCTTGTGCTGCAGAATTTGATAGCACTACNAATTATCTTTATTCAACTTANGACTATGAAAATGAATCTGTAGCAACTAACAATAAAAAGATCATTGTATTGGGAAGTGGNCCNAATAGAATTGGCCAAGGAATTGAATTTGATTATTGTTGNGTTCAGGCAGCTTTAGCNTTCAGAGAGGAAGGTATCGAAACAATTATGGTCAATTCAAANCCTGAAACTGTATCAACTGATTTTGATGTTTCNGATAAACTNTATTTTGAGCCAATTGTGGCTGANGATGTTCTTGAAATAATTCGTCATGAGAATCCTCTTGGTGTAGTAGTTCAATTTGGAGGGCAAACCCCGTTGAAACTCACAGATGAGTTAAAAGAAAATGGTGTAAATATTTTAGGAACATCACCTNATTCAATAGATGTCGCTGAAAATAGGGNAAAATTTAAATCTTTTTTATCAGATTTTAATTTTAAACAACCAGAAAATAGAACAGCGTCNTCAATCTNAGAAGCTAAGAAATGTGTTAATGATCTTGGTTTTCCAGTAATAGCGAGGCCCTCTTATGTATTGGGGGGCAGGGCAATGGAATTGCTTTATACAGATCAAGACTTAGAGAATTATTTGCAAAACAAGATCCAAATCAGTTCGAAGAATCCACTACTTATAGAAAAATTTCTTGATGATGCCATAGAAGTTGACATTGATTTAATCTGTGATGGCAAAGAAGCTGTGGTAGGGGGGGTTCTTCAACATATTGAAGAAGCAGGCATCCATTCAGGAGATTCATCTTGCTCGTTTCCTCCATATAGCGTTTCAGAGAACCAACTNTATNCACTTAAAAAAGAAATTATAGAGGTTGCAAAAAAACTAGGTGTGAAAGGTTTAATGAATGCCCAAGTTGCTATCAAAGGTAATGATTTTTATATGATAGAAGTAAATCCAAGAGCATCAAGAACNATACCTTTNCTCTCAAAATGTATTGGANAGTCATTAGCAAAAATTGCTTCAAAAGTAATCTCAGGTAAAAGCCTTAAAGACTTAGGTNTAGANAAAGAAATTATCCCAACAAGCTATGCAGTTAAAGCTCCTGTTTTTCCATTTAACAAATTTAGAAAAACTGACCCTATTCTTGGTCCTGAGATGAAGTCAACTGGAGAAGTNATGGGGAGAGGAAACAGCTTNGGCGAGGCATTTGGAAAGGCTTTGAGAGGAGCTGGAGATATAATACCAAATTCTGGAAATGTATTTATAAGCGTTAAAGATGCAGACAAAAAATATTTACCAAATCTGGCAGAAAAACTTATAAANCTTGGNTTNTCAATNGTTGCAACAAAGGGAACAGGTAAAATTCTTTCTGAAAATAAGATTAAATTTAAACAGATTAATAAAGTTTTAGAGGGAAGGCCTCANGTTGTTGACGCAATCCTCAACAAAGAAATATGTATGGTCATTAATACTACTGAAGGAAGGCAATCAATTAAAGATTCNTTTTCCATTCGAAGATCTGCATTAGAACAAAGTGTTTTCATGACAACAACAATTTCTGGNGGCCTAGCAATAGTTGAATCTTTNGAAAAAGGGGAGCAGAATTGGGAATATACAGCATTACAAAATTCATAAAATGGATAAGAAACCAATTACNCCAGAGGGACAAAAAAAGTTNCGCAGCGAACTTGATCAGTTAAAAAATATNAAAAGACAGGAAATAATCGACGCTATATCTGAAGCTCGAGCACATGGAGATTTAAAAGAAAACGCAGAATATCATGCTGCTAGAGAAGAACAAGGCCTNAATGAAGCAAGAATAAGAGAACTTGAAGAGGNACTTTCNTTATCAACANTTNTAGATTATAAGGACCTAGGAGTAACAGATAGAGTGATATTTGGTTCAACCGTAACAATTGTTGATCTAGAAAGTGATAAACAAAACACCTATCAAATTGTTGGNGAGTCTGAAGCGAACATTGANGCNAATACTATTTCACTAACNACGCCTATCGCAAGANCTTTGCTNAAAAAAGAGGTTGGAGATATCGTTGAAGTTTCAACGCCAGGTGGCGTGAAAGAAGTAGAAATTTTAGAAATCAAATTAGTTTGAAGCGATCCGATGAGTATTGGGCTTTAAAAGCCAAAAAAGAGGGATATAGGTCCAGAGCAAGCTATAAGCTCCTGCAGCTTGANAGGAAGCATAACTTTTTAAAAAATTCATCGTTGATATTTGACTTAGGTTCNGCACCAGGAGGATGGTCACAAGTTGTNTCTCAAAAAATGAAAAANGGTGACAAGTGCATTGCNATAGATATCTTAGAAATGCAAAAAATAAATAAAATTGAATTTCACAAGATTGANCTTTTTTCAGATAATTTNAAAAATATTTTGAACGAGTACAAGAGCNCTGCTGACGTAATTTTAAGTGATATCTCTGTAAATTTATCNGGNTTCAAGCTGGTAGACGATGAAAAAAATTTAGAATTGAACCTTTTTTGTCTAGAAACATCAAAGGCTNTANTAAATGAAGAAGGCACTTTGCTCATAAAGACATTNAATAACAGAAATATGAAAGAACTNGTAGAGATTTTTAGANAACAATTTAGGGAAGTTTTCATTGAAAAACCACTTGCATCAAAAACTTCTTCTTCAGAGGTTTATTTGTTAGGATTAATCCCNAAATAGAANTTTATGAAGAANATTGGTAAAAACTTATTTTTTTGGCTTATGGCAGGAACGCTCCTGTTTATAATGCTTGATAACTTCACACCGAACAATACTAAAGAAGAGCTNTCTTATTCAGAATTTAAGCAAGAGGTTCAGTCTAAAAAAGTTGGNTCGATTGTTTATAAGGGTGATCAAATGACTGTTGAGGGTGAAAGATTAGACGGAAGTAAATTTACCACCAAAAAGCCTATTTATGTAAGAGATGACATGCTCGATGAAAGTTTAAGAGAAGCTGATGTTGCAGTCTCATACGAAGCATTAGATAAACCTAGTATTTGGTCCCAACTTTTAGTTGGAGCTTTCCCATTACTATTATTGTTGGGNATATTTTTTCTTTTNATGAGACAAATGCAAGGTGGAGTAGGAGGCAAAGGCGGTCCAATGACGTTTGGCAGNAGCAAAGCAAAGCTTCTTGATGGAGGCCATGTTAAGACAAATTTTAACGATGTTGCAGGATGTGAAGAAGCAAAAGACGATGTGAAAGAACTTGTAGATTTTCTTAAGGACCCTGCAAAATTTATAAAGGTNGGGGGAAAGATTCCAAGAGGAATATTGATGGTTGGCCCTCCAGGGACAGGGAAAACTTTGCTTGCAAGAGCTGTTGCGGGTGAAGCAAAAGTACCATTTTTTACTATTTCTGGTTCTGATTTTGTAGAAATGTTTGTTGGAGTAGGTGCNTCAAGAGTTAGAGATATGTTTGAACAAGCCAAAAAGCATTCTCCCTGCATAGTATTTATTGATGAAATCGANGCAGTAGGNAGGCAAAGAGGNGCAGGTCTCGGTGGAGGACACGATGAAAGAGAGCAGACATTAAANCAATTACTTGTTGAAATGGACGGTTTTGAAGAAAACCTTGGAGTAATTGTTATAGCAGCTACTAATAGACCAGATGTTTTNGATGCTGCACTCCTNAGACCTGGTAGATTTGACAGGCAAGTTATGGTTGGATTGCCTGACATNAAAGGNAGAGAGCAAATTCTAAACGTGCACTTAAAGAAAGTTCCAGTTGATAAAAGTGTCGAAGCAGAAGTAATTGCAAGAGGAACCCCTGGNTTCTCAGGTGCAGACTTAGCAAATTTAGTTAATGAAGCAGCACTTCTTGCAGCAAGAAAAGGCCAAAAAAAGGTGAACCATGAAATGCTCGATTACGCAAAGGATAAAATAATGATGGGCGCCGAAAGAAAATCAATGATTTTAAANGACGATACTAAAAAGCTGACAGCNTATCACGAGGCGGGACATGCGATAGTTGGNTTAAAAATGCCAGAACATCACCCAGTATACAAAGTAACTATCATTCCTAGAGGCGGCGCNTTGGGAGTGACAATGTTCCTTCCAGAAGAAGACACGTATATGAGTTCAAAAACAGCAATTATGAGTCAAATCACAAGCCTGTTTGGAGGACGTGTTGCTGAAGAAATNATCTACGGCAGAGATGGCATCACAACTGGTGCATCAAGTGACATCGAGAGAGCTAGTGAGCTTGCAAGAAATATGGTCACTAAATGGGGATTCTCTGAGAAACTTGGAACAATCAAATTTGATGACGAAGANGAAAACCCATTCTTAGGAAGATCTGCAGGAAACAAGAAAAGAATATTTTCTGAGGAGACCGCTAAGCAAATTGATACNGAAGTTAAAGANATAATCCAAAGTTGTTATGAAAAAGCAGCTTCAATTCTNACAACAAACTTAGATAAGCTTCATGGTATGGCAGATGCGCTTTTAAAATATGAAACTATTGACCAAGATCAAATTTCTGACATCATGGCAGGCGCACTACCAAGAGACAAATCAGATAACCANTCTGGAACAAANCCAAAAACAAAACCNACAACNTCTTCAAAGCCTGTTCAAGATTCGTAAAATAACATAATATTCAGGAATGAGATTTGGAACAGATGGTTTTCGGGGACCCATTGAAACTGAAATAACCCCAGAATTCTGCCTTAATTTAGGCTTTCATACAGGTAAAATAATNCTNGAGAAAGGCTACGATTCAGTTATTATTGGCAAAGATACAAGAGTTTCTGGTTATATGCTNGAGGCAGCTCTGCAAGCCGGTTTTATTTCNTCAGGAGTTGACGTAAAGTTGGCTGGNCCAATTCCAACACCNGCAGTCTCATTTTTAACTGCNACTTANGCAGGACANTTTGGAGTTGTAATAAGTGCAAGTCANAATCCATACCAAGACAATGGTATTAAATTTTTTAATAGACATGGTCGAAAAGTNACAGAAAATCTTGAACAAGANATTGAAAAAAGACTTAATTTGCCAATAAAACCTGTCGAAGCNTCTCAACTGGGTAAAGCATTNAGAATTGATAGCGCATCAGGCAGATATATTGAGTATTGTAAAAGCACTCTTCGAGGNAAACATAGNTTTAAGGATATGAANATTCTTGTTGATGGAGCAAATGGAGCAAACTATAAAATAACACCTATGCTATTAGAGGAACTNGNGGCAGANGTNATTAGGGTNAATTGTGATCCAGATGGTTTCAATATAAACGTAGATAGTGCAGTTTTAGATCAAACNCAATTTGNAAAATATGCAAAAGAGTATGAGTTTGACTATTGTGCAGCGGTAGATGGAGATGGAGACAGATTAGTTCTTGCGGACNCTGAGGGGAATGTTTTTGACGGAGATGATCTTCTCTACTTATTAGCAAGAAGCAATCTTGAGAGGAATATTAGTGGAAGNCATGCTGTNGTAGGAACTGAAATGACAAATCAAGGAGTAGTTGAAGCTCTTGCAAAGCATAATATTAAATTATTTAGATCTAAAGTAGGTGACAAATTTATATCAAGAGATCTTGTAAACCAAGAGCTAGTATTGGGCGCAGAGACGTCGGGCCATATAATACAGAGAAACTANTCTGAAAGCGGAGATGCAAATATAGCCCTTATTCAGTCTCTTNCAACAATTCAAGAATCTGGGAAGGCNCTAAAAGATATTACATCTGATATTGCACGCTATCCACACGTTTTGGAAAGCATTCCGGTAAAAGATAAAACAATAATTGATGGAAATGATAAACAAGAAAAACTTGAAGGCATTAAAGACAAGTTTCCTACTGCAAGGATATCAATAAGAAAGTCAGGCACTGAAAATAAAATTAGAATGATGGTCGAATCTAAAGATAAAAATCAGATTTCTGATGTTATGGGACATTTAAAATCTCTTATTAAATGAAGTATATAGTTGGGAATTTTAAGATGAATGGNGATTCATCTATGATNAATANCTGGNTNGAAAATTTCGAAAGTCTATCTAGAAACAAAATCATNGTNGCTCCACCTATGAGCCACCTTTATAAAGGTAAAGATTTTCCAAAGGATATTTCTCTTGCTGCNCAAAATGTATCACAGCATTCTAGTGGACCTTATACNGGNCANGTGTCAGTTAAAATGNTAGANGACTTAGGTGTGAAATATTGTATCTTAGGTCACTCTGAACGAAGAAGTTNTGCAAATGAATCGGATGAAGAANTCTTCAAAAAATTCTGTATTCTCAAGGAATCTCTAATAACACCAATTATTTGTATTGGTGAGNCACTTGATACAAGAAAGAATGGAAAGCATACAGATTTTATTGCTAATCAGATANAAAAATACANNCACTTANGTGATTCNATTATTTTTGCTTACGAACCAATTTGGGCNATAGGATCAGGCATGGTTCCNGATAAAAAAGANATTTTTGATATGGTATCTTTTATTAAAGAAAGCTTTTCATTCAGTATAAAAGTACTNTATGGAGGGAGTATAAGCTCTAAAAACTCCTCAGAAATACTTTCTATTGAAAATTTAGATGGTGTTTTAGTNGGTGGGGCTTCTCTAAACCCCAAGGAATTTGCTAATATAGCGCAGTCATGATTATACAAATATTGATAATTGTTCTNGCAATCTTAATTGTTGCTTCAATTATGATGCAACAAGGGAAAGGTTCTGATTTAGGTTCTGCTTTCGGTGGGGGAAGTTCGGAATCATTATTCGGACCACTGGGCCCTGGCAACTTTTTATCAAAACTTACATGGGGATTAATTTCAGCATTTTTTGTGTTGTGTTTANTATTTGCATTTTTATCTAANCAAGANCTNAGTTTAAATATTGATGAAAATTTAATTCTTGAGCAACCTGAAGAGCCTCCTGTAGAGTAGCNTTGGTGCCGAAGGAGGGNCTTGAACCCTCACAAGCAAAGCTTACTACCCCCTCAAGATAGCGTGTCTACCAATTCCACCACTTCGGCAATATGATGCTAAATTATAGACTATAAATATTGACCTATCTAAGTCTTTTAACTATCCTTTACGTCACTGCGGGGTAGAGCAGTCTGGTAGCTCGTCGGGCTCATAACCCGGAGGTCGATGGTTCAAATCCATCCCCCGCTACCAATATAATGGTGAAGAAAGATATTGAAGAATTTTTAGCTCCACTTATAAGCAACTGTGGTTGCGAGCTTTGGGGCATTGAATTTGATTCTGTACAAGGAAAAGGACGATTATTACGAATTTATATTGATGCAATTACAGGCGTTGACATAAGTGACTGTGAAAAGGTTAGTAGAGAAATAGATTATTCCTTTCAATTTGAATCAATATTTTTAGATTTTCAAAGTTTTGAGGTCTCATCNCCNGGTGTTGATAGAAAATTATTTTATTTAAATCAATATAAAAAATTTGTTGGAGATGTAGTATCATTATCACTCTTCACTAAGGTGAATAATCTTAGAAAAGTGAAAGGCACACTTTTAAACGTTTTGGATTCAGAAATTTCTGTCAAAACAGAGGAAGAAACTTTGTTGCTCAAATTTAGCAATGTTGAGAAAGGNAAATTAGATTTAGAGGATCAGTTAAAAAAAGAAAATGAATAAAGAAATATTGGATGTAGTCACATCAGTCTCAATGGAAAAAGGTGTTGACAAGGAAATTATTTTTGAAGCCCTTGAAGAGGCAATCTCAAGTGCAACAAAAAAACTCGTTGGTGAGAGTGCTGATATAAGCGTTGTTATCGACAGAACATCTGGACANTANCAAACTTTTAGACAGTGGACAATTTCTGCTGAGGAAGAAATAGATGAAGAATTTGAAATCAGACAGGATAAGATAGNAGNCCTTACTCTNGTAGATGATGTTGCTAAAAAAGAGATTGAAAATATTGANTTTGGAAGAATTTCAGCACAAGCAGCNAAACAAGTAATNATTCAAAAAGTTAGAGAAGCCGAGAGAAGNAAAATAACTGAAAAATANGAAAATCTTGTTGGACAAGTAGTTTCAGGACAAATCAAAAGNATTAACAGGGATTTTCTNTTGCTTGAAATTGAAGAAGACTTAAATGCNCAGATTCCAAGAGAACACATTATCCCAGGAGAAATATTNAAGTTAAATGANAGGGTAAGAGCAGTAATTAAAGAAATTTTAAAAACCCCAAGAGGACCACAAATTATACTTAGCAGAACAGATGAGAGNTTAATTAAAGAGTTGTTTACNCAAGAAGTTCCTGAGATATCAGAGGGAACCATNGAGATTAAAGCCATAGCAAGAGATCCTGGTTACAGATCAAAAATAGCAGTAAAAACTTANGATGGAAGAATAGATCCTGTTGGAGCTTGTGTNGGAATGAGAGGTTCAAGGGTACAGGCTGTTTCAAATGAAATTGGAAATGAGAGAATTGATATCTTNATACATAGTGATAATCCTGCAGAATTCGTCGTNAATTGCCTATCGCCGGTAAAAATATNTTCAATACTAGTGGATGAAAGAACAAGTACGTTAGTTCTGGAAGTNGAAGAAGAAAANCAAGCACAAATTATTGGGAAAAATGGACAGAACCTAAGATTGATGACACACATGATTGGTTGGTCATTTAAAGTATTTAGCAGGGAACAATTTAAGGAGTATCAGCAAACTACACTTGAAGAGAAATATGAAAAGCTTGGAGTAAGATTGTCTTTATCAGGTGATGAGATTGAAAGAATAAAAGAATCAGAGGTCGACAGTTTAGAAAANATTGTTGATGCAAGTAATGATTTATATTTGACCCTTTTTAAAACAGAAAAAAGATCAGAAGAAATTAAAAATTTTGCNAGTGAACTTCTACTCCAAGATGAATTTAATCAAGATTTTCATGATCCGACTATGGAAGAGACATTAATTAACCTCAAAGGAATCACTAACGAGGTTCTAAGTTTATTAAGTTCAAGTAAAATTAAAAAACTTGAAGATTTGGCTGAAATGTCAGTACCGGAACTTANAGATATAGTTGAAAANATAAGTGATGAAGAGGCATCTGCTCTAATNATGGAGGCTCGAAAGCCATGGTTTGAGTAAGGAGGGCNTTATTATGGATATGTCAGTTAAAAAATTGTCAGAAATATTAAAGATAGATCCAGAGGCTCTTCTTGAAAAAATGATTCAAGCTGGANTGCCTCAAAAAAACATTGACGATGCTGTTTCAAATGATGACAAACAGATTCTACTTTCCTTTATAAGGAGCTCAAAAACAACCAATATATCNCAGGCATCTCAAGAAACTNTTGTAAAACCAAAGCCTCCAACTACTGTTACACCAAAACCCCCAAAAACAAAAAAAGCGTCACGAGANTCGAAGCCAAAAGATTCTAAGGCANAAGTAAAAGAAGAAACTAAAACAAAAATNAAAACAGTTAATATNAATGGATCAATAAGAGTTAACGATCTTTCTAGAAAAATAAGCAGAAGAGGGAATGAGGTTATTAAAAAACTGATGGAGCTCGGCGAGANGGNNTCTTTAAATGATGAGATCGACCAGGAAACCGCAGTATTGGTTGCTGAAGAATTNGGTTTTACTGTTAAATACGANGAGGAGCAAAATGTTGTTGAAGAGCAATTAGATTATCCAATTCCTGAAATTAATTATCAAGATGAAACAAAAGCACCTAAGCGNCATCCTGTAGTAACAGTTATGGGNCATGTTGATCATGGGAAAACTTCACTTCTAGATGCTATAAAGTCTACAAATGTTGTTGATGGAGAATCTGGTGGAATTACTCAGCACTTAGCAGCATATGAAGTACAAACAAAAACAGGAATAATTACTTTTATTGATACACCTGGACATGAAGCTTTTTCAGCAATGAGAGCTAGAGGGGCAAATACAACAGACATCGTAATATTGGTAGTTGCTGCAAATGATAGTGTAAAACCTCAGACAATAGAGGCCATAACACATGCTAAATCAGCGAAAGTCCCNATAATTGTTGCAGTGAACAAGATTGATTTGGATGGTGCAGATATAGAAAAAGTAAAGGGGGATCTTTCAAAACATGATCTTGTTTCAGAGGATTGGGGTGGGAAAATACAAGTCCTNCCAATTTCTGCTCTAAAAAAGGAAGGTATTGATGAGCTTTTAGATGCTGTTCATCTCGAATCAGAAATTCAAGAACTAAAATCTCCAGTAGAGGGTCTTGCTCAAGGTATTATTTTAGAATCTGAGCTGGATAGATTCAAAGGACCTCTAAGCACATTGCTTGTTCAGAAAGGATTGCTNAAACATGGTGATGTAATTGTTGCTGGAGAGAAAAGAGGAAAGATAAAAACATTAANAGATAGTTCCGGNAAGCAAGTTAAAGATGCAGGTCCTTCTACTCCAGTTGAAATACTTGGNCTAGAGGATTGTGTTGCTGCAGGAGAACAATTCTTTGTAATGCCATCGGAAAAAGAAGCAAGAAATCTNANAGATGCCAGGATTGCATTTCAAAAAGAAATTATCGANAAAAATGTNATGACTACTCAATCAGCATTTGAAATGTTAGATCAAGAAAAGATCAATAAACTTAGAATAATTGTGAAGTCTGATGTTGCTGGTACAAGTGAAGCAATAGTGGCATCTCTTCAAAAAATTGGNAACGAGGAGGTAGAAGTTGACATAGTAAGTTATGGAGTAGGTGGAATTACCTCGTCAGATATTAACCTTGCAATTACAACAGGTGCAAGAGTTCTGGGTTTTAATGTAAGAACAGATAATAAAACTAAGACGCTTGCTGAGTCAAAAGGAATAGAGATAAATTATTANAGNGTGATTTATGACTTAATTGAGGATACAAAAAGGTTGCTATCTGGTCTCCTTGATCCCATTTTTTCAGAAAAGATTTTGGGCTTAGCTGAAGTTAAAGAAGTATTTAAATCTCCAAAATTTAACCTTGTAGCAGGNTGCATGGTGGTTGANGGATTNGTTAAAAGAGAGAAGCATGTAAGAGTTCTAAGAGATAATGTTGTCATTCATGAAGGTGAACTGGANTCTTTAAGAAGATTCAAAGANGATGTAAAAGAGGTNAAAAANGGAACAGAGTGTGGAATTGGAATTAAAAATTATTTAGACATCAAAATTGGAGATGTTATTGAAAATTTTGAGCAAAAAGAAGAAAAAAGATCACTTTAGTTTTAATGGAAAAGGATAGAATTGTTCGAATAAACGATAACCTNAAGAAAGAAATTGCAACGTTTATACAAAATTCTGAACTGAAAGATAATTTGGGGTTTNTAAGNGTAAANCACGTNGANACTTCCAGAGACCTATCAATTGCAAAAGTTTTTATCTCGACTTTTCAATCTGAAAAGTCAAAGTCNGAGCTAATTGAATTTTTGAACGAAAATTCTTGGAAGATTAGAAAAGAATTAGCAAGAATCNTNCCATTAAAAAAAGTACCTAATTTAAAATTTTTTTATGATGATCATTTGGATGAAGTTAGATATATAGATAGCTTAATTAAAAATAAGAACCAATGAGTGTGATTCTTCTAAATAAAGAAAAAGGAATTTCTTCCTTTCAGGCACTTAAAGANGTTCAAAAAGANCTAAATTTCAAAAAAGCNGGTCATGCAGGAACTCTNGACCCAATTGCTACAGGCCTNNTACCCATATTTTTTAATAAATCTACTAAATTTATTCAATATTTTTCATCAGAGAATAAAGGATATAAGGCGAAATTTAAATTGGGTGTCTCTTCAAATACACAGGATGTNGAGGGAGAGATTACGAGNCATGACAATGAACAAGCCCCATCNGAAGTAGAGCTTATTCAATCAATTGAGAGTTTTATTGGAAGCTACAAACANATAGCCCCNTCATTNTCTGCGAAAAAGGTCAATGGAACACCNATGTATAANCTTGCACGATCTGGAAAAGAAACCCCTATAAGAGAAAGTGATGTAANTATCTTTAATATGAAATTAATAGATTTTAACTATCCTTATTTNTCTATTTCAGTTAGCTGTTCTCAAGGAACATATGTAAGAACTCTAGGTGTAGATATAGCAAAAAAGATTAACTGCAATTGCATTATGGAAAATCTACAAAGAACNTCAATAGGCGATTGGACTTTAGATGATAGCGTTCAATTTAACATCATAAAAAACTTGGACAATCGAGAAAAAATGCAGTATGTTAAGCCCATTGAAGAAATTTTAAAAAATTTTCCAAAGGTAAAAATANGATCTTCTGAGGTAAAAAAATTTCATAATGGCTCAAGTGTTGAGACCGAAATTAAAAACAAATTAGGAAAACATCTAGTTTTTTTTGAAGAAAAATTTTTAGGCATTGGTGAATTAATTAAAAACAGGGGCTTAGTTCCAAAAACAATATTTAAAATTGAGGAGATAGATNAATGAGTTTAAGTNAAAANAGTACAGCAGACATAATTAAAAAATNTGGGAGTAATGNTAAAGATACTGGNTCTACTGCTGTTCAAATTGCTCTTTTGTCGAAGAGAATTGAAGAATTACAAACACANTTTAAAGAACATGTAAAAGATAACCATTCAAGAACTGGTTTGCTTCAAATTGTGAGTGAAAGAAAAAAATTGCTCTCCTACCTTAAGAAAAAAGANCCTTCTTCATTTCAAAAAATTATTAAAGAATTAAAACTAAGAGATTAAAAAATGAGTAAATATTTAAAGAAAGAGATCCAAATNGGATCAAAGACACTTGTATTAGAAACAGGGAAGATAGCAAGGCAGGCAACCGCATCGGTTACTGCATCAATGGGTGGCACCGTAGTAATGTGTGCAGTAGTGACAAAGCAAAGTTCNGAAGGAAGAGATTTCTTCCCACTCAGTGTTCANTACATGGAAAAAGCATATTCTGCAGGAAAAATTCCAGGTGGTTATTTTAAAAGAGAAGGAAGGCCAACTGAAGTTGATACTNTGACTTCTAGATTGATNGATAGACCACTAAGACCATTATTTCCTGATTTNTTTAAAGACGAAGTTCAAGTAAATTGTATGCTTCTCTCACTTGATAAAGATAATCCACCGGATGTAGTGGCGTTAATTGCAGCATCTGCAGCNATGTCTATTGCTAATGTTCCTTTTAATGGGCCAATGGCTGCTGCAAGAGTTGGNTTTGTGAACGACGAATATGTTTTAAATCCATCTTTTGCTGAACTTAAAGATTCTGATTTAGATATGGTGGTTGCTGGGTCTGAAAGTGCAGTTCTAATGGTTGAATCTGATGCAAATGAATTAAGTGAGGATTTAATGATTGGAGCAATACTTTTTGGACATCAGGAGATGAAGCCAGTAATAAAAGCAATAGATGATTTTGCAAAAGANGTTTTNCCTGAAAGAAGTGAATTCCTAAANCCTTTGCAAGAAGAAGAGGAAAAANTATTTTCAGAGGTTAAAGATAAATGTNCCAANGGNTTATCAGACGCTTTCACAACAATTGACAAGAAACAAAGAGGAGAAAAAATTAATGCGGTTAAAANTGAGCTGCTTGACGGTCTGGATGATGAACTGCATAACAGCTATTTAAAACAGTTTAAAGAAGTTGAAAAAGAGATCGTTAGAGAAAACATTCTTGCTGAGCAAAAAAGAATTGATGGNAGAGGCCTTACAGAGGTAAGAAATATTGACATCGAAACAAATTTATTACCTTCAGTTCATGGCTCAGCCTTATTTACAAGAGGTGAAACGCAAGCTATTGTCACAGCAACACTTGGTTCAGGAAGAGATGTTCAAAAANTTGATGCTCTTCAGGGAGAGGTNGTGGATAATTTTATGCTTCATTANAACTTTCCTAGTTACAGTGTTGGAGAACTAGGTTTTCCAATGGGNCCNAAAAGAAGAGAGATAGGACATGGTGCTNTAGCTAAAAGATCNTTGCAGTTTGCAGTACCNAGCNTAGAAGAGTTTCCATATGCAATACGGGTNGTAAGTGAAATTACAGAATCAAATGGTTCAAGTTCAATGGCATCAGTATGTGGNGGTAGCTTGGCAATGATGGCTGCTGGGATTCCTATTAAAGANAATATTGCAGGAGTTGCAATGGGATTAGTAAAAGATGGTGAAAGATATGAGGTCTTAACCGATATTCTTGGTGATGAAGATCACTTAGGAGATATGGACTTTAAAGTTGCAGGAACTAAAAATGGAGTTTCTGGTTTACAAATGGATATAAAGATTGAAGGAATAAATGAAGAAATCCTTGAAAAAGCGTTACTNCAGGCNAAAGAAGCAAGAATGCATATNCTGGGAGAAATGGATAAAGTTCTATCTAAGCCTAACGAGCTAACTGGTTTAGCACCTTATTTCTGCAAATTCAAAGTTCATAAAGANAAAGTGAAAGTTGTAATTGGCAAAGGTGGTTCAACTATAAAAGGNTTACAAGAAGAATTTGGTGTAACCATTGAATTACAAGATTCAGGNGAAGTAAACGTTTTTGGTGAAAATAAAGAAGTAGCAGAAGCAGCTAAAGCACANATTGAGCTTCTTTGTGCGGANCCTGAGGAAGGNAAAATATANGAGGGTGTCGTCGCAAAAGTTGTTGACTTCGGGGCCTTTATTACAATNATGCCAGGAAAAGATGGATTACTTCACATCTCNCAATTTAAAGAGGATTTTGAACATTTAACNGATGTTATNAATGAAGGCGATAATATTAAGGTAAAACTTGTTGAGGTTGGCCGACAAGGGAGACTGAAGTTAGAGTTCGCAGAAGATTAAAAAAGTTCAGAAAGCATACATCTAGCTGAACCACCACCGTACTTTTCAATAGTTGTTAAGTCAGAATGAATTATNTGTTTATAGAAACGATTAATCTTATCGCGTTGTANTTTAGTTAAGGCACTTTCCGATCTTGAGGACATTACTAGTAAGGGCTCCTTATTTTTGTTAATNACTTCAAGACAATTTCCACAAAATGATAAAAGTTGAGGGCTCTCTATTTCCATTAAATCATGAGTTCTCTCAATTAGCTTCTTGACACCATTTCTAAAGGGCTCTTTGATAACATCCAAACAGATTCCAACCATCTCTGTACCAACGTACATAAGAACATCTGTGTGATAGATCGATTGACCAGTATGACTTTCAGTTTCAAATATCATTGGTAAATATCCATTCGCACTACACCATTTCTCTGCTAAGGATTTGTCAGCTCTAGGTGAGAGAGTAACGTAAGCTATCCTATTAACCCTATCGAATACCATGCTACTTGTAGATTCTAGAAAAATACCCTTCTCTTCAAGATGACTAAGATCATTCGTAATCTTATAAGACCTGGATAGCGTATCAATCATTCTTGGATTTTTTTCAAGCCTTCTATTCTCTGCTTTCATTGGAAAAATTTGCATAGAACCATCTTCAAAAGTTGTAAACCAATTTGGGAAAATATGGTCGGGACAACCTTTATCACCTTTAAACGTTGTTATATTTACCTCAGCTTCAATAAGCTTATCTCTAAAAGCTCTAAACTCATCTATGGCTTTGTCTAGAATCTTCACTTTATTTATTTGGCTATCACTTTTCTGATAATGATTTGACCCTGCTGTTTGAGGATTACTATAGAATTCTGATGGCTCTATCATGAATATGTGATCAGTGGATTGTCTTTTCATTATTCTCCTAGTTATAGAATCAATTTTTGATTAGAATACGCTTGTGTTAGATGATATTCAAAAAAAATATATAAAGAAAGAGTCAAATTTTGGTGCTGAAAACTATAAGCCACTTCCTGTAGTGCTATCAAAGGCTAAAGGAGTTTGGGCTTGGGATATTAATGATAATAAGTATCTTGATATGATGTCAGGCTACTCTGCAGTAAGTCATGGACATGCTCATCCTGAATTATTAAAAGTTTTCCACGACCAGTCTTCAAAATTGTCTCTAACATCAAGAGCCTTTTATACTGATCAGTTAGGCCCATATCTTGAAACCTTAACAAGCATAAGTGGCTTTGAAATGGCATTACCAATGAACTCTGGTGCAGAAGCAGTAGAAACAGCAATAAAATCTGCAAGAAGATGGGCGTACAGAGTAAAAAAAGTAAAACCAGATAAAGCAGAAATTATAGTTGCTGAAGGAAATTTTCATGGTCGAACTACAACGATTATAAGCTTTTCAGACGAAGGAAACCCAAAAGATGATTTTGGTCCGTTAACNCCAGGGTTTGTAACTGTAAAATTTGGGTGCGCTGAATCCATTAAAGAAGCAATTAATGAGAANACTGCCGCTGTCTTAATAGAGCCAATTCAAGGNGAAGCAGGAATANTTGTACCTCCAAATGATTATCTTTCAAAAGTAAGAGAAATATGTANTGAGAGTAATGTCTTGATGATACTNGATGAGATTCAGTCNGGGTTAGGTCGAACTGGCNAGCTTTTTGCATTTCAGCACTCATNTGGTTCTTGTGATTGCAAAGAAAATNTTTGTAANTGGCNGCCTGACGGCNTAATNCTTGGAAAAGCTTTAGGAGGAGGATTTATNCCAGTTTCATGCTTTCTATCCAAAAAAGAAGTTCTTGAATTAATGAATCCTGGTTCACATGGGTCTACGTTTGGTGGCAATCCATTAGCCTCTGCAATTGGGAAAAGGTCGCTAGAACTTTTATTTGAGGAAAAACTTATTGAAAATAGCAGAATTATGGGAGATTACTTTAAACAGTCACTTAAAAACATGAATTCAAAAATTATTAANGAAGTAAGGGGTAAAGGGCTATGGCTTGGNGTTGANATTGATAAANATTATATTTCTGGAAAGGATTTATCGTTGATGTGCTTNGAGNACGGNATTCTATGTAAAGAAACCCACGAGACAACAATAAGGTATGCACCTCCTTTAACGATTACAGAGGAAGAACTTAACTGGGGNATTGATAAGATTAGAACTGTGCTTANAAAAATAGAAAAAGTAGCCGCTTAACTTTATGTTTCCAAAAAGAATTTTGTTTTTAATTTTTTCCATTATTTTGGTTACTGCTTGTGGAGGCGGAGGCGGAGGAAGTACAAATGANGAAGGTNGTGCNACCACACCAACACCAGCTCCAACACCACCCCCAGCACCTGAGAGATATAATATTAGAGGGCAAGTAACNCTCACAGGAAATGTAATAATTGACTCCGATGTTCCAAACAAAGCATTTTCATACNTATCTAATGACATTAGTTCAAATGCTCAACCAATNTATGCCCCTTCTACTGTAATAGGCTATNCTGGACGACATACGAGTGAAGAGGGAGAAGTGACTCAAGATACATTAGATGTTTATGTNCTATCTTTGGAGGGNAGCAGNCTTCAAGNAACNATGAATCAAGCNGTAAGCAATGCNGATATTGATATTTTTCTTTATGACTCTGAAGACTTAAATAACCCTATTGAGTTTAGTGCTAGTATNGGCCAACAAGAGAGCTTCAATTTTACGGGTANCGGTATTTTCTATCTTGCTGTTAGAGCTGACCAAGCTAAGATTGGGACNAAATACTCNTTATCCCTTGTAGAAAGTTTGCAATCTTTTCAACAAACAGCCTCNAAAGAAGTCTTTGATACTGGAGAATTCATTTTTNTAAAAAATAAAGAAANANGNTCATTNNTTTCAGAAACAGAAATGTCACTGATTCAAAATCTTTTTACTACAAAAGGGGGGCTTAATCGATTGAANAAATCTAGACTTGATACCAATTATTTTAATGAAATTTATGGTTTAAGTTTAAGCATAGAGGAAGTTTCAAAGGAATTCTCACTNTCAGANTCTATTTCTAAAACGATTGAAAAAAATAAAATAAAAGAATTCTTAAGAAANGAATTTCCAAATTGGCTAATTGATTTAAATCATATTTATTATCCTGATGCAGATCCTGTGCCATTCAGTCCTGATCCTTTCTATGATGAATTTCAGTGGAATCTACGTCAAATCAAAGCCAAGGAAGCNCTTGATTTAATAGGACAAGAAACTAAAGATATAGTTGTTGCAGTGCTTGATTCTGGATCACCAACCAGCGATTCTTTAGCTTTTGAAAANTCATCTTTTGTAANTGGTGGTTACGACTTCGTNTCAAATACTGATGCTTCTTTTGATGGTGATGGATTAGATTCTGATCCAACTGATCCTGACTTTCAGCCAGTACAGTCTGATGGTGANATTTTTGGAAGNCATGGTTCACATGTTGCTACAACAATGTCTGCAAATAATGATGGGAATGAAATTAATGGTTTAGCTGTCAAAGCATTACCACTTAGAGTCTGTGGCTCAGACAGAAGCGAGCGAGGNGGAGGTTGTTCGAGTTATGATCAACTTCAAGCATTTTATTATATCCAGGGCAAAGAAAATGACTCAGGTACTTCTTACGATGCGGANACCAATGGCNCAGTAAATATAGTAAACATGAGTTTGGGAGGTGGAGGAAATAATCAAGTAATTTGTGAAGAAATTGAAAACATGAAAAATGACGGAATATTTGTNGTTGCTTCAGCAGGAAATGAAGGTAATTCAGCCATCAGATTCCCTGCTTCCTGTGAATACTCATTCTCAGTATCATCAACAAAATTTGATGAAAAGAGATCTTCTTTTTCATCGTTTAATAATTATGTAGANATTGCTGCTCCTGGCGGTCAGAATTCTGAGGATTTAGANGGTAATGGTAGAGGAGATGGGGTTATGGCGTATTCATTTAAAAACTCTTCCTATGACGGGGAATCTTACAAAGGGTTACAGGCTTACAATGGNACTTCAATGGCAGCACCACATGTATCAGCATATTTTGCAATACTTAAATATTTGCAACCTGATTTNACTCATGCACAGTTAAAAGATTATTTGNGATCTGGCAACCTTACAAAAGACATAGGGAATCCTGGAAAAGATGACTTTTATGGATATGGTCTTATGAATATGGAAAAAGGTATTACAAATGTTCAGAATGGTATCTCAGGTGATATGCTTAATTACAGCTTTGTAGAACCAGATAGACTATTTCTGGGNTATGCCTTAAGCGAAAAAACTTTCAATTTATCTGGGTCAGGAAATATTTCAAATATTANAATTCAAGACCAGACTTCATCGGTAAGCGTTGAACAACTAAGTGTTGATAGTGGGGGCATNGGAGAGTACAAAGTAAAAATAAATAGATCAGTACTTTCTAGCGGAAACTATGTATCNTTAATTATTTTCGANTTTATTGGGGACCAGCCCTCTACTTCTATCCCCGTNCTATTTTCCAGCGGCGAAGAAAAGATNAAAGCAACTGTCGACCAACTTTGGATNTGTGCAGTCAACGANNAAAATGAAATCATTCCNTGTGATGTTATGCAAATGGAAGAAGGTGTNGCTAATTTTAGAATTAGAGAAGTTCCTAATGACACATATGACGATGTATTTGCTTGCACAACNTTTGGAGATGTATTGTCATTTACCGATGAAGGNATCTGTGGACCNGGAGACCTTAGAGGAGACTANACTGGCGGTAGCTTCATAGTTTCTGGCTCTGATNTAAGCGGGATCAATTTTACAATAGCACCGGTCATTAACAATTAATGAAAATTCCTAGAATTGTAAAATATGGTGGAACGAATCTTGCAGCTTTTGTTTTTGATTTCACTTTATTAATTATTCTCGACTACTTGCTTAATGTTGATAGAGCTATAATTGCGTTTTTCTGTTACATATCTGGAACAATGGTAAGTTATGTCCTAGCTAAGAATTTTGTATTTCCCAAGGGCTGGCTTGGGGATAAGCCTACTGTAGAGTTTTCAGCTTACTTTTTAGGAGGGGTGATGGGTGCAATCATAACAGCTGTAATTTTTGCTGTATTGGAGTCTTTTAATATCTCAAATATCTTGATTCAAAAAATCATTACAACCCCCTTTGCTTTTATAATAGTCTTTCTTTACAGAAACTACTTTGTCTTTAAAAAATGAGTAAAATTAATAAAGAGCTTGAAAAAAAATTTGGATCTAAAAAAATTAAGTTTGATTCGGAAACTTTAATTGAATATGGCCAGGATTGGTATAAAGGTATAGAGCCTGATCCTCAAGCAATTTTTTTTCCAGAGACAGCAAAAGACATTCAGGAAATTATTTATTTTGCCAAAAAAAAAGGTTTAAAACTATTGCCATCTGGTGGGAGAACTGGACTTAGTGGCGGTGCGACTGCAGTTTGTAAAGAAATAGTAGTAAGCATGAAGAACCTAAATGAAATTAACTGGATCAAAGGCTCTCACCGATTGAAGTGCCAAGCTGGTGTGATTACAGAAACCGCTAAATCAATGGCCAAAGAAAAATCTCGAATACTGCCAATTGACTTTTCCTCGACATCATCCTCAATGATTGGTGGCAATGTGGCAACTAATGCTGCGGGTGCAAAATTTATTGGATATGGATCAACAAAAAACCACGTTAGGAATATGACAGTTATTTTACCAAATGGTGAAATAACCCCTTTAGGAAAGGTTGCTGAAAAAGATGCTAGTGGACCAGATCTAATGGAACTATTTATTGGTTCAGAGGGCGTTTTTGGTTTCATTCTTGATGTTACATTCGAAACTTACCCAGAACCAAAATTCTCAGAATCAATCTGTCTTAATGCAGACTCCTTAGATGATCTTTATAAGATTATTCAAGAGCCTTCAGATATTATTTCAGCCATTGAGTTCTTAGATCTTAATTCGCAGCTACTTTTAAGCAATGAAGCGCCAAGCAAATATGAGGTTCTTATAGAGCTAAACTCTGATTCAGAGCATAAGATAGAATATTTTCTTCGCGATGTCGCACAAAAAGTTTCGGATGTAAATCTACTTAATTCAAGACAAACTAAATTATTTTGGGAAAAAAGAGAACTTCTTCCAGTCAAGCTCTCTGAGATGGGCGCAGTAAAATTTGATTTTTGTGTCGACAAGCTATCGACAGAAAAGTTTATGAATGAAGTTGAAATGAATATTTCTAAAGCAAAAATCTTCAATTTTGGTCATCTTGGAGATGGGAATATTCACTTGAATATAATCTTTGAAGAACAAAATGATGAGCAAGTTTCTGTGGTCTATGAAATTTTAAAATCCTTTGGGGGCTCTCCAAGCGCAGAACACGGTATTGGAAAACGGAAAAAAGGCATCTGGAACAGATTTCCACAATATAAGCAAAAGCTTAAATTGCTTGAAACCTTGAAAAAATCAATTGATCCAGACGAAATTATTGCTCCAAAAGTTTTTTTTGATAATTAAAACCTCTTGACAGCATCTAAATATAGATCATCCAAGGATTTCTTGATTATATAAGCTGTATTTATATCTTTGTATTTACTTATTTTTGAAACCTTTCAACGAATTTAAATTAAGTTGTTAAAAACGGTTGATTGTTTACTATATTTTTGAACTATTTCATGGGGGAGAAAATGGATAGTATTATGAAAACAGTGAATGACTTTGTAAAAGGTCTTACTGGCGTTCTTGTTAGTGTTATTGGATTGGGGATCGTAGCTTCAATCGTATTTGGTGGTAGCACATTTTTTGTAGGTGATGTAATCGACACAATAATGGGTTACGTTGCTATGTTAGGTGAGAATGGATTAGCAGGACTTGTAGTTCTGTTCATAATCATGAGTGTTCTTAACCTAAAATAAATCTATTAACATGAGGGCTTCGGCCCTCATGTCTTTATCATGAAATTTTTAAACTTCGATTTCAGCAAAATTAAAAAGTTCCTCGAAAAGCTTACAGAGGTACTATTGCTTGTTGTTGCAGCATCACTGCTGTTTGGAGTTTTATTTGGACCAGAAACTGCCTTTGTCGGCAGTGTTTATCAAAACTTTGTATCTATTCTAGAAATGGTTGGTCAAGATGGACTAATTGCTTTGGTTTCTTTAGTGGTTATATTTGCAATTCTAAAAAAATAATTTAAATCTGGTGGCTATGCTTGGACTTGAACCAAGGACCTCAGCATTATGAATGCTGCGCTCTAACCAGCTGAGCTACATAGCCAAGAGTTTGATGATAATAATATTTTAAGTAGAGTCAATCCTTTCTTTATTTGGGAATAAATTAAAGGAAAATACATAAATTGCTGGCACTAAAATTGCTAGATAAACTCGGGCATCAACTTTTGGAAATATCAAGAACTTTATTATGATCGCAAGAGCTAGTACGAAAGAAATAATATTGATCCAGGCATCCCCTTTCTCAATTAATAAATAGAGAGACACAACCAATATTGCTAAAGTGGTGGCAAACCAGGTTATGTAATTTATATCATTGAGGACCCAATTTAAATTGCCCAATAAGATTTCAAAGTATTTACTGGAATCAAAATTCGGATTGAAGGAATCAAGGTTGCTTTGGGTACTTACCAAGCTAGTATAAAAGTGACTCCACCACCCATTGTGATCTATGCTGTTTGAAATCAAAAAATAAATTGACAGGAAAAGAACGGAGTTAAAGATAGGCATCCTATATTCCTTTTCTATGGCTGGAAGAAGTCCTAGTAAGCCTGCAGCAACAATCATATCAGGCCTAAAGCTCAAGGATATTGCCATTAACAAAAAGGATAGATATAAATTTTTTTTAATTAAGAAATAGATAGATCCAATAAAGATAACTGTAGTAATTGCATCAGGAGTCATGAGCTTACCAAGAAACAAAATTTGTGAGAGGAAGACCAATGGAATCCATAAAAATTGTATTACCCCCCTTTGCACGATAAAGGTTAGGAGAAAAATTATAGACAAGATCAAAGATGAGCCTACAGAGATATATTTCATTGATTGATATTCGCTTAAACCAAAAACATCTTTTACAGCTCTTATTAGCAGGATATAGCCTGGTTTTAAAGCATACATTGGCATCATGGATTCAAGGTTTTCAGCACTAGCATACTGATCTTGACGATATTGGCCAGAGCAGCATAGTGCTTGATACAGCCCCGGATCAACTTCTCTTTCAAGTGTTTGATAAGTATATTCATGGGCTTCTTCTGTAGTTTTGCCCTCATCTAGTTGTACAGCCATGGTATAAGCAATAGCATCCCAATTATAAAACGATTGAGTGGCAGTCTTTTGGTAAACAAAACCAATGACAAATATTGCTAAGAAGATATTTAATATACGAAGAATCATTTTCTAAACACTAAATTTACACTTAAAAAGTAATTTAAAATAAGCCCTGCTAAAATTCCTAATAGTGCTGATGATAGTGCAGAAAATTCGTTTAAGTAAAACTGCGAGGCAACACCGATGTTCGTCAAAATAGAAAAAGAGTTTGCAAAACAATATTTCAATAAGCCCTTTAGACGTTCATAAAATAATCTATGAATATTATGAAATGTTAAGAAATTATTAAAAAAATAATTTGAACACATAGCAAATAATGTGCTGATTAGGTTTCCAATAATGAATTCAATTTGAAGAGCAAGCAGGATATTAAGAGTAATTAAATGAACTAGAACTCCTAGCGTTCCTACAAATGCAAAAACAACAAAATTTGCTGGAATCAGACCTCTTGATAGATTTTCAAATATTTGTCCGGCTAGATTAAATAACGTTGATACATTGAGTTTACTTTCACCTTGCATTCGGCTTCTAAAATCGATATCAACTTCAGCAAACTTTAAAGATTTATTCAGCATTAATATATCAAATAAAATTTTAAAGCCATCTTTGTACAGATTATCCTTTATAGTTTCTAGAGATTTATTCTTTGCCATAAAAAAACCGGAAAGAGGGTCTGAAACTGAGGTTTTTAGAAAAAAATTTGTTATTTGAATACCAAACTTGCTAAGTGTATTTCTCCTTGAGGATAACCCTTCTGAATCCTCTTTCCCTATAAATCTTGAACCAATAACTAAATCAAGATCCTGATTTTTAAAACATGAAATAAATTTGTCTAAATCCTTAGCATTGTGCTGACCATCACCATCCATAACACACATGTATTCCTTTGAAGACAGGGCGATACCCTCCACTACAGCTGAAGAAAGGCCCTTTTTCCATGTTCTTTTTATGCAGGATACTTTTTGGTTTACTTTGGTATATTTTTTAACAACTTCAGATGTACCATCTGGGCTATTATCATCAACGACTATTATTTCGTAATCCAAATCATGCAGGCTTGCCTCTATTTCATAAATAACTTTTAGAATATTTTTTGACTCGTTAAAAGTTGGGATGATTACACTTAAACTAAACATTGAACTTGAACTCAATTACATCACCATCTTGAACGAGATAGTCTTTTCCTTCAACTTTTAATTTGCCTTTTTCTTTTGCATTTTGGAGGCCATTGCAGTCTATATAGTCTTGAAAATTCACTACATCTGCCTTAATAAAACCTTTTTCAAAATCACTATGTATCTTTCCCGCAGCCTCTGGGGCTTTAGCTCCATTTTTAACAGACCATGCCCTTACTTCTTTGGGGCCCGCAGTAAAATAGGAAAATAAATTGAGAAGAGAATATCCTTTCTTTATGATCACATCCAAGGTAGGTTCTTTTATACCTAGCATTTCGAGGTATTCTTTACGTTCTTCGTTCTCCAGATCAATTAGTTCTGATTCTGCTTTTGCAAAAACCTTTATTAATTCTGTATTTGTTTTTTTGGCATGTTCTTCAAGCTCGTTAATGTAAAGGTTTTTAGAATCATCTTCATGAAGGTTGGCGATATAAAAGAATGATTTTGCAGTTATGAGTTGTAGATTTTTGAGATGACTTTGCAAATCTTCAGAGGCCAGATTTGCTTTAAAGCCATTCGTTGAAATTTGATTTTTAATTTCCATTAAACAATCAAATTCTTCTTTAAGAACCTTATCACCATTGCGTAATTGTTTTTCAATCTTTTCAATTCTTTTCTCCAGAATTTCAAGATCACTTAGCATTAATTCTGTTTCAATAGTTTCAAGATCATTTATAGGGGAGATTTTACCCTCTACATGAATTACATTTTGATCGTCAAAGCAGCGGACAACATGAGCAAAACATTGAGTTTCTCTAATATGAGAAAGAAATTTATTTCCTAAACCCTCTCCAGAATGAGCTCCTTTGACTAGACCAGCAATATCTACAAATTCCATAAAGGAAGGTATGATTTTTTCAGGATTGTTAATGGCAGCCAGTTGACTAAGTCTTTGATCTGGAATATTTACCCTTGCAATGTTGGGTTCAATTGTACAAAAAGGGAAATTTTCAGCTTGAATTTTTTGCGATGTCAACGCATTAAAAAGTGTTGATTTTCCAACATTTGGCAAACCTACGATCCCACATTTAATGCTCATTTGTATGCAGAGCGTTCATCGCTATCATCCATTTTTTTTGCAATAATGGGTCCAGACTATTTAAGGCTTTTTCAAATGATTGCTTTAGCCTCATTTTTTCTTCTGGATTTGGTTTCTTGATAACCCATGCATTGGTATCAGCATTGCTTGGAGGATGACCTATACCAAAACGTAGTCGAACATAGTCACTTCCAATTTGTTGTGAAATATCCCTTAAACCATTATGTCCAGCATGGCCACCACCTATTTTTAATTTCACCTCACCAGGTTCAAGGTCCATGTCATCATGCAGCACTAATAATTTATCATTACTATCGACTTGAAATTTTCTTAGAAGTTTCAAGGTCTTACCACTTCTGTTTATAAACTCTTTTGGTTTTATAAGTGATATTTGATGTTCTTTATAAGAGATATCTGCAATTTCCGCATCAAATTTTTTGGATAGTTTAAATTCAGCTTGGAGTTCAGAGGCTATTAAGTCAATGAAGTCACAGCCTGCATTGTGTCTAGTTTTACTATATTTTTCTCCAGGATTTCCTAAACCAATTATGCAAAGATCTTGCAATTTATTACGCTTTTTCCTCAGAACTATCTGAGCTATCTTCTTCAGTAGGCTTTCCATCCTCATTATCAGCTGCTGCATCTTCTCCCTCTTGATCTTCTGCGTCAACTTCTCCCTCAAGCTCATCGTCAAGAAGCATTGCTCCTCCTCTTGCAGTAAGCACTGAAACTATAACTGGATCCTCAGCCTTTAAAGCACTTGGGAAATCAAAATCCTCATTATCTTCTAAAGAGCTTAATCGTAATTTTTCTTTGGATTTTACCTCTTCCATATCTATGTCTATTGATTCAGGAATCTTTTCTGCTGTTGCTAAAATGTCTATTTCCTTAATTACATGATTTATAACCCCACCCTCAATTTTGATGCCATAGCACTTGTCGATATTCATTAAATTCACTGGGACAGTTACATTAACTTTTTTACCAGGCGCAACTCTGAGTAAATCTACATGAATAAAAATATTTTTGGATGGGTGTTTTTGAACTTCTTTAAATACAACCATCTCTTTACTATCACCTATTTCTAGTTCTACAACAGATCCAAAAACATTTTCAGCTGAAACAATTCTTATGAGCTCTTTATTTTCAAGCAAGACTGGCATAGGTTCTTTATTGCCTCCATAGATGATTGCAGGCACTTTTTTGTCTTTATAGATTGCTTGCTTTGAGCTTAAGCCTCCAACCTTCTCTCTCTTTTCAACTTTTAAATTAATCATTATTCTACCTAAATAACTCACTTATCGAATCACCTGTAGTAATTCTCTTTATTGCCTCTGATAGTACCTCGGATATATCAAAGACGTCTATTTTAGGGCATTTTTTTAATTTGTCACCAATATCTATTGAGTTTGATACTATTAGCTTATCTATGGCTGATGAATTTATATTCTCAATTGCATTTCCAGACAGTACAGGGTGTGTAATAAAAGCAATAACTTCTTTGGCCCCTTTGGTTTTCAGTGCATGACTTGCATTGCTCAAAGTTCCAGCAGTATCAATCATATCGTCTGGGACAATGCATACTTTTCCATCAACATCACCGATTATATTGAGAACTTCTGACTCATTTGCTCTCTCTCTTCGTTTATCAATAATTGCAAGATCCTGAACACCTAAAGTTTTGGCCACAGATCTTGCTCTTAATACCCCACCTGTGTCTGGCGAAACTACTTGAAGCTCATCAACATTGTATTTTTCAGAGACTACTTTGCTCATAATATTTGAGGTATAGATATTATCAACTGGAAAGGAAAAGAATCCTTGTATTTGTTCGGAGTGGATATCAAGAGTAATTATTCTTGATATACCAACGCTTTCCAGCATCTCTGCTATAACTCTTGCACTAATTGGAACTCTTGCTGACCTTACCCTTCTATCTTGTCGTGCGTAACCGAAATAGGGCATTACGGCAGTTATTGATTTTGCAGAGGCTCTCTTCAGAGCATCTGATATTAGTATTAATTCCATTAAGTTTTTTTCTGCAGGAGAATTCGTAGATTGAATTACAAAAGTGTCTTTACCTCTTACATTTTCATTAATTTCAACTGAGATCTCACCATCGCTAAATGTTGACAAAGAAATATCACCTAGATCTTTATTCAATCTTTTTGAAATACTTTGGGAAAGTTTAATATTTGAGCTCCCCGAAAAAATTAATTGTCTATCCATAATTTAAAGTCTAATGGCTGGGGTGGTAGGATTCGAACCTACGAATGGCGCCACCAAAAGGCGCTGCCTTACCACTTGGCCACACCCCAATCCGAAACAAAGTCATAGTATTCTAATCCTTTCACGAAAACAATTCTAAAATTATCGCCAATTTTCTGACTTAATATTTCTTTTTCCATTTTTGTTGGATTAACTATGTACAAGCATGACCCTGAGCCTGTTAGCTTAAGTCTGTGCTTACTGCCTTTAAGCATTGAAGAGATTTTAATGAAAAAATCATTAAATTCTGTGCTTTCTTGCATTAAAGGCGCCAACAAATCGTTAGATTCTCTATCAATAGAAGTATTTAACTTCAAATGATGAGATTCAAAAATATCTTCGGTGCTGATATGTATATTGGGATGGATAAGTAAATAATCATCACCTTTAAAACAGTCTTTTTCAATTTTCTCTCCTATCCCAAATACATCTGCACTTTTTCCATGAATAAAAAAAGGGACATCTGCTCCAATATCTTTTGATATTGCATGAAAATTTAGCTTATCTACGGGTATCTTGTTGATAATACATAAAAAGATAATTGTGTGTGCAGCATTTGAACTTCCGCCACCAAGCCCGGCACCATGAGGGATTAGCTTTTTCAATGTTACTTCATAGCATTGATTTGCAGAGAAATTTTTATTGAACCATTGGATTGCATTTTCTACAAGATTATTTGAAACTAAACTTTTTTCATCAGCTATTATTCTAGTCTGGTCTGATCTCTTAAAATATATCTCATCATACAAGTCTATTAACTGTAAATTGCTGTGAATCTTGTGATACCCATCATCCCGTCGTTTTAAAACATTTAAAAATGTATTCAATTTTGCAGGACATCGAATCTTAAACATTTTGTAAAAGTATCCTTATGTTCCCAATGCTACCGTCTATATTGCACCTTCTTGAGCAAGAATTTTTCTTTAAAAAAGCCCTTAATTCATTCGGAGTGAAATCAACATTAATATCCATCAAGTAATTTTCATATATCCATTTGTTACCTAGAGAATTTATTTCAGCTAAGAGAGCAGTACCTAAAATATCGAAAAGTTGAATTTTTAATTTATTGTTTTCGACACTTATTTTCACCCTTAAATCTTTTTGAACATTATTTTCTTTAAACAAAATTTTCCCTTGAAGATTGTATCTGGTTTCAGATAAATTTAAACTTGCACAACTAAATAAGGATAATAAGAGTAAGAAACCAAAAGCTCTCTTAAGATAATAAATATGAATTTTCAGTGTTGGGGCATTAGTCATAAATCTACCTCATTAGAGATTAGAGAAAAATTTGCCTTTAATAAAGATCAAATTGATGAAATGCTCACTATTCTAGTGACAAAATCAGGGTTTCCTGGAGGTATATTCCTGTCCACCTGCAACAGGACTGAATTTTACACTGTATGCAATAGAGCAGAAATAAAATATTTTGATAAATTTTTACTTTCTTCAACGAATAACAAATTTAAGATTAGAAAAAACGACCAATACCTTTTTTCAGGAATAGATGCTTTTAATCATCTTCTTGAAGTTATGACAGGGATTGATTCTATGATTGTTGGTGAGCCTGATATATTTGGACAGGTAAAAAAGTCTTTTTCAAACTCGATACGATTTTCGTTTATGACTGATGAAATAGAAAGTATTTTTCGAGGAGCAATAAAACTATCAAAAAAAGTAAGAACTGATACAAAACTTTCGGAGAATCCAATATCCATTGCTTCTGTAGTTGATTCTGAAATAGATACTTCAAAAGCAATAACACTTATTGGGGGAGGCGATGTATCCAGAGCCCTCATTACAAGGTTCAATAAGAGGAAAATCAAGGTGAATCTCTTCAATCGCTCATCGATAAAAATCGATAATATTCAATCACAACCCCTGTCAAAAATAAAATCTAACATACACAAATCTGATACTTTTGTAATTGCAGCTTATTCTGAAAAGCCTTTTTTAGTGGCAGCTGACTTTAATGAAACCTCAAAGATAAACATATTTGATCTAGCTATACCTAGAAACATAAATTACGATACTAGTAATTCAAATTTGATTTCCGTAATTACTCTAGATCAATTGAGTGAAAAGATTTCAAAAAACCTTGAAGGTCGAAGAGGTTCTGTTATTCAAGCTCAGGAAATGATTAAACTGATTTCTCAAAAAGAATTTTATAATCTGAAAAATAAGAAACTTTTAAACTCTGAACAAAAAAAACTCAGAAGTATTCTTGAGGACATAAAAGTAGAGGCGATTAACAATGCAAAAAACAAGCTAAATAACGGCCAAAAGATATCTGAAGTTATGAATGAGCTTGCAGATGAAATAAAGGAAAAAAATGCTTACCACCTCTCAAAAACACTCTCTATACGGATGAAGAGGTAATATATGAAGGATAATATTAGAAATTCACTAAACTCTATCAAGGATAAAGCTGCCAAAATATCAGAAGACCTTTCCAACCCTGAATTAACAAAAGACATTGAAAAACTGACTCAATTAAATAAAGAATACTCTGAAATTAAAGATGTTGTTTCAAATTGGAATAGTTTTCTAAAAATTGAGAACGAGCTTGAATCTTTAGAGGAACTTCTGAAAGATGAGGACATGAAAGATTTAGCTATTGAAGAAAAAAATGAAAAATTACAACAAATTAAATCTCTCGAAGATAAGATTATGATTCAACTTTTACCTAAAGATACTGATGATGTAAGGAATTCTTTTATGGAGCTAAGGGCAGGCGCTGGTGGAGATGAAGCAGCTATTTTTGTTGGAGATTTATATAGAATGTATACAAGGTATGCTGAAAGAAATAACTGGAGAATTGAAAAAATCAAGGAACTTGATTCTGGTCCTGGTGGATACAAAGAAGTTGTGATTAGAGTTCAAGGTTCAAATGTTTATGGGAACCTTAGATTTGAATCTGGAGTTCACAGAGTTCAGAGAGTCCCATTAACTGAGTCGCAAGGAAGAGTCCACACATCAACAGCAACAGTGGCAATATTGCCAGAAATGGATGATATTGAAGAGAAGGATTTAGATATGAGTGAAATCCGATTAGATACATTTAGAGCCTCTGGTGCAGGCGGACAGCATGTAAATAAGACTGATTCTGCAGTAAGATTAACCCACTTGCCTACTGGAATTGTTGTCGAGTGTCAGGATGATAGAAGTCAACATAAAAATAAAGCAAAAGCACTCGGGCTATTATCTTCTAAAATCTACGATATTGAAAAGCAGAAGCTTGAAATGGAAAAAGCATCTGAAAGAAAATCACTCGTTGGAACAGGAGATAGGAGTGAAAAAATAAGGACTTATAATTTCCCCCAGGGACGAATTACTGATCATAGAATTAAATTAACTCAACACAATATAGAAAATTTTTTAGATGGGGATCTTGTAGAAATGATTGATTCCCTCAAAGCACAAAATAACGCTGAAAAACTGCTTGAAATTGAGAATTCTTAAGAAACATATACCTGAAATAACTCAAACCTGGAGGTCAAAATATGGTGAATCTTACAATGAGGGCCTCAATTTCCTTGTAAGTGCTGAGGAGGTAGTACCAAATAATTTAAATTTATTAATTGAGCAGATCATGAAGGGCAAGCCTATTCAACAATTAATAGGCAAGTGGAGTTTTTACAATGGAGACTATTTTTTAAACTCAGACGTTTTAATTCCAAGACCTGAAACCGAATGTTTAGTTGAGTGTATCAAATCCTCAAATAACAAATTTAAAAAAATACTAGATATGGGCACTGGATCAGGTTGTATTGCCATTGAGCTCTCAAAAATATTCCCGAAGGCAGATGTTTACGGCTCTGACCTCTCAGATAGTGCTTTATTACTTGCAAGAAAAAATAATCTTCAAACTACTAACAAAGTAAATTTTTTCAAATCAGACTGGTTTAAAAATATTGAAGGTAGATTTGATCTGTTAGTATCCAACCCTCCCTATATTGAAAAGACTAGACCAAAGAATCAGGACTTAAAATTCGAGCCTGAAATTGCATTATTTTCAGAAGAAAAAGGGCTAAGAGATATTCGTATAATCATAATGAATGGAAGGGAATATTTAACCGAAAATGGGTGGTTGTTTATAGAACATGGCTATAACCAATCAGATGCAGTTGACAGCACCTTTAAAAAATCAGGCTATCAACAAATACAACATGGATTAGATTTACAAGGAGTGCGAAGATTTACTTATGCAAAACGATGACTTGATTAAGCGATATTATTCTCAACTTCTTTTAGATGGGATGAGTGTTGAAAAGCAAAAACTGCTTTCAAAAAAAAGTGTAACTGTTATTGGATGTGGTGGTCTTGGGTCACCTCTTGCTACATATCTCGCAGGATCAGGAATCGGAAACATTACCCTTATAGACCATGATGTTGTTGAACTTAGAAATTTACATAGACAAGTTTTCTACTGTGAAAATGATATAGGAACTAATAAAGTAGATGTATTAGCAAAGTATCTCAAAAGCCTGAATTCAAATATAAGCATTCAAACAAATGCCAAACGCTCATGGGATTTAACCAATAAAGATCTTAAATCAGACTTACTTATTGATTGTGCAGATAATCTTCGCACCAGCTACAGTTTAAATAAGGTAGCTTGTGAAGAAAAAATAGGGTTTTTGACAGCCTCAGTAGCTGGCAATATAGGACAAATCTCATTATTTGATAATGAAAAAAATCATTGTTGTCTTGAATGCATTTTTCCAAAAGAGGGGGACATGGATGGAAATGATTGTGCTGATATAGGTATTTTAGGACCATCAGTTGCTTTGATAGCTTCAATCCAGACATCAATAGCAATTGATTATTTAATTGGTGAAAAACTGCATGTAAACCAAATCTATAGAGTAGATACAAAAACTTTTTCCATACAAAAAAATAAAATTTCACCTGATTCTTCCTGTAAAATTAATTAAATGAAAAAAGTTGGACTTATAGAAGGTTTCTATGGAAAAAGTTATGAATTTTCTTCAAGGTATGAATTGATAAAATCAATGTCTACCTCTGAATTAAATTACTATTTGTATGCTCCAAAAGAGGACCCATTCATAAGGAACAACTTTGACCTTACCCCAAGTGAGTCTTGGCAAAATGAATTAAAGAACTTCATTGCTGAAGCAAGAAATTATGATATCGATGTTGGGGTTGGGCTTACACCATACAAAGAAGAACACATAAAGAAGTTTGAAAAAAAGATAGAATCCTTGGTAATTTTAGGCTGCAATAACATTAGCCTTTTATTTGATGATCTTGAAACATTCGATTTAGATAAACAGTTATATCTCTATGGATTAGCAAAGAAAGAATTTCCAGAAATTACCTTCGATTTTTGTCCATCAGTGTACTGTAATGAGCTTATAGAAAAGGATTTACAGCATAATGAATACTTTGAACAATTTTTACAAAAATTTCCATCTGATGGAACATTTTATTGGACAGGAAATAAAGTAATTTCAACAAATTTTTCTGAGGAATCAGAAGATAAGTTGGTAGGGCTTAATTCAGATCACATGTTGTTATGGGACAACTACTTCACGATAGATTCGTGTCCCAAAAAAATAAATTTAACGAATTTTAAACATCTTGATAAAAACTATATTGCAGAAAAAAATTGTTATTTTGTGAATATGACGGGAATGATGAGAACTGATCAATTAATAATTGCACTATTAGCTAATTTAAAAACAGGTGATAAAGACTTTGAAGAAATACTTTTAGAACACGGTTTGAATGAAGATCTAATCAATATGATTTATTTGTTTGATCCTGATACTAGAGTCAATTTATCTGAAAAAGATAAGAAAAAATTGCACGACATTATGTATACATGGTTTCACCCAATTAAGAATGAGTGGTATCCTTATCTACATAATCTTAAAAATTGGGGGTAAAAATATGAATATGCAAGATTGGAGCAAAAACGTCGCTAGCATAATTGAATATGCAGGACATATATTTCCAGAGGTGGAAGTAGTCACAAGAGAGTTATCAGGCAAAATAACTAAATCGAACTATAAAAATATATCGATAAGATCGAAAAAACTTGCATCTGCATTAGAGAAGCATGGAATCAAGCAAGAGCAATGTGTAGGATCGCTTGCCTTAAATACTTTCAGGAATATGGAGATGTTTTATGGTATATCCGGTATGGGTGCGATAATGCATACCATAAACTTTAGACTTCACCCGGAACAAATTGTTTACATAATCAACCATGCTGAAAATAAACTAATCTTTATTGAACCAGTATTTGCTCCACTGCTTGAGGCAATCCAAGATAAGCTTCCAACAGTTGAGAAATATGTTGTCCTATGCAGCAAAGAAGAGATGCAAGAATCTAAATTAAAAGATGCCGTTTCATATGAGGAGTTTATTGAGGATGGAGATGAGGAATTTGTCTGGCCTGACCTGAAAGATGATGCCCCATGTGGATTATGTTATACCTCTGGTACAACTGGAAACCCTAAAGGTGTTCTTTATTCACACCAATCAACTTTATTGCATGCTTGGGCTGGATCTTCGGCTAATGGCCTAGGGTTAAAGAAAGAGGATTCAATCTTAATGGTCGTTCCAATGTTTCATGTGAATGGTTGGGGGCTTCCATACCTTGCACCTATGAATGGTATAAAACTTGTTTTGCCAGGAATGGGCATGGATGGCGCGGCACTTACAGAATTAATACAAAATGAGAATGTGACTTTTGCATTTGGTGTCCCAACCATTTGGCTAGGATTACTAAACTACTGCAAAGAAAATAATATCAAACTGGATTCAATCAAAGAAACTATCATTGGTGGGTCGGCTGTCCCCTATTCAATGATCAAACAATTTGATGAAGATCATGATGTAAATGTTGTGCAGGGCTGGGGAATGACAGAAACAAGCCCTTTAGCTACCGCAAATTTAAAAACACCTGAAATGGAAAAAATGGCAAAAGATGAAATGTATCAATTGCAGACCAAACAAGGCAAACCAATATATGGAGTTCAGTTAAAAATAGTTGATGATGAGGGCAATAGATTACCAGAAGATGGTAAAGCTTTTGGAAGACTTTTAATTAAGGGCCCTTGGATTATTAAACGGTACTATAAGCATGATGCAGACGCAGTTGATGCAGAGGGTTGGTTCGATACTGGCGATATCTCAACAATTGATGCAGATGGGTATATGACGATAGTTGACAGAGCGAAAGATGTTATTAAATCTGGTGGAGAGTGGATTAGCTCAGTTGATTTAGAAAATGCAGCAGTAGGACATCCAGAAGTTGTAGAGGCCTGTGTTATAGGTGTGGCTCATGAAAAATGGGATGAAAGACCACTTCTTATAGTTATTCCTGCCAATAAAGAGCTTACGAAAGAGTCTGTATATGATTTTCTTGATGGCAAAATTGCTAAATGGTGGAAACCAGACGATGTTGTTTTCGTTGAAGAACTTCCACATGGCGCAACAGGAAAATTGCTTAAAACAGATTTAAGAGAAAAGTACGCAAACCATTTAATTAAATAGGAGGAAAAATGGAAGCTATAAAACCTGAAGATTTACATACCATGATTGGTAAGGAGCAATTCACGTCATGGTTTGTTGTTGACCAAGAGAGAATTAATGTTTTTGCTGATGTTTCAGAGGACCCACAATTTATACATGTTGATCCTGAAAAGGCAGCACCAATATTCGGTAGCACAATTGCCCACGGCGCATTAATGCTGTCGCTATCTGTTGGAAAAGGGTATGAAAACGCAATTCCTGTTGAGGGCACAAAAATGGCAATGAATTATGGTTACGATAAAATCAGATTTATTACACCTGTGCCTGTTGATTCAAATTGCAGATTTAAATCATCACTATTAGAGGCTACTGATAAAGGTGACGGCAGATGGCTACTAAAAACTAAAATTGAATTAGAAATAGAAGGGGTGGAGAAGCCAGGGTTTGTGGCAGAAAACCTCGCGATGGTCTTTGTTTAAGAACGTATATTTATTTATTGTTTTATTTGTAATTACTGGCTGTGCCAGCGATTACAAAGATATTAATAAATGTGAAAGCCTTGGCACCCTTGAGTTAATCTGCGATCTACAAAACCCAGAAGATTTTGCTAAAATCCCGGGAGAGAATTCAGTAGTTGTCTCCCAGTTTGCCGGACTGCCTGCACTTAATAAAGGCAAAACTCTTATTGGTAAATTATCAAAACTAAATCTTGAAACTAATGAGGTTCAAGATTTCGATATCGAGTTTTTAGAAGGAAATAATCTTGGAATTGGTGAAGATGGTTGTGAGCCCTACAAAGAATTTTACCCTCATGGCATAGATATTTATGAACATATTAAAATAACTGGCGACGACCTAAGCCCCTTGCTAGAGGAGGCATCTTTGCTGGCAGTTGTAAATCATGAAAAAAGAAGCAGGATTGAATTCTTTTTAATATTTCCAATTTTTGTAAATTTATCCGATGTTATAAAACCTACAATTTTCTGGATTGGCTGTGCTACTGGTCCAGAGGAAACAACTTATTTTAATGATGTTGTTGTTTATGATGATTCTGGTTCCTTTTATAGCACCCACCAATATGATAAGAATGTTGGTTTTAATTATTTATTTGTAATGAATCTCTTAAGATATAATACAGGATATGTTTATAAGTGGGCCAAAGAAGAAGGTTTCACTATTGTGCCTAATTCAGAGGGCACTTGGCCTAATGGAATAGATATGATTGAGGATAACCTTTACGTAAACTACCGAATGAACGGCTCAATTGCTAAATTTAGCAATGGCAAACGCACCGATTTAGTCTTAAGAACTTATTTAAATGGTGGGCCAGACAATGTTACTGCCGTTGATGGAGAATTATGGATAGGTGGTCAAAACACTGACCTAGGCGGAATTTATTGTATTGATGAATCTATTATCCAGTGTCCAACACCGTTTTTTATCATGAGAGCAGATAAAGATTTGAATATTCTTGAAGAATACAATTTTGAAGATGTTGCGTATGGCAGTGCTTCAGTTGCTTACCCACATGAAAATAAAGTTTTTGTTGGTTCCTATAAATCAGATAGGATTGCAATTTTTAAAAGGTAAGAAATGCAAAAAAATAAATGGTTTAAATTTTTAACTTTAATTATTTTAGTTAGTTGTGGAGGAGGAGGTGGATCATCCGGATCCAATCCTGTTGCAACAACACCTACACCGCCACCTGTGCCACCGCCAACACCACAATCACAGATAAGAGGTAAAGTTATTTTTGCAAATGAGTCTACGCAAACCTCAGAAAGCTATATGCAATTTTTCAGTAAACCTTCTAAGTATGCAGACGGAAAAAAAGTAGCATCATTAAGTAATGCGAGGCAAGATTATGAGAAATATATCTGTTTTGCCAATATTTTTAATGGAATATCACCCTCTGAAGTGCTTAATAATATTGATATAAATGGTGATGATGAGGCAGATACCAATATTTCCTATCAAGAAACTGAAGAAACCTATGTTGTCTACAAAAATGTATCACCTGAAACATTCTTGTGGAGCGAAATACCAACTCAAGAGCAGATTCAAAATGCAGGCTTCAATTCATTAGAAGAAATGTTTGAGCCTAAACATTTTCTTTTTGATATGCATAGGGATTTAATCCCCAATATTGATGTAGATGGTGACGAGATTCCAGATAAAAATATTTCTGTAAACTTTCAATTGCAGGAGGTCCAAGTCGAGCCTGAAAACTTGATTTTTTATAATATTGAGAGTCCCAACTACGAAGGCCTAATTAATGAAATTGTTGAAAATCCTGAAGATCAACCAGCAACAATTTCACTTAAGAATCACGATATCGACTATGATGGCGAGCCCGATATTAATTTAGATCTAAACTTGGATGGAATCGCTGAAACATCAATTGACGAAGATGGTGATTGTATTGGAGATTTTAGTGTTGTCGATGGTGAGGGCCTAACAGTATATGGTGCCTTAGTTGAGATTCAAGAAATAATAGATAACGATCAAGATGGATATTACGATGAAATATCTGATGAAATTACTTCAACAACTACGGATGCCAATGGTGAATTTGTATTTGAGGGGTTAAGGACAGACAAAGATTATAAATTGACGATCACAAAACAAAGACCCAATAAGATAGCATGGAGTGCAACACTGGTAATTATTGATGATGATGCAACTACCTGGGACATTGGGACAATCTCATTGACATCAAAACCACTGCTGGTTGGAATTGAATTTAACGATATACGTAGTCATATCCCAGGGACCCCAGCGTGGAATAAATATGGATTTAGTACTAATGGATACAGGTTTGATTTCACAGAGGTTGATGGCTGGAAATTAAAACTTTTCTATCAAGATCCAAATGGAGTTCCCCTCTTTATCCATGTTCCTTACATTGATTATGGCGGAAACGGATCTAAAGCAATCCAGCTTATTACTTCGGATATTTCTGAATCTGGCTACCATGAGCTAGAAATTGATTTTGAATTAAGATTAACAGAGTGTTATATACCTCAATACCAATCTTCATCAGTATACTGGAGAAATAACTATGCTTTCGATGACACTCATGGAGGTTATTTCTGTGGCCTTGGCTCAGGAAATGGGGGGTTTGCAAGAGGAACATACAGCTCATCCAATACTATTCCGGTTGATTACGAGCAAGTGCCTGCATGGAGGTACAATGTCGGGGTTCGACGAGAAGCGCCTTCGCCCACTGCAAGTTCATATATTACGACCTTGGACATCCTGAATACGGTTTATGAGGTGCCAACCTTAAATCTACAAGTCGATAAAGTAATTATTAATGATCAGGAATTTTTTACTTCCAGTGCAGAGGAGGATCCTTTTTGGATCAATTTTGAGGCATCAGAT
>PBBW01000007.1 GCA_002716745.1 Gammaproteobacteria bacterium
TCCAGAGGCACCGCAAGAAGAAGTAGCTCCAGAGGCACCGCAAGAAGAAGTAGCTCCAGAGGCACCGCAAGAAGAGGCTCAACCTGAATATGTAGTAGTTGAAGAAATAAATGAAAAAATAAATGTCGAAGATACACAAATCACCAATGCCAACATTTCAGAAAAGGAAGCTGAGGATGAAAACTCATCGATTAATATTGCACTAATAGTGATACTGCTTGTCCTGCTGTCAATATCATCAATAACAACGTATGTATTGCTTAAATGGAGATCAAAATACAAGAACCAACTTGTAACTTTTCCAGAAAATCTTGTAAACCAATTTGATGACCTAAGTAAAGAGTTTCAAAACATAAAATCAGGCATTCGAGGATCATTTGATATATTCACAGATAATCTTAAACGGCAAACTTCTATAAGTGAAAAGGTTACTTTAGATATAACAAAAAAGTATGGGGATATTCTTGAATCTTTTAATTCATTGCAAATAAATTTAGATAAAAAAGACATTGAAATTGAAAGGCTTAAAGAAGGTTATGATTTTCAGATCCTTAAAAAGCCAATTTCTAAACTAATCCCTGTAATAGACACTTGTGAAGCAATAATTAATGATTCCTCTGTAACAGATGAGACAAAAAAAGAAGTCGGATTTATTAAGGAGCAACTTGAAGATATTTTTGATGTTTGCAATATAGAAAAATATGAAATTGCCCCTAACCTTTCAACAAAATCAGAAATTCCTGGATTACCCCCTTCTAGTCAGTGGATTCAAATTCCAACAGATGATGAAAGCAAATATCTTACTGTTAAAAAGACCATAAATTATGGATACTTAATAAAGAGTGAAAGGGATTCAGTTTTAAAATACGCAAAAATTGAAGTTTATGTAGAAGGAGATAAAAATGAGTAATTTAGTTGGTATAGATTTAGGAACCACATATTCATCTATTGCAAAATTGGATGATACAGGTCGGCCCATAATAATTGATAATGCAGAAGGGAAAAATGTTACACCTTCAATAGTATCTTTTGAAAGTGACAATTCAGTTGTAGTCGGTGAAGTGGCTATGCAAAACTTTGGCATTGATAAAAACACATTCGGAAGATTCAAGAGAGAAATGGGAACAGATAAGGAATATGTTGCATTTGATAAGAAATATAATCCAACCTCCCTTTCTAGTTTCGTACTAAAAAAACTTAAAGATGATGCAGAATTAAGTATTGGTGAAATTTCAGAAGCTGTTGTAACAATTCCTGCAAACTTTGCAAATGAGGCAAGAGAGGCAACGCTTGCTGCAGCTAAAACTTCAGGATTATCAATTAAGAATATTATTAATGAGCCAACTGCGGCAGCTCTCTATTATGCGTTTGCATCAGGAGATGAGCTTAATGGAAACTATGCAATTTATGATTTAGGTGGGGGCACTTTTGATATTTCACTCATTAAGGTTGAGGGAACTGAAATTGAGGTAATTAATAGTGATGGTGTTTCAAAATTAGGAGGAGATGATTTTGATGAGAAGCTAATTAGAATTGTTAGAGATAAGTATAAAAAAGAAGCTAAAGAAGAGCTTGATGCAGAGGACTTTACTAAAAATCAAGCTGAAGAGCATAAAAAAATTCTTAGCACAAGATCATCTACAAAGATCAGAATCTCATCAAAACGTAAAACTATTGAAGTCACACGAGAAGAGTATGAAAATGCAATCTCAACTCTTATAGCAGAATCAGAAATTACGTGTGAAAATGCTGTTGAAGAGGCAAATCTCTCTATGGATGATATAAATGAAGTAATTCTTGTGGGCGGATCTACAAGGATTCCTGCAGTCAAAGCAAGTGTTGAAAAAGTTTTTAAAAAAACACCTAAAACTGTTGGAAACCCAGACGAAGCTGTATCACTAGGTGCTGCTTTGTTTGTTGCATATAAAGCAGATCCTTCAAAATTGACACCTTTGCAACAGCGTGCAGTTTCTAAAGTAAATTTATCTGACGTAACAACAAAATTTTTTGGAACATCTGTAGCAGAATATGACCCGGATAAAAAAACATATGTATCAGTAAACGATACTTTAATTGAAAAAATGCAAAAACTGCCATGCTCTGTTACAAAAGAATATGTGACATTAAGAGATGGTCAAGCTTCTGTTAAATGTGATGTCAATGAATCAAATGTTGAGGAAACTGAATTAGATTTTGTTAAAAAAATATGGGAAGGGGAGCTGGAACTCCCCCCGGGACGACCAGCAGGTCAAAAAATAGAGGTAACTTTTGCTTATGATGAAAACCAAACCATGAAGTGCTCTTTTGTAGATGTGGCCACAAAGAATGAAAAAGTGGCAGAGTTAGTGCTGGATAATGAGAATGTCCAAACAGATATAGACATAGAAGATTTTAAAGTGGATTAATAATGGAATTGATCGGATTAGTTGCTGTTGCTTATGTTATTTACTTAATGGTGAGCTATAGTACAGACAATACTGAAATTTATAAAGAGGTTGTTGAAAAAATTGGGTATTTTACTACCACTGTTATTAAAGAGCGCAAGAGGAAGGATGGTCTAAGTATATACACTGTAAAAGCGAAGGGCCTTATCCCAAATAAGTACTCAATGAATCTTGTAGGAGCACTTTACCTCTATGACGAATCTGATCTGACTTTTATATCAAACTATTCTGAAACAAGTGAATCAGAAAGCTCGCGTGTCTTTCGAAGGAATATAGATTTTGGATATGTTCAATCAGGATCGTACTATGAAGATTGGAGGGAGTTAACGAACACATTTTTGGAAGGTGTTGTTCATCCATATAAAGGCAAGAGAAAAATAAGTTTTGAAGTATATTTGTTTGATCCAGGAAGACCAATAAATTTTAAAAATGGATTGGTCGTGAGTGGAGCTGAAAATGCAGTACACATGTCCAAATCAGAAAAGATCATCACTTTTGAAGAACCAGGATATATGGATGAAATTAAAAATGCTGATAAGACGAAACCACTAATGGTGGAGATTGCTATGGGAATGGCAATGAGTGATGGCTCGCTGGATAAAAAAGAGGGAGAAGTTCTCAAGAATTGGATAAAACAGGAGGTAAATTTAGCTGATTCAGGGAGAAAAACTGCTGTTAAAAATATGCTAAATGATGCCCTTGAATCAAGTTATAAAAAACTTAAGAAGGGTCAAAAAATTAGTTCTAGCCTTGAAAAATTTAATGAAATAGCAAGCAAGAGCCTTAAATATCAAGTAATTGAATTATGTCTTGAGGTTCTTTCTGCTGATGGAGTTGCAGAAGGAGCAGAACTAGAAATGCTTCGAGATTTAAGTGATGAAATTGGATTAAGCTTTGATGAGGTTTCTAAAATGAAGGATAAAGCACTTGTAAAAATTGATTCAAATGCAGCCTCTCAAGGTCAAAATGCATCTGATGAGGCTATTGTAGGCCTTAGTGCAAGTTTTTCTAAAGAAGAGTCGCTAAAATTTATTAACAAAGAATTTAAGAAATGGAATGGCAGATTAAACTCTCTTGATTCAGGCAATGAAAGAGATAATGCCCAGCTAATGTTAGATGCATTAGCAAGACTTCGGAAGAAATACGAAGCCCTATGAAACCAGCTGAATTCGCATCACAATTTCGATATTCAGAAGACAGACATACGAAAAAAAACAATTTTATAAACAATAAACTTGAGGTCTATGAGGTTCATAATAGCCTCATGATTACAAAAAATAGTTCACCAATAATCTATTCTTCACTCAAAAGAGTCGCAAAAAACCTATTAATTGATCACATACAAATTAATTTGTATGTTTATGGAAGTAGTGAGATAAATGCTAAGTGCTATAACGGATATAATGGCGGTTATGTTGTAATTTTAAGTTCAGCGCTAGTCACGCTTCTTGAAGGCAATGAGTTGGACTTTGTCATTGGACATGAGCTTGGACATCTTCTTTTTGGCCACACAAAAGAGATAAGTTTTTCTTCTCCAGAGGGAATGAAATTATCACGTGCAAAAGAATTATCTGTAGATAGAATTGGTCTTGTTGCAACACGCGACCTTGATGCTACATTAAGAGCTATCGTCAAAACTATTTCAGGATTACCAAGTAAATTCCTGAATTTCAATATTGCAGAGTTTATCAATCAGCTACGAAAGTTTGACGTTGATGCTTCTGATTTACTTGGACAAACAACTCATCCAAGCTTTCCTATAAGAGCAAGGGCCTTGCTTCTCTTTTCTCAATCAGATGAATATCAATTGCTATTTGGAGAAAAGGGGAAAAAATTATTAGAAATCGATAAAGCAATTAAACGTGAAATGGATAAGCATATAGATAAATCATTCAATGAAAGAACATTGGAACTAAAAAAAGCTTTTAATTTCTGGTTAACTTGTTTCGCAGCTATATCTGACAAATCCCTGTCAAAGGATGAACAGACTTTTATCTCTAAAAAATATGGAAAAGAAAAACTTAATAAATTTAAGGCACTAATTGTAGATCGAAGTTTGAAAGAGATTGAAGATTTAGTAAATAATAGACTTCTTAAAGCATGGGAGGAATTAACAGATTTTAAAACGATATCAGCTAGTGAGGGTCTAACAAAAGAAATTACTGAACTAACAAATACATTTAAAATTCAGGATCTTGAGCAACGATTTAGAGAATTATTGAAAGAAGATAAATGAAAATTACGAAAATAAGATCATTACTCTATCGATCTGCAAAATATCTTGGAGACTTTGACAGCATTGGAAAAAAGAGAGTAGGAAATCGGGTCTTAAATAGGCTTGCTGGCAAGATAACTGGTAAATCTATTTTTCGACGTATAAATAAAAACCAAAATAAAATTAGATAACTTATTATAAATTATGGAATCGATATCAATTTCAAAATGGAGCGTTGGAATTCTTTATGCTTTTATAGTAGCCGCTGTTAGCAACTCCTTCTATGCACTACAAGAAATTATTCTTCTTGAGGATTATTGGATTGAAGGCTCTATTACTGAGGATGTTTTTATTGAGTTACTTTCTAGACAAGCTGATACTGGGATAATAATAGCTGTGATTGCACTCATTATTCTTATAGCATCATTCATAATAATTGGTAAGTGGATTTTTGTTTCTTGTAAATTGAATCATTTAAATGGTAAACAGAACCTCAAGCGTTCACCAGGATGGTCAATTGGATGGTTTGCTATTCCGTTTGCAAACATAATTATGCCTTACAAGTGTCTCAGAGAAATTTATTTAGCTTCTTTTGATAAAGAAAACTGGAAAGACCTGCCAGTAAGTATTTCCTTTCCTATTTGGTGGTTTGGCTGGTTAACTGGAAATATGTTACAAAACGCATATTTCGGAATATCTGAGTCCTTAGATGAATATAGTTATGTTGAGCAAACCCGTTTTAAAGAAATTATCCAAATGAATTGGATAGGGATAGCCTCAGATATATTACTTGCACTTAGCGCAATTGCCCTGCTTGATATTATCAAACGAGTATCCAATAATCAGAGGAAGTTAGTTTTTAGTAAAAGTTATATTAAGACAAATTACAAAATATAAATTTTATTTTTCTACCCTAAATTAAATATGAAAAAAATTAAAATACACCTTGCAACATATGCTTCAAAAATCGTAGTTTTTCTTATGAATGTTTATATGAAACACAAGGCAAAAAGGTAGCTATCTGCCATGAAATATACAAATTCACGGTTTTTGTTAAATAAAAGGCCAACAGGGATGCCTGACGATGTATGTTGGGTATTAGATTCTGAAGAAATTACTGATCTAAAAAATCAAGAGATTCTAATCAAGGTTGAATATCTCTCAGTTGATCCTTACATGAGAGGCAAGATGAACGATAGCATCTCCTACACTCCTCCACTAAAAATAGGAGAAGTTATGGTTGGTGAAAGTGTGGGCAGAGTAATTGAATCAAGATCTAAAAATTTCAAAGTTGGAGATTTACTAACAGCGCATCAAGGTTGGCAAACTTATATACGCGCCAAAGATTCAGATCCTTCTATTCTTAAAGTGCCTGATAGTAAATTAAACAGCAGTGTATTTCTTGGAACATTAGGCATGCCCGGTCGAACCGCATATTTTGGATTAAATTATGTTGGCAAGCCCAAGTCTGGCGAGACCATAGTAGTATCTGCAGCATCAGGAGCAGTTGGTAGTGTAGTTGGACAACTTGGAAAACTCATAGGATGTAAAGTTATTGGAATTGCTGGCGGACCAGAAAAATCAAAGTTTGTTTCTGAAGAGTTGAAGTTAGATCATTGCATTGATTACAAAAATGAAAACGTTGTAGAGAGGCTGGAAGAGTATTGTCCAAATGGAATTGATATCTATTTCGAAAATGTTGGTGGTGATATTACAAAAATGATATCCAAATTCTTAAATAAGAATGCTCGGGTTCCAATATGTGGTTTTATCTCAAAATATAATTCAATAAACATTGCTGGTGAGGAAACNCCTTTTCATGTTCTTGGTGCTTTGAANCCAAAACCAAAACATAGATTTTTTGTTGTGACTGAATGGTTAAATCAATTCGAAGAAGCAACATCCATTCTNCATGAGCATGTCAAAAATGGAGATATTAAATTCAGAGAAACTATTAAACCTGGATTTGAGNATNCCCCACAAGCATTAAGAGATGTCTTAAGTGGCAGAAACTTTGGCAAACAACTAATAANGNTTTAAAGAANAATTAACCCTTTTTAACAGCNGACTTAATNAATCTAAAGCCNAAAAANGCTCCAATAATTTCAACAATNAGATAGTTTATAAAGATCATATCNGGGATGCCATCAAGTGACATGCTAAGTATTCTGCCCACACCAATTCCTGTCATAAANATTGTTAAGCTCCAAAGAGCNGGTAANCGTAATGAATNTTTAAANGCACCTACTACCCAAAAAACAGACAGTGCAATGTAAAGCCCCATAATTCCTCTATAAATATTTAAAGCGTTNACATTGTTTACCTCAATGCCATATAAACTTTTCANAGTTGTTAATGGAAACAAACCATACCCAAGAGATGCTAAAAATACTCCAGCTGCTACAACAATTAAAAATATCGAATCGCTTTTCATCACTCCATTATGAAATAAATTTTNAAATGNTCAAAAAAAATTAATTTATCCTCAAAACCGTCTTTAAACTTTAGTTGTTTATATTCTCCAAAAGGTAGACATCCGCTNCAACTAATGTATTGTGTGAATTGGCAATTTACTTTTAAAAGATAATTGCTCGATATTAAGGAGAAAAAATGCAAAAAGGTGTCGTAAAATTTTTTAACAACTCTAAGGGTTATGGTTTCATAGCGCCTGAGGGTGGCGATAAAGATGTATTTGTTCATATCAGTGTTTTACAGAAATGTGGAATTGAAACTTTAAATGAAAATGATCAAGTTGAGTTTGAAACTGAAATGCACAATGGCAGAGAAGGCGTTGGCAACATAAATCTAATATAAGATTAATTCAGGCTTAGATTCTAAGTTCAGTTACTGTTCCACCAAGAAGAATCAGAGAAAGATCTCAGATCCAATTCATGGGTCCACGTAGATCTATGCTGATTATGAAGATATAGGAAAGCTTCTGCGATTTTTTCNGGCATTACTAACCCATCNTTNGATCCTTTTGTTTTTCTAAGCTCCTTAAATAATTCNGGGCCAAGAATTTTACCTAATGTATCTGGCGCATCGACCATACCATCAACAATTACATGGGCAATATGGATTCCTTGTTTGGCAAACTCATCATTTAGAGTCTGACACAGTAATCTTCTTGCACCCATTGCAGATGCATGTGAATGTTGGTTTTTATTTCCTCTCATTGCTGCTGTTGCTGAAGTAGCAATAATTGTTCCTTTACCTCTTTCTGCCATTAATGGGCATATAACCTTTGCAGAGCGAAATAACCCCTGGCTTGCTATTTTCCAGCCCCATTCAAATTCTTTTAGCGATGTTTCCTCTAATGACTTAAATCCACTTTGAGCACCAAGGTTATAAATCAAAACTTCTATTTGACCAATATCATTTTCAATATATTTAATTAGCTCTTCTATAGTATTTTCTTTTGTNGCNTCTAATAACTGGCCAGANGCTGACCCTCCTTGTTTCTTAATTAATTGAATAGATTCGTCTAAGCCNTCTTGATTTGACCTTCTGCATAAATAAGCATGATATCCCTCTTTTGAGAATGNATTNGCAACCGTTGCTCCAATACCTCTTCCTGCACCNAAAACTAAACAAACTTTATTCATAAAGAAAAATTTTTAAAAAAGATAACATTCGTTGATAATAAACCAATTACAAATATTAGTTTAANAATAACTGATATGATTTCAAATTATGAATGTAGGNGTNCCAAAAGAAATTAAAAACAATGAATGTAGAGTNGGNTTGACTCCAGANTCAGTTCANGAGCTTACAAATCAAGGTGAGANTGTATTTNTTNAAAAGAATGCAGGCATAGGTGTTGGATTTACAGATAAGATGTATGAAGATTATGGNGGAANAATAGTTGATAGTGCACATGAAGTATTTGAGCAGTCAGAATTAATTATTAAAGTTAAAGAGCCCTTACTGGAAGAATANAAATTTCTAGATGAATCAAAAACTTTGTTTACCTATCTNCATTTAGCAGCTGANAAAGAAAATTCAAAAAAACTTATNAATACAGGCACGACNGGAATTGCNTACGAAACAGTGACTGCAGATGATGGAACACTTCCACTGCTTTCACCAATGAGCCAGATTGCAGGACAAATAAGCATAGTTGTTGGTTCGTACTTTTTGTTAAAACCCAATGGAGGCATGGGGACATTATTAACCAGGGTTGGTGATATAAGGCCTAGAAATGTTACTGTTATTGGAGCTGGAGTTGCTGGAAAAGAAGCGATAAAAAAAGCTCTTTCATTAGGCTCATTTGTGAGAGTAATCGACATGTCTCATGAAAAACTTAATAAGCTTAAACTGGAGTTAGGNGCTGAAAATATTGATTACCTTGTTTCCTCTCCCGAAATTATCAGAGAATCAATAAGTGATGCTGATTTGGTTATAGGGTCAGTATATGTAATTGGGAAGGAAGCTCCGATAGTAATTACAGAAGATATGATTAACGCTATGAAACCAGGCAGTGTGCTTGTTGATATTTCAATTGATCAAGGAGGTTGTGTCGAAACAAGTAAACCTACCACACATGACAACCCAACATTTTTATATAAAGATATTGTTCATTATTGTGTAACAAATATGCCAGGCGCAGTTCCATTAACTGCTACACTTGCTTTAAATGAAGCAACCCTTCCCTATATAAAAGATCTTTGTAGAAAAGGTATTGCGAAAGCACTTGATGATGATAATCACTTATTTAATGGTCTAAATTTAAGAGATGGAAAGCCTATTCATCCCTCTTTACTAGATTCATTGTGATCTTTTTGACCTAAAAAAAAGCACCACTCCTGTAAGCGAACTAACAAGAGCAAGAATTGAGAAAACCTTTAATAAAATATTGTCTATATTATCTCTTTCGCGCCAATCCATGATGTGAAACCCCCACATCAAATCCCATGATCTCCACTGATCTGATCTGATTGCTACAATTTCCCCGGAATATGGATTCACATAAGCATTTATTTTTTCTTGTAGATCGTTTTCAGCAAGAACTTTATAAAGTGGTAATGGCCTTCCTCTGTATTCAGAGCCAATTTGGTTCCTATTAATCTCAATTGATTCTATTGGTTTTAAAGTTGTGCTTTGCTCAACAATTTTCATTGAATCATCTGGTCCAATCTTAGCAACTTCGATACCATCTACATTTAGATATTTATTTTTTCCTACATTAGCAAAAATAATTTGCTCTCCCAGCCGGTCAAAAATTTTTATATTGGTGGCATTATCTAAAGAGAAATTTATCTTTGACAGATCAGCACTAAAATTATTTTCCAACCTGTACTGCTCACCTCTTACTTCTTCTATCTTATTAAAGGCAAAATATATTCCTGATACAGTCCAAAGTAATAACTGTATAGAAATAAAAAAACTTAGGTAGCGGTGTGTAAGCCTTACAATTCTTCTCATTTTTCTTGTAATATAAAATGTACACTATTTTTGGAGTTATTAAATNTTTCGATTNTTGTTAACACTTTTTTTTGTAATTTTTTCACACCAATTGTCTTCCGANGATCATAAAGAGAAGGGCAAAGAGAGNGAGATGAGAAAAATGAAAGAGAGCTTAGGTTACTGGAAAGCTGAAGATTGTAAAAAAATAAGTGAAGCAGCTGGNTTATTTATCTACTTTTCTTATGAATTGCTTGAAGAGTCTGACAAGCTAAAACAGCAGGGAAAANAACTNGAATCAGATAAAATTGCAGAAGGCGGTGTTGCCCTGTCACAAGTTGCAGCAAATTATGCAAAAACTTTTGANGCCTTCTGTAAAAGATAATCTTATTTNGTNATAATTTTTTGAGATGATTTAATTCTATCTTGGTCCTGAACAATTTTTTTAAGCTCCTCTACTGGGATTGGTACATCAAGTCCTGCACGGACCCCNGGTAGTTCTTTTATTTCTTGAAGCCATCTTTGAAGATTTTCTAANCCNTCAATGCTTACACCTGACCATTTATAAGTTCTAACCCAACACCAAATAGCAAGATCTGCAATTGAAAAATCTTTTGTGAGCCATTGGTTATCAGATAGTTCAGACTCTAAAACTTCAAATAAGCGTCTACATTCATTTTGATATCTACTGATTGCTTCAGGAATTTTTTTAGGAAAATACCTATGGAAGACATTTGCTTGGCCCATCATTGGGCCAATATGAGCCATCTGAAACATTAACCATTGAAGAGCTTTAAATCTCTCTTCGCCTCCTACTGGAAGATATTTTCCAGACTTTTCAGCAAGGTAGATCATGATTGCTCCAGATTCAGATAAGGCTAACTTATTTTCAGTATCCTCTATTGCTGGGATCTTAGAGTTTGGGCTTATTNATTTAAATTTTTCTGTAAACTGNTGATTCTCTGATAGATTTACTAGCTCAAACTCATATGGCATTTTAAGCATTTCCAGCAAACACGATATCTTGTAGCCATTTGGTGTTGGAGAGGTATACAGCTTNATCATTTTATATTGCTTAGTNGGATCCTNATAAATCTTATCGAGAAAAAATTGATTCCGAGTTTTTTATGTTTTTAAAATGTAAGAGCCCGCCTACTGTTATGAAAAAAATAATCAGATAAATATTTGCTTCATATTCAGTAAATTGTTGCAATGTNANGACTGATAAGAGTTCAAAAAAGACCAATGAATAGCAAATAACTACGACNGGAGCAATTGCAGATAGGGGTCTTNTATGNCGCCAAAAATTNATAATGAATAGTGCCATTGTTGTAAGAGNTCCAGACTTNAGAATAAGGAGCCTTACATAATTAAAGCTTNTATTNTCAAGCTCTANAANAGTAAAAGGCATAAATAATTCATATCCAAAGTAAGGGNTAAAGGNNGTAATAATGCACCATAAAAATAAATAGATTGTTATTAGATTTGTAAAAATTTCCCTTAATTTTGTCATAATATGCTTNGATGAGAATTTTTGTTTTACTTACATTACTAAGTTTTGCGTTTTATGGCAANGAGAGNCCNAATATTGTTTTGATACTCNTTGATGATCTTGGNTTTACCGATTTAGGTGCATATGGGGGNGAAATCGATACACCTAATATTGATCAGCTGGCAGATANTGGTCTGATATTTTCTAANTACCACACTTCTCCAGAATGTGCACCATCAAGAGCCATGCTTTTAACTGGTATGGATAACCATAATACAGGNATACCTATGATTCCTGAAGTGCTNCCAAGAAAATTAACAAGCATACCAGGGTATGAAGGTTATCTGGTNCCTGAAGCNTTAACTATTGCAGAAATTCTTAAAACTNAGGGCTACCAAACTTATATGACTGGAAAATGGCACCTNGGNTTTGGNGGTGAAAAAANNTCTGCNNTNCCNTTNAATAGAGGNTTTGANAAGACNTTTATTTTAGATGCNACAGGNGGNGANAATTNTTCNAATCATTCTTATCTTCCATANTACAAAGAAGCNCCATGGTTCAAAAATGGANAACCAACGGANCTNCCTGAAAACTTTTACTCATCNGAATTCATAATTGATGANATGATTAATTACATTGATAGTGGGNAANNTGNTNAGCCATTCTTNTCNTATATCTCNTTTCANGCNCAGCATATNCCNNTACAGGTNCCAAAAGNATNTACAAATANNTACCTNANAATGTATGANCAAGGNTGGGANATTTTACGAAANAAAAGATTAANTGCAGTCCNAGATAAAGGNNTNTTTCCTGNAGANAAACCAANNGTAGATTCTTTGAGNTCNTTTANGAATTGGGATGACGTTGNTGATCANGANAANAAATTATTAATAAAAAGTGCGGCGGTATTTGCCGGCATGCTTAATGCAATGGATTTTCANNTTGGAAGANTAGTNNATNATCTTAAAGAAAATAATTTGTTTGATAACACTATCTTCATCATCACGTCTGATAACGGTCCTGAAGGCAATGACCCAGGAGATCATCTNGCTTGGAGAGCCTGGATAGAGACAACATCCTATAATAGAAATACAGAAACTTTGGGAGAAGAAAATAGTTATGTATTTATAGGCCCAGAGTTTGCTCAAGCAATGGCTTCACCTCACCATTTATTTAAATTTCATATGAATGAGGGAGGCTTAAAAGTTCCACTAATAATCTCAGGTAGTGGTGTTACCCAAGGAGTATATAAAGAGTTTGCTTTTGTAACAGATATTGCAGCAACAATATCAAAAATGATCNATGGTGAAATTCCTAAAAGAATTATAGGTAAGTCATTAGATCAGGTCTTGCAGGGTTCGTCAGACAAAGTTTATGACGAAAACGAATATATTGGATTAGAGGTAACTGGTAATTCAGCTTTATATCAAGGTGACTATAAAATNNTNCGCAANAGNCCTCCCACNGGAGATAATATTTGGCATCTATATAACTTANCTAACGANCCTGGAGAAACTGATGATCTTGCAAAAGAGAAACCTGAANTANTTAGNCANTTATTNNANAATTACAANGANTATGTTAAAAAAAATGGAGTTGTTGATCTAGGGTCAGANTATTATTGGGCTGATGAGATGACGGTAAATACAGCAAAGAGAAGGCTTGCTGAACTAATCCCACCTGCAATACTAATATTTTTTATAATTGGCTTCGNAGTATTGATTTATATAAGGAAAAAATGAAAAGGGTGATATTTGGTATCTTAATCATTGTTGGGTTAGGTTTTATTTTTTGGAAAGAAATACTATTTTTAATATTAGTTCAAATTGCTTCTCCTAAAGATAATGTAGGGCCNAACCNNGANGTNNTATGGCAGCAAGGNCCAGATCTNAGAGATGATNNTAGNCCAAATATTATTGTCATAGTTGCTGATGATCTTGGCATTAATGATATGACCAACTATGACNANCTTGATCCNTCTGGNACAGTNAANACACCNAATATAGATTTTATTGCAAACACAGGCATTAAATTTAANAATGCNTATTCNGGAAGTGCAACTTGTGCCCCATCNAGAGGAATGATNGTTACNGGGAGATATGCATCATCAACTGGATATGAATTTACCCCAGTTCCNGANGGAATGGCAAGATCTATAAATCTTTTCAATCCAGAGGAAACCCGATATCTCTCTGAAAACGTNGAAAACAANCCTTTATTNGATANNCANGGNCTNCCTNCTGAGGAAATNACTTTTGCAGAAACATTGAACCAAGCTGGCTATTACACTGCTCATATTGGAAAATGGCATCTGGGTCGAGGGCCAAAATTTGCTCCACTAACACAAGGTTTTGATGAAAGTTTAATGATGGCTAGTGGACTTTTCATGCCTGAGAATGATCCAAATGTTGTTAACGCATATTTGCCATGGGATCCGATTGATAAATTTTTATGGGCCATATTGGACTACGCAGCCTCATTTAACGAGAGTTCAGAAAGAGATAATTGGTTTGAACCAAAGGGATACCTCACAGATTACTATACAGATGANGCTATCAAAGTAATTGAATCGAANNAGAATAGACCTTTCTTTTTATATTTAGCTCATTGGGGNGTTCATACGCCTCTACAAGCACTTAAATCTGATTATGATGAGCTTACATATATTAGTGATCATGTTGAGAGAGTNTATGCAGCAATGATAAAGTCTCTTGATCGAAGCGTTGGTCGGATAGTGGAATCATTACAAGAAAATGGTTTGAGTGAAAATACCTGGATTATTTTTACAAGTGATAATGGTGGCGCAGGATATATTGGACTTAGATATATAAATTCGCCTTACCGTGGTTGGAANTTAACACTGTTTGAAGGAGGCATAAGAGTACCTTTAATTTTTTGGAAAGACGGGATAGAGCAGCGGCAATTAACTCAAAGAGCAACCCATATTGATATAATGCCAACCATTCATGGTTTAGTTGATAGTCTTCTAGAACATGAAGTAGACGGGATTGATCTGTTCTCAAATCAATACGATCTAAATTCAAGGCCAATCTTTTGGAAAACAGGACATAACAAAGTTGTCATTCAAGATAATTGGAAGCTACAAGTATCAGATTATCCAGATAAAAAATGGCTATATAATTTGGCAGAAGATCCAACGGAGCAGATAGAACTTTCGTTAGAGCATCCAGAAAAAACTACTGAGCTTTTAGCTCTGATTAAGCAACATTCAGATGGGGCAACAGAAACACTATATAAGCCACCTCTCTTAGCTAATATAGAAATTGATCGTACTCTCAAGGAAGTAAGCGAAGATGGTCCTNTTGAAGATGAAGAGTCAGTTTGGGTTACAAACTAATTTCTTGGTGGCAATTCANNAAGCTTGGCTATAAAGTTAGTTACAGAATATTTTCTTCTTATATTAGATGCTTCTTGGTATTCTTCATCAGCCCACCATGCATCGGCATTCTGATCTGTAGGAAATGAAAATATTACCAGCCTTCCTTTTGGTGGGTTATCACCCTCTAAGCACTCAACATTATCACTAAANGAATGTAAGGTTCCACCATGTCGTCCTAATGATTTCACCAACCCTCTTTCATAATCTCTAAACTTGTTTCTATCTGTAATTACTTCAAGATTTGCAACGATATATACTTTTCCGCTCATTTTGTACCCTTAATAAAGATACTAAATGATAATATATTGAGATGAAAGTTGATTTTTATTTTTCTTATAGAAGTCCCTATTCTTACTTCATCCTTCCACGAATAAAAAAACTTACTGAAGAATATAAAGTAGATGTTAACTTTAAATTGGTATACCCATTAGCAATTAGAGAGCCAAACTTCTTTAGATATAGAAATATGTTTACGTATTTTTTTTGGCGTCTATTGGACTACCGCAGAGTTGCTAAAAAATTAGGAATGCCATTTTTTAGACCTAAACCAGACCCAATACGACAAAATCTTCTAACAGGAAGAATTTCATCAGANCAACCNTATATTTTTTATGTCTGTCATTTAGGTCAAGTTGCACACTACCATGGTCAAGGTATAAATTTTGCAGAAGCTTTATCAAATAATATATTTGGCAGTCATATGGGATGGTATGAAAAAGATAATTTAAATAAAGTTTGTAATATGGTTGGTTTGAATCTAAAAGAGTTAGAAAAAGAAGTAACTGATCAAAAAGAAAAAATTATTTCTGATATAAAAAAAAATCAAGAAGAACAACTTGCTGCAGGACATCATGGAGTACCGCTGTTAGTGCACGATGGTAAGTACTTTTTTGGTCAAGACAAGTTTGATGAATTCTTAAGCTTTATGATNGCGAAAGGAATGCAAAAAAGGTGAACAAAACCCTTTATAGTGATGGTGTTAAACACCTTCTTAAAGTTGAACCATGTTTTGAAAAGATCATCTCAAAAGAAGAAATAGATTTTTTTCGTCGACCAGAGGGGTTTGCTGGTATCTTATATCTTGTCATCGAGCAACAAGTNTCTGTTCAGGCAGCAAACTCAATAAAAAATAAGGTAAAAACACTAATGCATGATGTGAGTGCAGATAGATTTCTGGAATTAACTATAAAACATCTTAGAGGAGCAGGTTTAAGTGGNCCAAAGATTTCATATTTACAAGGGATAGCGACAGAGGAAAAAAATGGAAATCTTAACTATGGAGAAATTGTAGATATGACAGATGAGGAAGCAAGAAGTTATCTTTGCAAATTTAAAGGTATAGGAAAATGGACTGCTGATTGTTACCTAATGGCATCTTTAGATCGACCTGATATTTGGCCTGAAAATGATATTGGCCTGCAAGAGGGAGTTAGAAGACTAAAAGACCTGAAAACGCGCCCAACAGTTGAGGATATGACTTCAATAGCAAGGAAGTGGCGCCCTTTCAGGTCAGTTGCCGCAAATATAATTTGGGCAGACTATGACTAAACTTCACATTTAAGTTATATCTTATTCTTTTGACTGAAGTGAATTAAGTTAGTTCAATTTTTTTACAACTTTTGTAAATATATTTAAACACTTATCGAGTGTAGCAAGGTCAGGACAGGTTGGAGCAATTCTTATNTTTGAATTATTAGGATCATTATTATAAGGAAAGCAGGAACCAATAGGCAAAAGGGTAAGACCAAGATCTCCACAATTTTTAATGATATCGCTTGCTTTAGCTTGTATTGAGTCAAAAGAAACAAAATAACCTCCAGANGGGCTCGTAAAATTGCAAAGCCCCTGCTCTTTTAATCTNGACAAATGCTCGTCAACAAGATCAAATTTAGGAAGCAGAAGTTGTCTTAATTCTGACATNTGTTCTTCTAAACTAACTTTTTTGAAGTAGCTTACATGCAGCCCTTGATTTATTTTATTTGGTCCAGGNGTAAGAGAATTTCTGTAATCAANAAATTTATTATTATTNATTTGACTGCNTGAAAAGAAAGCAATTCCAGAACCTGCTAATGTAATCTTTGATGTCGAACCAATGACAAATAAATTNTCTTGAAGATCGTACTCCTCAGCCATGCCAAAGATAGGTAATTGTAATTCTGTGCTTTTAAGATCATGGCATGCGTAAGCATTATCCCAAAGTATCATTAAATTATTACTTCTTTTTTTTAAGAGGCTAAACATCTCTCTTACGTTTTGATCTGAATAAACATGACCAGTTGGATTTGAGTGCCGTGGCACACACACTATTCCNTGTATNTCTTTATGTTCGTTCAATAGTTCTTNTAAAGACAGAAGATCAGGCCCATCACTTTGAAATGGCATTGGTATCATCTGGNTCCCAAAATTTTCTAAAAGCTTAAAATGTCTGTCATANCCTGGCACTGGACATAAAAATTTACTTTTAGCAGATAAGCTGCTTCTTGAGAAATCTAAATGATAGCTNCATGACAATATTTGCTGCATTATTGTTAAAGAAGAATTATCNAGTNCAAGGGTTCTTTCAAAGGGTGTTGAGAGAATCTTAGAGCCTAGTTCTCTTGCAGATGGTATTCCTTCCGGTGTGCCATAGTTTCTTAAATCGATACCATCCATTTCAAAAGGCATAGCAAGANTGCTAAAAGTCTTTTCTGTCATACTTAATTGGTCAGGNGACGGCTTGCCTCTTGTTAAATCAAAGGCGACTTTATCATCTAGCCATGGGAGTTCAGTCTTAATTTGTTCTAAAATACTCATGTGAATACAACGTATATAATTTTATCAGTTTTTCTAATCATAACGGTATTAGGGTTAATAATTATAGGAAGTCTTTTTTATTTTACATCNAGAATTTCAAAATCGTTTAAAGAACAAGAGAATGATTATAAAAATTTATCTAAAGAAAGTTTGGAGAAAGTTATTGAACCATTNAGNGATAGGATAAAAGAATTTGAAGATGAAATTAAAAGAAATTCTGAGCAACAATTAAAACTTCATGTTGAGACCAAAACCACAATAGATGGTCTAATTGAAAAAACAAATCAAATTACAAGCGATACAACAAATCTGACAAAGGCTCTCAAGGGGGATAGTAAAACACAAGGAGATTACGGTGAAATGAAATTAAANATTTTGTTAGAAAATTCTGGNTTAGAGGAAGGTGTCCACTACAAGCTCCAAGAGAATTTCACGGTCAATAATGATGATGGNGTNAAAAATAAAAGGCCTGACGCTGTAATATATCTACCTCAAAAAAGGCATATCGTTATAGATTCAAAGTTTTCGTTTAGAGAATATGATAACTATTGCTCNGCTGAAAATGAAAAAAGAGAAGAATATGGGAAAAAACATTCAAAGAACCTTCGAGATAGGATTAAAGAATTGAATGAAACAAAATATAACGAGATTGAAAAATTAACTACACCAGATATCACNTTTTTATTTCTTGGAATAGATGATGCATTAAATGTAGCCTTAAAATTCGATAGGGAGCTTTTGACATATGCTACAAAAAAACAAATTGCTTTGATTAGTCCGTCTCAATTACATATATCTATAAAAATGGTTGAAAACCTTTGGAGAATAGATGGTCAGAAAGAGAGTGTTTTTATGGTTTATGAAGAGGCTCAGAAATTAGTTGAAAAACTCAATGGGTTTACTAATGTGATGGANAGTCTAGGTAATTCAATTAATCAAAGTCAAAAGAAGTTTGATGATGCNAAAAATAAGCTTTTTGATGGAACTGGCTCAATTTCCTCTAGAGTTCAAAAGCTAGTGTCTATTGGTGATANGGAAACAAAAAAGCTTAAACAGGATGATTGATATAATAATTTTCGCAATTGTAGGNATTGTTACTGGAACAATGGCAGGCCTATTTGGNGTTGGAGGTGGTTTAATTATAGTTCCTGTAATGCATTTCATTCTAACTGAAAGAGGTCTGGACGAAGAAATTGCGATACCACTATCAATTGGAACTGCTCTTGCTTGCATTATTGTTACCTCATCATCAGCAGCCTACTCCCACTATAAGAAAAAATCTTTATCCATTCCAAGATTTCTTCAATTAAGTTTTGGGATTCTATTTGGTGCTGGGTTTGGTGCAACATTTGTCGTNAGNATAGANGGAGATNTTTTTAAAAAGATGCTTGCTATATTTGTAACTATCATGTCATTACGTTTATTCATCAATCTTGAAATGCCTCGTGCCAAAAAAGAACCAGGATTTCTTTATTTCAATATTTCGGGAGGTGTTATTGGGTACTTATCTTCNGTATTTGGGATAGGTGGTGGTATTTTTAGCGTTCCTCTCCTTAAAATTTCTGGGATGGANATGAAAAAAGCTGTAGGAACTGGAGCAGCTTGCGCATTTCCAATTGCANTTATTGCTGCAACCTCCTATATGATACTTGGATATGGATTGAATGCTTTACCAGAATACTCTTTAGGGTATATCTACCTTCCAGGTGTATTGGGAATAACAATATTTAGTTATTTCTTTGCAAAACTCGGCACACAACTTGCACACAAATTAAATGATAAATTCTTGCAGNTTATATTTGCTGTTCACCTAATACCTGTTGCAGTTTATTGGTTTATGAAATAATGAATTANCCTGATTTTATTGATCCTGTTGCGGTTAGCATTCCAATATCTGGCTTTTGGGGCGACTCAATTAATATATATTGGTATGGGATATCTTATGTACTTGGAGCTTACTTGGTTTATCTACACGTNCTCTCAACAAGAAAAAAATTTAATATCGGTTTAAATAATGAGCAAACGAGTGACCTAATCTTTACATATGGTCTTTTTTTTGGAGCAGTAATAGGAGGAAGANTTGGGAATGTACTTTTCTATGAAATGCACCTCCAGCTTGATGACGTATTTTATGTTTTTAAGATTTGGCAAGGNGGNATGTCGTTTCATGGAGGCTTAATAGGTGTCATGCTCTCNATGTATATTTTTGGTAAGCAAAATAATCTTCGGTTNTTTGAGATTACAGACTGGATATCGCCCTCGATACCAATCGCTCTTTTTTTTGGTCGAATCGCAAATTTTATAAATTCTGAACTTTANGGAAGNCCAACAGATGTANNTTGGGGAATGATTTTTCCAACAGATCCTGATCAGNTTTCTCGACATCCATCGCAAATATATGAAGCTCTCCTTGAGGGATTAGTATTATTTATTTTTTTGAATATNCTCTCTAGNNATCAGAACTCATTTGGAAAACACTCNGCCTTTTTTTTAATTGGNTATGGTNTAGCCAGATCNGCTGCNGAATTCTNTAGAGTTCCAGATTATGTATATGGATATGACTTTTTACTGTTTAGTTTTTTATCTCAAGGTCAGTTGTTATCTATTCCTATGATATTATTAGGATTATTAATTCTTAAAAATAATAATGCAAGAGTATCTTGATCTACTTAAAAAAGTAAAAGAAAAAGGCGGCCAAAANGAGGATAGAACCGGAACGGGNACTCTTTCAATTTTTGGCCACCAGATGAGATTTAATCTTAATGAATCGTTTCCATTGCTTACAACAAAGAAAATCCATTTTCATTCAGTGGCCTATGAACTNCTCTGGTTTCTTAGAGGGGAAACAAATATAAAATANCTAANAGATAACAGNGTAAGGATATGGGATGAGTGGGCAGATGAAAANGGAGATCTTGGCCCAGTTTATGGTAAACAATGGCGAAAATGGCAGAGTAACGGACAAACNTATGACCAAGTTATTAGTGTNATCAATCAAATAAAAGAAANCCCCTCTAGCAGGCGACATATTGTTAGCGCCTGGAATGTGGCAGACATNCCCAGCATGGCATTAGCGCCATGCCATATTCTTTTTCAATTCTACGTGCAAGNTGGAAAACTATCTTGTCAGCTATATCAAAGAAGTGCTGANATCTTTTTAGGAGTCCCCTTTAATATGGCTTCATATGCACTCCTAACACACATGGTNGCTGAGGTATGTGATCTAGAGGTAGGNGACTTTGTTCANACGTTTGGCGATGTGCATCTTTATCTAAATCATATTGAACAAGCAGAAGAACAATTATCAAGAAAACCCTTACAAGCCCCAAAAATTAAAATAAAGAANCAAAANAATATAGATGATTTTTCTTTTGACGATTTTGAATTGTTAGATTANCAATTTCATCCGCATATCCCAGCTAAAGTAGCAATATGATTGTATCTGCAGTTGTTGCTATGAATTCAAAGCTACTTATAGGGAAAAATAATGATCTACCNTGGAAGCTNAAAGATGATTTGGAGCACTTTAAAGATTACACATTAAATAAGCCAATTATAATGGGAAGGAAAACTTTTGAGTCAATAGGGAGGCCCCTCCCAAATAGATTTAATATTGTTATCTCTAGTCAGGATGGGANAGAAGAAGAAATNAGTTANACAAGAAGCATTCACGACGCCTTGGAGATATCAAAAGATTTTTGTGGNAGTACTGGGCAAAATGAAGCTGTTTTAATTGGTGGGTCTAGAGTGTTTGAAGAAGGTTTCAATTTTTTAGACAAACTTGTAATTACCTGGGTGNAAGCNGACAAACTCGAGGGAGANGTCTACTTCCCAAAATTCGATCTNNGCAAATGGAATGAGATTAGTTCGAAGAATTATTCCAGCTCTNATATAAATGAATATGATTTTTCTATAAAAGAGTATCTAAAGGTTAAGAGTTTATAAACTCTCTTCTTAATTCGAGNTTCTTCACNCTTTCTTGCTCATTATCNGTATATTTAAGCCACGCTTTTGCTGATTTACTTACNGANTCTTTTTCACTCTCTGATGCGACTGTGAAAACATCTCTTGCCTCATCAAACCTTTGTAGCTCAAAAAGTGCTTGNCCTAACGTAAGTTGAGCAAAACCTGGATTTTTNAGTTTTCCAATTTCCAAACCTTTATTAATTGAATTNATCGCTTTATCAATNTTATTCTCAAGATAANAAAGGTTTCCTATTGCTATATAAGCCTCTCCATCATCTGTAAGTTTGGCAAGTTTCTCGAAGATTGAAATTGCTTGGGTCCTTTCTTGTGCAGCTCTNAAAGATTCAGCAAGAATNGTTAAATTTCTTTTGTCTTCCTCTAANAAAGGCTTAGCTTCCTTATCNAGTGCNGATTCTGATCCTGCTTTAACAAAAGCTGGTCCCAAAATATCTTCACANACCATCTCTTCAATTGGTATCCCATCTCTGCCAACAACTAAATCTCCATTTTCGTCTAAAACTTTTCCTAACGCACATTCTTGATCAATAACTTGCAGACCAGCAACTGATGAAAGCCCTGTTAAAATTACCTCTGCAGCCCAATAAGGGTTACCAGCNGCTAGCAGCATTTGTGATAAAGATTGAAACTCAGCAGATTTGTCTAAGAGCTCTTTTTGATANGCTGTTTTTAAGAGAGANGTATAATCNCTAGCCCTGTCAAGTTCGTTGTAAAGACCNGCTAAATTAACAAAATATCTTTTCTTTGGGTACAGCTCAAGCACTTCTTCATAGTATGGAATTTGTTCTTTCCTCATTTTAAGCTCACCCATNGTAGCTAAAAGGATNGAATACCAGTTTTCTCTAAATCTTGCACCTGTNCTATCTGACAAACTTTTTGCTGCCATCATTACATTAAAAGATTTTTGATATTGTTCTTGTAGATAGTATGCCTGCGCTAGAAGAACATANGCTTGAGAAGTTGGTTCATCTGTNGTTTTAAACCATCTCATTAAATAGCTTATCCCTCTNTCATAATCNTCTTCNGANAGGTATANCTGTGCAATTGTGTAATAAGCTGCTAACTTAATTCTCTCTTGAGCATCTTTNTCTTTAACTAAGTTTAGATAATCACTTCGCGCACCNAGTAAATCATCTTTGTANGCAAGATTTACATANGCTCTGTAATANTAGAACATTGATTTATCATAACTTTTTAAGTTATCAAACCTNTCTCTAAGACNNAGCAATTCNTCTTCGGCTCTCTTAACNGCCCTAGCAATCTCTCTGTCTTTTTCTTTAGCAGAGGCNTCTCTTGCAGCTTTGACAGATTTATCTTTTGCTGCTTCCTTTAATAAGATGGCTTTTGCCTCTTCAAGCTGCCCTGCTTGATCTAGATTTTCAACTATTCTTTGGACTCTTTTTGCAACCGAAGGGGTTAAGACCTTTGACCTTTTATTTTGAAGCTTTCTTTTCTCTGATTCAGTNGCTAATTCTGGTAATCCGTCAACTTCATCNGCGAATGAATTAAAAGAGAATAAAATTGTTGTTAATAGTATAAATCTCAGCATAACTACTCCTCCAGTTCAAATGTGAATTTGTGCGGAACATCTTCAACCGCTACTGGCCTTCCATCNCTAACTGTAGGTTTATATTTTAACTTAAGTGCTGCTCTCATTGTAGCGCTATTAAACATAGTACANTTATTAAAATCNCCACTTCTATTAGTTACTGATCTACATTTTCCNTCAATGACNTATGGATCAGTTATGGTGCCAGATTCTGTAATAGTGAAGGCAACAATNACGTAACCCTCTGTCCCTCTTTCTTGTGCTCTTCGTGGNTAAACAGGTTGNACTTTAAAAAGAGGAATATATTCTCCGTCTCTAAACATGGAACNACTCCCAGAATTAAAATTTATTTGAGGCTTGCTCAAGGAGGCTGAGACAGCTATTGGTGTNACATCAAGTTGAGGAGGAGCAATCTCTGGTGGTGCTGTTTCAGGTTCTTGTGGAGGNTCTATNTCATCAGTNATCAATGTCTCAATNTCTCTTTCAGGCATGATAACATTNCCAATTTTACGACCTTTATTTATATCTCCAGCATCTCCAGTACTTATTANGGCAACCATAAAAAGAAACAATAAAAAACCAGCAACAGGAGCGCCTGAAATGAATAGATGTCTTCTTGTTATTACAAAATTTCCTACTGTAATCATTTATTTAATTTGGTTCTGCAGCCAAAGAAATGTCAAAAACTCCAGCGTCTCTTGAGCCATCCATAACTTGAATTATGGCATCAGCACTTGCTGCCTCATCAGCTTGTATCACAACTGAGCCNTGAGGATTATCAGCTAAAAGTTTTAAAACATTAGCTTTTACTTGCCTTACATCAATACGNCTTCCATCCATATAGATTTCATCATTGTTACCAATTGCTATNAGAATCGCAGCATTTTCTTGAATCTCCGATGTATCTGAGTCAGGTCTATTTACCTCAAGTCCGGGCTCTTTGATGAAATTAGCTGTAACAATAAAGAAAATCAGCATTATNAACACCACATCCAACATAGGTGTTAAATTTATTTCGCTTTCTTCTTCTCTTGATGCNGCTGAAATTGCAGTTCTTCTCATTATTTATCTCCTTTNACAGGGCTGTGTGTAACATATTCGCCCATTAGTAATTCATTTTCTTCCACTTTNTTTTTTATCCAAATCATAACCAACACGCCTGATAGNGAAGANACCATGCCTGCCATAGTTGGAAGAGTTGCTTTTGAAACACCTCCTGCCATTGATCTTGCATCACCTCCTCCGGTGAAAGCCATNACTTGAAATACTTCTATCATTCCAGTTACAGTGCCCATTAATCCAAAGAGTGGGCATAACGCAATGCAGACTGTGATGAGTTGCACATTTCTATTTATCGAAATTTTTCCTTCTGAAATCAGCCTACTTTTTGCCTGATACTTATGCCAAGGTGTTTTAAATGACATCTCCAAGTATCTTTTTCTTATAGNCCCTGCTATTTCCTCGTGAACAAATAAAAAGTAGTATATTCTCTCAAGGATNAAAGCCCACATAAAGGTTACTAGTAAGGCAATNTACCAGAGCACTGGGCCTCCAGATTCCATGAAATCTCTTAAAGCTATATAAACTTCCGTAAGAAAATACATAATTATTTTGCTTTTTCTGCCACTATACCTGTTGCCTGTTCTTCGAGAACATCAACGACTGATCTTGCTGATGATTGCAAGAATGAGTGAGCCAGTGTNGTAGGTATTGCAACAACTAGACCTAATACAGTTGTCACAAGAGCTTGGGAAATTCCTCCTGCCATAATCTTAGGATCACCAGTACCAAACAAGGTAATTTGTTGGAAAGTAATAATCATACCAGTAACCGTTCCTAACAAACCTGCTAGCGGNGCAACAACTGAAACAATTTTTACAAAACTAATTCCCCTTTCAATGCTAGGCCTTTCCGCCATTATAGCTTCAGCNAGCTTCAGCTCTAATCTGTCAATNTCATCTTTCATATGTGTTTGACCAACACTNAGTACTCTTCCTAAAGGATTGTCNCCNGCATGATCACTTCCAAGTTGATCATTTACATCTCTATTCATTANATAGAGAATTACATATTTGTAGATAGCAAATGCAAGAGCTATTCCACCAATAGCTAGGATGATATATCCAATAATTCCACCTTGATCAATTCTTTCAAGTAATGAAGGATTCTGTATAAGNTTNGCGAGTAAAGCNCCACCTGAAGGCCCACTTGGATCTATGGAAAAACTTACGTAGCCGCTTGATGCATCAGCCCTTGAAATTCTTCCAGCAGAACCTGTGTACCTGCCAGCTGGTTGTCTTGCAAGAAACTGATATTGGCCTTTTGCAGGAACATATTCTAAATATTTATTNCCACAAACAGCATTGTAAACACCAACTCTAACAACTTCACAACTNACTTGAGTTCCNTCTACATTGATAACATCAGTTTCAAATTTTACAACTTCACCAGTTGCTTTCATTTCACGCATAATCTCATACCAGACTCTTTCAATCTCTGAAATTGTAGGTAACTGTGTTGATTCGCCCATTTTTCTTGTTAAATCACCAAGAAATGACTCNCTTTCTTTTCCAAACTCTGCTGCAGTNANAGATGTTTCAAAAGTTACTCTTGAATCAGTGCTTATGCTCTGCATGTGTCCAAACAGCTCGTTTAGAGACCCTAANTGTTTCAGATAGGCCTCCTCAGCAACTCTTAATAATTCTTGATTAGCTCTAAAAATTTCTTCCAACTCGTCAGCTATTCTCTCTTGTCTTGCTAGCTCTCTTTGCTCGGCGCTAAGGATCTCTTGCTGACGATTTCTTGAGTTTTTAAATTCTTCCTCTCTTTGATCATTTTCAGCTTGTTCTTGATCTTTACCCTCTTTCACAAGTTCTAATAATTTATCTAAATTAGTTGGTACGGCTTCTTCTGATTCTTGTGAAATGGATGAGAAGCTTACAAAAAGNAGAAGTGTTAAAAAATATTTACTAATAAAATTCATTATTCATCTCCTTTAATTTTTACTGGCACAGCAAGAAGNTCAAGAGGGGCAGTTTTACTTGCCATTCTTATACCGTCTCTGGCTGGTAATCGATAACCACTAACTTCCTCCCAAGAATTGGATTGAGCATTCCAAATTCCTGCTTCACTTTGGTCTTTCAATTGATACATTAGTGCAAGTCTTCCAATTCTAAGAATATTAACAACCTTTTCTTCTCCATCAAGCACAATGGAATCTTCATATGTCTCNATTGTTCTGCCGTATTCTCTCTCAATATTGTATGCCTCTAGAACTTGTCTCACCTGTTCTGAAGCAGTCACTCTTGGATCAAGCAGAGTTGCTCTTACTTGGGTAACCCTTTTTAATCTTTCATTTAAAGAAAAGGGGGCATCCAAGTTTACAAATTGTTCAAGACTATCAGCCATNCTTTGCATAAGTGGTGGTATTTGTCTTTGTATAACAACAACTTGGCGTGTTTGTTCTTCCAGTGTAACAAGTCTTTCTTCTTGTGCTTTGATTTGTCGTCTTTTTTGTTCGTTATAGATTTTTAAACCTTCAACCTGTTTAACAACAACTTTCCATTCTGCTAAAAGAGAATCTTTTTCNACTGCTAGTGAGTCAACTTCCTGCTGAGATTCTTCAGAAAGATTGATATTATCAGCGTTCTCAACAAGAATTTGATTCAATTCATTATTCTCACTAAAAACTAGACCAGAGACTATTGCTAATAAAGCTATGTAATTCTTCATTTTTTTTATACCCCTTTAAAAAACTTGATCGTAAAATATAACCCATNATTATTATACAACAAAGATTAAAAAAGCGTTTCCAATGTTTTTTTACCTTAAATTTAAAAAAAATTGGTATTTTTAGAGTTTTGGGATAAAAATTGGCGTTTCTTTCTTATATTTTTGATACTCAGGATCATTGCCCCATTTCTTGTTTGCCTTATCCTCGAGCATGCTAACACCACTTACATAATAAATAAGAAGAAATGCAAATACTGGTGATATTAATGCTATATATTGAAAACCTGACATATANGGTAAACAAATTATAGAAAGTCCTAACCATAGAACTATCTCCCCAAAATAGTTAGGGTGTCTTGATTTGCTCCATAAGCCCTCTTTAATAAATTTACCTTCATTTGATAGATCTTTTTTAAACTTNGTTTTCTGGTTATCAGCTATTACTTCAAAAGAGAAACCATAAAGCCATAAAGCCAGGCCTAGCAATGCACATGGCAAAATCCATGGTCCTGTTGGTTCACTTAAATTACCAGANAGAACGACCATTACNGGAAGTGTCTGAATTACTACCCAGGTGGCAGATAAATTCCAAGCCATAAACAAGTTNGAAAGGCTTGGTAGAATTTTTCTAAATCTTTTATCTTCCCCATCCTTCATAACTCTCATAAAAAGAAATATACCAAGACGNAGTGTCCAAATCATTACACANAGGTAAGCAATCATAGGAACGGGAGAACTTATATCAAGGTGCCACTGGCCTGGGAAACCAGTNATTGAAGAATCATTTTGTTTAAACTGATTTATTAGCAAATAGGTCATGGAACANACATAAGTAATTGAACCAGTCAGATCATAAAACTTTTCAGTTTGAAAAATAAAAGAAGGTATGAACATGATCCAGTGGATNACNAATATGATAAGAACTGCACCAGTTGGGCTTACAACAGTATCTTGGTCTATCAACAGGTTTCCTAAAAAAAATGAGAGTAGAATTATTAAAGCTGAGATAAAATAGTAAATTAATTGTTGTGTAAGTTTAACTGCCATAATATGTTACCTATTTATTATGATACTAAAATTTAAAGAAAATTATCTATGAAATATACAACGAATCAATTTAAACAAGGTTTAAAAATTCTTCTNGATAATGAGCCCTGCTCTATTATTTCTTATGAGTTCCATAAACCAGGAAAGGGTCAAGCTGTTATGAGNACAAAGTTAAATAACCTGAGAACACAAAAGGTTTGGGAAAGAACATTTAAAACAGGAGAGAGTGTTGAAGCAGCAGATATTTCAGAAAAAGACTTTCAGTATTTGTACAACGAGGGNGGNAATTTTATATTTATGGACCAAAGNTCTTATGAACAAATTGAGGTATCAAANGAAAGCCTTAATAATGCTGAAAGCTGGTTGCAAGGGGAAGAGGTTTGCAAGATTCTATTCTGGAATGGTGAAGTCCTAAANATAGAACCTCCAACATTTGTTGAGATAAAAATTGCTTTCACTGAACCAGGGCTGAAAGGTGATACTGTTTCAAATACACTTAAACCAGCAACCCTAAGNACTGGAAAAGAAGTAANTGTGCCATTGTTTATNAATGANGGTGACAAAATTAAGATTGACACAAGAGATGGGTCTTACGTTGGCAGAGCTAGCAAGTGAAAATATTTAATTTACTNAACACAAGCCTTTTTGAATCTATTGACGNCGCTTTTTCATTTGAAAGAGGTGAGTTTGANGAATTAGATTTAGGTTTTTTCCCAAGNAATGTACAAGAACACGGTGATTACTCTTCTTCGGCNCCNCTAAAATTATCAAAACGTCTTAAATCTTCTCCANGAGAGATAGCTNAGGAAATTGTAAAACGATTCNAATCAAAGTTAATAAAGAGTATAAGTATTGATGGCCCTGGTTTCATAAATATTTACGTAACAGATGATGCCAAGGTTGACGAAATTAAGAATGCTGTNCAANAAGAAGATGACTGGGCNTTTAAAAAAAGNNGGGNTTCAAAGGCATTGGTNGAATTTGTATCCTCTAATCCAACTGGACCCTTGCATGTTGGCCACGGAAGAGGCGCGGTTTTAGGAGTAGCAATTTCAAATTTACTTGAGAGCCAAGGTTTTNANGTAGACAAAGAATATTATGTNAATGATGCNGGAAGNCAAATTAGCATCTTAGCACTNAGTGTGCTTTTAGAGACATTTAAAAATNANCTTNACAAAGANGGACTNTATCGAGGCGATTANATAAAAGGCTTAGCTNAAAAATTTCAAAAAACAAATNTACTNAAAAAAACTTTAAANCCCGATGTCTCACTTTCATCTNATACAGACAAAAGATTAGATCAATTGATAGAATTTTTTCAGCTAGAAGAGCCTGAAGTTTGGAAAAATATCCAAGACTTTTCTGTTAAAGAAATGGTAAGAATTATAAAGTCTGACCTCAAGGAAATGGGGATAAATCACGATAAGTGGTTTTATGANAGTAGTGTAGGGAAATTTGATGATGCTAATTCACTCTTATTCCAGTCAGTTAATGAAATTAAGGGTAAAAATTTAACTTATGATCTTGATGGAGCTATATGGTTTAAGTCTACAAGCTTTGGNGATGATAAAGATAGNGTNCTTGTGCGTGAGAATGGACAGCCAACGTANTACTTAACTGATATTGGCTATCATAAAAANAAAATTGATAGAGGCTATCAACATTATATTAATATTTTCGGAGCCGACCATCATGGGTATGTNAAGAGAATTACTTCTGCTTTCAATACCTTAAAGAATGAAGATCAGTCGNTTGAAGTGATTCTTTACCAGCTCGTCANCCTTTTTGAAAGCGGAAAAAAGAGGCAGATGTCGACAAGGAAAGGAGATTATTATTCACTTGATCAGCTAAGAAATGAGATTGGACCAGANGTAATAAAATTCTTCTTTCTTGAAAAAAAATCTGATCANACGATCGACTTTGANNTAANAAAAGCCAAAGANGANAGTAAAACAAACCCATACTTCTATACTCAATATGCGCATGTAAGGTGTTGTTCNATACTTGATAAGANANNCCCAGATTTAACTANAGANTTTGATATAAANGAAATTACAAAAAACTTTGATTTACTAAATAAAATTNTAAATTACCCNAAACTTCTTGAAAATTTTACCNTCGAGAGGTCGCCTCATTCTTTGGTTCACTTTTTAAAAGAGCTTGCTGCGAACTTTCATTCCTTCTANGAAACNAATCCNGTTTTNGTAAAGGATTTAAAAGTNNCCAATTCCAGGCTNTTAATTACAAANGCAACTCAGGTTGTTTTAAAAAATGGGTTAGAAATATTAAGTGTGAAGCCTCTTTCTAAAATGTAATGGCTAATTTTTCTTTTAAGAGTAAAAAGTTTCCATTAAAAGCTGTGCCAACAATGGTTNTTAGCTTTNTNATTGGNTTTTTGATAGTTTATGTTTCTTCNCTTTATTTGCGTGAAGATCTATCTCAATTAGATTTNAAACAATTTGAACTAGAAGAATTAGACTATAAATTCCAAACAATTCTTGAAAATAAAAGCTATGAAATATTNGATTCGCAAAANTCAGNTAGCTCTAAAAAATGNCTTTATTATGCTCAATCGGGAAGCTTTAGNTCTCAANTNGCGGCCCAAAGCCAAATAAATCAACTGAATNATCTTGGTTATAAAGGAATAATAGAGACNGTTGATAGCTCAAATGGCTATAATTNCAAGGTNNTNATTGGNCCATTTCAAAATAGATCNCAGACCAATAANGCTAGAGAAATTTTTAGACAACAAAATATGGATTCCATAGAAATTCATGANTGTAAAGAAAATAANAATGAATCTTGANAACTATANCAGAATCAAAAAATNTCTNTCAAAGGAAATAANGTTAGTTGCTGTTTCTAAAGGGCANCCANTATCAAAAATTCTTTATCTATATAAATATGGGCATAGAGATTTNGGAGAAAACTATNTACAAGAACTAATACAAAAGAGAGCTGNATTNCCAAAAGATATAATCTGGCATTTCTTAGGCAATATTCAAACCAACAAGATTAAAGAAATTTGCAAAAATTCAGACTTNATTCACTCTATATCAAGGCCTAAGGTCCTTAATAAAATTGTTAGTCTTCGACTAGATAATAAACCGAAAATACTTTTACAACTCAAGCTTGGAGAGGAGGAATCAAAAAGTGGCTTTACATCNGAAGAAATTAAAAATATTTTTTCTGANGATAGTTATAAGGAAACTGTTCAAATCCAAGGTTTAATGGGCATCTCAGAGAATACTGATGATATCAATATGATTCGTAAACAATTTTTAAAAATATCATCCCTTTATGAAGAGNTGTCTGGTACTTATAGNGGTCTAAAATTTCTATCACTTGGAATGTCAAAAGACTATGATATAGCATTAGATTTTGGGTCTAATATCATTAGGTTAGGGTCAATAATTTTTGGAGAAAGAAAGTGATATCACAAATTGTNAACATAGTAATATACCTACTGTTAACCTTGTTTCTAATCGAACTCACAAAANCAGATTCTTANAATAAGGTAGCAAGAGTAATAAAAATAATTCTGTTTCCTTTGTTATTNATTTTTAACATTCATTATAAAAAAATTAATGTTGGNCTTTTGATTGCCGCAATATTAATTTACTACATATATGCTTTTTTAATGCTTCCAGACTTAGGATTCCTTGGGCTGCTAAACCTATCTGTNTTTAAGATTTCAATGAGCCTTATTAGTNTATTNAAGTTTGTAATAATAGCAGGGGTNGTGTTGAGTTGGTTGTATATGTTTGGAATGAATCTTTACAATTCTTTGACGGTGATCATCCAGCAACTTTATGAATCAACTGTATCTGTGTTTCGTAATATAATTCCACCGTCAGCGGGGTTTGATTTAAGCCCATTAATTGCTTTTTTTGCTTTGCAATTATCTGAACGCGCTTTAAACATTTTGCTATTAGAAATTCTTCCAAGGATTGCATTAAATTATTTTAACTTTTAGATTNAATTCTTTAATTTTATGGTTTTTTTTCATCCCTTTCTTGTGGAATGTGGAAACAGCATAATTTATAGGGAAAATTGAAATTTGCTCAAAAAAATTTTGCTTTCTTAGTACTTCTTTAATGTGTTGCTGATACACATTTGAATCAGTAATAATCTGAATAAGGCCGTCAGGTTTCATAATTTGAGCAAGAAGNTGCAGAAAATTTATGCTTACTAACCTTCTTTTAGAATGTTTATTTTTAGGCCAAGGATCAGGAAAATGAATCCTCACAAATTTTACTTTTGTCTTAAGGTTTTCTATGAACTCTTTTGCGCAGCCATTGTGCAGTAATAAGTTTTTGATTTGTTTGNTTTCATAGAATTCAATCATTCTTGAAATNCCTTTTTTATAGGTTTCTATTCCTATAAATAAAATCTCTGAGTTATTNATAATATCCTGACTTAACGAAATACCATCTCCAAAACCAATATCTATGAGGACATCTCTAGAGGATTTTTTGATNTATTTATCTAAATCTAACAGGCAGTCTGATTCTAGTTGCAAAAAGTGTTTGTTAGTTTTTGATAGCCTTCCTGCACGCGATCCAAACGTTCTTATCACGACAAAAATTTTGTTGGGGAACTTGGGTTAGGGCTGTTAGTAATATCAATTCTTCCTGCATGATAAGCTGCTCTGCCATAAATTACTGCATTTTTAAATGCTTCTGCCATCAANGGTGGGTTTTTTGCTTTGGCAATTGCTGTATTTACAAGAACAGCATCATAACCGATTTCCATGCATTTACCTGCTTCTGATGGTGCGCCTAAACCAGCATCAACAATCATAATTTGTTTTATTTTAGATCTTAGAATTTCGAGCTCTTTTAAACTATCAAAGCCTCTGCCTGAACCAATGGATGCCCCTAAGGGCATTATTGCCACACAACCAAAATCCTCTAGTTTAATACAATTATTTAAATCTCTATCGCAATAAGCGTANACTTCAAAACCCNCATTTACTAACTGCTTAGCTGCAACTAGAGTCTCTTTCATATTTGGATCAAGGTTGCTAGGTGAACTTATAATCTCTAGCTTAATCAGGTTGGTTTGAAAGAGGTCTTGGGAAATCCTTGCAGACCTTATTGCCTCCTCTGCAGTGAGCACACCAGCNGTATTTGGCAGTAACTTCTTTTNTCCGATTGGTTTAAGAATATTATTGGAATCATTTTTGTCATACCTCTTTAATGCAAGAGTAACTAAATCAGAACCAGCATTAATTATCGACTGTTTGGCAACTTCCTCNGAAGCATATTTTCCTGTTCCAACTATAAGACGGGAACTAAAATTAGATGTCCCTATAGAAAGACTATCCTCCTCCAACTGCAGATATGATTTCAATTTTGTCATTTTCAGTAATAATTGTTTTTAAATGGTCTGATCTAGGAATTATAATTCCATTAAGTTCAATGGCATAGGGTCTGTCACTTGGTATNAACTCTTTTATTGCTTCTGAGAGAAATTTACAATCAGTCTTGAGTGGTTTTCCGTTAAGGAGAATAGTTTTTCTAGACATTTACTAAAGAAGATTTCAGCTTTTTAAAGGCTGTAGCTTCTATTTGCCTAATTCTTTCGGCCGATATTTTNTATTTGTCAGCTAATTCGTTAAGTGTTAGCTTTTCATCTTCCAACCATCTTGTTCGGATAATATCTTGTGAACGCCTATCNAGGTTTGCAATACCTTTAAAAAGCGCCCCATGGTTTACTTTTTCGTAATCNCTTTGTTCTGCTATTAANTCAGGACTGAATGANGTGTCTTCAAGATATTGGCTAGGNGAAAAAGCTTTTTCGTCGTCTTCATCATCTGATGAAAGGTCNAAAGCTGTATCATTTGAATTTAGTCTATTCTCCATGTGCATAACTTCTTTTAGACTAACNTCCAAATCTTTAGCAATCTTTTTTGCTTCCTCNTCGGTAAGCCAACCAGTGCCCTTCTTTTTGCTTCTCAAGTTGAAGAATAGTTTCCTTTGNGCTTTGGTTGTAGCAATTTTAACTATTCTCCAGTTTTTTAGAATAAATTCNTGGATTTCTGCTCTTATCCAATGTACTGCGAAAGAAACNAANCTTACNCCTTTGTCTGGNTCAAATTTTTTCACTGCTTTTAACAAACCAACATTTCCNTCTTGAATTACATCTGAGATTGGTANGCCATAACCTGCATATGACTTAGCTATATGAACAACGAAACGTAAATGTGAAATTACTAGTTTNTGTGCNACTTTNACGTCTTCTGTTTTGTAAAATTCNTNNGTAAGCTCNAGCTCCTCTTCTCTTGTGAGAACAGGTATGGAATAAACCTGNGAAAGATATTTATCAATGTCTGACCCCGGATTTGCTAGTGCTAGNGCATAACTCATAACAATTATCTATATTATAATATAACCATTGTTTATTTTGCAACAATGGATGAGTATGTTATCACTAAATTAAGTGAGATTTCAAATTTTTTTTGAAAGTTGATTTGATACAAAAGTAAACTAGAATATCCCTTTACCATGAGCAACGTTAAAAANCTAAAAAAACTCCGAGAGGGNCTAGTCCTCTTAAGCAGAGATCGTCAAGTTGTTTATTCTTTTCACGAAACATTTGAAATGGTAGATGAGATGCTAGAGTTAGTTGATCANCTCATAGAGGAAGAGCAGAAGAAAGATTAANCTTTCTGAACGAATATAATCTCATTTCCATTAACTTCTCTGAATTTAAAACCCATCGAATCAAATGCTTTAATAGGTTCAATTGTTTTTATTCTATTTCTAATAAGAAATCTTGCCATTTCCCCTCTTACTCTTTTTGCTATAACTCCAATAACTTTTTCAACGCCATCTTTTTGAGTGTAAAACTTAAAGTTTGCAATTTTATCCAAATCTACGAATTTTTTGACTACNGTGAAGTATTCATCTGACGCTAAATTAAANATTAAGTTTTCTCCTGCTTCATTTTTTAATTGAGTAGCAACTCTATCTCCCCAGAAATCATAGAGACTCTTNAAGTCTCCAGGCAATGACTTAGTGCCCATTTCTAGTCTGTAAGGATTCATCTTGTCTGAAGGTCTTAGTAGACCATAAATTCCAGATAGTATTCTCAGATTTTCATTCATGTATTCAAGATCTTCATCTTCAAGGCTTTTGGCGTCTAAATTTTTAAAAACATCGCCTTCAAATTGAAATATTGCTCTTTTTTCTATAGCCTCAGGTTTGTCCCAGTTTTTGAATCTCTGCTGATTTAGATCAGCAATGTCTTCGCTAATGCCCATCATTTTCTGTAGATCCAATGATGATAATTTGGATAATTTTCTGGCCAATAGATTGGCATCATCCTTAAAGAACGCCTCTGTAGAAACTAACTTTCTGTCAGATAATTTNGAGGTAAGTCTTTTTGCTGGTGAAATTAAAATCATATTTATAGTCCTGCATTATTTAGTTCTAGTGCTCTCTCTGCTCTATAGCTTGACCTTACCATAGGTCCAGATACAACTTCAAGAAAGCCATATTTTAAACCTTCAACCCTATACATTTCAAATTCATCAGGAGTTACCCATCTTGCAACTGGGTGATGATTTAAGGTTGGTCGTAGATACTGACCAAGAGTAACAATATCAACATTGTGCTCTCTAAGGTCTTTAAATGTTTTAAAAATTTCATCATCNGTTTCGCCAAGGCCTAAAATTATGCTNGATTTTGTAATCATTTCTTCATTAAAAATTTTTGCCTTTTTCAATACATCCAATGTTTTTTTGTACCCTGCTCTGGGGTCTCTTATTGGATGAGTAAGTCTTTCAACAGTCTCTATGTTTTGTGCAAATACTTTAATCGGTGAGTTAACTATTGTTCGTATTGCATTTTCGTCGCCATTAAAATCGGACGTAAGCACTTCAACCTCTACGCTNTTGTCAGTATCCTTGATTGCTTCAACTGTATNCGCGAAATGTTTTGCACCACCNTCCTCAAGGTCATCTCTAGTAACACAGGTTAAAACCACATACTTTATTTGCATCTCTTTAACAGTCCTGGCTATCTTATTTGGCTCNTCTTTATCAAGCCAACCTTTTGGGTTGCCTGTATTAACAGAACAGAACTGGCAGGCNCTTGTACANGTATCTCCCATCACCATNAANGTTGCAGTGCCTCTAGACCAACATTCTGAGAGATTCGGACATTTTGCTTCCTCACAAACTGTACTGAGNTGTAAATTTTTTGTTCTCTCTTTAATAAGCTCAAAACTTTTATTATTTTGNTTTGCAGAAATTCTTATCCACCTTGGTTTATTTTCTCTAATAATATGAGAATAGGAATTTGACTTCATGCCATCTTTAATTGATCTAACCCCAGCATGATTGACTATCTTAACGGTTGGAATTATATCTTTCATCTNTCTTGTAGCATTTGTTTATAGGCTCTAATTAACATATTTGTAAACNTATCTTTTTTTATATCTATATAGTTACATAAATTACAAGCCCTGACCTCAAGACCACAAGGATTAATGCTATTAAATTCCTNAAGATTTGTATCATAGTTAATGCTGATCCCATGATAAGAGAAATGATTTTTTATTCTCATNCCTATAGAGGCTAACTTTTCTCCTTCAACATATATTCCAGGATCATCAACATTGATTTTGTGATCTAATTTCAGTTCAGAGAGTACATTAGANGTGTAGGTTAATATTGTTTTTGTAACCTCTGAAGGTTTAAAGGCTGTTTTCTTTAAGTTTAAGATAAAATAGAACACCGTTTGACCAAGNCCATGATAGGTTATCTTTCCTCCTCGATCTGTCTTAAAAATTGGTGGATTTGAATCAAGATTTTCTTCTATTTCTTTTTCACTTATTCCCAAAGTAAATACTGGTGGATGTTCAAGATACCATACAACATGGTTTTGTGGTTTAGACTTTACTAATTCAAGCATTTCTTCCAAGCATTTTTGATATTCAATGGTTCCTCTATTAATAAACTCTGTTTTCATTCTGCTNTTTCCAGAGATGCNTAGGCCGCAACAAGCCATTTTGTGCCAACTCCATAAAAATTTACCTGTATTCTGCTGGAATCTCCACTTCCTTCAATACTCAGAACCACTCCCTCCCCGAAAGTTTTATGTGATACTGAATCACCAAGATTAAATTCGTGCTCGCTCTCTTCTTTTGCCTCTGAATTTACTGTTGCATAGTAACTTGTTGTGTAGGACTGTTTTGGTCTCACAAACTCTAGGTGTTCATTTGGAATTTCTTTGATAAACCTTGAAGGGGGATTGTAGGAATCTTGCCCATATAGCCTTCTAAATTCTGTATAAGTTAAATATAANTTTGACCTTGCTCTAGTAATCCCTACATAACAAAGTCTTCGCTCCTCCTCTAGCTCAGATATGTTCTCTGATGATCTTGAGTGAGGAAATAAGGATTCCTCCATTCCTACTATGAACACATATTTAAATTCTAGTCCTTTGGCAGAATGTAATGTCATAAGCTGAACTGCATCATCATTTCTGTTGGCTTGAGTCTCACCCATATCAAGTGATACAGAACTTAAGAATGCAGCTAAAACTGACCCAAAATCCGAAAGATCTTCATTTTTATTAGCAGTATCAAATGACTTTACCGCTGAGATGAGCTCATTGATATTTTCTATTCTAATTTTTCCTTTTTCGCCACGCTCTTTTAAATGATGATCAATTAAACCACTTTGGTTTATGATCATTTCGACAAATTCATCTGGTGGTAAATTATGTATCTGCTCGGACGATCCATCGATGAAATTTAAAAAATTCTTTATTGATTTATTGGCTTTCCCTTTTATCTTTTCTTCATTTGTAAGGNTTCTTGCAGCATGAAGAAGTGGGATATCNTGTGCCACCGCTGACTCTCTTATCAAGGCCAGAGTTTTTTCACCAACCCCTCTGGTTGGAACTGCAATTGCNCTTTCAAATGCNGTGTTATCAGTATGGTTTATGCAAAGCCTCAANTAACTAATNACATTTTTAATTTCTAGCCTTTCATAAAATCTAACACCTCCATAAATTACATATGGGATTGTTTGTCGCAACAAGAATTCTTCAATAACACGTGACTGTGCATTTGATCTATAAAGAACAGCTATATCTTTATATNGATCNCCACCCTGAGTAATTTGATGAACATTTTCGGAAACAAAACTNGCTTCTTCTTGTTCACTATAGGCCTCATAAACATCAATAGGGTCTCCCTTAGCGCCATCAGTCCAAAGTTTTTTTCCNAGACGTTGAGAATTTTTTCCTATTACTGCATTAGCTGCGTTTANAATGTTTTCGGTAGACCTATAATTTTGTTCAAGACGCACTATCTGGGTATTTTTCACTTTTGAAAATTCAGTNATGTTTTCAACCTTTGCTCCTCTCCAGCCATAAATAGATTGATCATCGTCACCAACNGCCACTACAGAACTCTCCTNTCCTGTAAGGTTTTTTATCCACTTAAATTGTATTGAGTTNGTATCTTGAAACTCATCAACAAGAATATGTTTAAATTTTTTTCTGTATAGGTTCTTAAGGTCCTGATTTTCGTTTATTAGCTCGTAAGATTTAAGTATTAGCTCTGCAAAATCTACTAAACTTTCTCTTTTTAAATANTTCTCATATTCTGAGTAAATCTTTTTCAAAATTTCAATATTAAAATCACCATTTTCATCAATATCTTTAGATCTTAAACCTTCATCTTTCCAATTATTAATTTGCCACCNAACTTTTTCTGCTGGCCATTGATCATCATCGATNTCAAGAAATTTTAAAACTCGTTTTACAACTCTGAGCTGGTCATCACTATCAAGTATGGAAAACTCTCTTTCTAGATNTGCTTCTTTATGATGCCTTCTTAAAATCTTATTAGAAATTGAGTGAAAAGTACCACACCAAAGCTCGGGAATTGGTTCATCAAGAATATTTTCTATTCTTCCAGTCATTTCATTTGCGGCTTTATTNGTGAAAGTAACAGCTAAAACACTATGCGTTGAGTTATTCAAAGCTTTTATAAGCCATGCGATCCTGTGAACTANGACTTTTGTTTTTCCAGAGCCCGCTCCTGCTAGGACTAGTAAATTTTTTGATTCAGATGTTACTGCTGCACGTTGAGCTTCATTGAGATCATCTAGTATAAAAGAAACATCCATTGTTTAGACAAATTTATTTTCCCTAAACCATAGATTGAATGCATACTTTTCCCCTTTTGTAACCGGGCGACCGGCATGAAGGGATGCAGGGTGAACTTTAGTTGTTCCAGGTAGTATATTTTTCCAAACTAAGAGGCTTCCTTTCTTGGGTGGTATTGATATATTTANATCTCTAAAGTCTGTAGAGCCTCCTTCTTCAACATCATTCAGGTAGCCTAAAGCAGTATATATCCTCTGNCCCCCCCTTTTTAAATGTTTTCTTCCTTCTTCTGTTTCATGATCAAATGCATCATGATGATCNTTATATTCAGTACCTCCTGTGTAATAAACTACTTGNTAAGATTCAGCATTTCGTAAGGGAAANCCAATAAGATCTGCAACCCTATCGCCTATAGCTTTNGAGGACTCTGACTGTGAATGAGNTATCCAGCAATTCATGCCAGTTCTTTTTTCATGATANATTCCATCCTTCCCGCCAATTGTTTTTGCCCTTTCAAGCTTATCTTTTGACTCTTGAACGAAGTGATCACACTCTTCATCTGAAATAAAATNCTCAATTACATAAATTANAGGGTCCTCGTTATAAATTATCTTATTGCCTTCAACTCTAATTGGTTTTTTAGATTCCGAAGGTTTTTTCTTTGGTGATGTTGGAGGTTGATTGGGTGCCGNTTTATTTGCAAGGCCTGCATTAACTCCTATTATGTAAATAGCTCTCAAAGCAAGACCTAAAGCAAGCATTGAAAAAATCAATGCAAAAATTGATATTACAAATCCAGCTACGTCCACGGTGCTATTATACTTTAAACCATCTACAGTTTTAATCTTTATAAAACTTTGATAATAAAACTGTAATCTTTACAATCAAATTATGAGTCTCAAAAATCTAGGATTATTGATATTGCTTTTTCTAGGTTTAATTCTTAATTCAAAAGAGGGAAGGCTTGGTAAAGAGCCAAATGAATATTCGTATGCCAATCTTGGAATAGCATTCTCTTATAGCGATGGAGATAATCTTGGTCTGTATGCAAGCGTTCCACTTCCTGGTCCGTTATATGTAACAACTTCTAGAACAGCTTTTAATACAAACATAAGAAGCCTTGATAATGAAGAGGCTTCCTTTGAAAAATCTGTAACTGATTTAAGAATCGGAGCTCATATCGGGATTGGAGATTTACTAAACTCTATTTCAATTGGGTCTGTTTCTCTAAACCTAGATAACTTTGTTGATGTTTATGCTGAGGTAGGTTTAAGGAGCTTTTCTTTCGATACCAAGTTTGATAATGATAAGTCATTTGGAAATGTTGTAACTGGNATAAGATATGGTGATGCAAATAATTGGGAGGGTAAAATATTTTTAGATTTTTCTAAGGAAGTTTTAGCTAACGAAGAATTTGTTAATTATGATTGTGCAGNAAATCCAAATAGTGATATATGTTTGGGGCAGGATTTTATCGTAGATTTTTCAAATGACATGGATATTAAATTAGGCATGGACATTATCTATAACGTTAACAAATACTTTGGGATTATTTTGGGTTTAAAATCTTCAGAATATTTAGACTCTGAGTATGGTCTCAATTTTCAGATTCAGATTTAATAAATTTTTAATTTCTCAGAAAAACTTTCTGTCGCNTGTTCAAATTCAGCCTTCATTGTCTTAACCAATTCTTCAACAGAAGGAGAATTCTTAATTGAACTGATGCCTTGTCCAGATCCATAAATGTCCTTCCAAACTTTCTTAGATGCATTGCCCCCAGAATTGAAATTCATTTTGGTTTTATCTGCTGCTGGTAAATTTTCAGGATCCATCCCTGCCCTAGCTACTGAAGGAGATAAATAATTACCACTTACTCCACTGAAATAGTTTGTATAAACAACATCTTTTGNTGCGCTTTCTATTAGCATTTTCTTGTAATCATCATCTGCTTCAGATTCTTTAGTCGCTATGAATCGTGTTCCTATATATGCTAGGTCTGCTCCCATTGCTAACGCACTTGCAATAGAAAAACCATCGGATATAGCCCCNGCTAAAAGAATTGTTCCCTCGTACCATTCCCTTGTTTCCCTTAGCAATGCAAAAGGAGATAAAGCTCCAGCATGGCCTCCAGCTCCAGCACAAACTAATATCAATCCATCGACNCCTTCTGAGACAGCTTTTTGAGCATGACGTGTATTTATCACATCGTGAAAAACAAGTCCGCCATATGAATGTATTGCTTTTACTAAATCNGATGGAGGTCTCAAAGAAGTAATAATAATTGGAACTTCATGTTTNACACATGTTTCTACGTCTGCAAAAAGACGATCATTGGAAAGGTGACAAATTTGGTTNACTGCAAAAGGTGCTACTTTTTTTTCAGGGTTTCTATCTTTATATTCCCCAAGCTCATCTTTAATTTCTTTGATCCAGTCAGAAACTAACTCTTGTGGCCTTGCATTTAGTGCTGGAAATGAGCCAACTACTCCAGCTTTACATTGCGCAATTACCAAACCAGGCCGAGAAATTATAAAAAGAGGTGATCCAATAACTGGAATAGAAAGATTGTTCTTTAATATCTCTGGTAACATTTTTTTGAAATTGTAGTAGAAATAGATTCTAACACCATCAAGGGCAAAATTTAATTATCTTCTTAATATTTCATCAGCAACCCAACTTATTGCCCAGTTGTGGCCTAATTTATTTCCATTATATTCTTCAGGAAGCCTTGTAACAGTGCTCCCTTTTATATCAACAATTTGTGGATCATAAGGAAGAGCAAGATATACTCCATCTAATTTCTTAATGGTTCTCCATTCATAAAGTTTAATATTGTTTTTGGTCATTTTAGGTGGCTCATAGTTNCAAAGANTATTTGTTGGGCTAATTCCAGCCAATGGTGATGCGATGATATGTGCGTCTACTTCAACATTTGTCTCTAATATCTCAAGCACCTTTCCTAATAGGATTCCACCAAGACTATGGCCTAATATTAAGATACTTTCATAACTCTCAACATTTTGCTCTAAGAATTTTTTTAAGTTATCAATGTCATCACTCAGGCAATTAAGTGCAAGTGGCTGCCACCTATAATAACTGACTAAGTTTGATGGAGAGTTAAGCTGTTGGAGAGGATAGACCCACTCATAGCCCAAAGAACCACCACCATGAATTGCAATTACAAGTTCTGTTTGTTTTTCATTTTTTGATTCNAGATAGTGCACACCACTTTCAAGNCCAGATAGTATTAGTCCTGCTTGAAATACATTAGATGTATCATNAATTTTTTCAAAGATACTTTCGTTTGAGTATATAGAAAGTGAGAGAAATAAAAGTAATAGTCTCAAGATCATGGTTTGAGCTTTTTTAGGAGCCAGAGACCAAACCATGTGCTAAATACTAATTTTAAAAAAACCATAATAACCATTGGGAATTGATACCAGAAATTTAAAAAAGCATGCCAAATTTCTGAGCCCCAAAANAATGAATATGCAAAATCATGAAGAATTAGTAGATTGTCATACAAAAATTCCTTTGAAGAAAGGCCAAGAAATGTATAGTCTGAGGTTAAAATAATCCATAGCCCCCAGAGTATTAGAAATGCCTGTATAGGCGATGTATAGATCATCAAATATGCAAGCCCAATTCCAAGANTTTTCATGTTGTAATTATATCCATTTTTTATTACTAGCAGTTAGTTCCGAGTCGGCATCTCCTGTATTTACAACNCCTTGTTTTTCGACGAGCATGATTTTAGTTAGAACTTTTGAAAAAGGCCGATGTTTGACACCGCGGGGCACAACGTACATTTCTCCAGCTTCTATTTCTACAGTCTCTTCTAACAGCTCTATGTAAAGTTTGCCCTCTATCACAATAAAGACTTCATCTGTTTCGTCATGCTTATGCCAAACAAAANCATCTTTTACTTTTACCAACTTAAATTCGTAGTTGTTCATCTCAGAAATTATTTTGGGCGACCATAGTTCNTCAAACTGATTAAACTTTTCTTTAAAGTTGATTACTTTTTTCATGCTTTTACCTTCGTTTTTGGAGGACCAAAAAATATTTTAATTTTCTCTTTTATATTTTTCTGGATTTTTATTTCTTGAAACATTGCTTGCCAATCCATAAATGTAATTTTAATAGGGCTGAAGGTTTTAACATTATTCACCAACCCATATTTTACTGAAGCTTTTTCTGGTTCAAATGTTCCAAATAATTTATCCCAAATTATTAATAAGTTCCCGAAGTTTTTATCTATATATTCAGGATTGGCTCCATGGTGAACTCTGTGATGTGATGGTGTATTAAAAATCCACTCAACAAAACCCAGCTTTCCTACCATTTGCGTGTGGCCAACCACACCCCAGAGCGTACTTATGACTCCTACAACTGCAATTATTGTTGGGTCTAAACCTGCTAATGGAAGAATCATGAAGAAAGGGATCTTCGAAACTGGCCCTANCCAAGCTTGTCTTAGAGATACTGCAAAATTCATTTCTNCACTTGAATGGTGGCTCATATGGATGGCCCACAAAAACCTAATCCTATGAGAGCATCTGTGATATACATAGAACACTAAATCAATGAGAATGAATGTTAAAACCCAAATGGCCCACACAGGCAACATATTTGATANATCAAAAATTCGAAATTCATATAAATATATGTGTAAAGCTAATGTGGCTCCTTTTATCAATAAACTCATAAAGATATTGCCAGCAACTAGGCCGCTTGTACAAAGGGTATCTTTGTTTTGGTAGTAGCCTCTCTTTTGATACTGAGAAACTAAAGCCTCAAATAACATCATTGAAAAAATTATTGGCAGACCAACTAAATATATATCTGTAACGCTGAGATTTGTCATAGAGCAATTTTGACAAAAAATTTTCACTTTGTGTAGTAACATATTTTGATGACGGTCGAAGAGATAAGAATAGTCTTTGTGGTTTATGTAAGCGCTATTCTTCCTTTAATNCTGATCCTCGTTCTTAGGAACAAAATTCCTAGCTGGATTCCAAAATTTTACTTCATAATTTTTTNAATCTGCGCATTTGGTTGGGAACTTTGGTTTAATTTTGGGATTCTTAATGGAGATTCCGTTAACCTAAGAAGGTCAGAAAGTTTAAATTTTTGGTTGCCACAAAATATAAACTGGATTCTCAATTCAATGGCAGATGCTGGCACGATTAGTATTGGAGGTTTGTTGCTAATAAAATTTNTCTCAAAAAAGGGCATAGACCCATTTAAGTCATGGAGATGGGTTCAATTTGCTGTTCTTTTTACATGGTGCATTGGTCAAAATCTTTATGTTGAAATGTTTTTATATCACGATCAAATTGCGAATGATAAAAACTTATCATGGGCTCCTTTATCTCCACTTGGCCAAAACTTTAACCCTCTACTTTTCCAATATTATGAAAGAACAGTAATGCTTCAAACACAGATACCTTGGATTATTCTTTCGCCTTTGATTTATTTATTAGCAATTAGGCTTTCAAAAAACTCTTGAACGTTTTAAATTTTTTTTAGGCCCTCACTCTCAAGAGAATATACTTCTGATGCTAGTNTTTTTATCTCAGTTAAATTATGAGAAACCATAATTGTTGTAATTGTATTTTTCTTAAGATAGTCCTGCAGTGATGGGTACAACTTCTCTTTCAACTTTTCATCAAGGCCATTAAGAGGTTCATCAAGCAGCAGTAATTTTGGCTTCATAACTAGTGATCTTGCAAGGGCCGNCCTTTGCGCTTCGCCTCCTGATATTTCATGAGGAAATTTTTTCAATAATTGCTCGATTTTGAATGTTTTAAGCATCTCAATTGCAACNATCTCACTTTCTTTATTTCGGGGAAGGCCAAATTTTATATTTTCAAGGACATTAAGGTGTGGAAATAAAACTTTTTCTTGAATAACTAAGCCAATGCNTCTTTTTTCAACTGGAACATGAATAGAATTATTTGACAAAACATTATCATCGAGGGAAATTATTCCTGACTTTTGTCGATCTAAGCCAACTATTGTTCTTAATAGGGATGTTTTTCCAGAACCAGATGGACCAATAATTGCAATAAAATCTCCTTTCTNCGNTTTCAAGGAAATATTTTTAAAAATTGTTTTGCCAGANAGCTCTTGAGATAGCTTTTCAATTTGAAAAAAATTATTCATTNTATAATTCTCTGGATTCACGTATCATTTTATTAAGAAAGAATATTGGTATTAGTCCTATTGCTACAATGCTTAGAGCAGACGGCGCTGCCTCAAACATCCTTTCTTCTGAAGCAAAAATATAAGCTGTTACGGCGAGCGTGTCAAAATTGAATGGCCTTAATATTAAAGTAGCTGGTAACTCTTTCACAATTTCTGCAACAACTAATAACGCAGCNGCGAAGATGCTTGGTCGCAAAAGTGGAGCATGTATTTTCTGTAAAATTTTTCTTTTAGGTGCNCCCAGAATTTCTGCAGATTCGTCCATAGCAACAGAAAATTTGTTATACCCACTTGAGATTAGGTTATTTGGAAGAGCGTAAGATTTTATTATGTATGCCATTATCAAGCCTAATATGGATCCAGTNATAAATAATTCAGAATTTACCAGTAAAATCCTATCGACACTCGTNAAAAACTTTGTAATTCCAACGGCAAGAATCAAACCTGGTATTCCATACCCTAAGGATAGAAAACTATTGATGTTTGACTGAGTTTTGCTTTTGTTGATTCGGCCACTAAAGTTTGTAATTAAAGCTAGCAAGCAGCCAATCAATGCTGCANCAAAACTTACNATTAGCGTATTACTTACAGAACGTAAATACTTTGAATCAATTTCGAAGTTTTGTTGAAATAGCCAGTTGGTTAATTCAGCTATTGGAAGAAAGAAGCCGATAACAACAGGAACCATGCAAAAGAAAAAACATATTGTGCCCTTTGTGATACCCAAAACATCATCTTTTTTTGGATTCAACAAATCTGATTTATTGCTGTACCTTAGCTTTGCTCTAGAAGTCCTTTCAATATATATAAATATAAAAATCAATAGCAAAAGAATCGATGCAAGTTGCATAGCAGTATCCAGATCATACAACCCAAACCAGGTCCTAAAGATGCCGGTTGTAAAAGTGGGTATAGCAAAATGCTCAACTGCACCAAAATCAGAAAGTGTTTCCATAGCTACTAAAGCAATGCCTGCAAAGATAGCCGGTCTGATTAANGGAAGCTGAACTTTGAAGAAAGCATTAAACTTTGTCTGGCCTAAAACTCTTGCAGCATCATTTAAAGATCCAGAAATATTTTTAAAAGCAACTCTTGAAACAAGATAAATATANGGGTATAGAGTAAAGCCAAAAACTATGATGGCTCCTGTTATATTTCTCACATTTGGGAAAAAAATGTATTCATCTGGTAAGCCAAAAATATCCCTCATGAGATTATTTGCACTTCCATATGAGTCAAATATTCCTGTAAACACGTATGCTAAAATATAAGGTGGTACAGCAAGAGGAAGTAACAAGCCCCATTCAAAAAAACCCTTACCAAAGAATTTATAATTTGAAACTAAATAAGCAGTTCCCACCCCAAAAAACACTGCCAGTGAAATGGTTCCCAACAAAAGAATAAAGCTATTGATACTATATTCAATCAAAACATATTCGTATATGTGGTAAAAATTTTCTGAGAAGCCAGAAAAAAAACTTGAAAAGATAAAGCCTATAGGAACTAAGAAAATAGTAAAAGTGATTATTAAAACTGTTGACCAAGAATTTAAATTAAACACATTGAAAGCTAGTTGTTGTTAGGTTGATAATAGCAGAACTTAGGGAAAATTTATCTCCAACCAACTCTNTCCATTAANCTAACAGCATCAGGATTAAATTTTCCAAAATCAGCTACTGAGGTTTTNTCCGAAATAAAACTACCAAACTGAGCTATTACAGCATTTGGCTCTACATTGTCCAAGACAGAATATTCGAATGTATTGTTTACTATGTGTTCTTGAGCTTCCTCGGATAGAAGAAACTCTATGAACTTCTCTGCGTTAGATCTATTTGGAGCAAATTTTAAAATGCCTCCACCACTTATATTGACATGAGTGCCCCTATCTCTCTGATTTGGGAATGCAAGTTTAACCTTTTGAGCGGCCTCATATTGTTCTTGTCCACCACGNCCTGAAAGCATTANTCCGATATAGTATGAATTAGCAACAGCAATATCTGCCAAGCCATTTGCTACAGCTAGGATCTGTGCTCTATCGTTTCCTTGAGGCGGTCGAGCGAAATTTCTTACAAAACTTTCTGCCCAAGCCTCTGTCGCTTTAATCCCATGGTTTGATATCAGTGAAGCAACAAGGGACTGATTGTACATATTAGAAGAACTTCTGATAGCTATACGTTTTTTCCAATTATCTGATTTTAGATCTTCATAAGTTATATTTTTGATTTCTTCTTGACTTACCTTGTTTGGATTATAAAAGATAACTCTTGCTCTTTTTGCTATCGCTACCCATTCATCATTTGGCCCTCTAAGTTCTTTAGGTACTATTGATTTAACTCGTTGCGAATTTATGGTTTGAAGAAAGCCTGCCTCTTGAAATCTCGATAGATTTCCTGCATCCACGGTAAAAAAGACATCGCCAGGTGAGTTCTCGCCTTCAGCCTTTAGACGCTCCATTAGAGCGCTGCCAGAGCCAGAAATTATATTTACTTTAATCCCAGTATTTTGTGTAAATCTCTCGTAAAGCACGTCATCAGCATCATAATGTCTTGAGGTNTAAATATTCACTTCGCTCGAGAAAACAAAATTTATTAAAAGAAGACTAATTAATGGTNCTAGAAGCTTTTTCTCAATATTTTTCATANGCAANNATAATAGCCTAAATGAGAATGATTCTCAATTGTAGATATTTATTATTTTTCTTTTTCCAGAATNCTCAAAAGATAATCATTNAATTGTTCAGGATTTTCCATATGAGGAAGATGGCCTGTATCATTTATAAAAAACTCATTCCTTCTGGGAAAAATTATTTTAATTTTGTCTTTAAAGGTTTCATAAGGAACGACCTCATCACTTTCCCCCCAAATGGTATAAATTGGAATATCAGTATCATTTATTTTTTTATGCACTTCATCAAGCAAAGTATGGTTGTTTCTAGTTGAGAGTAAAGCCCTTGCGAACCCTTTGTATTCTGTTAATTTGGCATATTTTTCTGGCCAGTCTGGATATAATTCTGGACGTTTAAAATCAGACAGCTGGCTTTCAATAAGTGAAGGGTACTGCTCAATTAGATCATTAATCTCTTCTTGGCTTACTGTTTTATCCTTTAGCTCTTCAACTTCTAAGAAACCATTTGATGCTACATATATTAGGGCTTCAACTGAGTTAGGCTTTAAATCAGCAATTTTACTTATTACTCGTCCGCCATTTGATAGCCCAAGAAAAACAGCTCGATCAATATTTAAATTATCTAGCAATTGTAGAGTCTGTTCTGCAAACAGACGATCTGTATACGGTTCATTAACATTCTCTGAGAAACCCCTTCCATACAGGTCAAGAGCAATAACACAATATGATCTTTCGGATAGNAAAANATAGACTGGGTCTAAAATATATGAGGGAACAGAAAATCCATGCACCANCATTATGTATTCTGAGCATTCGTCATTGATATTGGTTTTGTAATAAGTAAAGCCCTTTTCCAGTTCGACGAAATATTCATCAGCACCTAAATTAAAATCATTTTTGAATTCTTGGTCCTTAATAATGCTTTCAAAGTCTGCGATCAGAGCTGAAGATAAAAAAAGATNTATGTAAAAAATAATTCTCATTACCTTTTAGTATAGCTTAGATTTTCTTAGTGCTTCTAAAGAAGAAAAAGAAAGACAACGTGGCNCAAGCAGAAAGAATATGCCATATTCCATGAGGCTGAATGATTGAATCAGGGTTGCAAAGTGCCGTTCCTGGNTAACCCTGAAGCCAAATAGCAAATGCAGCAATATAAAAACCTACTCCAGCCCAATACCAAGGAAAGTATTGTTTTTTTACTGTGCTTTGTTCATCAAGAATAAGTGCTGGCAACCAAAATAATACAACCCACCAATATTCATTAAAATTNGAAATAACCTGGTCAGGAAAGATGCCAAATACTGACATTACTGCAATACCAACAAAACCTGAAAAACATCTGATTATTCGAGAATTATAGTTCTGAAGAACTTCGGTAATTACCCAAAGCGCAATCGAAAGTGCCCAGAAATTNAAATTTATTCCTAGACCNGTGCCAAACAACCANCTTAGTAATCCATAAACTCCAATAATATATAAGTAAATTTTTACAAATGAGCTTTCTTTGTAATTCTTGATNACAAAAATATTTACAAGCCAAGGTATTGAGATATACATTATCATGCTTAGCCAGTCGGCCCATTGGCCCCATTCGGTATGAGTTCCGTGCATTAGTAAAGAACCAGGCCCAAGAAATANTGCTGTTGAGGCATATAGCAATGCAGTAGGAGTAGGCCCATGAAACCTGCTATTTTTTTGTTTCTTTTCATTAGCAAGTATCCAAAACATAACTAGCCCTGTAGTAATAAAACCAAGATTGCTTAANGCATTNGCCGGTTCTCTAAAATAACCATCACTTATTCTTTCACACCATCTTGAGACCTCTCCAATTGCATATCCAGCCTCCACAGATAAAAAATTTGTGGTTGCCGCTAACAGAATGTAGNCAAAGAAAAATAAGCCAGTTGCTAACAAAGGTAACAGAAATATTTTTTTATTCATTTAATCATTCCACTTAGTTACAAAGTCACTGATATTTACCTCTGGCAATCTTTTTGGATCCCCTTTTGGTGTCCCTACATATAAATAACCTACTACGTTCTGTCCTTGGTCAAGACCAAGAAACTTTCCTATCTTGTCATTAAGTGCAAAGCTGCCCGTCCGCCAAATACCACCAAAACCCATCGCGCTTAAAGCCAACAAAATNTTTTGACCTGCTGCTGCTGTCGACATTACCTGCTCAATTTCTGGAACCATTGGATGCTCTTTTGGTGTGTTTATAAGGACTATGACCATTGGTGCTCTAAAAGGGGCATTTTTGTATTTCTCAAGTTTGGCATCATCAAGGTTTTTAATATTTTCTTTTGCAAAATCCACAAAGACTTGTGAAAGTTTTTCTAGTCCCTTTCCTTGTACTTCTATAAAACTTGAGGGGCGCAACCAAGCATGGTCGGGTGCTCTNAAAGCAGCTTTATAAACATTTTGCATCTCTNTATCTGAAGGNATGGGNTGTTCAAGATTCCTGTGAGAGTTTCTTTCAACAATGTTTTTCAGTGCTTCNTTCATTTAATACTATTTATGTTGGTNACGTTTTAATTCAATCTCTTTNATTACCAATTGAGCTTGCTGAACTGCTAACCCAATGTAAGTCTCTGGATCTAAAATCATATCTAACTCACTTTTAGAAATATTATTAGAAATCACTGGATTAAGTAGCGCGGCATCTTTTAAATTAAGATTGTTTTCAAGTGCGTANTTGGCTACGTCATGCATAAGATCATTAGCTGTGTCTTTGCCAATCTTATCAGCTANATAAAATGTAAGCCTTTGAGAAAGGATTAATCCATTTGTTAGATTAAGGTTTGCTCTCATTTTATCTTTGTTTACTTTCAAGTTCTTGAGTAATGGTTTTGCTCTGTTTANCATTTTTTCAGCTACTATTGATATGTCTCTTAATNCCTCATCNCTTTTTTGACCATCGCGCTCAAAGCTNTTGATCATGTCATCCAAAACNACTTCTGAGAGCCGAGGAATAATTCGTGAATACTCAATTAGGTCCCCTGGTCCTCTTGGATTTTTTTTCTGCGGCATCGTACTACTACCAACAGCATCTGCTCCAAGGTCTTCTTCGGTCTCGCCTAGTTCAGTCATTTGCAGCAAGGTNAGCTCATTGCCAATTCGACCAAAAGATTTTGAAACTAGTGCAAGCGTTAAAGCATACTCTGCAAAAACNTCTCTTATCCCATGCCAATCATCTTTATGGGGTTCATCTAACCCCAGCTTCTGCATCATGAGNGCTTCTGTTTTGATAGCATTTTCTCCAAGACCNAGATATGAACCAACTGCNCCCTTTAAGATACCAGACTNCCGAATTTTATTTTTTACATGCTCAAGTCTTTCAATGTTTCTTCTGTTCTCGCCCAGCCATGTGCTCATTTTTTTACCAAAAGTTATAGGTAACGCATGTTGGCCAAGCGTTCTGCCAGCCATGTAAGTATACAAATTCTCTTTTGTGAGTTTTAGCAGATGCATTTCAATCTCTAAAAGATCTTCAATTAAAAGGGCTAACGAGTCATGAATCTGCAATACCANAACGGTATCCATAATATCAACAGTAGTAGCGCCATAGTGGAGAAATTCGACAGCATCTTTATCTAGTGATCTCTTCCAGACATTAAGTCTAGCAACAAGCCCATGCCTTACTCTTGCGTTTTCTTTTTGAACATCATCGTGAGACAAATATTTAATATTGGCTTTATTTTTAAATTCTACAGCAGCCGACATTGGTATAATCCCAAGTTCGCCCTGTGCTTCCGCCAATGCAACCTCAACATTCATAAATAATTGATTTTTATTGTCGTTGCTATAAATTTCTTCAANGCTTTTTGCTGATGAAACGATAAAGCCGTTAATTAAAAGAAGTAAAAATAGAANTTTTCTTAACATCAATCTCCCCCAAGAATCTCAATATTCACTTTATTCTGATTTANTAAATAGAATACCGGAAAAGAATTATCTGTAACAGATTTTTCCAAAACATTTAATTTTCTTTCATTTGAAACTANTAAAAAAATCTTAGAAGCTCTNAGNATCATCGAAAGNTTCATGCTNANNCTTTCATACAATGGGTCTCCCATTGGTTTTGTATAAATAATGTTTGGTCTAATCTTGTGATCAANATCCATAGGGTTATTGNCTATGTGGTCTGTGAAAAGGGATGCAAAATGTCCGTCTTCACCNATGCCTAAAAGAACAACATCAAAGGGNTTTTTGATTGCCAATACTTTCTTAGGCTCGTCGAGTAAAGAGATGTAGTTTGCCTTGGCAGCATTATTGATAAGCANCTGTTTTCTAAGCATNTTTTCATTTGAATCATTNTGCGATGTTTNCACTACCCTTTCATCAACAAGCGCAATATTAACCTTATNCCATTCAAGGTCTGAATTACTGAGCTCNTTAAAAATTTTGATTGGACTCGACCCGCCACTAACTATAAAAGAAGCNCTTTTTTTTTGATCAACAGAAGCTTTTAAGGCTTCNTAAATTTTCTGCGTATGTCCTTGCATCATTTGATTGAGATATTATAGAACAACCCTATATATATTGGTGTACCTGTTGAAATATATTCTTTATTTCAAAACAATACTCACAAAAAAAGCTTAATTATGAGCAAATTTATTATGGAGGAGGTTCTATGAATGTATTTACTTGCGATATAGATAGCAATGAGGGGAAAATTAACCACAAAGTATATGTGGATTGGGACGATAAAGGGAATCTACACTTTTGTGAGCATGACCTAGGAGATGGAGTAGCTTCTTTTTGGGGTGCAAATGAATACGAATACTTTTTCATGGTGCATCAAAAAGATGTGGCTAGATTTATACTTCTTTGCTTCTGGAAAGGGTTTACTTTTGAAGAAAGATTTAGCGTTGCTGATCTTAAAGAGCTGTGTGAGGACAATGATATCAAATATGATACTGATAGCTGGTTTTAAATTTGAATTTATTAGCTGTGACAAGAATCACACTCAACAGCTTTACACTCCTGGTGATTTCTGTAATGTGAATAGGCAACAAGCAATGAACCTAATAATGTAATTGCCCTTTCTCCAGCCTCGCCTAACATGGCCTCGCCCATTAAGACAGCAGCAACAAGTGCAAGCAATCCAATTATTCCAAAGGGGAGAAAAGATGTATTTTTGTGATTTTTCCAACCCAAATAAAGTGCAAAAGAACTTATAGGAACTGCCAATAGAAGTATCAGATAATGAACAAGCTCATTGTCAATTGAGATTGAGAGAAAACCAGAGGTAAGGATAATGAAAGACGGCGCAAAGAAACAATGGAGTACACAAGCCGTTGAAAGTGTGACTGCAACCTTATCCGAATTCATCTGGGTTTTTAACATCGGTATATATTACTTTCCTATGCTGCTAATTACCACTGTACTTAATCATAAAGTGCTTAACTTTTCCATTTTTAGTAACTTGGTTTTTTGCTTTACTCCACCCGGCCCGCTGTAATTCGATGTCTCTAATTTGATTCGTACATCTCAAGCGTTGATAGGTATATATTCCCAGAAATAAAATCGCCAAGGTATGTAACGGTGATAATGAACAATCCTACAATGAAATAAAATAATGCATTCTTTTGTTGATTTGCTTTTTCTTGCCAGCCCACAATCACATATAAAATCCCAAGTGAAAAGAAGGCCAAAGATGAAAGGTAGCTATCAATGATCATCAAATAAATAGCGACAACCAATAGAATTGATGACAGGGCTAAGTAAAGTTTATTCATAATAATTTTCCAAATGTTAAAGATATTACTTTATACATATCTTACTGTATTGGTTTTTTAAACAGCAATGTCATACGATCACTTTCGCCAATAGCAAGATACTTTTCTTGATCAACGTCTTTAAGTCTCAGGCTTGGTGGAAGCGTCCAAACTCCATCTTTATAGTCTTTAGTGTCTTTAGGGTTGGCATTTATTTCAGAGCGTGCAACCAGTTTAAATCCGTGTTTATTTGCAATCTCGATAGCATGCTCCTCTGAAACATAGCCACTACTTTTCATGTCTTTCATGGTTGCATCCTTATTTGCTCGATGCTCAACTACACCAAATATCCCGCCTGGTTTTAAAGCTTTGTATGTATTGGCAAAAATTGTATCCATGTTTGGACCAAGCCAGTTATGTAGATTTCTAAAAGTAATGGCTGCATCAATTGAGTTTGGTTGAGCAAGTTCGCCATAAAGATCAACCACCTCAACATGCTTATACATTTCTGAACTTGCTAATTTTTTATCGTATGCAGCTCTGCTGCGTCTGAAGTATGCCCTTTCAGATTTTGGATTATAGTGAGCTGCAACCAGCCTGCCTGGTTTATGAATATAGTTAGCAAGAATTTCTGTATACCAGCCACCACCAGGTGAGAGTTCAATCACTGACATGTCTGACTGAATCCCAAAAAAAGTTAAGGTTTCATATGGATTTCTATATTGATCTCTTAAAACATATTCGGAAGAGCGCTCAGTGCTTTGGATAGCTTCTTTTAAAGCATGTGAATTTAGTACAAATGGTAGAAGCACACAAGCGGCTAACAGAATTTTAAAAAAATTTATTTGTTTTGCGATATTCATGATTTAGTTTTCTCCTATTTGTTCATTATAAAATAAAATTAGATATCAAAATTCTTCATTTAAAGATTGCAATTATTTTTTGTTTAAAACTGAACCAAAAGTCTTTGCTCTTTTGGATAATCTCTGGACCTAAGAGTGCGAGCCCAGGGTACCAGGTCACTTGGCTAGCAACATATATGCCGCCTCCATAGAGAAACTCGCCCATGGATGCAACTACAATACTTACTAAGGTTAAAATAATTGAGATTATCAATAAGGACCACCCTAAAATCTTTCTAATTCTTGTCAAAATTGGAGTCATAGAAAAATGTTGATTTAGTTGATGCCGCCTGCGTAAGGCTTCAATACTGGATTCATGGCTTGGAGTTTCTCTTTAAGATTGTCCGTAGCTTCACCGAGTACTGTCATTTTTTCGATCTTGAATAATTGTCCAAATTTAATGTTAACTGGGGTGCCAATTACTTTATTAGCAAGTTCCTCCCAAGCTTCTGCGTTAGAAAATACCTCTAGCAGAGTCGCTGTATTTGTTGCCTCATCGAAAAACCACTCAAATTTTATTAGGCCTTGATCTGTTTGGCTCTCAATAAATGGACATTGTTCGTTTAGGATGAAGTCTTTTACCTCATTAATTGGAGCTGAGTAAGAGACATCTATTACTACTGTAACTTCGCCACTATCTTGATGTAATTTTATTTTAATTCACCTTCTTTAAATTGATTAATGAAACTGTTGCTAACAAAACAAGCAATAAAACAATAAATTGTTTCTCTTCAACGAGCGCAACAACAAGCATTGCAGCAGCCCACATAAAAGATTGAAAAACCATTAGTTTTTTATTCATATTTTTCTGCAAATTTAATATTTATAACTGTATTAAATCTTTTACTCTTTGTCAGCTTCTTTAGTTTGAGCACCAACCTTTTCAGCTATTTCATTTGGTACTAGCATTGTCAAAGCGTAGTGTAATATTTTCCACTCGTTATTAATTTTCTTCACAATGCCAGTTCCCCGACAATGCCCAAGTCGTTCATTAAAAAGGATTTCATCAAACCAACGCATATCTCCTTCTCCTTCCCAGTTCCTTTCAACAACTGAGTAGGTCCATCCATTCCCATCTGCAAATGCCGGTTCAGCATAGGCTTTAAATTGTTCAATAGTCCAGCGCTCAGTTTTGTCTGTGCCTAAAAAGATTGCGTCAGAGGTATAGCGAGCAAAATAGGTTTCATAATTCCCTTCATGAGCATCCTGGTGAAGGCCATCTAGAAGAGCATCTATAGCGCCACGCTGATCATCAGCACTGCTAACGAGAGTCAATGATGCCATAAATATAAAAATTAGATTTTTGATTTTCATCTCTCCTATTATATTAACTTATTATTTTAGGTATGATTCCCAGTTGAGCAAGGACGCCGAAGATAATTAACAATATAACGCTAGAGATTATTTTAAGATTCTTCTTTAGAATCCATTCAATTGAGTATTCCATAAAATCTCTTATCCATAGATCAACTTTTTCCATCAATTTAAGAGCTTTTCTTATCCATTTATCAGTCACATCAATCAATGACAGACCAAGAACTGCGATAATAAGCCACAAAACTCCATTTAAGATCATGTCAATAATCCAGCCAACTACTACCCAATTTATTTCCATAATTATCTAAGAAATATATTTATTATCCATGTTTTTTTACTAAGTTTGCAGCCCACTTCATTACATTTGGATTTTTTTCAATATCGAGAATGAATTCTTGCCCAAACCCTTTATAGAATATTGTACATTCCTTCTCATTTTCCCACTTCATTCTGTTTAAGAACAATCCTTCTGTATTTAAAAAGTATTCTGAGGGTAATTTCCATCTAGATCGTGTTTTATTTGCTTCGGTCAGAATCAAATCATTATGTGTCTTTTTGAATAAACCATGTCCTCTTTTAAAAAAATTTTTTCCGTTTATCTCTAGATCTTTTTTACCTATATAAATAGTATTGTTTGAAAATTTAGAGGTATCTCCATATCCATGAGGGTGTGCGATATTATTTTCTTTGAGATATGTAGTAATTGCTTCTGATCCCTCGATGATTTTATTTATCTGTAACCATCCAAAAAGGTGATGTAAATCTCTTCCTTTAATTGAAAAGTTTTTAAACCATCCAAAGAATAGAAATAAGTCTCCCGGACCTACATTATTGTTTTTTAACTCTGTTTGAGAAGAACTTGCTTGACCGAAAATACCAATATCTTCGTTTAGCAGTGGGTCATTGTGACAGTAATCTGTGGGTTTAACTTTAGCAGATGCCTCTTTTAATAACTCTGTACCTGATGTCCCATAAAAATCTAAATCTTCATACTTTTTTGGAGAGGGGTGATCTTGAGGAATTGGTATAGAAAAAAACCTTCCATTGCTAAATATAGGTGATGCACTACCACCGGCTTTGGCATCAAATCCTTTTCTGCTTAATATTATTCTTTTCAATTTAGGAAATTAAAAAAACCCCACCTGTAGACCTATTCCACAGTAACTGATTAAATTTGAGACATCTTTCACTAAGAATCATATTTTTGTTTTAGCAATGAGACAACATAATCGATATCTTTCTCATCTTTAAGAAGGATTTGATATTGCTCTTTATGACTAGACTTATAAAGAGTATGAATTTTCTTCGGATCATCTATTGTGAAATTTACTTTTGCAGACTTTATATTTCCTTTAAAATTCATTCTTCTTAAGAGGTGAAGTTTCAGTCTTTCTTTTTGAATGTTTATATAAATCTTTGTCCTGTTTCCTCTTCCTACACTTACATAGTTCTTTGTTGTCTTGAACTTTACATCCTGCCATGAAGACATTCTCTCTTTGAGTTGGAAATATAGTTCTCTTATTTTTTGTGATGACCCTTTAAGTTGTGAATCTTCGTCATAAACTGAAACCTGGTCGAGAACTTTATTGTTATCAATGTTTATTGCTTTTACTGACTTAATACTCTCTTTTGATTTAGAGGAAATCTGATTTATTGAGATGACTCCGTCTTTGAATCTTTTTACTTGATATAGTTCAAATGGTATATCTTTGAAATTTACACTATCAGTTTGAAAAGAGTTAAAAGAAGTAGAAATAAATATAACTCTGCTTTGCGTCCAGTCCACCTGGTCTCTTTTAAGTTTTGAATTTGTTGATTCGTTATACTCCAAAACAAAATCTGATTTATTATTTAACATCGTTGAGAGATATGAAAAACCTTGATCGATGACTGAATATGAAGATCCTTTTTTATACTCAATTATTACGAAAGAGTTTGTCTCTTGATCAAAACACAAACTATCAATTCTATAGTTTTTAATTGTAAATTCGCTCTTGACGAGTTGGAGGTTAAAAATTTCTTCTGTATTTTGTTCTACAATATTTTGAATATCTTTTTCTAATTCA
>PBBW01000003.1 GCA_002716745.1 Gammaproteobacteria bacterium
TTTTATCTAAGTCAACATCTGGACCTGAAGAAGTTCCTCCTCTTGGTGTAATCAAGTCTGGATTATCTAATTGGGTCCATCCAAATACATAATTGCTATCAGAACTAAAACTTAGTTGACTAAAGAAAATTGTTATAAAGAAAAATATTCTCATTGGTGACTATTCCATAGTAGCAGAGTGTTCTTAACCCAACCTATATTCATATTAACCTAGTTACCAAGTCTTTCATTATCTCTCCATCAAAATAATACCCTTGCCATCCTGCTCTTTTTGCAGAACTAGATAATGGTTTTCTTTTAATAAACATTTCCTCTGTTTGAAGATCTGATGAAAGATAAAAAACTGAATATTTTTTCTCACATTTAAGAACAACATATAAAGGAAAATATATTCCTGCATCCATCCTTTCTTTTTGTGGTCCCCATGCTGCCCCAAGTACTCTTTTAGGAAATTGAGAGATATCTTTTACATTATGTGTTTTGACTTGTGCTAAATATCCACAGAAATCACAAATAATGTCTGCACATTTAAAATTTGGTGGAAGTTTTTTTAGAGTTTTTGACCTTTTGCACTTAGGACAATTGAATTTCTTCTGTATTAGGTTTTCACCAAAATCACCTAGTTGCTGTTTAGCAGTCTTCATTCGACGGTGACTGGTTAGTTTTGGGTGTTACTGTTTTCTGTTCAGTAGTTAATAGTTGATCTATTCTATTAAGAATTTTTGTTTTCATACTTCTATTATAATACTCATAACGACTTGAAATCTTCTGGTCTGAAAACTCTTGACCAATTATTTTCTCAATCATATTTGGATCCTGGTCTTCGGTTAATTCCCAATAACTTACAACAGAAAAATGACTTTTATTACACTTAGAACATTTATAAGTTCCTCTATAGTCTTTCATTCTCTCCTCGAAAGGTCTCGGATGTTGAACCTTACCTACTTTGATCATGTCCGAAGATATTTTTAGTGAGGTTGGAACATATCTTCTGGACAACATTGGAGTCTTCATATCAAACTCCATGAGATAAATAAAACTACTCACAAAAGAGTTACACCCATAACTATTCCACCGTAACGGAGTAAGGTGAACCGGTCTTTCTCATACCCACTATCTTAGCAGTATTTGAAAGGGTTAAAGTTTGCTTGCATGAATTACTCATTAACCCACTTAAATTTTATAGATAGAACATTACCGAAAAGGGGTGAATAAAACTCTTCAAATTTTAGTGGAGGAAAGTCGTCAGGACATATACCTATCATATAATTTTTCTTTTGATAGCAGTCAAATCCACCGCCTTGTATCTCAAGTGATACTTCATTAAAGATCCAAATATCATTCCAGCGTTTTTCTGTTCCTCTATTTTCACGTTCAAATTTACTTAATTTATTGTAATCTTCTTCACTTATTTGAATCAAAAAACCTTTTTCTTCACCATACAAACCAACGCAGTTATCATATCTAAGGTCTTCAGCTCCATAACTTGGCTCAATGAGATCACCATAGATTGTTAAAAATTGAAATTTTGCATAAAGGTACCTTATTTTTTTACATTGTTCTTCATCTAAAGTTACTTTTAGAAATTTTCCTTTCCAGTCTGAATGTAGCTGAACCTTTCTAACAATTAACCTAAAATTATTTAAATCTCGTTCTTTTATAAGGGTTCTTGCATATTCTTTCCTTGCTTCTTCCTCGGCTTTTACTCTTTTTTTTCTTGCTTCTTCCTTAGCTTTTGCTCTTTTTTTTCTTGCTTCTTCCTCTGCTTTTTCTTTGGCAATTCTTTCTCTTTTTTTTCTTGCTTCTTCCTCAGCTTTTTCTCTTTTTTTCCTTGCTTCTTCTTTGGCAATTCTTTCCTGTTTTGCCTCTTTTAGTTTAGCTAGAGTGTTTTGATATTCCGGGTCATCTAAAACGAGGTTGGTACACAATCCATATTTAATTGATTCGTTAATTTCGTCTACCCCAAATAAATATGGTTCACCACTTATCTTTTCTCTTGCGGTATTCATTTCTTTTATTTTCATAGCAGGATCTTTTTTTATTTCGGCAATTACGTTACAAGTGATTGTTGCAATGTTTTGTTTTTCCTCATCAGATGGACCACAAGCTACTAGAAGAAATAATATTAATAAAAAATAAGTCTTTTTCATTAAAATATTCTGCCATAACCCCTTATAAATGTCTTATCAATACACATAAGAAATCGCAACAAGTCATATCAACTCCTTATGACCTCCGCTAACGCTAAAAAATAAGTGAAATTTTTAAGGTAGTTTTTACCAAGGTTAATTTTTGGTGATTCTTGAAACCCCAGCAGAATGCTGGGTTTAAACTAAAGTTGGGTTGAACTTACTCGACCGTGACTGACTTCGCAAGGTTGCGGGGTTTGTCTACATCTGTACCTTTTAGAAGTGCGGTGTAATAAGAAATTAACTGCATCGGCACAACTGAAATAATTGGGTTATGCAGATCAAGTGTCTTTGGTATTTTGATATGGCCTCCACTTTTACCAATCTTTGTTTTACCAAGCGGACCAATGGTAATAACTCTTCCTTTTCGAGCAGCAACTTCCTGGATGTTGGATAAGATCTTATCTAAATGCTCGTTATCTGGCACAAGGGCTAAGACCGGCATGTCCTTGTCTATAAGTGCCAAAGGGCCATGTTTTAGCTCCCCCGCTGGATAGGCTTCTGCATGTATATAGGAAATCTCTTTTAGCTTAAGAGCACCTTCTCTAGCTATTGGAAAATACATCCCCCTTCCAAGAAACAAGGCACTATTTTTATTAAACAACAGTTTGGCTACATCCTTGTAAACCTTCAACATATCAAATGTCTTCTTAATCTTATTTGGTAGTTGCAACAAAGATCCTGCTATATTTTGAATTGATTTTTTTGGTTGCTTTTTAAGCTTCATCATAGTCAGCAATAATAAATTTAAACAAGCCAATTGAGTGACAAATGCTTTAGTAGAAGCAACGCCTATCTCAGGACCAGCATTGGTTAGTAATGAAAAATCTGACTCTCTACACATTGAGCTATTGGCAACATTACAAATTGTTAAGGTAACTGGTTTGCCTGTTTTTTTTGCAAACTTAAGTGAAGATAGGGTGTCGGCCGTCTCACCAGATTGTGAAATTGTGACCAAAAGTGTTTTCTCTGTTTTGATTGGTTCTTGATATTGGTATTCAGACCCATAATCAACCCGACAATTGAGCCCCAGAAACTTATGTGACCAAAACTCAAAAATTCTTCCGGCATGAAAGCTTGTGCCGCAGGCAACAATCTGAATATTTGTCACATCTTTAACTCTATCTTCGAAGCCTGCGCCAAAAATCCCTTCTTGGGAGCCTTCCTTCGTAACTCTACCCTGTAATGCGTCCTCTAATGCCTTAGGTTGCTCAAAGATTTCTTTTTCCATAAAGTGGTTGTATCCCGCCAAATCGTTAGTAAAACTATTGGAGTCGATTTCTTGTGTTGGAATTTTTTTAGCAGTACCGTTTTTTGTCATTATCTGAGTCTTATCGTTTCTAATAATTGCAATTTGCCCATCCTGTAAAAACTTAAACTTATTGGTTACTTGTGAAAGTGCCATTACATCAGAAGCAATGAAATTTTCATCTATTCCCTCTCCTACTACCAAAGGACTGTGTTCTCTGGCACCAATAATTAGGTCTGGGTTCTCCAAATCAATAATTCCAAGAGCATAGGCTCCTTTAAGTTCAGCTAGGGCTCTCATTACTGCTGAATCAAAATCATAGCCTTTGGCCTTATACAGCTGTACTAGGTGTGATATCACTTCTGTATCAGTATCTGATTTAAACTTGAAGCCCTCTCTTAAAAGCTTGGTTCTTAAATTTTCATGGTTCTCAATAATTCCGTTATGAACAACAAATATTGAATTTTTTGATTCTTGAGGATGTGCGTTCTTAGTTGATGGTACTCCGTGGGTGGCCCATCTGGTATGGGCAATTCCTTGTAACGATTTCATTTCAGGTGCAAGCTCGTTTTCAAGGTCTGCAACCCTTCCTTTAGTTTTGACTAGTGAAACCTTTTTATTGTCTCGAAAAGCAACGCCTGCAGAATCATAACCGCGGTATTCTAACCTTTTTAATCCCTCTACCAAAATTGGCAGCACATTTCTTTTAGAAACACCCCCAACGATTCCACACATTATTTCTTCTTCCAGTTTTTCTTTGTGCTTTGTTTAGATCGGCCAAAAGCTAGCGAGTTTGCAGGAACATCCTGGGTGATAACTGAGCCTGCTGCGATGTAGGATTTTTTCCCAATTTTTACTGGGGCCACCAACGAGCTATTAGTCCCTACAAAAACATTTTCAGCAATCTTTGTTTGATGTTTCTTTTTACCGTCATAATTGCAAGTGATTGTGCCAGCCCCTATATTTGATTTTTTTCCGATATTTGCGTCACCCAAATAGGCGTGGTGGTTTGCCTTTGCACCTTCTCCAAGTTTTGAATTTTTTATTTCGACAAAATTTCCTACTTTACTGGAACTATCAAGAATGGCTCCTGACCTTAATCTTGCAAATGGGCCGACCTCAACATTTGATAACACCTTACTATCTTCAATAGAACAAAAATCTTTAATAGTGGTTCCCTCTAATATTTTTGAATTACTTATCAAACAATTTGATTCAATAACAACATTGTCTCCAAGTTGAATATTGCCTTTAAGTGTGACGTTGTTTCCAATTTTTACATCTTTTCCAACTTTTAGAATTCCTTCTACATAGCAAGTATTTTCATCTTTAAAAATTGTTCCTTTTTGTTTGGCTGTTCTAATATTCATTCCAACCATTGCTTTGTAAAGATCGCTTAATTCTTGCTTATTATTTGCTCCTAAGACCTCTTCCTGATCTATTAAACATGAGCCAATTTTCTGTTTGATTTGCTTTGCGTATGAAACTAAGTCGGTTAAGTAATATTCTCCAGCTGCATTATTCCTTACTAAGGTTTTTAACCCTTTCTTTAAAAATGCATTTTCTACAATCATTATCCCACTAAAGATTTCTTTGATTTGTTTTTCNTTATTGTTTGAATCTATTTCTTCTCGTATAAAACTTATNTCAGAGTTTTCTGATCNAACNACCCTTCCGTATCCCTTGGGTTTTTTTAAGACCGTTGTCAGTATTGAGATTTTTTTTCTTTGTGCTGATTTAATGAGTTTTTTTANAGATCTAGCAGAAACAAGAGGCACATCAGAATAGAGCACTATTGTTTTGCCTTTGTCAGGCAAGTATGGAGAGGCCTGTCTNACAGCATGCCCAGTTCCAAGCCTNTCTTTTTGTTCACAAAAAATAAAATCACCTGCATTATTTTCTAGTACGTATTTTTTTACCTCGTCTTTTTTATACCCTGTTACAAGAATTGTTTTNTCAGGTTTCATCTTTTTAATGGTGTCTAGTGAATGTTGAACAAGAGGGTCTGACCCAAGCATAACTAAGGGTTTAGGGAGATTTGTTTTCATTCGCTTGCCCTCTCCAGCAGCAAGCAAAACTATACTTAAACTCATAAAATTNAAATGGTGTACGTTCTTTGTTACTTTTTAAGTTTAACGTTCTTTTTAAGAGCTTCAATAGCACGCAACTGAGATAGTGATTGAGTGAGTTGGGATGAAACTTCTGCAAAGTCTTTTTGGTCTTTTTTATCCTTGAGTAATTTTTCAGCTTCTTCTTTTGCTTTTAGAATTTTTGATTCATCTAAATCGTCAGCTCTGACAGCGGAATCAACAAGAATTGTAATATTTTCTGGCTGGACTTCAGCAAAACCTCCGTTAGTAAAAAACACTTCNTCACCCTCATCCCGTATCATTCTTACTGGNCCTGGTTTNAAGGTAGCAAGTAGTGGNGAATGNCCTCTGATAATACCAAGCTGGCCCTCAACACCATCCATTACCACCATCTTTGCCTCACCNTCAAACAGTGTGGTTTCTTGCGAGATGAAACTTATNCTAATCACTTTCTACTGTTTTAGCTTTTTCTAAAACCTCTTCTATTGAACCAACCATATAAAATGCTTGCTCTGGAACATCATCATGAACTCCATCAAGAATTTCTTTGAATCCTTGAATGGTATCTTTTACAGACACATATTTTCCTGGGGCTCCAGTGAAAACTTCTGCAACAAAAAANGGTTGAGATAAAAACTTTTCAACTTTTCTTGCNCTAGAAACAGTTTTTTTATCTTCATCTGATANCTCNTCCATACCAAGAATCGCAATTATATCTTTAAGCTCTTTATATCTTTGCAGTACTCCTTGCACTCTTTGCGCTACTTCATAATGCTCTTGCCCAACCACCAGTGGATCAAGTTGTCTAGATGTTGAATCAAGTGGGTCGACAGCNGGATATATTCCAAGCTCTGAAATTCTTCGTGATAATACTACTGTNGCATCTAGGTGGGCAAATGTTGTTGCTGGCGATGGATCGGTAAGGTCATCAGCTGGCACATAAACTGCTTGTATTGAAGTAATAGAACCTGTTTTAGTAGAGGTAATTCTTTCTTGAAGCACTCCCATTTCTTCTGCTAGGGTTGGTTGGTACCCTACAGCTGAAGGCATNCTTCCAAGNAGAGCAGAAACCTCAACACCCGCTAAAGTGTATCTATAAATGTTNTCAACAAAAAGTAAAACGTCTCTCCCCTCATCTCTAAATTTTTCNGCCATTGTAAGGCCTGTTAAGGCAACTCTTAATCTATTTCCTGGAGGCTCGTTCATCTGACCATAGACTAATGAAACTTTGTCTATAACTTTTGAATCAGTCATTTCATGATAAAAATCGTTNCCCTCTCTCGTTCTCTCCCCAACGCCTGCAAACACTGAATAGCCTGAATGTTCTATAGCAATATTTCTTATAAGCTCCATCATGTTGACAGTTTTTCCTACACCTGCACCACCAAAAAGACCAACCTTTCCACCTTTAGCAAAAGGACAAACCAAATCAATAACTTTNATNCCNGTTTCAAGAATTTCATTGGAATCTGAAAGCTCAATGTATTCNGGTGGTTTTCTGTGGATTGGTAATCTTTCCTTAGTTGGGATATCCCCCTTCATATCTATTGGGTCACCNAAAACATTCATTATTCTTCCTANTGTTGGTTCTCCAACTGGAACACTTATTGGTGCTTTTGTATTTTTTGCAGCCAAACCTCTTTTTAAACCCTCAGTGGTGCCCATTGCGACAGTTCTAACAATCCCATCTCCAAGTTGTTGTTGTGTTTCAAGCACCAAGTTATTTTCTTCTACTNCTAAAGCATCATAAATNTTGGGTATATTTTCTTTACTAAACTCAACATCTATGACTGCTCCTATTATTTGTTTTATTACACCTACATCACTCATTTTTTCTCCTTNAATTTATATTGCTGCAGCTCCACCCACAATTTCTGAAAGTTCTTGTGTAATTGAGGCCTGTCTCGCATTGTTGTAAACCANTTGAAGTCCTTTAATTATTTCTTCTGCATTCTCAGAAGCNTTCTTCATTGCAATCATTTTTGCTGCCTGNTCGCAGGCGTTATTTTCAATNACGGCCTGAAAAATTTGTGTTTCTATGTACCTTTTTAATAGGCCATCTAAAATTTCTTTTGAGGTAGGTTCATATATATAATCCCAAACCTTGCTCTTCTTGTTGTCGCCTTCATTCGGTATCTCTGCAATTGGNAACAACTTTTTCTCAAACGGTTTTTGAGTCATAGTATTTACATACTCATTTGCAAAGATGTAAACGTTGCCAACCTTGCCTTGCTCAAACTCTGATATTGCTATTTGAGCAGCTCCTATTACATCTTCAATTAAAGGNATGTCCCCTAACTTAGAAGCAGTTCCTAAAACCTCAACATCTTTTAATCTTGAAAATGTATCTGCTGCTTTTTTGCCAAATAAAACTAATTTTACAGCCCTTCCTGATTTTTGATTTTTTGCCATCTGGTTTAGNGCTTGTTTAAATAAATTTGTATTTAGNCCCCCACATAAACCTTTATCTGTGCCAACAATAATGTAAACATCTGATTTTATATCTGGAGTTTTAAAAAAAGGATGCTTGTACTCAGAGCTTGCTTTTGAAAGATTATCAATCANTTCGATTATTTTATTTGAATATGGCTTTCCCTTTTTCATTGCATCNTGTGTTTTTTTCATTTTGCTTGANGCAACCAACTCCATTGCTGATGTAATCTTTTTGGTNTTTTGAACACTACCAATCTTTTTTCTTATTTCTTTTGTTTGTGCCATTAAAATGAACCCTCTTTCATAAAACCTTCTAAGACCTTCTTATACTTTTTCTGAATCTCTTCATTCCAATCGCCAGTNCTNTTTANCTCTTCCCAAACATCCTTATGTTTTGACTTAAAGTAACCCCTTAGGTTTTCTTCGAACGATTGCATTTTTTCTTTTTCAACATCTTTAAGGTATTTAAATTCAATCGCGAACAANACTATTGAGATACATGCAACAGATCTTGGTGAAAACTGAGTTTGTTTGAAAAGTTCTGTTATTCGTTGGCCATTTTCAAGTTGTTCTTTAGTTGCATCNTCGAGATCAGAAGCAAATTGTGAGAAAGACTCTAGCTCCCTGAATTGNGCTAAAGCAAGCTTCACTCCTCCTCCTAATTTTTTAATTATTTTAGTTTGTGCAGCACCACCAACTCGTGAAACTGAAATACCAACATTAATTGCNGGTCTAATTCCTGAATTAAATAGATCGGTTTCCAAAAAAATCTGACCATCTGTAATNGAAATAACATTTGTTGGAATAAATGCTGAAACATCGCTTGCTTGTGTTTCAATAATTGGTAACGCTGTNAGTGAGCCTGTCTTTCCTTTAATCTTTCCATCNGTAAACCTTTCAACGTAATCTGGATTTACTCTGGAAGCACGCTCTAGAAGCCTTGAGTGTAAATAGAAAATGTCTCCTGGATATGCCTCTCTNCCAGGGGGTCTTTTTAAAAGCAATGAGATTTGTCTATATGCAACCGCATGCTTCGATAAATCATCGTAAATAATTAAAGCATCTTCTCCTCTGTCTCTGAAGTATTCGCCCATTGTGCAACCAGAATATGGTGCAATAAATTGAAGTGAAGCGCTCTCTGCNGCNCTGGCTGAAACAATTATTGTNTTTTCAAGGGCACCAGCTTCTTCAAGTTGCCTTACAACAGTTGCTACTGTCGATTGTTTTTGTCCNACTGCAACATAGACACAAGTAATATTTGAATCTTTTTGNTTNATTATNGTNTCTACTGCAATAGCAGTTTTACCAGTTTGTCTGTCTCCAATTATTAATTCTCTTTGGCCCCTTCCTATTGGAACCATNACNTCAATAGATTTGAGACCTGTCTGCACAGGTTGATCAACCGACTGTCTGTCAATAACNCCAGGAGCCACAACCTCTATAGGAGAAAAACCATCACCTTTGATTTCGCCTTTTCCATCTATTGGNCTTCCCAAGGCATCAATAACTCTTCCTTTTAACCCTTCTCCAACTGGTACTTCTAATATTCTTCCAGTGGTTTTAACTTTTTGTCCTTCTTTAATATGACCTGCATCTCCNANCACAACAGCTCCAACTGAATCCGTTTCAAGGTTAAGTGCCATTCCCAGNGTTCCTTCACCAAAGTCCAATAACTCNCCATACATTGCATCTTCAAGCCCATGTATTTGAACTATGCCGTCTGCGGTAGANAAAACTTCNCCNACATTTGACTCGGTTTGNGCTCCTTGGAACCCATCTATTTTCTTTTTAATAATATTTGATATTTCTGAAGGGTTAATTTTTGTTGTCATATTTTCTCCTTATGTTGCCAACATTGTTTTAAGTTCGTTGTATCGGTTATCTAGGCTTAAATCTATCTCATTGTCTTTGTATTTGAGTATTATTCCACCCATAATATTTTTTCTTATCTCATACTTTATTGGCGTAGAGGTCCCTATGTTATTTTTTACAAATTCTTCAACCCTTGACTTGATCTCTTCTGATGGGTTTTGATTTACAGCTACCTTAACCGGTATGTTGTTTTGTTTCTTTTGTGCATATCCTATAAAGTGATTNAAAATATCAGGAACAAGCTCGAATCTATTATTATTAGANAGAGTTTTAGCAAATGCCTCTAAGGCTTGATTTCCAGCGAATAATTCTANTAAGACTCTTAATTTTTCATTTTTGTNNATGGTTTTATTTTTAAAAAAACTTTTTAAATTATTTTCATAATTGCTAGATCCCAGATCACCAAACAACACNAAGACTTCTTGACACAGGTTTTCATCTAATGTTGAAAAGAGTCCTTTTGAGTAGATTTCAAGAATTTTTTTCATTTCCTAAAGTCCTCAAGGCTCTGATTTATTGTGTCTTCATGGTTTGCAGAAGATATTTCTTTGGAGATGATCTTTTTTGCTGCTGACATCACATTGGANGCAAAATCTTTTTCTAATGACTTTTTTGCATTAACAACTTCTTTCTCAATCTCTGATTGAGCCGATCCAACTATCCTCTCCTTCTCTTCTAAAGCTTTGTTTTTTGCATCTTCGACAATTTTTTCAGATTGAGATTTTGCGTTATCCAAGACTTTTTTTGCTTCACTTTTGGCATTACTTATCATTTTTTTGGATTCAGCTTCAGCCTCGACAATTTTTTTNGCACTATCTTCTGAATCTTTAAGGCCTTGTTCTATTTTTGCAGCCCTTTCTTCCATTGCCGCTAGCAAAGGTGGCCAAACAAATTTCCAACANAACCAAACAAATAAGCCGAAGGCTATCATTTGTCCTAAAAGTGTAGCGTTGATATTCATTATTTATGCAACAAACAATACATAGAAAGCTAAACCAACTGAAATCATTGGCACAGCATCGACCAAACCTATACCTAAAAAGTACGTTGGTCTAAGTTGATCTTCTAGTTCTGGTTGTCTAGCAATTGACTCTATGAGTTTTGAGCTTAATACTCCAGCCCCTACTCCAGCCCCTATTGCAGCCAATCCAAACATAATTCCAGCTCCGATAAATTTTGCAGCTTCTACTTCCATATTTACAACCTCCTTAATGTTGTTCAAACTTTTCNTGTGCCATATTCATATAAACGACCGTAAGCATCATAAATATAAACGCTTGCAGCACAACAATTAATATATGAAATATTGCCCAAACTAAACTTAATATAGTACCAAAAACCCCAAAAACTATTCCTGTAACTGATAATTGCCATGCAACCATCCCTGCAATTAACAAAAATATCATTTCTCCTGCATAGAGATTTCCATACAATCTAAGNGCGAGTGAAAGTGGTTTAGCCAACATATCTATTACTTCAACAAACAGATTTGCCGGCAACATCCANGGCCCAAAAGGGTGAAGTGTAATAGACTTTATAAAACCAATTAAACCTTTTTCTTTAACACTAAAAAATAGATATAAACAAAAAACTGACAATGCNAGCGCTGCTGTTAGGTTTAAATCTGTTGTTGGTACAACTTTTAAATATGGAACCCCTAACAATTCAGCTGGNTATGGTATTAGGTCAACAGGAACCAAATCCATTANGTTCATTAATAACACCCACACAAAGATGGTTAGTGCCATTGGTGCAATTAAGGTGTTCTTGCCTGTTTTGAATGTTCCTTTTACAACNCCATTCACAAAATCAACCAACATTTCAATGAAAGTTTGAAGTTTTGTNGGTTTGTANAGTGAGAAATTTTTTGCTGCTCTGGAAAATATAAATAAGAACANNCNTCCAAGCAACANTGAAAAGAATAAGGTGTCTACATGAAANGCCCAGAAACCCATTTCTGAAACCTCTGACTTGCTATGTGCAAAAGTCCAAGTATCTTCAGAGAGAATTTCTANTGACCCATCTTTATTTTCTCTTTCGTAACCCTCAGGTAGTTTTCCGAATACNANGTTNTGAAGATGGTGTTGTAAATAATCNTGAAATGTTGATTCTGTTTTTTCTGACGCCATGNGTGNCGTAATTTTAATTTAATTTTTGANAAGTTTGTAGGGGTTATAGTGAAATTTTCTCTATGATTCCATCTAACTCATCNTANGAGAANTATTTNATGATTAGCTTACCTTTCCCTTTGCTGTCATTTATTGTAACTTTTGAGCCAAGCTTTGAACTCAAAGCTGACTCTAAATTAATTTCGTCCCGTGTTTTTGGTTTTTTTGTGGCTGTCTTNAANTCTTTTGTTTTNANAGCAGNCTCAAGATCTCTCACCGACATTTTTTCCTCAACCACTTTTTTNGCCATAGTGTCTGCAAGATTTGCCTCTAGGCCTAGCANAATTTTAGCATGGCCCTCTGAAATCTTATCGCTTGAAATTAGTTCTTGGATTTTGGTAGATANNGAAAGAAGCCTTAGTGAGTTAGCTATTGAGCTTCTNGGTTTTCCNATNCTTTCCGATAATTGTTCTTGTGTGTATTTAAATTCGTCTTTNAGTCTTTGGTAGCCTCNTGCAACCTCAATNCTATTTAGGTCTTCTCTTTGCACNTTTTCTAAAATAGCTATTTCAAGNGATTTGGTATTAGAGGCAATTGTAACTACAGCGGGTATTTTTTTGAGCCCNGCTATTTTGGAGGCCCTAAANCTTCTTTCCCCAGCTATTAATTCAAACCCCTCTCCTTCTTTTCTNACCANAATTGGTTGTATAACCCCATGTTTTTTTATTGATGTGGCGAGTTCATTAATTTTTTGCTCNTCNAAAATTGAGCGAGGTTGATATTGATTTGTTTTTATCTTTGAAATTTGTATTTGATCAGANGNTGTTGTNTNNGGTTTTGATTTTTTTTGCTGCGTTTTTTTCGCGTTAGATTTTGGAGCATCTCCAAGCAGGGCTTCCAGNCCTTTATTTAGTGCTTTTTTTCTCTGCATTTTCAAATCTTCTTATAAACTCACCAGACAGACTTAAGAAAGCCTCCCCGCCTATAGACTTTATATCATAATCAACTATAGATTGGCCATAGCTAGGTGCTTCNGCTAGCCTTACATTTCTNGGNATTATTGTATTTAACACCATNCTTTTAAAGTGCTTCTCTAGTTGGTTGGAAACTTCTCTCGTAAGCCTATTTCTCCANTCTGCCATCGTTCTTAGGATNCCAATAATTTCGATTTGGAGGCCTCTTGANTCATTAAGTTGCTCAATGGTTGATTTAAGGGTTACAAGCCCTTCAAGAGCATAGTACTCACACTGNACNGGGACAAGGACNCTCCTGCAGAACTCCATGGCATTGATTGTTAAAAGATTCAGTGATGGTGGGCAATCAACCAAAATATAGTCAAATTCANTTGGAATTTTNAGCTTCTTTGAAAAAAACTTTTCTCTTTCTTTCGTGCTTTCAATTATTTTTTCANTGGCAACAAGGTTTTGGTTTGCTGGTATTATTTTGTATCCACCACTTGCATTNAGGATATATTTTTTAATATTGTCTTGATTTTCAAAGTGCTCATATAGTGAGTCGCATGTGTTTTTTGAGATNCCNGCCGCTGAAGTGGCATTNCTTTGGGCATCAATGTCGATTAATANAACTTTNCTTTTAGCTTTTGCNAGCGCAGCNGCGAGATTTACTGCTGTTGTCGTTTTTCCAACNCCACCTTTTTGATTTGTTATCGCAATTTTAATTGTCATAAACTTCCACAACNCACATNTTTCCAAGATTTGATTTATATGGGTGTATTTTATAATCATATAACAAAGGCTTTGCTTCTAATATCTCTTCTTGAGTTTTTTCATTATTCTTTTTTAAAAACATAAGGTTTGTTCTAAGTTTATTTTGTTTTATTTTTTCAAGTGTTTTTCTAATTGTAGAAAATGCCTTAAAAACAGCGGTNTGCTTTTCTTNAATTNTGTGCTCCTCCATTCGTAGNTGGCAACAGATTNTGTTTTTAATTAACANTTTNCTTATGAGGTTTTTTTGAAATTCAACTTTNTTNAGATTTGAGTCTACACTCACAAGTTTTAAATTTTGATCAACAGCNGCCCAAACCAAACCAGGCAANCCGGCTCCCGAACCATAATCAACAATTGTTTTTTCACATGCTTTTANGCANGCCTCTTTTGCCTTTAAACAGTCNTTTATCTGTTCTTTNTAAAAGGTTTCGTAATNTTTGTATGCTGTTAGATTGTGCTTGTNGTTGGCNTCAATGACGAGCTNTGAAAATTTTTTTAGCAGAGCTTTTTTATCTTCTGATAGCATCAAGCTTTTTGGCGTGTATTGTTAGAACGTTTAAAGCNGCNGGTGTAATCCCTTCTATTTGGCTGGCATCGAAGAGCGTTTTTGGCTTGAAATGATTAAGTTTTTCTTTCAGCTCNCCAGACANCCCAACGACTTCTTCATAATCGAAAATTAAGCCTAANGAGAACTCNTCTANNGTTTTCATTTTTTGAATTTCTCTTTCTTGTTTTTTTACATAGCCNGAATATTTAACATCATAATAAACATCNNTAATCTCAGNATTTNTTTCTACCATTAGTTTTTCTATATCATGTTGNGTAAAGTCGTTGCGNTTGCAAAGGTCATANAGTGTGACNTTTTTTCCTGATANTTTNACTGAATTATGTTCAAGACNGTCTAGTATTTTTTTCTTGTTTTTTTGTTTTTGCTTATAAATTTCNTTCCTTTCTTTACTNATCAGATCTAGTGCTTCTGCAATATCAAACATCCTTTCATCTGCATTTTCTTGTCTTAAAAGAAGCCTGTGTTCTGCCCTTGAAGTAAACATTCTATACGGCTCACTNACCCCAAATTTAGTNAGATCGTCCACCAGAACACCCAAATAAGANTTTGTTCTNTCAGGGACCCAGCCCTTTCTCCCTAAACACATTNGTGNGGCATTNATGCCGGCAATTAAACCTTGAGCTGCAGCTTCCTCGTANCCAGTTGTTCCATTAATTTGNCCNGCAAGATAAAGGTTTNTAGACCCTTTNAGGAGAAGGTCTTTCGTCATGTTTCTNGGNTCTATATAATCATATTCAACGGCATAACCATATTGAAGAATTTTAGCNCNTTCAAANCCTTTGATTGATTGTACATACTCGTCTTGTGTTTCTCTTGGTANGCTTGTTGAAATTCCATTTGGGTACATCCANTCCGANTCAATGCCTTCTGGTTCTAGAAAAATTTGNTGNTTNTGTTTTTCTGAAAANCTCACAACCTTGTCTTCAATAGAAGGNCAATACCTTGGCCCAACNCCGCTTATGAGACCAGANTACATAGCTGATTTCTTTATATCTCTGTTGATAATTTTGTGGGTTTCTTTGTTTGTTCTTGTAATNTNACAAACNGTTTGTTTTGGGTGNNGGTTTTTTTTCCCTAAGAACGACATGTACAGNTTNTCTTCCCCTGGTTGAATCTCAAGACCATCNAAATTTATTGATTCTTTTGATAANCGGGGTGGTGTTCCTGTTTTAAGACGTCCAAGTTTGATGTTTTTAGATAGNAANAACTTTTCTAAACCAGANGATTTCTTCTCATCTATTCTTCCGCCCTCTTCTTTTTTGGATCCNATNAGTATNGAGCCATTAAGAAAAGTGCCTGTTGTGAGAACATACGCTTTTGCAATATAGGTGCCCTTCCTTCCCTCAGCACAAGTTATTTTNTTTCCATCATCTANAAAATTCCTTATCTCATCNTCNATAACTGTTACATCAAATTTTTTGATATATTTTTGGATCGTCTNTTCATAAAGCAACTTATCCGTTTGGGCTCTAAGCGCTTGAACCGCGGGNCCCTTCTTTTTATTNAGGGTTTTNAACTGAATGCCTGAAAGGTCTGTNGCCTCACAAATAACNCCCCCCAGAGCATCTATCTCTCTAGCAAGGTGCGTTTTCCCAATACCNCCAACTGCAGGATTGCACGACATGCGNCCAATTTTTTTCTGGTCTAGAGTTATAAGAGCAACATTTAAATTTAGCCTTTTCCCGGCAAGGGCNGCCTCTACTCCAGCATGNCCTCCTCCTATTACTATTAAATCAAACTTATTATTCATCTTATGTTTATTGTTATTATTAAGTATTNANTTATCTGTTAATAACCGCTGATTATATATTTAAAATNAGGCTCTANNCAAANGTTAACTATGNNGTTCTGTTGTGAANAAACACTTANTTANANAAGTTTTTNTTGTGTGTAAATTGTTAACAAAAAAAAANCCACACTTTAACAACAGGAAAACTANTTACCTATACAGAACTTATTAAATATCTCNCTAAGAATTTTTTCATTATCATATTCTCCGTAAATTTCTTTNAACATNATTAACGATTCCCNAATATTTTGCGCTGTTATNTCAAAAAAATCTGAATCACCACNATTTACNGATAGCTTATTNTTTGCAGCCTCTAATTTTTTATANACCCNTTCTGAAACGTAAAAAACNCTNCCNTCTTTCTTAAGTTTTTTTAATATAGTTTTTTTTAACACCTCAATACCACTTCCGGTTTTAGCAGANGTGAGCAACCANTGTTTAGGAGAAGATTNCCCATCAATTAGGTCACACTTATTTAANACNTGNATATCNGTTTTAGGCTTTTCAAGTGAAATGTTTGTAGGATCGCTAACCCAAATAGAGACTTCAGCCTCCTCCAAAGCTTTGAAAGANTTCTTAACACCTTCCTCCTCAACAAAAGATTTCCCCTTTCTCAGNCCTGCAGTATCGCTTACCTCAATATCCANCCCATTTATAACCATATCTTTTCTNACTATATCTCTCGTNGTTCCGGCATCTTTTGAAACAATAGCAACATCAGANCCNAACAAAGAATTAAACAGNGAGGACTTTCCTGCATTNGGAAGNCCNAATATTGCAACNTTNCGTTTTCCCTCAATATTCCTCANAGGNCGATAATCAANNAACAGCTTTTCTATAGANTTAACATTGTTGTTTAGNNTTTGTTGAATGGTTTTTTTCTCAACGTCACCAACACCACCCTCATCAGAAAAGTCTAACTGTGACTCTATTTCAACCATGAGNTTTTCCAAATCTCTGGANAAAGAAAGAACNAAAGAGCCTAACTCNCCTTTTCTAAAACTNTCAAGAGAAACTAGATCATCTTCTGTGCCTGCTTCAATACCNAACAATATGCTTTCAGCCTCATCAAGACCAATCTTACCGTTCATGAAAGCNCGTTTGCTAAAATCTCCNCTTTCAGCNTCATTCATTCCAAAACCATCCAANAGCTTAAAAACGCCTGANACAATTACAGGGTTACCATGACAGTGAATTTCAACNACATTTTCACCGGTAAATGACTTTGGGGAAGGGAAGNTCAGAACTAAACAGCTGTCAGAGTAGNCCCCTATTTTAAGNGCCCTTACAAAACAACCATTTGTNTTTTTTTTAATGTTTAATGATTCAAGAAATTTCTGAACTTCNACCCCACCAGTTGCTCTTACAACCGCAATAGCTGACCTTCCAGGAGGNGTTGCTAACGCATAAACNGAATGTTGNTTGCTAGCCACCTGCCCCACTGCCATCGGGCTCAAGCCTGCCCATTATAATTACTTGTGGAACAATTGATAACAGCATGTTAATCACTGAATATATTACAACACCNGCAGGCATGAAAAGGAAAATAATNGTTATCATTGGCGGGAAAACAACCATCATNTGCTGTGCAATTTGAGCCTGCATNCCTTGNGTNTGAGGAGGTTTTGGCATCATCTTTTGAGAACCAAACATTAATAAACCCATTAAGATTGGTGTTATTAAGAANGGGTCTGATTCAGCAAGNTCAGGAATCCATAANAAAGANTCACCTCTGAATTCGATTGCCTCTCTTGTAACCCAAAACATTGCTATAAAAATTGGGAATTGAGCAAAAAGAGGCAAGCAGCCTGCCGCTGGATTAAATTTCTCTTTTCTGTATAGCTCTGTCATTTCTTTGGCAAGTTTNTGCTGGTCGCCCTTATTTGCTTGCTGGATCTCTGCCAAACGTGGCGAAAGTTTACGCATTTTAACCATTGAGTTTATCTGCATAATTTGAAGAGGAGACAAAACNANCTTAAACAAGANCGTTAAGAGAACAATTGCTACACCCCAATTTTGAACAAAACCAAAAAGGAAATTAAGGACAACTATAAAGAACTCNCCAATACCATAAACAAAACCTAGATCCANATTATATTTAAAATGTGGGGCAATAGTTTCAAGGACCTCTTTCTTTTTTGGCCCAATAAAAACATTTGTATTGCTAGACATTAATCCACTTGAACTCAACATTTGTTCATCAAACCCAAACCTAAAAAGNCCATTTGAGTCTTGTGGGTATAGTGAAATCTTTTGCTCAACCTCGTCATCGAAAACAGCCACNACAAAATGTTTTTGGGAGTGNCCTACCCAATGCCCTAAATAGCTCTCTCTTGATGTTATTGAGGATAGAGATTCATCATTAAANGCATCTTCAGTTGTGCTGAAAGCTAGATGATCTCNTGAAAAAGCCGTTCCATAATCTACAGATTTATTNTTGTTNCTATAAAATGTTTTAAAAATATTTACTGCNCCATAGGATGGCACAGCTAAAGACAGCTTATCTGAAATATTCAATATNTAGCCGNCCAACAATGAGTATGTTTTCTCTAATTTATTTCCAACCTCATCTTCTGATAACANNGTGATTGNTGTTTGGTCTTGCTGGATGACCTTATACTCNCCNCCGGAAAAACCTGAGACACTTGTTTTAAAGTAAAAACGCANAAAATCATCATCTGAGAGCAACCTTGTTTTGAACAAACCATCGCGCTCAACTCTTTCCATNATGAACGCGTTACGAANAGAACCATCTTTGAGGTCTATATAAACTTCNAGNTCGGAATTATAAATTTTTTCGAAATCTNCATTGGTTGCAAGGTTTTGAACGTATTTAGANGTGGCAACNTTNTCACTTTTATTTACCCCTCCCCATTCAAAAACCAACAGCATTACAAAAACCATTGTTATGATTAAATATATATGTCNTGGATTAAGCATTTTTTAAATATTCATTAAATAGATCCTTTTCAGGATCNCAGTTAGACTTAAATTTTACCAGAAAATGGTAGCCCAGACTCGAAGATTTCCCNTTNCTAAATATTTCTTTAGTTTTTCTTCTAATCTCATTTCTNCTGACAGAGCTTTTTACAATTTTTTTNGGNATCATTACCAGCACNGACCCGGGCCCNTCAGTTNNTTGCCTANAAACTGANANAGTNTTNGTAATATTNTTCATTTCCCATGAAAACATTTTAGGTGAAANTTTCTTTATNTTATTTTTTTTATTTANTGAAATNNTTTTTTTTCAAAATTTACCTAAACNGATAAAGATTTTCTGCCCTTTGATCTTCGGTTAGATAACACTGATTTTCCGGCCTTAGAAGACATNCTTTCCCTAAAACCATGAGTTCTTTTTCTTTTTAAATTTGTTACTTTGAGAGTTCTTTTCATTTTTATCCACAGTTTTTTAACAAATAATCAATATACTTGTTACATGTTATTAAAAGCTTTTGTATTATAAACTTATCGCGATGTCTAACAAGGTTTCTACANTAAATATTTTTAACAAAGGTGTACAACATTTAGAAAAACAAATAAACACCACAGAATACAACTCTTGGGTAAAACCTCTTCATTTTGAAGTAAAGGAAAATAACTTTAACATTTATGCTCCTAACTCTTTTATTGGAGATTTNTTTAAAGATAAATATTTNCCTGTCATTACTGAATTTTTAGAAAATCATATTGGTAGNAANAAATTTATTCTTAATGTCTCTGTAGAAAANAAAACAAAAGAAAACATAAATGTCACNGGNCTTAACAATAACTATACATTTGATACATTCGTAGAGGGTAAATCCAACCAAGTTGCNNTGGCNGCAGCAAAACAAGTAGCCGAGCAAGCNGACCTTACAGAGTATAATCCTATGTTTNTGTATGGTGGTGTNGGTCTTGGTAAAACACATTTAATGCACGCTATTGGAAATAAACTTTTACAAGANAGACCTAATGCAAAAATCTGTTACGTCCACTCCGAGCGCTTTGTCAGCGATATGGTTAAAGCNCTACAGCTTGGAGCCATAAATGAATTTAAAAGATTTTACAGAAACCTNAATGCTCTTTTAATTGATGATATACAATTCTTTGCNGGCAAAGAGCAAAGCCAAGAGGAGCTTTTCCATACTTTTAANAGCTTAATTGAAGGTGGAAATTTAATGATATTTTCTTGTGATAGATACCCAAAAGAAATNGAAGGTCTTGAAGAAAGACTAAAATCAAGATTTGGTTGGGGCCTGTCTGTTGTAATTGACCCTCCAGCATTAGAAACAAGAGCCGCAATCTTACTTAAAAAAGCAGATGATATGGANATTCTCCTNCCTGATGATTGTGCATTTTTTATTGCACAAAAAGTTAAATCAAACGTAAGAGAGCTTGAGGGCGCTCTCAAAAGAGTTGCTGCTAACGCGAAGTTTGCTAAGACCAACATCGATATTAATCTTATCAAAGACTCGCTTAGAGATGTTCTTGCTATTCAGGCAAAAATGGTAACGATTTCAAACATACAAAGGGTTGTTGCTGATTACTTTAATATAAAAATGAGTGATCTACTTTCTAAGAGAAGAAATAGATCNATTACTCGGCCAAGACAAGTTGCTATGGCACTTTCAAAAGAGCTCACTAACCATAGCCTGCCTGAAATAGGAGAAGCATTCGGTGGGAGAGATCATACTACAGTTATACATGCATGTGAAAAAACAAAAGAACTCATTCAAACTAGTTTAGAGATNGAGGAAGACTACAAAAAATTAAGAAGAACACTATCTGCATAAAATGAAGTTTTCAATCAATAAAGATGAAATAATTCACCAANTACAATCACTTGCTGCTGTTGCGGATAAAAAACAAACCTTACCAATACTTAGTAATATTTATTTAAAATGTTCCGGCGATGAGCTGANCTTAAAGAGCACAGATCTTGANGTTGAACTTGAATTTAANCTTACAGCACAAAATTCTGAAGACGGGGAAACAACAATTCCATCCAAAAAAATATCTGATATNGTTNGAGAGCTTCCAGAGGGAGAAATAGCCTTTTCTTTGAATGATGATGGCAANAAAATGCAAGTAAAGTCATCTAGTGGNAGATATAATTTAGCCACNATATCAGCAGGAGATTTTCCTGATTTTGACACAGTCCCCTCTGATAAAACTTATGANATNAGTTCAGANGACTTATTAGCTNTAATTCAAAANACCTCATTTGCNATGGCTAACCAAGATTGGAGGCACTATCTGAATGGATGTTTGCTCCAGAAAAATATGAACGAAATAAATATGGTTGCTACTGATGCCCATAGACTAGCAGTCTATAAATTAAAACTTGATCAAGAGGGAGACTTTTTTGGAATTATTCCACGGAAAACTATTATTGAGCTAACAAAAATTCTTCCCAAAAATAANGAACAAATTCAATTTTATATTAACGCGAATAATATAGTATTTATGTATAAAAANTTTACATTTAAATCCAAACTTGTAGATGGAAATTANCCAGATTTTACNAAAGTAATACCATCTGGAGATGGTNTAGAAATAGGCGTTAACAGGAAAAGNNTAATAGAAACNTTATCTAGAGTATCNGTTCTATCTAGCGAAAAATTTAAAGGNGTTAAGCTNAAAACTAATGAAAATTCATTAGAGGTNTCCGCTCATAATCCAGATCAAGAATCAGCAGAAGAGTCTTTAAANATNNTATCTGGTTCGGCTCCAGGGTTTGATGTTGCTTTTAATGTAAACTACCTAAGGGAAGTTCTTNCTACCATAGANGATGATGAAATTAAATTAATTAGTTTCGGNACAGATAAGAGTGCTCTAATTGAGGGTTCTGACAAACAACAAACACTTGTTTTAATGCCTCTCCTACTCTAAGTGATANTACAAAACTTAAAACTCATCAATTTCAGATCTTATGAGCAACTTAATATTTCAATTCCTAAGGGCCTTGTNTTTTTCTGNGGNGAAAATGCTGTTGGAAAAAGCTCAATTCTTGAATCTATTCANTATAANCTGACTACAAAAAGCTTTCGAAGCCTTAACCCTAATGATTTTATAACACATGGACATAAGCATTTTAATATTAGTTGTAATTTTAGTGACGATACATCAATTATTATTAAAAAAACTCAGGATTCCCCATCAATACATACTGATAAAAATGACAAAAAAATTACTAAACGCACTCTCGCTTACACTAAACCAATTTGTCTCATTGAAAGTGAGAATTTTTTCTTCACAACATCAAACCCAGAAAAGAGAAGACAATATTTAAATAAAATATTGTTCTACGTGGAACAAAACTTNTCAAAAACTATGACAAATTTCAAAAAAATNCATCAAAATAGAAATNTTGCNCTTAAAAAAGNGCAAAATNATGAAATCAGTGTTTGGAGTGATCANCTTTTATTAATTGAAGAGGAAATAACACNTATAAANGAACAAATTATTGCAANAATNAATAAAGAACTCACAAATAAAGATCTATTNTCAGACTTTTATGATAAAAATCCATGGATTGGCTCTATATCTATAGATTATTTTAAGGGATATGATCATACCAAAACATATTCACAAGTGTTAAAAGAAAATCTAGATAAAGACTTAATTCTTAAANGAACATCAGATGGGCCACATAAACGTCTTTTTAAAATTTNTGTAAANAATTCTGATNTAAACNTAGAACTNTCNAGAGGCCAACAGAAACTTTTATCTATTTTATTCCACTTAATACAAAGAGAAATNATNCAACAATCAACAAATATAGCNCCGTTGCTATTAATTGATGATATTTCATCAGAATTAGATAAAGAAAATCTTGAAACAATGTTAAAATATNTAGATAAAAACACTATGCAAAGTCTTATAACAATTATAGATAAAAATANAATTAATAANACAACACAAATGTTCTACGTAGAACAAAATGGAGACACATCCTATGTCAGATANCTACGATTCCGATAGNATTAAAGTATTGAAAGGCCTAGAGGCTGTAAAAAAACGACCTGGTATGTATATAGGGGATACCGATGATGGTACTGGTCTTCATCATATGGTNTTTGAAGTCCTTGATAATTCAATAGACGAGGGATTGGCAGGACATTGTACTCAGATTGATGTCATNGTGGGTAAGGATGGTTCNNTATCTGTTTCTGATAATGGAAGAGGGATACCAGTAGATAAACATGAAGAGGGCGCATCCGCAGCAGAGGTTATTATGACNGTACTACATGCAGGAGGGAAGTTTGATGAAAACAGTTACAAGGTTTCTGGTGGATTACATGGNGTAGGAGTNTCTGTGGTTAATGCTTTAAGCAGTAAGCTTATTTTAGAAATAGAGCGACAGGGATCTAAATATCGNCANGAATATGCNGATGGATTTCCCAAAACAACNTTAGACATTGTTGGAAAAAGNAAGGATACCGGCACAAAAGTCACCTTNANACCTTCAAAAAAGATTTTTTCTGACACTACTTTTGTCACAGAAACACTGATNAAACGGATCAGAGAGTTATCNTTCTTAAATCAAGGTATTGGGATTAGTGTATTAGATGAGAGAACTGGTAAAAAAGAAAATTTTAAATCCGATGGAGGTCTAAGCGAATTTGTAAAGTATTTAACTGGGAAAAAAGAAACTGTGGGCTCACCATTTTATGCAAATGCATCAATAAAAGGGATAGGTGTNGAAATAGCAGTTCAATGGACCAGCACCTACAGAGAGAATGTTCAATGTTTTACAAACAACATCCCCCAAGGCGATGGGGGTACACACTTAGCTGGATTCAGAGGTGGCCTAACTCGTGTTATCAAAAACTTTATTAAGAAAGAAGATTTAATGAGAAAAAAAGAGGTAGAGATTACAGGCGAGGACGTNAGGGAAGGTATGGTNGCAGTGATATCNCTTAAAATGCCTGATCCTAAATTTTCCTCACAAACAAAAGACAAACTTGTATCATCGGAAGCAAGACCGGCAGTAGAGGGCCTTTTAAACGATTATTTTATGGATTTCTTATTAGCTAATAAACAGCAAGCTAAAGAAATATTAGGTAAAGTGCTGGAAGCTGCCTACGCAAGAGANGCTGCAAGAAAAGCTAAAGAGATGACAAGAAGAAAGGGNCTTCTAGACATAGGTGGCTTGCCTGGAAAGCTAGCNGATTGTCAGGAAAAAGANCCAACTCTTTCAGAATTATTTTTAGTTGANGGAGATTCTGCNGGTGGTTCAGCCAAACAGGGAAGAAATCGAAAATTTCAAGCNATTTTGCCNCTTAAAGGNAAGATTATAAATGTTCAAAAAGCTAGGCTTGATAAAGTTNTAGGGTCNAATGAAATAGGAACATTAATTACTGCACTNGGTACTGGTATTGGNATAGACGAATTTAANGTNGAGAAGCTTAGATATCACAGGGTTATTATNATGACNGATGCAGACGTTGATGGNTCTCACATAAGAACCTTACTGCTTACCTTTTTTTATAACCAGATGTACGATCTATTAGANAAAGGCCATATCTATTTAGCATTGCCACCACTATTTAAAATAAAGAAGGGNTCTAAAATATATTATGCGAAGGACGAAGAAGAAAAAGATGNAATNTTGAAAGAGATAAGGTCTGATGGACAGGATAATGCAAGAGCTCCAGAAATTCAAAGNTACAAAGGTTTAGGTGAAATGAACCCGGAGCAATTATGGGAAACAACGTTTGANCCNTNAAATAGACGTTTNGTTCAAATNACTTTNGATGAAGCNAGAGATGCTGTAGANGAAATTTTTGAAACCTTAATGGGAGANGAAGTAAAACCTAGAAGAGAATTCATTGACGATAATGCATTAAGAGCAGAAAACGTAGATGTTTGATTTAGAAGTNNTTTAAAAAGTATTCCNTNAGCNTGTNTATAGAAACCCTNTCCTGTTTCATGGTATCTCTATCCCTGACTGTTACATCTGAGCTTTCAAGGCTATCAAAATCTATTGTGATACAGAGTGGAGTNCCAACTTCATCATGTCTTCGATAGCTCTTTCCAATATTNCCAGTATTTTCAAGGATNACTCTTCCGATACCTAGCTCTTGNAGTTTGTTTTTAATACTTTTTGCTAAAGATACCATATCCTNATTATTTTTTTTCAGAGGTATTACAGCNGCTTTNATNGGNGCAAGATGAGGTTTTAATGAAAGAACAANCCTTGAAGAATCACCAATTTCTTCCTCTTTNTAAGCCTCATTAATTATCGCTAACACAGCACGATCAACACCGGCAGAGGGCTCAATTACATANGGAACAAGCCAATCTTTCATATGGGGNTCTTTTANNGCAAGTTTNGAATTTGAATCCTTATTNTGCTTAACNTTTGANGCTATATTTAATTCATTTTGATTCTTAGAATGTGAGCCCAAATCAAAGTCNGTACGNTTTGCTATTCCTTCTAATTCCTCAACACCATGAGGAAACTTATACATTAGATCTATTGTTGCCTTTGAATAATGTGCTAATTCTTCTTTNGGAACTNCGTATAATTCTAACTTATTTCTTGNAACTCCTTGGGCTTCCCACCAACTTANNCTTGCTTCAATCCAATCTTTATGCCATTTTTCATCAGTTCCNGGCTCNACAAAGAATTCCAATTCCATTTGCTCAAACTCTCTTACNCTAAATATAAAGCTCTTCAAAGTTATTTCATTTCGGAATGCTTTCCCTATCTGNGCAATACCAAATGGAATGCTACGTGAAGTTGAGTCTATTACGTTTTTAAANTTTGTAAAAATNTGCTGCGCNGTCTCTGGCCTAAGNTATGCAAANGTTTTTCCATCATCTACNGGNCCAATATTNGTTTTNAACATTAAATTAAATTGTCTTGGCTCAGTCAAATCCTCCTTTTTNCAATAGTCNGGCACTTGATCTGCTCTGAAACGNTCACCACAGGACTTGCAGTCAACAAGNGGGTCTGTGAAGGTTTCCTCGTGTCCAGAATATTGCAAAACTGTTTGTTTTGTTANAATAGCTGCATCAAGCCCTTCAACGTCATCACGGTCGTATACCATAGATTTCCACCATGAATTTTTAATATTATTTTTTAACTCAACCCCAAGCGGACCNTAATCATAAAGNCCCTGCATTCCTCCATATATNTCATTNGATTGAAATATAAAGCCCCTTCTTTTACAAAGCGCNACGAGTTCATCAATATTTTTTGCTGGCAAAACGTATTCCTAAAGTTAGTAATAAAAGCTATTCTATTACTTTAAGAATGTTTCTCATACTCTTCAAATTAATTTCATCCATACCATTGTTTATTTTGAGATTTTTTTCAAATTTTTTANCGTTCTGGTTANTAATTACAAACAGTCAGCAAAAAAATACAACACAACAAAATCTCAAGCATATTGGGTTACAAAATAAAATTTCATTAANNACAAGTCTTATTTTNTCATCAGAGACCTTTTTTGAATATCCTTTTTTATGGGGAANACCCAACAANTTTAAGAAACTTGTTGAATGCAGTGTANAAGAACCNTTTCAAAATTCTTCAAAACCAAAATTAATATTCACACTGCATATGGGTTGTGTGGATGCAATGTTGTTTTTTGTTTCAAGCATNGTGGATAACCTTAATATTATTTTCACACCTGCAAAAAACAAATCTTTAGANACNNNAATAAAAAAGATTAGAGAGAGNAGGGGNGCTAAACTNCATCCTGCNAACCCAAGAGGGATGAATGCTTTTCTNAAAAGCTTTATTAAAAAGGAAAATATNATTATTGCNACCGATTTAGTTCCACANAATACAGGTAAATATTCGACTTTTTTTGGNAAAGAGTGNTTTTCTATTGATTTAATAGAGAAGCTATCAAAGAAAGGGACACATGATTTGTACTTTGCCTATTTTTCAAAAGGAACCCAAAAAAAATANAAACTNAACATTNAGTCAGTNGAAAATTTCATTTCAACAGATGAAATGAACAAGCATTTTGAGAGGGCAATCAGAATTAATCCTGAAATGTATGGATGGGAGTATAAAAAATTTAGAAAACTTNCAGGAAGNAAGANAANTATATATTAATTCCTCCAAAAAGAAGGGAAAAATAAAATTAAAACTCCAAACAACTCTAATCTACCTACAATCATTGCAAAGGCCAAAGTAAACTTACCAAAATCTGATAAAGATGAATAGTTTTCAGAAAAGACCCCCAAACCTGGCCCNAAATTATTAATAGCAGCAGCAGTCGCTGAAAAAGCTGAGTAAAAGTCTATATCTTGAAAAATTAGCGTNAAGAGGAATAGTAAAAAGAAAGCAATATAAAAACCCAAGAAAGNAAAAACTGATTCAACCTGATTGCTTTCAACTTTTATNCCATTTATTTTCGTGGTTTTAANAGCATTAGGGTGCATTAATTTCGTGATGTTATCNAAAGCTACNCNTAATAACATTACAACNCTCCAAACTTTCATTCCCCCACCAACTGACCCTGAGCAAGCACCAATAAATGCAATAATAAATATAAAGAATGGNAATGCCTGACCAAAGTTATCTAAAGGCATTAATGTAAATCCTGAGGTGGTAACTATAGAAATAGTTTGAAAAAAGCCATATCTTACNGCTTCGGATAATGATAGATTTTCTTTAAATATTAGTAACATGATAGATACAATAATTGAGAATAATAAGATAAATANAAAAAACATAAANTCATCATTTTCTAAATAATTTTTAAATTTAAACCTAGTAATTGAAAGAAAGTGAAGCCCAAAATTTGAGGCAGAAATAAACATAAAGANCATAGCTACTAGTTCAATACTAGNGTTTTGGAAATATCCAAAGTTACCATCATAAGTTGAAAANCCCCCAATAGAGACTGTNCTAAAACTATGAGCAAAAGCATCAAATGTAGTCATTCCTNCAAGCCAATAACTNCCAGCGCAGAGAAAGGTAATGATTAGATAGAATTTTANTAAAGACCTTGCCGTTTCTCTTAATCTTGGTGAAAAGCTTTTTTCAGCAAAACCAGACGTTTCNGCCTGTAATACTTTTATACCTCCTGAAACAGCAGGNATAATTGCTAAAACAACNATCACTAACCCAACTCCNCCTGCCCATTGNAGTAGCTGCCGATACATAAGCAAATGTTTTGGAAGATCAATTAAACTNGAGATTGTTGTAGAGCCAGTAGTTGTTAACCCTGATACAGCCTCAAAAAAAGAATCTGTATAGGTCATCCCANAATTAAAAAATGGTATTGCAGCTATAAGCGAAACTAGNACCCAGCTCACAAGAGTTATTAAAAANCCATCNCTTGGGGTGTAGATAAATTTTTTANTTCTNAGTGTAAAAAGTATCACNCCAGAATATCCTANNCCTAATAGCAANATTAGNCCCATTACTTCATCAGTGCTTTGATTAAAATAACTAATTAAATATGATGGAAGAGCTACCAGAAGTGAAAAAAATAAAAATATAGGNCCTAAAAATCTTAGCACCTTTAAAAGAGTAGTCATTTGTATTTATTATAAAACGAATCAAATGCAGACTTGTCTTTATANAATATCAGNAAGTGGTCTCCTTCTTTTATTTCAAAAACNCCATGTGCCATAAACACCTCATCTTCNCTGCAAATTGCTGGAATATTCATAGAGCCATTAAGTTCTAGNTCAGCTATTTTTTTACCAATTATTTTGCTTATAGAATCATCTACATTTAGTTCAATAACTTCNGCCACTCCCTTTTTCACTTTATGTGCGTTAAACACCAATCCNTTTCTAATNTATTTTAGTATATGNGAAACNGTTATCTGAACAGGCGATACAATTATNTCCAGATCATTTCGATCTATCAGATCAAAGTAGGCCTCCTTATTTATGATNGTAATAGTTTTTTTNGCNCCNAGCTTTTTTGCCATGAGNGAGCATAAAACATTTGTTTCATCATCCTGTGTCACGGCAATAAAAACATCACAATCATCTATTCCTTCNCTTGACAAAAANTCTTTATCAGCGGCNTCTGCATTTAGAATTAAAATANTGTCCAATTCCTCTGCTGCNTCTTCACANCGTTTTTGATCTTTCTCTATAACTTTTACATTAAACTCTTCAAATATTTTATTAGCTAACAATTTCCCTATGTTTCCACANCCTGCAANATAAATATTCTTATACCTATCTTCGAGCTTTTGTAGCTCTCTTGTCACTTGTTCTATATGTTTTTCATCTGCAACAAAATANACNTCATCATCCTCTTCAATTACAGTTTCCCCNGTTGGCATTATTAANTCTTCCCCTCTGTATATTGCTGGNATCCTTGTTTCATAATCAGGCAAATGATCTTTAAGCTCTTTGATTTGNCTTCCAACAAGAAGGCCTGACTCTTTTGCATANACACTCACNAGNTTTAAGCGGTTCTCAACAAAATCTAAAATTTCAAGCGACCCAGGATGGTGNAATAACTCTCTAATTTCTTCAGTTATTAGGTCCTCTGGATTTATAAAGTAATCGACCTCTGAAGCAATTTCTTCTGCAANCCCTTGATAATCTGAACCTATAAGCCTGCAAACAATTCTACCTACTTCNAAACTNGACCTTGCAANAATAGANGATAATAAGTTCACTTCTTCNGAGTCNGTTAGGCACAAAAGAAGGGTATTTTTATCTAGATTNGCTTTTGACAATGTTGNTGGAGATGAAGCGTTTCCATNTATNGTAAGAATGCCTTCTTTAGAATTNAACGAATCAAGGTTTTCTTGATTNTTGTCAATCACAATTACATCATTTTCTTCAGTAGATAGTTCATTTGCGACACTTCCGCCTATTGAGCCTGCTCCAAGAATAACTATTTTCAACTTAATTCTTNCCCTACAGAAATTATATCTCTTTTTGAATTAAAGAAATCCCTAGCATTAATTATTTTTTTACCAGGAAACTGNANCTCCTTTATAAGAATGCAGCCATTATTACAGTATACCCCTATCGAATCTTGCGTTACGTGGGAAACAAAACCNCTATTTCCAACGTTTAGTGGGTCTGTTTCAATGTCCAAAACTTTAATTTTTTTNCCATTNAGCATGAAAAAGTTTTGTGGCCATTTTTTAAACGCATTNAANCTATTTTGAATTGAAGTTAAATCACCTCTCCAATTTATTTCTCCCTCATTNTTACTNATTTTTTCAGCATANGATGCAAGCGAATCATTTTGCTCATATGCTTNTAACGAATCCCATACAATATTTTTTATAACATNATTTAAATTTTCTAATGACAGCTTAATTAACTTTTCTTCAACTTCAAAAAAATCCAAATCTTTTATAATAATTTNTTTCTGCANATATATCGGACCAGCATCCATTTTTTCTTCAAGCTTCATAAAGGTAATGCCTGACTCCNTCTCACCATTTNCTATGCTCCTCTGAATAGGCGAGGCCCCTCTATAAAGAGGAAGCAATGAGAAGTGAACNTTAAGGCACCCAAATTTNGCATAGTCTAAAATCCAACTNGGAAGAATCTTGCCATANGCNACAACAACCAANATATCAATTTCATANGANCAAATTTNATCCTCTAANCCTACNNCAGATAATGAATGAGGTGCAATAATTGGAACATNAATATCACTCTTTTGCAGAGAATATTCATAATTTTTCAATCCTCTTCCACTTTTTGACACTGGCTGCGTTAAAACAAACTTAANGTTGAAGTCGCTATCATTAATTATTGTTTGAAAGTGTTTGAATGCTAATTCAGGGGTTCCAGCAAAACCTATGTTAATTTGTTTTTTTGTCATCTTTTTTTCTTTCAAGCTTATTCCTAATTCTATCCCGTTTGAGCGGGGACAAATAATCAACCATAAGCTTTCCTTCAAGATGGTCTATCTCATGNTGAACACAGACGCTGAAAATTCCTTCAAAAATTTCAACCTTTTTCTTACCTTTGAGGTCTTGATANGTAAGTTCAATTTTTTTTGGTCGATANATATCTTCAAAAAAAGTGGGAATTGATAGACACCCTTCCTTAAAATGCTCAATGGTNTCATCNAGAACNACATAAGATGGGTTAANCAAGAAATAGGGCTCGTTTTNCTCATCAGACACATCTATAACAATTAGCCTTTGATGAAAATCAACCTGTGTNGCTGCTAAACCTATTCCNTTGGACTCATACATTGTAAAAAGCATNTCTTCAGCAAATTTTTTTAAAGTANTATCAAAAACTGTAATGGNNGATGCTTTTTTTCTTAACCTTGGGTCAGGAAATGTTAAAATGTTNAGCTTATTCATAATTAGATTATAATTTCATATATATGNACAAAATAGATGTTGCGGTAATTTTAGGGTCAGATTCTGATCTGGAATTAGGAAAAGCAGCCATTCAATCACTAAAATCATTTGATTTGTCATGTGAGCTAAAAGTAATCTCAGCCCACAGGTCCCCAGATGTTTTGGTNGATTACTTACAGTCCTCTCAACAAAATGGTTGTCGAGCATATATTGCCATTGCAGGNATGGCNGCACACCTAGCNGGAGCTGTAGCTGCTAATTCTACAAAACCAGTTTTAGGNGTTCCATCTGATAATAGCTCTCTTAATGGNTTGGATGCTATTTTATCNACACTACAGATGCCAGCGGGAGTGCCTGTAGCCACNTTTGCAGCTGGAAAAGCTGGAGCAACAAATGCAGGAATATTTGCAGCACAAATGNTTGCTACAACTGATAATAAACTGTCCGAGAAAATGAAATCTTTTAAATCTGAACTTAGAGAGAAGACTATTCTTAAAGACAAAAACCTTGATAGAGACTAAAAACCTAACAACAGCTGCTAGTTGGGTNAANAATGAAAATATTATTGCATACCCCACTGAGGGNGTTTGGGGTATTGGGTGCATCTACAAAAAAACTCTNGTGGAGAAACTTAATTTCATTAAAGGGAGAGAGAAAAATAANAAATATATTCTTCTATTTCAAAGCACTGAACATGCTTTTGAACGANTAAATATTGAAAAAAAATACAAAGACCAAATTGAAAAACTGTCGAAGTCTTTCACAACAATTATTGTTCCCTCAGGAGAAGACAATATAGCGATAAGGATTCCACAATATCCGATCCTNCTACAATTTTTAGATCATATAGGAAAAGAAATTGTTTCAACATCAGCNAATTTATCGGGAGAGCCTGTTTGCAAAACNACNAATGAAGTAAAAAATATCTTTTCAGAAAAAATTTTTGGTATATTAGACCTNCCCTTAGGAGGGCAAAAAAAACCATCAAAAATTTTTGACCTTAANTTAGGCGATTATGTTAGATAAAAATCAAGAAATTGCTTCAATTTTTGAAAAAATACANCTGTCACTTCAGAAGCAATTCCTAATAAANGAAAGTAAGAAAAATGTAATCGAGGACTCNTGGACAAAAAAAGNACTNGGCGAAGGAACTTCTGTTGTAATTGATGGGGGTGAGTTTTTTGACAAAGCAGGGATAAATTTTTCAAAAATTTCTGGTGATTCATTGCCTCAGGCGTCGTTGGGCCAAGAGAATTTTCATGATGTGCCTTACTTTGCAACNGGTGTGTCAGTTGTTTTCCATCCTAAAAATCCAAATGTACCAACAGCACATTTAAATATTAGATACTTTTGTACGTTTAAAGGTGATGAAATCTTAGATGAATGGTTTGGGGGNGGTTTTGATTTAACNCCATATGTTCTTTTTGAGGAAGATTGTCGTTTATGGCATCAAGAAGCAAAAAATGCNTGTGATTTTAATTATGAANCATGGAAAAAGAATTGTGACAGTTATTTTTTCTTAAAGCACAGAAAGGAGCATAGAGGNATTGGAGGTATTTTCTATGAAAACCAACGTTTTGATAAGAGAAGNGATGGTTTAAAACTATCTCAAGATGTTGTTNCTGCATTTTCAAATGCTTACACAAAGATTATTAAGAAAAGAAAAAACTTGCCGCANACNGATAGGCAAAAGGAGTTTCAAAGGTTTAGGCGAGGGCGATATGTTGAATTTAACCTTATTTANGACAGGGGAACGCTATTTGGTCTCCAGTCTGGAGGACGTATCGAATCAATTCTTATGTCCTTGCCAAATGANGTTTCGTGGAGGTATAAATTTGATAACAACNTAAACGAGGATGAGATCTTTTTATATTCTGCNATAACNAAAGCAAGAAATTGGATATGAAATATAAATTAGGAATTTTAGGAAAAGATATTAACTATTCCTTATCTCCAAAAATACATAAGCTTTTTGGTAAAGAGTTANATATCGATTTAAATTATGAAATTTATGATATTGAAAAAGACCCTATTATATTTATTGAGAATTTTTTTAATAATGGCGGTAAGGGTTTAAACATTACCAAACCCTTTAAAGAGATTGTTGCACAGCATTATTCAAAAAATCAAAAAAGATCCTTTAATACATTGTCTGTTTATACTGATGATTTTTCAAAAAATAAATTGATAAAAGGCTTCTCAACAGATGGCCAGGGCTTTTACGAAGACTTAATCTCAAAAAATATTCGAATTAATAATAAAAATGTAGTTCTCTTCGGCATGGGAGGTGCTGGGATGGCAATTGCAGATGAAATTGGAAAAGACTGTAACTTATTTGTATGGAATAGAAATACCAAAAAATACAATACTTTAAATTTTGATAGATATAAACGATTAGACGAACTCAGTGATCAGGAAATTGACATTGTAATTAGCTGTGTTTCAGATATAGACGATTACCTCATAGAATTGGTCAATCGTTTGAACCTTGTCAAATCATCGGTAATGATAGATGTTAATTATGATCATTCATCAAATGATGCTTTTTTAAAAATTTCTGATTCTCATAACATTAAATTCTATACAGGGGAGGGGATGCTTATTGAGCAAGCAGCTTTATCATTTTCAAAATGGTTTGGGGTTAGTCCTTCTTTGAACCTTAAAGAGAGAATAAAGAATGAAAGATTATAAATTTATTGCTGGTGCAGTTTGTCCTTCGTGTGGAGATACAGACTCAATCATACTAAAAAATGATGATTCTATTATCAAATGTATTTCATGCAATTATTTCGAAAAGAAAGACAAAAAAGGAACAGAATCCATTAAAATAATTAACGATTGAATCTATAACTATTAATGGTATTTATTACTCGACATTACCAATATTTATAGTACTATATGCGTACATGAAAAAAGAGCTGGGGCTAATTACACTTTTAACAATTTCTATGTTCTCATCTGCCGACTGGCTAGACGTGAATATGCCTGTTGGTGTTACAGATATAAGTAAGGACGTTTTTGGTCTACACATGCTTATGTTTTGGATAATGGTAGCAATTGGAGTCGTTGTCTTTGGCGTCTTATTCTACGCCATGTGGAAATATCGTAGATCCAACAATAAAGTTCCAGCAAAGTTTGAAGAAAATCATAAGCTTGAAATGGCCTGGACTATAGTTCCGACAATTATATTAGTCTTAATGGCGCTTCCAGCATCTAGTCTCTTAAAACAAATGTATGACCATGAAGCCGAAGAAGGTGGTATAGATATTCAAGTCATAGGTTGGCAGTGGAAGTGGCAATATAAATATCTGGACGAAAAAGTTGGTGAAAAACCACTCAGTTTCTTTTCAAATCTAACTACACCTGCTGATCAATATGAAACAAATCAAGCTGAGAAAGGAGTTAACTATTTACTAGAAGTAGATGAAGAAGTAGTGGTGCCCATCAATACTCCAATAAGATTTCTAATAACAAGCAATGACGTTATTCATTCTTGGTATATGAGTGATTTTGCAGTTAAGCAAGACGCGATTCCTGGGTTTATAAATGTAGCTAAGGCAACAATAAATGTCCCTGGAATTTATCGAGGAAATTGCACAGAGTTGTGTGGCGAAAGACATGCGTATATGCCAATTGTGGTAAGAGCAGTTACTCAGGAAGAATATATCGACTGGATACAAGAGAAAAGAGATGATGCCCAACAGCTTGCCTTTTTAACTGAAAAAGAGTGGACGGTTGATGAATTGCTAGCACAAGGAGAAGAAATCTATAATACAAGATGCGCAGCTTGTCATCAGACAAATGGAGCGGGAATACCAGGTTTCTACCCAGCATTAGCAGGTAGTGGTGTAGTAATGAATGATAAATCAAAGCAAATTGAAATATTGATGGAAGGCATAAGAGGAAGTCAAATGCAGTCTTTTGCAGAGCAGTTAAATGAAGTTGAGATGGCTTCAGTGATTACATTTACAAGGCTCTCGTGGGAGAACGATAGNGCTGGTGACAGCACAATTGTAGTGCCAAAAGACATAGTAGATTATAAAAATGTTAACTTATAGGAGATAAAATGAGNGCAGTAGTAGAACATCACGATCANGACCATGGCCCAAAAAAAGGCATAACAAGATGGTTATTTACGACAAANCATAAAGANATAGGAACNCTTTACTTATGGTTTAGTTTTTTNATGTTNTTAACTGGTGGAGCNATGGCTATGGCNATAAGAGCCGAGCTATTTGANCCAGGCCTTCAGCTTCTTGACCCTATNAAATANAACCAGCTNGTNACCATGCANGGATTAATCATGATTTTTGGTGGTGTAATGCCCGCTTTTGTGGGTTTAGCAAACTGGCTGATTCCTATGCAAATTGGTGCNCCTGATATGGCTTTACCAAGAATGAATAACCTAAGTTTTTGGCTGCTTCCATCTGCTTTTACAATCTTACTCTCAACTGCATTTATGGAAGGAGGAATGCCTGGATTTGGTTGGACATTTTATGCNCCACTATCAACAAATTATCCAAACATTGCNTATTTTGTATTTGCCATNCANATAATGGGAATTTCATCAATTATGGGCTCAATTAATGTCATTGTGACAATAATGAATATGAGAGCACCTGGAATTACATTGATGAAAATGCCTTTGTTTGTTTGGTCATGGCTTATTACAGCGTATTTACTTATAGCAGTGATGCCAGTATTAGCTGGAGCAGTAACAATGCTTTTAATGGATGCTTACTTCGGNACATCATTCTTTGATGCAGCTGGGGGCGGAGANCCAGTCTTATTCCAACATATCTTTTGGTTCTTTGGACATCCTGAGGTTTATATAATGATTCTTCCNGCATTTGGAATCACGTCTCACATCATTTCAACCTTTTCAAGAAAACCTCTTTTTGGACANTCTTCAATGGTTTATGCAATGGTNTCCATAGCAGTATTATCNTTTGTNGTTTGGGCNCACCATATGTTTACAGTAGGAATGCCTTTAGTTGCTGAATTATTTTTTATGTGGGCAACTATGTTGATTGCTATTCCAACAGGGGTAAAAGTATTTAATTGGGTNGCAACTATTTTCAAAGGTTCNATTACTTATGAAACACCAATGCTTTTTGCAATCGCNTTTGTAGTTCTATTCACTATTGGNGGTTTCTCAGGGCTTATGCTTGCAATTACTCCAGCCGACTTCCAATATCATGATACNTATTTTGTNGTTGCTCACTTTCATTATGTATTAGTACCGGGAGCAGTTTTTTCCATCATGGCTGCAGTTTATTATTGGCTACCTAANTGGACAGGCAATATGTACGACGAAACTATGGGTAAATTNCACTTCTGGTTATCTTTCATTGGAGTTAATGTAACCTTCTTCCCACAACACTTTGTTGGCCTGGCTGGAATGCCNAGAAGATATGCTGATTATGCTCTTCAGTTTGCTGAATGGAATGCAATTTCAAGCATTGGAGCATTTTTATTTGGNGCATCNCAGTTATTGTTCTTATATATTGTTGTAAAAACAGTTTTTGCTGGAAAAAAAGCAACTTCCCAAGTTTGGGATGGAGCACGGGGATTAGAATGGACAGTTTCTTCACCAGCACCATACCATACTTTTGAAATACCGCCCAAGATNACCAAAAATACTAAAGTATGAAAAAAGCATTTTTAGGCTTGCTTGGAGCAGCAATCTTTATGTTCTTCTTTTCTTTTATGCTTGTTCCNCTCTATAACGTTTTTTGTGAAGTCACNGGTCTCAATGGAAAAATCTATGGGCCTTCTGATTTTTTTAAAACACAAAAAGAACAGTTTAATAGAGATGTGAATGTTAGATTNTTGAGCCAAGTAAATGAGTCTGCACCAGTAACATTTTATCCTTCATCTGAATNGATAACTGTTGCAACAGATAAAGTAAGCAGGACTTCGTACATCGCCAGAAATAATACTAATAAAAGTTTAGTTTTNACCATAATACCCTCGGTATCTCCTGGGCTTGCAGCAGAACAGGTCAAAAAAATACAATGTTTTTGTTTCGAGGAACAAACTCTTGGACCGTATGAGGAACAAGAATGGCCTATNCGGTTTTATGTTGATTCTGAACTTTCAGAAAATGTAAATAATATTTATTTATCATATACTNTATTTGAAAATAATAGGACCCAAGCTATATCAATGAATCATGANACCTAGTTCAAANAACCAAGAGAAATACTACGTCCCTGATCAAAGCAGGATACCAATNATTTTTGCAGTTGCAGCACTTTTTGCTGGATTTGGNGCAGCTTCTGCAGTTTCTGGAAATGGAACAACAATGTTATACCTCGGTCTTGTAGNTGTNNTAGCAACTATGGCCTATTGGTGGGCACTCGTAACAAAGGAATCACAAGCGGGNCTAGACACACCNCAGCTAAATAATTCCTATGTATATGGATTNGCATGGTTTATTTTTTCTGAAGTAATGTTCTTTNTTGCTTTCTTTGGTGCGCTTTTTTATATAAGAACAATCGCCGTTCCTTGGTTAGGGGGCGAGGGCCCAACAGCAAAAGGGCTTGCTGGTGACTTGCTATGGCCAGAATTTGAGCCTACTTGGCCACCNATGATTACACCTGAACAAAGTTTACTGGGNGAAAATGCTATTACAAAAGGGCCTGANGAAAACATGTATTTACGTAGTTTTGGTGACGTGCTTACTTGGTTGCCNTTATGGAATACAATTGTTCTTCTCTCTTCAAGNGGCACAGTTCATTTTGCTCATGTTGCACTTAAACAAAACAATAGAAAAAGATTCAATTTTTGGTTNGGAATAACAGTAACACTTGCATTCATATTCGTCATACTCCAAGCATTGGAATACTACGAGGCTTACGCACATCTAGGANTAACTTTAAATTCTGGAGTTTATGGAACGACATTTTTTATGCTTACAGGGTTTCATGGAATGCATGTCTTAATTGGAGGNATATTTTTGCTAACTCAACTTGTCAGGTCATCTGGATTCAAACATTTTTCAGAGAAAGAACATTTTGGTTTTGAAGCTGCCTCATGGTATTGGCACTTTGTTGATGTGGTGTGGGTGTGCCTATTCTTATTTGTTTATATTCTCTAACCCCAAGGGGCTGAATTACCTAGCTCACCTGTATAAAGACCATAAGCTATGAGAAGAATTAAAATAACACCAAGAGAGACTCTGAAACCTAAACCGTAAAGGATTCTTTTNTTGTTTGGATTGCCTCTGTCGATGAATAAAAAAACCAGACTAGATCCCAAGCTNATTAGAATTAAAATGATAACTATGATTAGTAAAGTTTTTAACACAGACCTATTAAAACACAAATGAGTAACTTTAAAAGAAACATAATAATATTTTCAGTTNTTTTTATACCTATTACTTTTTCATTAGGATATTGGCAAGTTGATAGAGCACAACAAAAAAATGAAATAATGAAAGAGTATGACTCATTGTTGAATCTGAAAGGAGTATCAATTAAGAAAAATCAAAGTTATAAAAGTTGGATGCCAGCATATATTGATGGCGAGTTTACAGAAACAGTTATNTTTGAAGANAATGCAATNCTGAATGGCAAAGCAGGTTTTAAAATTTANCATTTATTTCACGGCTCTGACGATTTGTATATATTTATCCATAGGGGGTTTGTTGAAAGAAATTTAATNAAAAATGATCTACCAGATATTAAGNTNCCACAAGGAATAATAAGATTGGAAGGGAGTNTTTTAAATAAGAACGAAAACTCATTTATTCAAAATATTGCAGAATCNGANCCTAGAATAATTCAAGAATTCTCATTGANCAATATAGTTAAAAAGTTCCCAAATTTAGAGAATAAGTATATTCATAACTTCTTATTTAATTTGAATATCNATGATGAGAACAAATTTCTGCCAATTGAAAAACCAATAAATATGACAGCNTCCAAACATATTGGCTATGCAATTCAATGGTTTGGGTTGTGTTTAGCCCTTTTGGTATTAACTATCTATGCATATCGGAGAAAAGATGAATAATCAAAAGATTTTAGCGTTAATAATTCTTTTAACACCAATTGTTGTTATAAGCTTATCAACCTTAACTTTTTACTATGGCTACAAACCAGATGAAACTAAAAATAATGGTGTACTGATAGTGCCNCAAATNANGACCGATAACACTAATTTGGTTGATATNGATGGACAGTCATTTAATTTTGTTAAAGGCAAATGGTATTTAGTTTATTTTGANGATTTAAATGATTTAAATGTGAGTGAATCAAGGTATAAGCTTGCTACAAGNTTAAACGTTACTCTAGGAAGAAAAATGAATCGGCTGAGAAGAGTTGTTATATACAAAGACGNAGCTAGTTTNGAAAACTTANATGAATTAAGAACCAAATTTCCAAGGATTGAGTTCCTTTTTGACGAAAATTCACAATTTGAAAAAAATGTNTCTCAACANTTGAATAACCCATATGTATCAAAATCTCTATTTCTAATGGATGATTTTTCAAATGTTATGGAAGAATTTTATCTAACNTTAACTTTAAATGAGATTTTTGAAGATNTAAAAATACTATTATGAANATATTGAATACAAAATCATTTTCTGCGATTGGCATAGCATTTTGCTTTATTGTTATTGGTCTAGGCGCATGGACTAGGTTAGCAGATGCTGGTCTAGGGTGNCCTGATTGGCCAGGGTGCTATGGATTTGTAACATTCCCTACCACAGTTGATGAGATAGCAATAGCAGAAAATTTGTACCCAGATTCGCCAGTTGAGATTGATAAGATTATCCCNGAGGTTGTTCATAGATATTTTGCTNCTTCACTTGGGCTATTGGCNATTGGCTTGCTTTTAATCTCNTTNAAACAGAAACGTTTAAGGGCTGANTCTGCAATATTATTGTTNGTTATTATCGGACAAGGAATCTTTGGGTATTTAACNGTTAGTCTAAAACTTCACCCTTTGATAGTTACTACACACTTATTTGGAGCAATGATTACAACCTCAATATTTCTTTTGATACATATGAAGTCACTAAAGATATCAAATGGATTTGTATTATTTGTAAAAAATAAACCTGTAATTATCGTTGGNTTNATATTAATTATTATCCAACTTTTTTTAGGCGCCTGGACTTCAACGAATTATGCTGCAAGAGCGTGTTTAGACCTGCCCTATTGTCAAGGNCAGCTAGTTCCTAAAACANATTTTTCAGAGGGATTTAATCTATTTCAAACAGTTGGCCCAAACTATCTTTTTGGTCAAATGAGCAACGAAGCTAGAGTNGCAATTCATTTAACGCACAGAATCGGAGCAATCATTGTTTTTTTATATTCAATTTTCTTAGTTTTTAAATTGTGGTCAAATGAAACAAAAATNNTCTTATCAGTTTTTGTTGGNACTNTATTCACACAAATATTTTTAGGNGTAAATAATGTTTTAAGTCAACTNCCTCTTTGGAATGCTGTTGCTCATAATGTAGTCGGAGTAGTGTTGTTTCTTACATTTGTAGTTATGACATACTTAAGCTTTAAAGGACAGAATGAATATAAGTAGTTANATAAATCTTTGTAAGCCAAAAATTGTTATTTTGCTTTCCATAACTGCNTTAGTAGGNATGCTATTGTCTGTAGATTTTTATTCTAATATCTTTNCAAGCCTTGCTAGCCTCNTTGGTTTTGCNTTGTTGGCTNGTTCATCCGCTGCTCTTAATCAAATCTTTGACAGNGAATCAGATAAAAACATGGAAAGAACAAAAAAGCGACCGCTTGCGTCTGGAGAGCTATCATTAGTGAATGCCCTAGTATTTACATCAGCATTACTGTTCTTAGGCTCATTTCTTCTACTTTATTATTCAAATTTAATGACTTTATTAATNACTACATTTGGCTTTGTATTTTATAGCCTNATTTATACTATTTACCTTAAGTGGACAACTCCACAAAATATTGTAATTGGGGGTTTGTCAGGAGCCCTTCCACCTTTAATAGGATGGACAGCAGTTAATAACGAGATCTCCCTATTNCCTTTAATGCTTGTGTTAGTAATTTTTTTATGGACGCCGCCACACTTTTGGCCTTTAGCGATAGATCGTCTAGATGAGTACAAAAAGGAAGGNGTTCCAATGATGCCAATTGCAAAAGGGGTATCACGAACAAAAAAAGAAATGATTGTTTACGCAGTTCTTCTTTTTGGTACATCCTTAGCGCCTTTTTTTTANGGGCTTACTGGCTATTTTTATCTAATATCTACCAGTGCGTTGAATCTATATTTTATTTACTTATGTATTTCATATCTCNGCGATAGGAAAAATAAACTATCAATGAAAATTTTTAATTTTTCAGTTAAATATATGTTTTTGTTTTTCATGGCTACATATATTGATTTTTTAATACGCATTTATGAATAAAACTCANCTTGTCTTAGTTCTCTCTTTATCCGTTCTCTTTCTGTTAATTTTTTCGATGTACAGAATTGCTCAACCACGAGTGCTTTCAGCAGAGGAAATGAAAGTTAACGGCTTTGTAAAATATGGAAAATATGAGGAGCTTAGAAACTTTGACCTTGTAGACCANAACGAAAGAAGTTTTACTAAAAAAGATCTAAAAAGTAGCAAGATCAATCTTATTTATTTTGGATATACAACNTGCCCAACAGAATGTCCGGTCATGATGTCAGTTATGCGNTCAGTATACGAAAAAATAGANACTAATAATGTTTCCTATTATTTAATCAGNTTCGATCCTGNAATAGATACAACTANAAGATTAAAAGATTATGTGACTGCTTTTAANCCAGCCTTTGTGGGTGTTACAGGAGAGTATTCTGAAGTAATAAAACTTGGNTATCAAATGGGTATTGAAAAGTTAGACCCATCCNNNGATCACAAAAATCACAGAATAATTACCCACACAAATCACCTCATTGCAACTAATTCAAAGTCAGAAATCATCGGAATTTTTAGAGGCCCCTTTGATAGCTCATCTATGAGTTTGGTTATTAAATCNNTGCTTAGATCAGAATAGNTAGATTTTTTTTACTTTATAANAAAAATCANCCNATAATATATTAATATCTTATTTTAGGAGAAATTATGAAAAAATTAGTTTTATTTTTNATGCTTCTTGGCTCGTTTNTTGTAGTGTCTGATGACCATGTAAAAGTNATGCCAGGAGGAGAAGTTGGAGAATTCCATTATTTTGATGTNATGAATCCTGCTGCGTTTGTNGGAGCTATGGANGCATTTAATGTAAGTGATTGTGCACAAAAATGGCATTCTGAATCTGGTGCANAAGTTGCTTTAATGTCTATNTTAGGATCNGGNTGGACTCACTTTATTTACGTAGGGTATGAGNACTTAGCAAAAATGGAAATGGGAAGAAACTTATTAAATTGTCCTGCATTCTTTTCAATGCTTGTGGCACTTAGAGAGTCTTCAAACGAAGAAGCTTATCTTAGCCAAGTAGGTCCTCTTTCATTACAACTTCGTGATTGGACACAAGACCCGTACTTTATGAAGTTTGATTTAAGAGTAAAACCTGGTTCAGAGTCAGAATATGCTGCAGCTTGGACAAAATATGTTGAAGCAAACTCATCAGTTGCAAAGGGTTCTGCTGGTCTAGTTTCCATGCTCGGAGGCACAGGATATTCCTCACATATGGCTTTTGTTGGAGGTAGCAGCATGGCTGAAATAGTAAGCAGCTTGCAAGAAATACAATCAAGTGAAGCACATGCTGAATTTATTGGCTCAGTAGGAGATATAAGAGATATAAGAAATCAAATGTTCGTTCAGCCATTAAAGTCTTATCAATAGATATAGATTCTATTCGACTGAACTTCTTAAAATTCTAAAACCTTTCGTTAACACACTGCCAACGGCAGTGTGGGAAAGGTTATTTTTTTCGATTCCAATGATTTCTGACATGGTAATTGCTGCCTGTATGCCAGTACAATGGCCACCCATAAATTTTGTTAGACCATTATTTTTGAGCCAGTTCGCTGTGAAATTAAGTGTTTCATCATCGGATTGCCATAGATGAAATCCGCCTATCATTCCATATATTGGAAGGTTTTCTATTGTTTGCAGTTTTTTTCCAGTATTTATTACACCTGAGTGTCCACATCCTGACATCATCACCCAACCCTGATTAGTTTTATAACCCAAAGACTGATCGTCATGAATAATGTCTAAAGTATATTTGCCTGATCTCTCATCTTTTATAAAAATTCCTTGTGGGCCATTAAACTTCTCAACCACTCTTTCAACTGGACCTGTTGCAAAAAGGTTTGGAGCCACTTCTAAAGCATCATCTACAATAATGAATTCAATGCCTTCAGATTTAGCCGCATTTAAAAATTCTTTTGCATCTGCATAGTCGCCTGGTCCAACCATCTCACCATTACCTAAATACCGTTGCTCAAAAAACCCTTTAGCTACATAAACTTTACTAAGAGCTTTTGGGTTGATCTGTTTATATGTTTTTCTCAACTGCAAAAGTCCTCCTGTATGGTCTGAATGAAAATGGCTCAATACGACCTTTTCAACTTTTGATAGATCTTTTTTTAGAAGCTGAGCATTATGAAGTACTGTATTCTTATCAAAACCTGTATCAAACAATAATGACTCTTCATTAGATTCGTATAATGCTGCAAAGCTCCATTCCCCAATACCCCCATAATTAGAAATATTTGTTGCTAAGACAGTGATTCTATATTCCTGATTCTCGTTTGTAGAAGATAAAACACTAAATGTGCTAATAAAAATAAAAAATACAACTTTCAAAATAAAAGCCATACTACTAAGCCTCCAACTATAAACCCTTCAATCCAACTATACCAAACTAGGTTGTAGTGATCCCAGCCCATATAATCCATAATATTTTCAGCGGCTTTTTTATGCCACTTAATTAAGTTCTTTATCATCTATTGTTGTTTAAAACGACTTTTCCAGTAACTCCTCTGTTGCCAATTAGTTTTATTGCTTCGATAGCATTTTCCATCGGATAGGTTTTAGAAATTAGAGGTTTTATTCTGCCATCTGCAACCATTTCGTTAAGTGTTTGTATATTTTTTTGATTAGTTTGAGGATCAAGTGCGGCGAATGTCCCCCAAAAGACACCAACTATTGATGCTCCTTTTAGTAAAGCAAGGTTTAACGGCAATTTAGGTATTTCTCCAGCAGCAAAACCGACGACTAAGTATTTCCCTCCCCACCCAATTGAACGGAATGCAGGCTCAGAAAAACAATCTCCAATTGGATCATATACTATGTCAAAACCTCCTTTATGACTTAGGGCTTTAAGATCTGAAGAGAAAGATTTTTGTTGATCTTTGTTGAGTTTCTCTGATCCATATATGATAACTTCATCAGCACCGTATTCAGTGCATATCTTACTTTTTTCATTTGTTGATACTGCTGCTATGACCCTTGCCCCAAATGCTTTTGCGATGTCTATGGCTGCTAAGCCAACGCCACCAGAGCCTCCTAATACTAACACTTCATCTCCTGAAGCAATGTTTGCTCTTTGAACTAAGGCATGAAAACTTGTTCCGTATGCTAGCTGATAAGATGCAGCAACATCAAATGCCATTTCATTTTCCATTTTGAATACTTGATTTTGATCTAATGAAATTTCCTCAGCAAATGCTCCAATACCAGACATAAAATAAACCCTATCCCCAACCTTATGACTTACTACATCATCACCGATTTTTTTAATGACACCAGCTCCTTCATTTCCTGGTACGAATGGAAGTGGAGGTTTGATTTGATAAAGGCCTTGGACAATTAAATAGTCAGGAAAGTTTAAAGCTGCAGATTTAATTTCTATTACCACTTCATTTGGTTGTGGTTCAAGGCTATTCCCTTCCTCCCAGACCAAATCATCAACAGGCCCAAATTCTTTACATACTATTTTCTTCATCTTATCTCCTCTCTATATCTGATTATAAATTCTGAAAAATTTATTTGGTCAGTTTGCAAAGATTCTTCATATCTTATCCTAGACAAGTTAACCTCTTTTTCAAATGACTTTACCAGATTATTTTCCATTTCAAACTTTTGATGTTCAGACAAATTTAATACTGTTTTAAACAGGCCTCTATTTTTATTTACGTCATCTATTAACCGTGTAGAAAGGGGATTTTTATTTCTATTTTCAAATTCTCGAATCATCTTCTCATATTTATCCTCAACACCCAAATCTAAACAAAGTTTGTAAATATCTGAAATAAGTTTTTCTGATAAATCTGAAATTTTATGCTCACCTTTCTGAGAATCAAAACTATCAATTAGATAACAATCTTGACCGCTTTCTGAAGCCCTTCTTATATTTTCTTTTATAATTAGTGCCTCATCCTCCTCTATTTTTGGTGACTCAGACAGGGCACAGAGGATTACTAAGGCCTCCCAAAACTCTATGTCAATTTTTGAAATTCCAATTTCAGAATATGGGTTAAGATCAATTGATCTTATTTCTAAATATTCTATGCCATTGTTTTTTAACTCAATATATTGCCTTTTATCTGTTTGAGCTCCCTTTGGCCTAATATGATTATAGAGCTCACTTTCAGTCTGGATTGTCCCATTATTTATTTGCTCAAGATTATTTAAGTCAGTAGATATTTCGCTGAACTTTTCATTGGGGCAGTTAATGTATTCTTTAATAAGCCCAAGATATTCATTAAGACCATTAAAAGTTATAAATTTTTCTTCTTGTTGGTCGGAATAATAACCTAAGCGACTAACCCGAAGCGAAGTAGCATTTGGTAAATAACAATCATCTTGATTAAGTTTTTCAACTTGTAGGTTCCTGCCTTTTACAAAAGATTTATGAGTAATTGGTGAACAGCCTGTAAGTCTTAAAGCAATTGGAAATACTCTTAAAAAATTACGACAAATTCCAAGATAAAATTCATTTTTATCGAGACCTAATTTTTCAATAATATCTTTTGAGAAAGAGATATTAAAATGGATCCCAGCGGTGCTTTGCATTTTATCTCCATATCTATTTCTTAGCCCAACCCTGTATAGATATGCAAGTTTTGACATATTGCTTTCTCCAAATGGAGGTATATTTATAAATTTTTTTTTTAAATTTTGGCGGCATCGAATAGTTCCATAGAAGATCATCTCCAATCTTGCTTTCAACAAACCTATGAAGATTTTTTAAAAAAATAATTAGTTGGGTATTATCCTCAAAGACAGGGGTAACTAGTTCTAAATGAGGCTCGGAGTAATCAAGTGTTACGTGGTTATTAAAATAAAATTTCCCAAGGGCACTAGGATATTTTTTGTTGGAAATTTTTCCATCGGAATCTGATCTTAGGTTTTCTTTTTCAAGACCTTTTGTGATTTTTTTATTAGAGCTTAAGAATGCTTTGACCCTATTTTTTGAGGGAGACATAATTCAGAATACTAATCTATTTAGGACCAGCTGAGGAAATTTTTTCATCAACATCATATTTTTTGAAATTTTCTTTAAATCGGCTACACAGCTGTTTGCATTCTCGGTCATATTCGTCTTTTGATGCCCATGTATTCTTGGGATTCAATAAATTTTTATCTACGCCTTCAACGGATTTAGGTATTACAAGATTTAACCCCTCTAATGTTTCTACATTATTATGATCAATCTTATTCTCTTGAATTGCAGTAATGATTGACCTAGTTGTCGGAATAGAAAATCTTTTTCCTGTACCATAATTTCCACCTGTCCAACCAGTATTTACTAGATAAACATTAGTATTATTTTTTTGAACCCTTTTGATTAGCAAGTCAGCATATACATTAGCTGGCCTTGGAAAGAATGGAGCTCCAAAGCAAGTTGAAAAGGTATAATCCATTGATTTTGTGCTTCCAATCTCAGTTGAACCAACTTTTGCAGTATAGCCACTTAAAAAATGATATGCTGCTGCATTCTCATTTAAAATTGATACAGGTGGCAAAACCCCTGATAGATCACAAGTTAAAAAAATGACATTATCTGGTTCATCTCCTTCGTTTTCTGGAACAGAATTTTCAATATATTCTCTTGGGTAGCAGACCCTAGTATTTTCAGTGTATTTATCATCATCATAATCTGGGACATCTTTACTATCGATGACTACATTTTCTAGAACGCTTCCAAAGCGTATAGCATCCCATATAAGAGGTTCATTCTCTTTAGAAAGTTTTATGCATTTTGCATAACAACCACCCTCAAAATTAAAAACAGTTCCATCACCCCATCCATGCTCATCATCACCTATTAAGTTACATCTAGGATCGGCTGACAATGTAGTTTTACCTGTGCCTGACAGGCCAAAAAACAGGGTAGTTCTTTTGTCTTGAGTCTGATTTGCTGAACAATGCATTGGAAGAACATCTTTCTCAGGCAGTAAGAAATTTTGTACTGAAAACATTGATTTTTTCATTTCACCTGCATACTTCATGCCTGCGATTAAAACCCTTCTTTTCAAGAAATTTATGATCACACATGACTCAGAATTCGTATGATCAGCCTCTGGATCACATACATAGTCTGCAGCCGAAAGAATCTTCCAGACTTCCTTTTCTTCTGAATTAAATGCTTCAGGAACTATAAAAATTAATTTTGAAAACAATGAGTGCCATGCCTTTTCTGTTTTAATTTCAACAGGAATATAGTGCTCCTTATTCGCCCCAACATGAACGTTAGACAGATAATGGTTTTTATTATCTAAATAATCAGACACTTTATTCCATAGATTATCAAAGTGATCAGATTCAAAAGGTTTATTTACCTCACCCCAATCTATTTGGCCAGATGTACTACCTTCTTTTACAATAAACCTGTCAGCTGGACTTCTTCCGGTTCGAGGTCCAGTTAAAGAATTGAATGCTCCATTGGCAACTAATTCGCCTTCACCGTTTGCTACAGCATGTTGAATCAGTCTAGTATTTGAAAGATTTAGAACTTTTGACATTAACTATATTTAAGGCCCTGTAATACAATAAATAGGTATCTTAACAAACTAATCAACATCATTGAAGTAAAAAAGAAAAACGACCATTCAGCGATATTAAAACCAACAAACAACCAATCCTCTTCTGCACATTTACTGCTCCCTAAAAAAACTTTTTGCATACCTTCAAAGAATGGGTAAATATTAAAAATTACTTCAAACGGCATGTCACATAAGCCTTGGGGAAGCTGATCTTTAGGAAGATTTATCAGATATATTTGTCTTCCTCCTGCAGCCATACCCAAAAGGATGACAAGTAAACCAAATGTATCAAGTAAAGGTTTAAAATAAGGTGAAATCATTTTTAAAAGGTAGATAAGAAATAATCCCTGCGCAGAGAGTTTTTGGATTATACATAGATTGCAAGGAACTAGGTTCTCGATATTTTCTAAATACCATTGGCTAATAACCACAAGGCCCGAACAAACTACAATAAAAAAATTAAAGTACCCTTCAAAAAAAATTCTCATAATTAAGTATTATATATAGTTCAATGATTTTTAGACCAGACTTAGTTTTAATAGACGGATCTTCATATATTTATAGGGCATTTCATGCCTTACCACCATTAACTACTTCAACAGGCAAACCAACTGGAGCTACGAGAGGTTTTGCTGCAATGTTAAGGAAATTAATTTCTACTTATCCTGGAGTTCCAATGATTATGATTTTTGATGCGAAGGGCCCAAATTTCAGAAACGATTTCTATAAAGATTACAAGGCAAATAGACCTCCGATGCCAAACGAGCTCAGAGCTCAAATAGCTGACATAAAAGAACTTTCAAATTTATTTAATTTCAAGATTATCGAGATTGAAGGAGTTGAAGCGGATGATGTTATCGCTACACTAGCTAAGAGTTTTGGCAAATCAAAAAAAATCTTAATTTCCTCTCCTGATAAAGACCTCTCACAATTGGTTACAAAAAAGGTTATTCAACATAATTCCATGACAAATGATTTCTTTGATATTGATCGGGTAAAAGAAAAATTTGGCGTTGAACCTGAAAAGATTAGTGAGCTTTTATCTCTCGTTGGTGATAAATCTGACAATATACCTGGAATAACAAAAGTTGGAGTCAAAACTGCAGCAAAATGGATAAACCAGTACAAATCTTTAGATGGAATATTGAATAATATAGATAAAATAACAGGTGTAGTAGGAGATAATCTTAAGAAAGAGCAAAATTTACTTAAGAGAAACCTTTTCTTGGTTTCCCTCAAAGATGATCTTAATCTTAGTTACTCTCTATCAGACATCTCGGTTCCAGAGGAAAATAATCAAGAAATTCAGAAATTTTACAAATCACTAGAGTTTAATGCCTTTATTCAAAATGAATCTAAAAACAAACTTGAAGTTATTTACAAAACAATCACGACCAGTAATGAGCTAACTAAATTAGAAGCACTGCTAGATGAATCAAAATATTTTGCTTTTGATACTGAAACATCTTCTTTAAAAACCAATGAAAAGAATCTTGTAGGCTTTTCATTTTCTTTAAAAAAATATGAGGGGTACTATGTACCAATTAATCATAAAGAATCAGTTGAACTTAGCGAAGATTATTTAATTAATTGGCTTCACAGTGTTCTTAATAAAAATAAAGAAAAAATAATTGGCCATAATTTAAAATTTGATATTGGAATACTTGAGAATTATGGAATAGAGATAAATAGTTTTCACGCGGATACTATGCTTATGTCTTATGTCGTAAATAGTACAGCATCAAGACATAACCTTGACGCATTGTCCGAGTTTTATCTGTCCAGAAAGACCATAAAATTTGAGGATGTGATTGGGAAAGGTGCAAAAAAGCTTAATAACTTTAGTGAAGTTTCGATTAAAGAAGCAACAAATTACGCATGTGAAGACGTAGATATCACAATCCACCTATATGAGACTTTAGAGGAGAGAATCGATGGTAAGTTAAATAATATTTTACGAGAGATTGAATACCCTTTAGTGCATATTCTTCAAAAAATGGAGAAAAGAGGAGCTTTGATTGATACCAACCATCTTAAAAAACTTTCTGATAAATTTGGCAAGGAGCTCTTAGATTTAGTAAAAAAAATTCATAAGGTTTCGGGCAGCGTTTTTAATTTAGACTCTCCTAAACAATTAAGTGAAGTTTTATTTGAAAAAATGAATATTTCATCAAAAGGCTTAAAGAAAACCTCAACAGGTTACTTCTCGACTTCTGAATCTGTGCTGCAAAAGCTTTCCAAAGAAAATGATATTGTAGAAGATATTCTAAAATATCGATCATTAGCAAAACTTAAAAGCACCTATACTGACAAAATTGTCGAGATATGTGATCAACATTCAAAAGTGCATACATCTTATCACCAAGCAGTCACTTCAACTGGACGTCTTTCTTCATCTGATCCTAACTTGCAGAACATCCCAATTAGAACAGAAGAAGGTATTACGATAAGAGAGGCATTCGTCGCACCAAGTGGAAAAAAAATTCTAGCTATTGACTATTCTCAGATTGAATTAAGGCTAATGGCGCATTATTCACAAGATGCTTTAATGCTTGATTCATTTAATAACAATGAAGATATACATAAACGTACTGCATCTGAAATCTTCGGCAGAGATATAATAGAGATTGATTCAGATATGAGAAGGCAAGCAAAAACTATAAATTTCGGATTGCTATATGGTATGAGTGCTTTTGGACTTGCAAACCAACTTTCTGTTTCTAGACAAGAAGCTGAAATATTCCTTGAAAATTATTTTACTAAATATTCCAGAGTAAAAGAGTTCATGGGAGAGATAGTTGAAAAAGCAAAGAAAGATAAATTTGTTAGCACAATTTACGGTAGAAAAATTCACGTACCGAATATTGAATCACCTAATTATATGATTCGTCAAGCTTCTGAACGTGCTGCTATTAACGGCCCATTGCAAGGCACTGCAGCTGACATTATTAAGGTAGCAATGGTGAATTTGGAAAGATTTTTTCAAAAAAATGACTTTGATATTAATAGCATTCTTCAAGTTCACGATGAGTTAGTATTTGAAGTTCCTGAGGGCATTAATCAACATGATCTTAAAGAAGTTATAGATTTAATGGAAAACAGTACAACAATTGATGTCCCGTTGAAAGTTGAGTTAGGCTTCGGATCTAATTGGAGAGAAGCTCATTAATCTCCTGTGCAATTCTCAATACCTGTTGTTTATCTTTTATTGAAAAATAGTCTAGGTTTGGAAAATCTTTTTGCAAATCAGTTATGATATTGGAAAGATTTTTTTGATTCAATTTATCTGACTTGGTTAAAATAATTTTATAGTTGATTCTATTTTTTCTAAGCAACTCTAACATTTGATAATCCATATTTTTTAAGGGGTGCCTTACATCAGTAAAAACATATACAAAGCAGAGATTATTGCGTCTTTCAAAATATTTTGGAAGCTCAACACCCCATATTTTGATTTGTTGTTTAGACGTTTTCGCATATCCATATCCAGGAAAATCGACAATATATCCATTTGGCGCATTAAAAAAATTGAACAATTTTGTTTTCCCAGGCTTTTTACTTACTTTCGCTAGCTTATTCTGATTTGAAATAGCATTTATAGCAGAGGATTTTCCTGAATTAGAAGCACCAACAAATGCTATTTCTTTGGATTTGTGTTCAAAGATTTGATCATATTTCTCAAAACTTGCAACAAACTTTAAACTTAAAAAATTTAAATTGTCCATAACTTAATAAATTTCATATAACTTGTTATATAATCATTTCCCAATGTATAAGTTAATCTTTTTATTACTATCATTGCCATATTTTATTTTATCTGAACCAAAAGAGGGTCGCGATTATATTGCAATTCCAGAGGGCCTTATTAAGCTTGAAGGAGTTACAGAAATATTTTGGTATGGCTGCCCTGCATGTTTTGCTTATGAAGAAATTTTACAAAAAATTTCAGAGGAAAGGCCCAATGCTCAAATTAATAAAATTCCTTTATTTACTGAACCAACAGCAAAAACATATTATGCGATTGAAGCCTTAAAGCTAGGCAACGATGCGCATAAAAGAGTCTTTGAAGATTGGCAACTTAAAAGAAGACAATTTAAAACTGAAAATGATATTAGAGAATTTGCTAGTAGGCACGGATTTAATGAAGAATCTTTAGTTAAAGCATTTAATTCTTTTGGGGTCCAAATCAAAGCAAGAAATGCAATCAATTTACCAAGAAGGTTAATTAATGCAGGAGTTGATTTTTCAGGAACCCCAACCGTTGTTGTTGATGGAAAATATCTTGTTACTAGGCAAAGAGACAATCTAAAAGAAATAGAAATTATTCTATATCTTTTGGACAAAAAACTTGAAAATATACGTCTTGCACCAAATTAGATAACATGTATAAATTCATTTTTCTTTCCCCCTTTCTACTAATTGGAATTAATGTGTCTATGGCTGACGATTATGAAGATGAAGTTAGAAAAAGGCTAGGCTTAAACACGGAAGTAGCTCAAGTGACGGCTATCTCTAATGATGATTCAGAATCAGTGCCTGCAGGAAGATCTGGAGAAATCGTCTATAACTTAGGTTGCGCTGCTTGCCATAATGCTGGATTAGCTGGTGCACCATTATACGCAGATGATTCCCAGTGGGAAACAAGATTAATAAAAGGCTTGGAAATGCTAACAAGTAATGCTTATAACGGTTATAACGCTATGCCTGCTAAGGGATTGTGCATGGACTGTTCTGAAGAAGAGATTAAGCGATCAGTAGAATATATGCTTGAAGCTCTAACAATTAACTAGTTCACAAACTGCTAACTTTTTTTTCTAACTCTTCTATTCGGTCAAGTGCTTTTTGCAATTCCTCTTTTTTAACAAAACCTGACTCAAGCATGAACTTCTCGAGAGCTGGCTTAACCATTTTTTCCATACCCTTAAGGTCTTTATTCATTGTAAAGGGATTAAACATTTTCTTTCTCCAAGATAAAATTTTTATTAATTAATTCGTAAACTTCTTTCCATGATCTTGCTTGCAGGTCACAGGGAACAATATCGTCCCATTTACGCTTATCACAATTAAACCATATAGTACTAAAATTACAATTTCTTGCTCCACCAATGTCATTTATTGGACAGTCTCCAATATGAAGTGCTTCCTCTGGTTTACATTTTGCAATTTCTATTGCTCGTAAAAAATGACCAGGGGACGGTTTGTTGCTGCCAACATCCTTGGAGGATACAGCAGCAAGAAAAAATTGTTTAATTCCAACTAAAGATAAGTCCGCATTTCCATTAGATAGAGATATAAAGTTAGTTTTTCTAGACAATCTACCAAGAATGACTTTAGCATCTTTGTAAAGCTGAACCTTGTTTCTTGTTTTAAAGAATTCATTAAAACCCTCGTTACTGTAATAGGTTGAAGAACTTTCATCTAAATCAATTTTTAAAAGAATTTCTTTAAGAACTTCTTTTCTGAATTGAGTTAGATTAAATTTAAGTTCGGGCTTTTCTTCCACAAGCTTCAGTTTAATTTTCTCTATACCATCATCTGAAACCTTCTCTTTAATTTGAGGGAATTTGCCAAAAATAAATGACCACATTGATTTTTCGGCAGACAAGATCACCTTTTTATTCGGCCACACTGTATCGTCAAGATCAAGCGTTATTAATTTAATTTTTTTTCTGGGCATGAGGATGAGCTTTATCGTAAATTTTTACTAATTGCTGAAAGTTTAATTTTGTGTAAATTTGTGTTGTGCTTAGGCTGCTGTGTCCCAACATCTCCTGAATGGATCTTAAATCGCCACTTGACTCTAACATGTGTGTGGCAAAACTATGTCTCAACATATGAGGGTGTATTGATTGCATCCCCAGAGATAAAGAAATTTTCTCAAGTCTTTGTTGCATAGCCCTCACAGTGATTTTTTTACCATATTTGTTAGTGAACAAAATGTTTTGGTCCTCAACTAATTCTCTATTATTTAGCCAATCCTTTATAGCTTTTATTGCAAAATCACCTACTGGCACTAATCTTTCTTTTTGACCTTTACCCAAAACTTTTAAAAATGAAAAATTTGCTTCGAAAGATTTCATTGTTACATTTACTGCCTCTGACACTCTCAGTCCAGAAGAGTATAAAAGTTCAAGAAACGCTTTATCTCTAAAATCATACTTACTTTTGGGCTGAAAAGATAAAAGCTTATCAACATCTTCAAGTGAAAGAATTTTAGGTAGCTTCTCTTCGATTTTTGGGACCCTAATGCCCTCAAATATATTTTGTTCTAGGTGTTTATTTTTTTGTAAATATCGGAAGAAATTTCTTACTGAAGAAATCTTCCTATGGATTGATCTATTGCTTAGCCCCTTTTTTCTTAATGAAATTAGCCATTGAGACCCAAGGCTTGAATTGATTTGATGTAGTTTTATTTTCTGGCCGTTTAAAAAAATAAAAAATTCTTTGATATCTCTTTCATAGCTTAAGATTGTGTGATTTGAATAACTTTTAATTTTTAAAAATTCTTTTAGGTTTTTTGTAAATTCTTCAATCATTTATCCAAAATTATTTTATACATACTAAATAATGATCCATGCTCATTTATAGCAATATAAATAATATAATTGTCAAAAGGATAACCTCACGTTGATAAATAACCAAACTGTTAATGCATTAAGATTCTTGTCAGTTGATGCAGTAGAAAAAGCCAATTCAGGCCATCCTGGTATGCCATTGGGTATGGCAGATATAGCAGAAACACTTTGGAGAGGCCATTTAAGACATAATCCAAAAAATCCCCTCTGGTTTAATAGAGACAGATTTGTTCTTTCTAATGGGCACGGATCAATGCTCCTCTATAGCTTATTGCACTTAACTGGATACAAATTATCAATTGATGATTTGAAAGATTTTAGAAAACTAGGATCAAAAACACCTGGGCACCCTGAGTATAAAATTACACCAGGAGTAGAAACAACAACTGGACCACTAGGTCAAGGACTTGCAAATGCAGTTGGAATGGCTCTAGCAGAAAAGATTTTATCAGCAAAGATTAATATTAGAGAAGCAGAGATAATTGATCATTTTACTTATTGTTTTTTAGGTGACGGTTGCTTGATGGAAGGAGTATCTCACGAAGTTATGTCATTAGCTGGAGTGCATAAGCTGAGCAAGTTGATATGTTTTTATGATAGCAATGGCATTTCTATTGATGGAGAAATAGATGGATGGTATCGGGACGATATATCTAAGAGATGTGAGGCTTATAATTGGAATGTAATTGATTCAATAAATGGACATGATAGAGATCAGATCAATGATGCAATAGTTGAGGCAAAAAAATCTGATAAACCTACTATGATAGTTTGTAAGACATCAATTGGTTACGGCGCTGGCTCAAAAGAGAATTCAGCCTCATCACATGGAGCAGCTTTAGGAGAGAAAATCATTAATGAACTTAGACAAAATCTCTCTTGGCCATATAAACCATTTGAAATTCCTAAAAAAGTCTATTCAGATTGGAATGCAGTTGATAGTGGTAAAAAATATGAAACTGAATGGGATGATTTGAAGGAAATTCTGAAAGAGCGTGCACCAGAAAACTATAAATTACTTGAGAGAGTATCTAACAATTTTCTTCCAGATTCTCTTGAAAAAGAGTTTAAAAAAATAGCTTTAGAATTTGAAGGAATCAAAGAAAATATTGCCACAAGAAAATGCTCGCAAATAGTTTTGGAGAGATTAATTGATTTGCTTCCTGAGCTTATAGGCGGCTCGGCTGATTTGAGTGGCTCCAACAATACAAACACATCAAAATCCGTATCTTTAACTGATGATCCTTCAGGCAATTATATATTTTATGGAGTCCGAGAGTTTGGAATGAATGCAATTATGAATGGGATGTCATTGCATGGTGGTCTTATTCCATATGCAGGCACATTCCTTGTTTTCATGGATTACGGAAGAAACGCAGTGAGGATGGCTTCTTTAATGGGAATTAGAACAATATTTATCTTTTCACATGATTCTGTAGCGCTTGGAGAAGATGGGCCTACTCATCAGCCAATAGAGCATCTCTCTACCCTTAGATCTACACCTAATATGCAAACCTGGAGACCAGCAAATCTAATTGAAACACTAGCAGCTTGGAAAAAGTCTTTGCAAAATAAAAACAATCCAACCTCTATTATTCTATCAAGGCAAAACTTAAAACACTTTGAAACATCTAGCTTAGAAGATGCTTGCTCAGGTGGCTATTTTATAAAACATTCATCAAGACATGAGATTAACTTAGTTGCAACTGGCTCAGAAGTTTCGACCGTGCTTGAAGCCTCGGCACTTCTTGCTAAAGAAGGAATAAATGTTAATGTTGCAAGCGTTCCTTGTATCGAGGAACTTGAAAAAGATACGAAAAAATACGATTTAATTTTTAAAGACAAGTTAACGATAGCTATAGAGTGCTCTCACCCTAACTCTTGGTACAAACACACTCAACATGTATTGGGGATTGAAACATATGGTGAGTCTGGGACTGGAAGTGACATAATGAACCACTTTGGATTCACAGCTGAATCGATTGCTAAAAGAATCAAAAATATAATATGAGAGAACTTAAAGATGTTTTTCTCGATAAAAAACATGTTGGATTAAGGGTTGATTTAAATGTTCCAATAGAAGACGGTGTTGTCATGAATGATGAGAGATTGTCTGCAACTCTACCAACAATTTTAGAGATTCTTAAATCTACGAATAACTTATCAATCATAAGCCATCTTGGTCGACCAAAAGAAGGAGAATTTAATGATGATTTATCTCTTAGGCCAGTCATGGAATGGTTTGAGAAAAGATTAAATATTCCGATAAAGCTAGTTGATTCTATAGAGGATCTTAACGGAGGAGTGCTATTTTTAGAGAATATTAGAATGTTTACTGGAGAAAGTGAAAATAACAATGATCTAGCTAGGAGGCTCGCTTCACAATTTGATGTTTATGTAATGGATGCATTTGCTACATCACATAGAAAATCAGCATCTACTTATGGTGCTATTATAAACTCAAAAGAAGCATGTACAGGCTTATTATTTGCAAAAGAACTAGATAACCTGTCTAAAGTTTTAGACAGTTCATCAAATTTACTTAGTGTTGTTGGCGGGTCTAAAGTCTCTACAAAATTAGATGTAATATCAAACCTACTCTTGAAATCTGAAAATGTGCTGGTTGGCGGTGGTATTGCCAATACTTTTTTAAAAGCAAAAGGATTTAACGTTGGCAAATCTTTAGTAGAAAACGAGATGGTATCAATAGCTAAAAAAATGCTCGAAACTGGAAAAATCATACTGCCAAACAATGTTTGTATTTCTAATTCAACGCAGTCAGATGATTTCAAATATGTTCCAGTTAATTTAGTGCCTGATGAGAAAATGATTCTGGATGTTGAATTAAATCATCAGGAGCTCGTAAATAAAAATTTTGATTCTGTTCTCTGGAATGGACCTCTTGGGATATTTGAAATAGATAATTTTGCAAAAGGAACAAAAGACTTAGTAAATTATTTAACTAGATCAGGACTTAAAGTAGTAGCTGGTGGTGGNGAGACGATTTTTGCAATCAGCAAATACTCTGATAAGAAAAANTTTNATTATGTATCTACTGCTGGAGGGGCTTTNTTAGATTANATATCAGGAAAAAANCTACCCTCAGTTGAGGCATTGGAGTTAAAATAGAAAGNGATGGAATTTAGTAATTTATCAAAGANAGCCGAATATATTGTAAAAGATGGAAAAGGNATTTTAGCTGCAGATGAGAGCAATCCAACATGTAAAAAAAGGTTTGATNNGATCTCTGTAGAATGTACAGANGAAAGCAGAAGAAATTACAGAGAACTNCTATTTTCATCTGATGGAATGGACGGTAATATCGGTGGTGTAATCCTCTTTGATGAAACTTTAAGGCAAAAATCNAAATCTGGAATNAGCCTTNTAGAATTAATTTTAAGNAAAAACGCNCTNCCTGGGATTAAAGTTGACAAAGGGCTTCTGCCTTATGAGGGNTCAGAATATGANACACTTACACAAGGTTTAGATGGGTTAAACGAAAGATGCAGTGAATANAATGAACTNGGAGCAAANTTTACAAAGTGGCGTGCAGTTATNAGTATCGGGGAAAAGGGNCCTTCACAAGAATGTATTGANGCCAATATGCATGCNTTAGCCAAATATGCNAAGNTAGCACAGATTAATAATATGGTGCCAATTGTAGAGCCTGAGGTTCTTATGCAAGGCANGCACAGCTTTGATAATTGTTATGATGCAACAGATAGGTCACTAAAATCTCTCTTTGCTCATTTAAAAATGGAANACGTATTTATAGAGGGCACNATATTAAAACCTAATATGGTCACTGCTGGTTCNGAATCNGATGAACAAGCAGCTCCTGANAAAGTTGCTGAAATGACTGTAAAATGTCTGAAAAAAAATGTTCCTAANAACTTACCNGGAATTACATTTTTATCTGGGGGTCAGTCTGAAATTGAATCAACGCAACATCTTAACTTGATGAATAAAATTGGTGGCTTCCCTTGGAAACTTAGTTTCTCATACGGANGAGCCCTTCAAAAATCTGCACTAAATAGGTGGCAAGGTCTTGATGAAAATATTCNGAGNNCACAAAAAGCATTTTCACATAGAGCAAAAATGAATAATCTTGCGTCCAGAGGANNTTGGACTCAAGACCTTGAGAATTAAGTGAAATCTGTAGGAGTATTTCTAGCCTCAACAATCCCTAACTTTGATGTTGAAGAAGATATAAAACTATTTTCAAAGTTTGTGTTAGAGAATAATCTTAGGGTTGTTTATGGTGGAGGNAAATTTGGCTTGATGGGAAAACTTTATGATCANATTAGAGNNGTTGATCAAAGAATATCTGGAATTACCTTAGACATGTTNAATAANATTGGAGCAACGCCTTCAAATCTTGAGGGNGTTGAAATTAAAGGAGATTTCTTTTCTAGAAAAAAAGCTTTAATGGATAATTCTGACTTTTTTTTTGTTTTTCCNGGTGGTATNGGTACAGCAGATGAGCTTTTCGATGTNCTNAATCATGTAAGCTTAGGTATTGAGAATAAAAATATTTATTTGTTCAATAAAGACGGTTGTTGGGATGGATTATTGCAGTGGATAAGCAAAACTGTTGAACTNGGAATGATCAAAGATTTTCCAAAAAGGNTCTTTGTAGAGAGTNAATTGCCAAAGCTANTAGAAAGGATNAAGTTAAATGAGTTTTGATATTAATAAATTCAAAAANCCNCACCTCAAGAATTTTTCAGAATATCAGAGCCTATATGAAAACTCTATTCAAGACCCAAGTAACTTTTTCTTAAAGCAAGCCCATAAAGAATTAGATTGGTTTAGTATTCCAAAGANNGGATTTTCTGGAAAATTTAAAGAACCCTCTTGGTTTNAAGATGGNAANCTAAACATTACTTATAATTGCATAGATCGCCACCTAAAAACTNCACCTGACAAAACTGCCATTATTTGGCAAGGTGATGANGAAAAAGATTTTGAATATATTTCATTTAGAAAATTATTACTAGAGGTTTCAAAACTTGCAAANGGACTTAAACAAATAGGAGTACAAAAGGGAGATAGAGTATGTATTTANATGCCAATGATNCCTCAGGCAGCATATGCAATGCTTGCATGCCTTAGAATTGGAGCCGTACACTCTGTAGTTTTTGGAGGTTTTTCCNCAGAAGCAATAAAAACACGAATNATTGACTCAAATTGTGAATTTATCATTACTGCAGATGAAGGAATTAGGGGNGGGAAGAGGATTCCATTAAAAGAAAATGTTGATAAGGCAATCTCTAGCTGCCCNAATATAAAAAAGAGTGTCGTCTTTCTTTATACNGGTGCACAAGTAAATTGGTCNGATGAAATTGATATTTCTTATCAAGATCTGATTAAAGANCAACATGACTTTTGTGAATGTGAGGAAATGAATGCTGAAGANCCATCNTTTATTTTGTATACCTCAGGGTCAACGGGCAAACCAAAAGGGGTNATGCATAGTACTGGNGGATATTTGTTGGGCGCAACACTCACCTTTAAATATATTTTTGGCTATTCACCAGATGAAATTTTTTGGTGCACTGCTGATGTAGGGTGGATCACTGGACATACATATATTATTTACGGCCCACTCTCTAATGGGGCTACAACATTAATGTATGAAGGGACCCCAACTTACCCAAACCCTTCACGTTTTTGGGAGATTTGTGACCAACATAATGTAAATATTTTTTACACTGCACCTACTGCAATTAGGGCACTTATTGCTAAAGGGGAAAAATATCTTGGTACTNCAAGTAGGGAATCNCTAAGNGTTCTCGGTACTGTTGGAGAACCAATNAATCCTGAAGTNTGGGAATGGTACTTTTCAAAAGTTGGCAAATCTAGATGCGAACTTGTAGATACNTGGTGGCAAACAGAGACAGGCTCAGTTTTAATTAGCCCTATTGCTGGAATTANAAAAAAGAAACCTGGTTCAGCAACCCTCCCATTTTTTGGAGTAAATCTTAGCCTAGTTGATTCTGANGGCAATGAACTAAGTGGGGAAGTTGAAGGAAATTTNTGTATTAATTCCTCATGGCCNAGTCAAATTAGAACAGTGTATGGAAATCANCAACGTATGNTAGATACATANTTTACNCAATATAAAAAAAANTACTTTACTGGAGATGGTGCTAAAAGGGANGCAGATGGTTATTACTGGGTGACGGGAAGAGTAGACGATGTATTAAATGTTTCAGGTCACAGGATTGGNACAGCTGAAGTAGAAAGTGCAATTGTAAGTCATTTTGATGTTGCAGAAGCCGCTGTTGTTCCNATTGAGCATGAAATTAAAGGACAAGCAATTTATACATACGTGATACTTAAAGAGACACAAAAATCTCACGAAACATTGAGGCAGGAAATAAATAATAGTGTTTCAAAACAAATAGGAAAAATAGCAAAACCTGAAAAGATTAATTTCGTTCCAGANCTTCCAAAAACGAGATCGGGAAAAATTATGAGAAGAATATTAAGAAAAATAGCAAATAAACAATTNANTGACTTTGGAGATATTTCAACTCTAGCTGATNCTAGTATAATTGAGGCAATAATAAAGGTTGAACATGAATAAATTAGTTTTAGTTTCAGGAAGCAGCAGGGGANTGGGAGCACACATAGCTNAAAATTTTATAAATGAGGGATATCAAGTAGCTCTAAACTATTTTTTAAGCAAAGAAAAAGCAGAAGCACTGGAATCCTTACTGGGTGAAAACTGTAAATCTTTTTATGCAGATGTNGCCAGNAGAGATGATGTAAGAAATATGGTGTCTCAGATAGAAAATCATTTTGGCAAAGNGCCTTCAATCTTAGTAAATAATGCTCTAGCNAATTATCAATTTAATGGCGACTTAAGAAAAAAAGCAGAAGAAATAACAATTGAGGAAATCAACAAACAAGTGANTGTGACAGTAAATGGATCTGTNAATTTAANACAAGAATTATTTAANGGGATGAAAAAAAATAAATACGGAAAAATAATCAATATTGGTACTAACTTATTTCAAAATCCAGTAGTTCCCTACCATGATTACATCATTGCAAANGGAGCTCTNTTGGGGCTAACAAGATCTTTTGCAAAAGATCTAGGAAAATATGGCATAAGAGTTAATATGGTTTCAGGNGGATTATTAAAAACAACAGATGCAAGNGCATCAACNCCAGAAGAAGTTTTTAATTATATAGCNGAGCAAACCCCTGTTGGAGAGGTAACTNCTCTTGAGACTTTCACTAAAGCTATGATGTTTTTTGCAAAGAATGATTCAGATGGCGTTACTGGGCAAAACTTGATNGTGGANGGTGGNCTAACATTCAACTAGTGCAATTTCTTACACTAGNTGAAATTCACACTAACATTTCTTNTTTAAAAGAGATGCAGCACTTCTATGATTATTTTGTTGAGCATAAGTTAACTTCATTCTGCAGGTTTTAAACTTATCTACTTTTCCATNCACTTGAAATTGNAATGCATCATACATTAACCCAAAAATAGCAATATCTTNCATTTCNANAGATGTNAATTCCTTTATATAAATAGTGAGCTCACCATTAGNAGAGCGAACCAAACAACCATCTGATGAATTTGGACATTTATCATTTGCAATANCAANATTTTTTGAAATCTTTACATTGNTTAATTGTTCANCAAAATTGGACGTATCATATGCACTGATTTGATTNGCAGAAATANATANGATTATAAAAAATAATATTTTCTTCATTTTTANANTGTCACATTAAAGACACATTAAAGTCATANTAATGACACATAANATCAAAGTCAAGGATGTTGCTTAAAATTTANTCAATTACANGAGNTTTGTTTTTTCNAGAGTACCTTTTTTTTGNGGGTTGAACCCTTTTTTTATATTTTGGGGTTTTCAAATCTTTAACCAGAGGGTTTCTTTTTTTCATGNGAAAATAACAAGCCTATTTCAAATAATAAATACATTGGAACAGCTAAAAGAATTTGAGAAATAACATCTGGGGGTGTTAGCACCATTCCGATGAAAAATATTATTATCAAAACTATACCCCTGTAGCTTTTAATTTTCTCTTTNTTGATGATATNAAAGAATATTAATGCATTTACTAATAAAGGCACTTGAAATGCAATTCCAAAAGAGATTNTCACTAACATANNAAAACTTAGAAATTTTGATATNTCTGTTGATATTANCAAGCTATTTGGCCCAATGTTTTGAAAGAAGTTTATTACATTTGGCAGAACTATAAAGAGCGAAAACAANATTCCAATTAGAAATAGAGCTGTTCCAATGATNCTTCTTGTGNAGACAAATTTTCTTTCATTCTNATATAGCCCTGGAGACATAAATGATAAAACTTGAAAAACGAAAAATGGCATTGTTAAAANAAAAGCTAGAAACAAAACTAGTCTTAAAGGTGCAATAAATGGGGATGCAATTTCAATAGCTATAAGTTCTAAATTTAATTTACCCCCAACTACGTGCAAAAGGATTTCAAATAAATAATTACTAAANGGATAAAGAANTAAAAATGAAANCGTGAAGAATATAANAGTTTTTATTATTCTTAGCCTTAATTCAGAAAAATGAGAGAATAAAGAATTATCCTTTTCCATTTTTCTCATCTATGCTCTTAAGCACCTCTTCGTTGTGAATGTCATGNTTCAATTCTGTAATATNTAATTCTTCTTCAATTCTAGTCTTTGCAGCATTCAAATCATTTTTTAACTTTAGAAAAAATTTTATAGTAGATCTTGTCATNGCTACCAAGCTTGTGGGATTTGAGGCTGTAATTACTATTACTGCCAAGAGNAGCACTTCAGGAATTCCGATCTGAATCATCTTTTTTTATGTCATTCTTAATCTCTTTTTTGAAGCCTTTAAGTGCCTTGCCCANGTCTGATCCTAGACTTCCAATTTTCTTGCTTCCAAAGACTAAAAGAACAATAAGAAGCACTATTAGAATTTGCCAAATACTTATTCCCATTATTTTCCACCATTNAAATTTGAATACATTTCTTGTGTTTCTTCAATTTTTTTCATAATCATATATGTAAGTATATGTTTTTTTGATACAAGATATNTTATCAGACCTTTTACACTGTATCTCTCTTTGAACCAATTATTTAGAAAAGGACTAGCAATGCCCCAAAAATCNAGGTCAGGATATATTTGTCTGCCCATTCCTTCAATATGAATCAATGTTTTAACAAGTAAAAGCAAATCATTATCAAGGTATAGGTTAAANGGTTTCATAGCGTCAAATAANTTTAATAATAGTTCACCAAAAAGAATTGTAGATAAAGGCTGNTCAAGTATTGGTTCACAGTTTGATCTTAAAACAGCTTCTAATTCCTCTGCTTTGGTACTCTCATCAACCCACTCNGCATAAATAAATAATTGAGATAANGAATAGAAATCCTTTTCTATTAAAAGAGAAATCATTTGTGCAAGCAATATCTGATTTGATTCTTTTACAGANCCACATATTGCATAATCTACAGCGTAATAATAAGGNCTGTCTGGAGTTTTTTTNGATGCAAAAATATTTCCTGGATGCATGTCTGCATGAAAGAAATTATCCTCAAAAACTTGCTTTAAAAAAATTTTAACTCCATTTTCTGAAAGTNTTTGAAGATGAATTTTATTTCTNTTTAATGCNNTTAAATCAGTTATAGGAATTCCATCAATATATTCCATAACTAAGACTCTCTTCCTAGTAAATTCATCGTAAATTTTTGGGACATAAAGATANTTATTGTTTACAAATTTTTCAAAAGTCTTTTTTGCATTTGCAGCTTCAATTCTAAAATCTAGCTCATTGTTNATAACAGATTCATAATCTCTAATGATGGTATTTGGATCAATTCTTGGATAAGACTTTAATAAAANCTTCATAGCTTTTGAAGCAAGCTTTAAAGCACTAATATCTCTTTCTACAATATGCTTAAGATTTGGTTTTTGTACCTTAATAACACATACATCATTATTCAGTCTTATTTTNTGCACTTGGGCTAANGAAGCAGATGCTAGGGGNATNGATTCAATTTTGNTAAAAATAATTTCTGACTTTGATCTAAGCTCCTNTTGAATTATCTCTTTAACCTCACTAAATGGAATAGGNGCACATGAATCTGTAAGCAGGTTTAGTTCTTTTGTAACTTTTTTAGGCAATAAATCTGTTCTGGTCGATAGCAATTGCCCCAGCTTTATAAAGACTGGTCCTAAATTTTCTAATGATGCTCTAAATNTCTTCTCGCTATTCTCTACTGCAAAGAATGTTTTGAATAATGGATTAAAGCCAGGCAANAGATCATTAAAAATACCAGTATTTCTAATTNTAAAAAAAATTGAAAATAATCTTATNAATCTCATTTTTTTGCTCTGTGAATAGCGACTATTCCGTCAAAAATATTCTCATAATCTGCTTTACTGAAACCGTTTTCTAAAAGCATTTNACATATTTCGTTTTGATTTTCGTGNGTGCGAATTGAATTTACAAGATATTCGTAACTACTTTCATCTTTTGATACAAGACCTCCNATTTTAGGAATTATATTGTGACTATANAAATCATAAAATTTTGAGAAAGTTTCATTCTGAACCTTTGAAAATTCTAAAATATGAAGGGTTCCTCCTTNCTTTAGAACTCTTAGTATNTCATTCAGGGCTTTATGCTTATCTGAAAAATTTCTGAAACCGAATGAAATAAATACNTGGTTAAAAAAGTTTTTTTTGTAAGGAAGGTTTTCAGCNTTACAAGTNTCAAATTTGGTATTATTTATGAATCCTTCATCCATAGCTCTATCTNTAGCAAAATNCACCATTGATGCATTNTGATCGCAAAGATAAATTTCACATTCTGATATGGATTCATGAACTATCTTTGTAATATCTCCAGTTCCACCAGCTAGATCTAGGACCTTATCTTGATTTTTTAGTTNTGCTTGTTTTACAAAAGTACTCTTCCAAAGCCTATGAGCACCGAATGACATCAAGTCATTCATAAGGTCATAGTTTTTCGTAACTTTGCTAAAAATTTNATCAACGCCTTTTTGCTTTTCTAGCTTAGAGACCTTTTCATTTCCAAAGAATACTTTTTGATTATCTTTTTTNTTCATGTTGTATTATTGTGTTAGTAATTATAAATGGCATCATCAAATTTACTAGCTTGGCTTGATTTAGAAATGACAGGNCTTGATCCCGAGAAGCATCATATTATTGAGATTGCGTGCTTAGTCACTGACTCAAATTTAAATATAATNGAGGAAGGGCCAGAAATTGCAATTAGTCAGCCACCAGAAATTCTTGAGCTCATGAATGAATGGAATCAAAATCAACACTCTAGTTCAGGTTTGATAGAAAAGATAAAAGAAAGCAAGGTTCAACTTAAAGANGCAGAGAAATTGTCATTAGGNTTTTTTCAAAAGCATATTAAGCCCCACAAATCACCANTATGTGGCAGTACAATTTCACATGATAGAAGGTTTCTNATTAAGCATATGCCAAAACTTGCNTATCATTTTCATTATAGGCACATAGATGTAAGTTCATTTAAAGAGGTAATTAAAAGATGGAATAGCAATCCAGAGGAATTTAAAAAGAAGTCAACNCACAGAGCGATGGATGATATAAAAGAATCAGTAAACGAACTTAAGTTTTATCGAGAAAAATTTTTTAAATAATTTTTTNNCCTGGTAAGATTGTGAACTTCTTTAAAATTTTCGATTTNTACATTTTTGATGAAATATTATCAATTCCCTTAAATTCCACATCAGCTGANCCTTCTTTAAAATCAATTGTGACATAACCTCTGTTTGATAAATTTGTCCACTTAAGNTTTGGNTTTTTAGCAATAATTCCTTGCTCCAGATTTTCAGGCGGAATTAATCCAGAAAAATTCTCTGCAGCNCCCGGCGATGTTATAGAGGGAGCTCCCAATTCAACTCCATAAAATTTTCTATTAAATTCAATATTATTTACCCAGCAATTATGTGTATCCCCTGCAACAAATAGATTTTTATTAGATTTACCACCTACTATANTTAAAAATTCTTTTCTTTCAGTAGGGTACCCATCCCACGCATCAAAGTTATACGGTAAGTCCTCTCTAATAATNAGTTTAAAGTAATCCTGGTATTCGGGAAGNTTATTAATNATTTNATTNGGAATAGGTGGAAGTTTCAAAGATGCTAGTAGCACTTGTTGAGCATAAAGGTTCCAAGAACCATCGNTTTCAGTATTATCTTTTATAAAATTGAGCTGGTTAGGCCCTAACATTTCNCTTTTTTTACTGTTGAGAGATTTTAGAAAACCCTCTCTATCAAAACTGCNGTTAGGTCTTATAAAATTTAAAAGATTAATCTGTTGAGTTCTTGAAGAGAGCCTTGTCTCAAGTAATTTTATATCTAGAAGGTTTCCAACTTTATATTGTTTCCAATTATTTTCCTTCTTCTTGGGTTCACGNACGGGCATCCACTCGAAATANGCCTTGAGAGCATTCCTTTTTCTATAATAAAATGAACCTTCNTCAGCTTGATGGTTTTCTGCTCCATTTGACCATGTATCGTTTGATATCTCATGATCATCCCATGCNCAAATTATAGGCATTGACGCNTGAAGCCTCTGCAAATCCTTGTCTGACTTATATTGAGCGTGTCTTAACCTATAATCTTTCAAAGAAATNATTTCNTTATTTGGGAGTGGTTCTCTTCCTANNGNTGTNGCATTTTCTGTTGCATATTCNCCTANCTTATATTCATAGATGTAGTCACCTACATGAATTCCTAAATCAANNGACTTTTCATTAGAAGCTGCTTCATAGGCATTGAAATATCCTGATGGAAAATTAGAGCAACTAAAAACAGCAACCTTAAAGNTCTTTTTGCNTTTTGGTAATGTAGATGTTCTGCCAATATCAGATATTGAATTGCCNGACCTAAATCTATAGAAGATTTCTGCTCCCCTGTATTCTCTAGGNATTNTTGCATCAACTTTTATAGTAAAGTCACTTTTAGCACCAATGCTTTTTTGACCTTTTAAGATCAAATTTCTAAATTCTTTGTCNGAGGATATTTCGTATGTAACTTGAACGTTAGACTTATTATTTGATGTAACTCTGGACCATAAAATAATTTTGTCTTNTGTAGGATCNCCNCTNGCAACACCATGTATGAAATTTACACTTTCAAGAGAACTTGCTGAAAGTTTAAAGCTNGCTAAAGCNGTAAAGAATCCTATNGTTTTTAAAAAATTTCTTCTNTTCAATTTCTTGATATTAAACAANTATTGTTACAAAACAATGAATTTAANGNTATTTCTTTTCTNAAAAATCAAAGGGTATGGTTGAGACATTCTTAATGTCAGATTTTGATATTTTTGATTTACCAATTTCTGCCACTTCATCTATCCTNATAACTGCATTAATTGGAATGAGTGTTTTTTTTGCATCTAAAAACTCAGCTTTAAGTTTTTCTTCTGAAGTGTCAACTACAATATTGTTTTTGGTATCAAAAATGAAATTTTCGATCTCAAGGAATGCATANAAGTCACTTTGACGTATATTTTTTGCATATATTTCGTATACTTCACCAACTTGCAAAAATTTAATTTTGTAAATTTTTTGTTTCATTATAATAAAGATTATGCCAAAGAAATTATACATTAAAACCCATGGNTGCCAGATGAATGAATATGACTCTGAAAAGATGNCTAATTTGTTAGCGCAAGAAAAGGGGTTTGAAATAACNTCATCNGAGAAAGATGCAGATTTGATGATACTAAATACATGCTCAATACGTGAAAAAGCACAAGAAAGAGTATTTCACCAAATTGGAAGATGGAGAAAAATCAAAGAAAAAAAACCACATGTTAAAATTGCAATAGGTGGTTGTGTAGCATCTCAAGAAGGTGAAAAAATTATNAAAAGAGCCCCTCAAGTTGATATTGTGTTTGGCCCTCAATCACTTCATAAGCTACCAGAGCTATANGATAAACAGACTGCTCAAGAAAAANCTCAAGTTGATATATCTTTCCCTAAGCTTGAAAAATTTAACCATTTCAGCGCTCCTGAAAAAGGAGANCCGTCNGCTTTTGTATCAATAATGGAGGGNTGTAATAAATATTGCTCTTTTTGTGTAGTGCCAAAAACNAGAGGCCATGAAATTTCGAGATCTTGTGAAGACATCTTAGAGGAAGTTTCATTTTTAGCAGATAGAGGAGCCTCTGAGATTCATTTTCTTGGACAAAATGTAAATAATTTTAAAGGTACATTTAAGANNGAAGCATCATCTCTAGCAAAATTAATAGAATTAACATCTAAAGTAGAAAATATAAAAAGAATTAGATTCACTACAAGCCATCCACATGAATTCAAAGACGACTTGGTTGAGGTTTATGATAAAGTTCCAGAACTAGTAAGCCACGTTCACCTGCCGGTTCAAAGTGGATCAGATAGAATNTTAGAATTAATGAGNAGAAGGTACAATTGTGAAAGGTATCTTCTTTTGGTTGAAAAATTGAGATCTGTGAGGACCGAAATGAGTTTTTCATCTGATTTTATTATTGGGTTTCCAGGAGAGACAGATAAAGATTTTGAAGCAACAATGGATCTAATCCATNAGGTAAAATTTGATGAGTCATTTAGTTTCATTTATAGTCCAAGACCAAATACAACAGCTTCGAAAATGTTAGATGATGTACCTATGGAATTAAAAAAACAGAGANTAGATATAATTCAAGAAACATTAAGAAAGTATGCATTTAGCTATAGTAGAAAAATTGTNGGAAAGACTATTGAATGTTTAGTAATTGGAAGATCTAAGAAAGATCCTGGACAATTGCAAGCACGGACAATTTGTAATAGGGTCGTTAATTTTAACTACCATAACTATGATTTGNTTGGACAATTAGTTAATATTCAAATAAATGAAGCACTTCCAAATTCACTTAGAGGCGAAATAAACCAAGAGTAACNTTGTATAGCCATAATTTAAATTTTTCTAATTTAAGNCCTGACAGGCTTCTNCTTTTGTGCGGCGAACTNAATAAAAATCTTAAACAGATTGAAAAAGCACTACAAGTCAAAGTTAAACAAAATGGTACAGAATTTAATATTTCAGGAAAAAAAGAAGACGTAAATGTTGGGGTAAATGCTCTGTTCGATTTAAAAGAAAAACTAGAATTAAACTCAGCAATTACGCCGGACATTGTTCATTTAAGTTTACATTCAGCAAAATTTGATGAGGCTGAAAATAATGAAAAAAACTCTTTATTTATTAAGACTCCTCGAGTTGCAGTTTCAGCAAGGGGAAAGAATCAAAATGAATATCTAAANAATATAAAAAACTCTGATCTCACATTTGGTATTGGCCCTTCGGGCACAGGAAAAACNTTTTTAGCTGTTGCTTGCGCAGTGGATGACCTTTTAAAAGAAAAAATTAGAAAAATTGTCTTAGTTAGGCCTGCTGTGGAGGCTGGNGAGAGGCTAGGTTTCTTGCCTGGTGATCTAAGTTCTAAAATAGATCCATATTTAAGACCTCTTTATGATGCACTCCATGACATGTTAGGAGCTGAGAGGGTAAACAGNCTTGTAGAAAGAGATGTGATTGAGATTGCTCCTCTTGCTTATATGCGTGGGAGAACCCTTAGAGANGCATTTATNATCATGGATGAAGGGCAAAATACAACAATCGAGCAAATGAAGATGTTTTTAACTCGTCTGGGTTTTGGGTCAAAAGCAGTNGTAAATGGAGATTTAAGTCAAATTGATNTACCTAAAAGTATAACTTCAGGTTTGAAGCACTCTATAGAAGTCTTAAAAGATGTCCAAAATATAAAATTTACAAGATTTGGTGCCAAAGATGTTATAAGGCACTCTTTAGTGCAGGAGATTGTACAAGCCTATGATAATTTCGAGTGAATCTATTAANCTTAATTTTTATGANGAGCCAAAATTCGTAANTNGTAATTCAAAAAAGATTGAACAAAATTTAATAACTTTCTACAAATTTTTTGATCTNAAAACTATTGATGTTGAAGTNGGATTTGCATCTCGACAAGAAATAAAAAAAATAAATTCAAAATTTAGAGATATAAACAAAGAAACAAATGTCCTCTCATTTCCNAANGAAACTCTAGAAACATTTTCGAACCAATGNAACGGTGANATTATTTTCTGCATTCAAGTCATTGAAGAAGAGGCAAAAAAATATCAAAAAGAAATAATAGACCATTTTTTACACTTGTTATTTCATTCGCTTCTACATNTGATTGGCTATATGCATGAACAAGAAAGAGATGCTATATTAATGGAAGAAAAAGAAATAACTTTTTTATCAAAAATTGGAATCAATAACCCATATCTGTAATGTCTGAAGAGCCTTCTCAAAAAAGCATTTTTTCTAGATTTANAAACCTATTTNTCAATAAAAGGATTGATGATAATTTNCTATCNTCTGAGCCTCAAGATGAGCAAATAAAAGANCTTATACAAAATGTNATCAATATTAAAGAGACAATTGTAAAAGAAATTATGATACCAAANATAAGCATTTCATTNTTAAAAATAGACGATGATGTTGANAAACTACANGGGGTAATTAATGACACAAGACATTCACGGTANCCAGTTCTTTCAAANGATGCGANCAAAGTTATAGGACTNCTTCATGTGAAAGANTTAATTGATATTGTNGGNAATTCACGANAAAANTTTCTTCTTACTGACCANATTAGAGAAGTAAAGTTTGTCCCTGAAACAAAATCGGTCACTTCAATGCTTGAGGAATTTAAGAAAGATAAAGCACACTTAGCAATAGTAATTGATGAGTATGGGATGATGGTTGGTTTAGTAACAATTGAAGATATTTTAGAGGAGATAGTTGGAGAAATNGAAGATGAGTTTTATGANGAAAAAAANGATGAAATTATTAAAATTAATGACAANGAATTCATTGTTTCCTCTGTGTTAGAACGCGAAAAATTTGAGGAATTTTTTNAAATAGATTTGAATTGCCCTGAAGCAGAGAGTCTCGGAGGNTTCATGCTAAAAAAAATCGGACATTTGCCTAAAGTNGGAGAGATCATAAATCTGCCAAAGCTTGACTTGGTTGTTACATCTGCAGACCAGCGAAAGATTAAAAAAATTACTGTAAGAGTAAGTTGAGAAATTATTTCTTGGTAGGNTTCTTAATAGGGATTTTNTTCTGGACAATNTCNGTTTACTGGATATTTAATGCTATAAATTTTTATGGCGCAGGTTCTGCTCTAAGCTTATTCATAACTTTNTTGCTTGTAGCGTATTTGTCTATCTTTTTTGGNATTTTTAGTNTGTCTATTTATTTTTTCAAAGNTTNGAAATTTAGATGGATAACCTTGCCTNGTGTCTTTTTTCTTCTTGAATGGNTAAGGTCTTGGATGATTTCGGGATTCCCTTGGTTAAATTTAGGAATTCTTTTTGAGAAATTGTGGGGAGCCCTTCCTTTAATAGGCATAACNGGNACATCTTTTGTAATCATTATGATTTTTTGTTTAATTTTTGAAAAAAAATACTTTTTGAAATATGGNCTTTCGCTTGGTTTGCTTACTCTATTGCTATTTGGCCCTGGACANTATCAAAGTATTAATGGAGAAAAAATTAAAGTTGCTGTAATTCAGCCTGGTGAAAATGAGCTTGAGATTCTTATGGACCTTANTAAGAANNCGAANGCCGAAATTNTAGTTTGGCCTGAAGCAACGGGTTGGCTAAACACAGATCTAAGTGCATTTAAAAGTGCTTCATTTAATGACTANGAAGTTATAGGAGGATTTTTCACNTATGATGANGATAAAATTTATTCTTCAATTGTAAATATACANACAANGCATTTTTATAATAAAAGAAATTTAGTGCCCTTTGGTGAGTTTCAGCCTTTTGGNGATNCTTTGAAAAGGGTAAATNAATTTTTTAATATCTCAAATTCAAATATTTCCCNAGGTTCACTGNACCAAGAAAAGTCGTTCTGGTCAGGCCTTGTNTGTTGGGAACTAGCATTTAACANTACTTTTNTAGAAAGAGTTAGAGANACAGAATTTGTAATTCATGTNAGTAATGACAGTTGGTATGGACAAGGTATGCCAGAGCAACATTTGAAGTTAGCAAAAGCAAGAGCAGTTGAATCTAATAAATGGGTTGTTAGATCAACAACTGATGGAGTATCTCAAATTATAAGTCCANAATATTCTCAATCATCTATGAAATTAAATNGAGGAGTTATAGGNTCAATTAGCAACGAAATNGAGNTGAATAAAGAAGACACNTTTTATGTAATTTANGGTGATAGCCCTCTCTTATTTTTATGTACAATATTATTAGTTCTTGCTGTATTAAAAAAATATAGGANNAGTTNCTCGAAAAATATGATGAAGATATTTCTATTNATTTCTTTATTNACATCAATTCTTTTGAATGGAGTTGAAATTGAAATCTTAATATCTGAACAAAAATTAATTCTTAAAGATTCAGAAAATATAATTGGAACCTATAGAATCTCAAGCTCTAAATATGGTGAAGGTTTTTTAGAGGGATCAAATCAGACNCCTCTTGGTAAGCATGTTATTAAAAAGAAAATTGGAAGTGAAGTGCCTTTTGGNGGCCGTTTAAGATGGAGAGCATTTTACGGAGAAATTTTNCCTATATATGACAAAATTGAAAAATATGTAAAAAAAGATGTGGTTCAATCAAGAATACTTTGGCTTGATGGGCTTGAGGAGGGTGTCAACAGAGGAGGCAATGTAGACTCTTTTAAGAGATATATTTATATTCATGGNACGCCTGAGGAATGGTTGCTGGGNCAGAAGGCATCAAAAGGATGCATNAGAATGTCCAATAANGATGTTATAGAACTTTATTCTTATGTTGTTGAAGGCACTAAAGTAGNGATTTTCCCGTAATATAAAAAATACTTATATTATTTTATAAAAACTATTGATATTTCATAAAAGTAGAGTATTATNATATTCTTTTAGTCAGTCTCTCCTCTCCCCCATGACTGACAGGGGCTTCGGCCCCATTTTTTTTTAAATATGAGAAGTTATATNGAAAACCTAGTCNACTTTTTTCAGNACNACCCAATNTATGCAGTGGGNTTCTTTTCTTGTGGATTTCTAATCGGAGAAATTTANTTCTAAAATGTTTAACGAAAAATTTGGTGATTTCTTTGAACTCATAGTATTATGCTCAATATTTTTAATATTATTAGTGGGCATATCACCAAATGGCTAAAGTTTATTTATTACTTTTTTTCTTCATAGGTNTTGCANATACCTCCTGTCCTAAATTGCTAGACAATAATGTAAAAATTCTTAATGAGNCCGAATTTCAAAATCTCTGTGAGTANTCNGGTAAGANTATTTTAGTAGTCAATACTGCAAGCAAATGCGGCTTCACTTATCAATATGAACAGTTAGAANAACTTTATAGAAAGTATGCTTCTAAAAACTTTNTAGTTTTAGGATTCCCATCACGTAACTTTTTATATCAAGAGTACGATNATGAATCNGAAGTAGCAGAGTTTTGNAAGTCAACATTTGATGTNACATTTCCATTATTCTCGATATCAAATGTAACTGCTGCAAACACAAACCCATTTTTTGAAAAACTTTTTAGNGCTACANGTGAAAGACCAAGGTGGAATTTCCATAAATATTTAATTTTAGCTGATGGCAGTGTTAAAAGTTATTCCCATAAAATTGACCCCAATGATCAATCAATAGTTAGCGAAATAGAAGCATCNATTGATTCGTAAGATTTTTCATCTCCTATAATTAAAAGGTCTGGCCTATTCTTTGCAAATATACCAACTTCAATAACCCCTGTAATTGATTTTATAGCTGTTTCCACAGAAAGAGGGTTTTCGATCACCATATTNTTTAAATCTGCAATTATGTTTCCATTTTGTGACTTTNCATCTCTGATAGAAATTTTTTCAGAAAATTTTGATANTTTNTTTATTGTATTTTTATAGCCAAAACTCATTATTTCTACAGGAACTCCAAATGCTCCCAATGTTTTTACACTTTTTGATGAGTCAACAATACAAATGAAATATTTNGAAGCATCGGCAACCATTTTTTCTCTAGCATGAGCTCCACCTCCACCTTTGATAAGGTTCAAAACCCCATCAACCTCATCAGCGCCATCAACATATACATCTATAGTTCTACCATCTGGGATTTCATNAGAAACAGTGAGACCGATTTCTTCAATAAGGGCAGAAGTTGTTTTTGACGTAGAATAAATTTTGTTNAATGACCCTGATAGCCTATTTAAAAAATTCTTTGTAAAAATATCTGTTGTTGAGCCAGTACCNATACCAATACTAGCATTATGAAAATCCATCTTTAGAATTTTTTCATAGGCTCCAAGAGCTGAATTATATTTGTTATTCATATANGTTTTTTTCCGTTATTACTCTATCTAATTGTATATCAAGATCAGTTCCAAATACTTCATCNACTTTTTGAAATTCATAACCTATNCCCCAAAATAAAGGCCTCTTATCTTGAAAGCAAATATTNGACAATAACNTGTCATAATANCCNNTNCCAAANCCAATTCTTTNAAGGCGTNCATTAAATGCTATNAAAGGAATTAAAAGAATATCTAATTTNTTAGTATCACAATAAATGCTNGGGTATGGTTCTTTTATANCAAACTTACCTTTTTTAAAATTTTCCTGAATTTTTATGAATCTNATTTCATCTTTTAAAACTTTAGGTGATGCATACTTTTTATTTGCNCATCTTTCAATTATTGGTTCATTTTTAATTGAAATGTATGTGCCAATCCTAGTGCTTGCTTTNAANTNTTCCAATCGACTTATTTTGGTATTAATTTTATTAGATAGATAAATNACTTCTTCTGAAGAGAGTGTTAGCCTCTTCGACAGCATTTTTTTTCGAATTTTTTCTTTAATACAAATCTGAATCATAGCCCTCAGCCACCCTGAACCCTCAGGTCAGGTGGGTAGCTCTTCCACAAAGTAAGGCCTCCCTTAATGGTAACGCACAGCTTTGTAAAATCTGCTTCCCTTAATTTACATTATCGGTTCTAGAGTAAATTCTGAAAACCAATGATCCAGATATTACAAATATATACTATTTTTTGTGATTTGATTATTGGTTTAAAAAAATATTNAGTTTTTCTGAGATTTCATCAACTNTCTCTTCAANATCGCTNGATTCNTTTTTTGTTTTTTGCGCCAATCTATTATTCTCGATAGCAAGTTGAAGNGCAGCATAAACAATTCCNTAATCTAATTTTTCTGNAGGTGGATTTANTTTTTCGACCAAATCAATTATTTTTTGTTCTGCTTCCTTAAATGGCACGTAGTCGTTATAAGGTATTTTAAAAACATATTTCCTTTCTCTGATAATTAATTCAACAACTTGTTCATTCATTCCAAAGATCTCCCGCCATCAATATTAATATTTCTACCAGTCATGTAAGTATTTNTTGTAATAAGGAAATCAATTATTGACACAATATCTTTTTCATTTCCAATTCTTTTTAAAGGTATGCTCTTTAGGATATTATTCTTTTTTTCATCAGANGGTTCGTTAACGTCCCATAAAATAGCACCTGGACTTACAGAATTAACAAGCACCTTNGGGGAATATTCTTTTGCAATAGACTTNGTAAAATTTATTAAACCTGCTTTGGCTGCAGTATATACCGAATAATCTTCTAAGCCTTGCTCTGCATGAATATCAGAAATATTCACAATGTTACCCTTATTCTTGATCAGCTCTGGGCCGCATTTTTTTGTTATAAAGATTGGTTGCTTAAGGTTTGAAGATGTTAATTTGATCCAATCATCATAAGTTGACTCAGATAATGGTCTTGGGTAGAAGGTTGATGCATTATTTATTAGGGCATGAAGATTATTAATTAGACCTGGCAAATTNTTATAAAAATCTTTGCAAGATAACTCATTATCAAAATCACATTGAATAATTTCACAGGAATTTTTTCGATTTGCATTAAGTTCTTCTTTAATATCCTTNGANTGTTTTGTTGAACTTCTATATTGAAAAACTATGTCCCAACCTTTTTNATGAAAATGGTACACAAGTGCCTTNCCAATTCTTTGTGCTCCTCCACTTATAAAGATTTTTTTATTCATTTTTTGTTGATAAATTATATTTTAATAGTAAGTCATGCCATATATTATTTTTTTCTTGAATTATTTTCTTTGAATCAAGTTTTTTAAGTCTGCTAAAGTCNTAGNTATTAAATTTATCTATCATTTCAGAAAAACTTNCTGGCATGCCACGATATAAAGCTACTGATNTGACTAATTTTTTNTATTTTGGTGAATTTATTAAGCTAAGTGCTTTTATTTGTTTTTCTATATTNAGANTCTCGTTGAATACATCTAATTGCTTCCANACTTCCAGNTATGAAAAAAATGATTTTTTTTGAAGCAAATTCTCCCCAAATTTNTAATCATTTTGTTTTGAAATATTNCACCAAATGTTTTCAAGCTGTGACGATGGTTGAATTTCTTTTGGAATATATTCAAGCNTTGAAAACCAAGGCACATCAAGTTTATATATTTTNATAGTTTCCAAAAATTTTAGAAAATTACACTTCAGACTTTTNATAGTTTCATCCCAGACCCTTTCTTTTGGCAGAGATTTAAGTTCATTACTNTTTGCAATTTTTAACAATTCTTTTTCTGTGGTGTGGTGAATTGTNAAANCATCAAGCTGAGCCATAAATCTTGCAACTCTNANTGCTCTTAAAGGATCCTCTGAAAAGGCATTTGATACGCATTTAATAGTTTTTTCTTTTATATCCTTTACNCCATTATATGGATCNATCAGATTNCCCTTATCATCTTCNGCAATTGCATTAATTGTTAGATCTCTTCTTTTCAAATCTTCAAAAAGNGTAATATCTTTATTAAAGTTNATATCAAAACCCTTATGGCCTAGNGAAACCTTTCTTTCACTTCTTGCTAATGCGTATTCCTCATTTGTNGATGGGTGTAGGAACACGGGAAAATCTTTTCCTATTTGCNTATAGCCAAGCTCTTTCATTTCATTAGGGCTTGAACCAACTACAACATAGTCNTTATCCATAGANTTTCTCCCTAATATTTTATCTCTTACCGCCCCACCAACTTTATAGATTTTCATATTTCAGATTCAACAGTAATTATCGATTTATCATTGAGATTTATGGCCGCCAATGAACCNCCCCAAACGCAACCAAGGTCAACTCCTTTAATTTCATTGTGATTCGTAACACCATTTAATGANGCCCAGTGACCAAAAACCAGTGTATCAACTTCTTTCAGACACTTATGGTCATATAGAAACCACGGNTTATATTTTTCTTGTGAAGTTGTTTTAACTTTAGTTNAGAGGTCAAGTTTATTTTTTTTNGTAATGAACCTCATTCTAGTNAAAACATTNACAAGAAACCTTGCTCGGTTTCTTTTGTTTGTGGATTTTGAAATATCCTTACTCCTCTCACTATACATATATGACAGAAANTTTTCTGGATCTGCTTGTAAGGATTGTGTTAATTCTTCATTNGCAGCTAAAACGTCATTTAGTGACCAAGAGGGAAGTANTCCTGCATGAGTAATTAATGTTTTAAACTTACNTTGCTCAATTAATTTTGCAAAAGGNAATTTTAAAAAATATTCAAAGATTTTTAGNNATTTATTTTTATTAAGCAGTTTTTGAAGTGTATGNTTTTTNTCATTTTTTTTGTGAACTCCCAATACCATAGCCATCATATGGAGNTCGTGATTACCAAGAACACTTTGAATTTTGTTATCGATAACATAATCAACGACTTTCTCAGAATGAGGNCCTCTGTTAACAATATCTCCAACACAAAAAANATTATTTTTTTTGTACGGATCAATTATTTTCAATAANTTTCTAAATTCCGTATAACAACCTTGTATATCACCAATTACAAATGTAGTTTTATTGCTCATATTTACTTAGTATTTCAAAATAATCATCTAGAGCAAGATCCTCTGCTCTTGATGTCAACTTAAAACTAAATTCAGGCAGTTCAGAAAAAAGTTTTTTCATTGGATTAACAAGCTGTTTCCTAGGTTNTGAAAAGCATACAGTTAAAATTTCTTTTAACGCCTCATATTTTTTAAAATCATACTTATTCGANTGAGGAACTATTTTAACTAATGTAGAAGTAACTTTAGGAATTGGTTGNAANGCTGTCGGCGGNATATTNAAAAGTGGCTCAATATCAGCAAAAAATTTTGCTTGCAGAGAAATTTTTGTTGATTTTTTNTCTTGAGGAATAAATCTTTCAGCAAGNTCCTTTTGAATTAAAAAGATTGCATATTTGAAATTGGAATTTGATTCTAACAGNCTTAATATTATTTGTGATGAGATATTGTAGGGAAGATTNCCTANGAATATTAAGTTACTGTTTGAAATAGCGTTAAAGTCAATTTTTAAAATATCACCTTCGGTAATTTCCACCNGTTTGTTTTCGCCGAATTTTTTTTGAAGTATGTCAATAAGCTTTTGATCAAGCTCNATTAATTTAAGTGGTATTTCAAGTTTTATTAATTCTTGTGTAAGTTTTCCATCACCAGGACCAATCTCAAGTAATTCTGAATTNTGATCGATATGAATGCGCTCNAAAATCATTTGTATAAAATGACTATCAACAAGGAAGTTTTGGCCAAGCGACTTTTTAAATTCTCGGTACATTTCCAGCTAATTTTAGTGCTTCTAACATGCTAATATGACTGGCTACTTGCTCATTAGCAATGTCTTCTGCTGTGCCATGGTCAACAGAAGTTCTGAGAAATGGTAAACCAAATGTAACATTTATAGTCCTTTCAAAATCAAGTGTTTTGATTACAGGCAAACTTTGGTCATGGTACATAGAAAGGAAACCATCAAAACTNTTTTTNATAAAAGCAGTATCCGCAGGTAGTGGTCCGAATGCATTTATGCCGTTCTTACATAGCANNTCTATCCCNGGAGAAATAATAGAAATTTCTTCATTACCAATNATTCCNTTTTCACCTGAGTGTGGGTTTAAACCAAGAATACATATTTTTGGGGCTTNAATCCCGAAATATTTAGTAAGCCCCTTCGCAANTAACACCCCTTTTTTATAAATGTTTTCNATAGTTATTGNCTTTGGAACTTCAGATAAAGGTATATGTGTAGTTACAAGACCAACTTTAAGCTTTGGATTTGCAAGGACCATTAAAATATTCTTTGAAGANAAAAGATTTGATAAGTATTCNGTATGCCCAGAAAAGTTAAGATACTTTTCGGCTATTACATTTTTATTAATTGGTCCNGTAACTAAGCTAGCTTTATTCTTGCTTGCTAATTTTGCAGCTGCTTCTAAATGTGAAACAACATAATCTGCATTTAATGNTGAAGGACTTCCTAAGACATAGTCACCACATTTTTGAANATTTAAAATATTCAAACAGTCTTTTTTATAATTACTTTCAGTTTCAGTTATTGTATTTATCTCAAGGGNTATAGAAAGTTTTTTAAGCATTCTAATTANGANCTTAGGATCACAGCAAACTACAATTTTATCAAGGGATTCAACTAAGCTGCTTTTGCAGATAGCNTTAAGAAAAACTTCGGCACCTANCCCAGATGGTTCACCTAACGAAACTACAATATTATTTTTAAATCTCAAGATTCTTTTATTTCTACAAAAGCCTCTGCTCTTAATTCTTGAAGATCTGTTTCNAGCTCTTCCTCAAATTTTCTATTAAAGAGATATGAAAANGCCTGATCCTCAATTCTTTCNTTGGTTTTGTCAACTACCCGTGTTCCAGTAACCTNTAAAATATGCCAGCCAAATTGAGATAAAAAAGGTGCTGATAATTCATTTTCATTTGATTCTTTCATGACTCTTTCAAATTCAGGGGCATANGTTCCTTCAGGNGCCCAATCNAGTCTCCCTCCTTCTTGTTTTGANCCAGGATCATCTGAAAATTCTCTTGCTAAATCCTCAAATGCTTCTCCTAAATTTATTCGTTCCCTAATTTCTANAATTATTTTTTCGCTTTCAATTTCATCTCTAATTCTGTTTGGAATTAAAAGGATATGCCTAACCTCCCACTGTTTTTCAAATGTAACCATTGATCCTCTCTTGTCATCAAGGTAAAGGATATGTTTGCCTGCACCACTNTCAATTACATTTGTAAATTCTCCAATCTCAAGATTATTAATTGGCTCTTGGAATAAACCAGGAAACTTTGTTATGTTTCTATAACCAAGATCTCCGCCGTTATTATCCTCTGACANATTTTGAAAAACTTCTTTAGGATTTATACCNTTACTTATCTGTTCTTTTGCAAGTTCAAAAACNGCATTGATATCATTTTTAGAATCATTTCTTATAAGAATTTGTTTTACACTAAGTTCAGGACCCAGCTGAGATTTTGCTTCTTCAGTATTCAAAAAATTACTAAGCTCTTCCCGTGTTATTTGAATTTTATTTTGTATTCTGCCTTGTTGAACTCTTTGGATCTTCATCGATCTTTTNATATTTTCTCTGACTTGCTCGTATGAATCTCCTTGTTCCTCAACAAACTTTATAAAAGCTTCAAGGTTNAGTTCATTCTGCTGGGCAAGTTTTTTGATTGTTATGTTTAGCTCCTCNTCACTTATTTTAATACCAACCTGATCAGCAACTTGCAGCTGNAGCTCCTCTAAAATTAATTCTTCTATAATTCTATTTCTTAATTCATCCNGGGGNGGAAGCTTCTCCCCANTTATTGCACTAGCTTTCTCGAGATCTGTNANTTTTTGTANAATTTCNGACTCAAGGACNACCCCATCNTTCACAATNACTGCAACCCTATCCAAGCTATTAGCATTTAAAAATGANATGGCTAAAAAGCAANTTAANATTCTAATTAAAAAGTCCATTTTGAATAATTTCATTAATTGGTTTGAGAGAATTTGTTAACCCAATAAGCTCAAACTCAAAACTNAGGTTATTTTTTAGTATTGGATTAGTCAAATATATTTGATTAAAATAGTTTCCTTTTGANTAGTCTGGTTCAATAAANGGAAAAAATCTGGCCCTTTCAAACGCAATTCTAAANTTAAAGCAATCTTTATACCATTCAGCTCCAAATATATTTTCATTTATATTTTNATCNGAAATTGAATACTGTGTTCTTGCAAATATAGTNATATTGTTAAAATTTTGGCTATATTTTAATACATAGTTATTNAGCTCACTTAANGGAAATCCTGAGTTAAGATATTCTCTTTTGCTTAATGNAAACTCTCTTTCACTATTTTTGTTCGTTACTTCAAATACAGATGAGGATATTTTGTTATCTTTAACACTATAATTTCCAATTGCTGAAAATTTNGAGTTTCCAAAGGATTTATTGATTGNNAAGAAAACTGGTTTTTTATTGAAATGTTTTCCTAGCTCAGNATTNATATTTGAGNAGTTATATTTTTCATATAAATTTGTTGAAAGCGAATACTCCATACCCTCAAAGGTGTTTTGATAATACAAAAAAATCTTTCTTTGATTTGCTGACCTATCANNTCCATACCANGATTGCATTGAAATATTNTTTTCAGGGCTAGGGCTTTTGGGGTAGCTNTCTAATAGNGGAATATTATCTTGATCATCAAAGCTTGAATAAATATACCCTAAAAGAAATTTTTTATCTAAATCAAATGTTTGCTTAATNTGAAAGCTTTCTGAAGANANGTNANAGGTATTTGTTGTTTTATTGATAGTGTACTNCTTCCAATAAAAANCAATATCAATTTTTGAACTAAAAGCACTCCCAANAGAACTATTAGAAAATGANATCTTTCTATTCTNTCTTTCAACATCTTCATGAACAAAATATGGAAAATCTGCTCCTTCNTTAGGAGGTAAAATTCTGTTNAAAAGCACTNNATTATTTTTAATTTTGAATTTTGAAATTTCTGTTGATCTTTGAATTTTCCAGNNATCNANAATGTATGAACTTTCGTATTTCAAATAATTTTTNGTATGTGTAATGGGTCGAGGAAGANTTAGATTTTCAAATGATTGTTGGCCAATGACTACATGTCTNTTATTAATAAGCCATGAAAGCTTAATATTTTTTTTAAGATCGAGCGTTCTTCTATTTATATCTAAAAATTTGTATCCATAGTTCTGGANAAGGCTATTCCCACTAAAATCNCCATAATCCAAAGANAGCTCAAGGNTCCTTAGCNAATTGCAGCCTTGAATTGACTTTAAATACCCAGGAAGATTGTNCGTCATNAATTGCAAATGATTGTATTTCTGTTTTATTTTTNCCATCATCTAATNTCGCGTTAAATGAAATTCCAAGTTGTGATTTGGTAAGAATTGGTTCAATTACGTATTGGGCACTTTNATTGCCAGCNTTGAATTGATAACTAAAATCAAAATNAGAATCAGTGATACCAAGATTTGGAATATTTATTTCTTTNTCTTTATCNAGAACNATATCACCAAGCCAAAATATTGGCATATTAAAGAGCTCTACTNTTGCATTCTTGATAGATAAAACTTCATTTTCTAGAGTTGCTTCATCTGCTGAAATTTCCCATGAGGAGTTTCCTTCACAACTATTAAATTTTATGTTTTCNANGAGATATGTATTNGAATNAAAAACTGCTTTTTCAAATTTAATCTCAGGCTGATTAGCATTTAATAGAGATCCNTCATCTANNAGAATATTCTTATTTTGATGAGAATCGCATTCNGCTGAAATTCCATTAAAAANGATATAACTCAAAAATAAAAATAGTTTTTTAACTTTATACATATGCTTGTATTATAGTAGTAAGANTTTAAATATTAGATTAAGTTCAATAATGAGTTTAAAAGNTAAAACTATTTTCATAACAGGCGCCAGCAGAGGTATTGGCTTAGCAATNGCGCTAAAAGCTGCTAAAGATGGTGCTAATATTGCTATCGCAGCAAAAACAACAGAACCNCACCCGAGGNTNGAAGGAACAATTTTTACCGCAGCAGAAGAGATNGAAAAAGTTGGAGGAAANGCNTTGCCTCTAAAATGTGACATNAGATTTGAAGAAAGCGTTGTTGAAGCAGTTGAAAAAACAGTTGCTGAATTTGNAGGCATTGATGTTTGTATAAATAATGCNTCTGCAATAAGNCTTACNGGCACACTNGATACTGAAATGAAACGTTATGACTTAATGCACTCAATNAATGGNAGGGGNACATTCTTAGTGAGTAAGAGTTGTGTNCCTTATCTTTTAAAANCANATAATCCTCATATTTTGAGTATTTCGCCACCACTAGATATGAATGAGAAATGGTTTCAAGGATCAGTNGCATATACTATTGCGAAATATAACATGAGTATGTTTATGCTAGGAATGGCTGCAGAGTTTAGAAATAAAATTGCGGTNAATGCATTGTGGCCGAGAACAGCNATAAAGACAGCNGCCGTTAAAAATGTTTTAGGAGGAGAAGAGATGTACGTAAAATCANGAAGTCCNGAGATTATGTCTGATGCAGCNTACATCATTCTTAACAAACAAAAAGACNTATTTACAGGAAATTTTGTAATAGATGATTCGATATTAGCTGAGCATGGTGAAACAGATTTTAGAAAGTATGCTGATTATCCNTATTCTGAGCTAATGCCAGANTTTTTTGTTCCAGAAGATGCTTANCCTGTTCCAAAAATAGTTTCAGATAATTGAGNTCTCCAAGTTCCAAATTGATTGATTGGGTACGATCTGTGCTTGTCTCAGANAGTTATAAGATAGAAGCAGTTCGAAAAGAAGCAAGCGAAAGAGACTTCTATAGNATAAAAACAGATANTNATACTTTTATTTTGATGGATAGCTCAACGGATATAAACTCTGCAACTAGATTTCTCTATGTTGCAAAGTTATTTNAGTCTNGAAATATAAACTGCCCTGCAATTTACGCATTTTCTGATAATTTGTCTTATATCCTTATGGAAGATTTAGGAGACAAGCTCTTGGACCAAATAAAAANCCAAGATGTGGATGCATTCTTNGAAAAAATTTTAGGAGAACTNAATAAGATATACAGNCTACCGAAAGAGACTTTAACAAAAATAACAGAAGCCGAGTTATTGTCTCAGACTGAATCTTTCTTAGANGTTTTTAGTTATAAAGATATAGANCTTACAAATGGNGAAAGACAAGAAATTCTTAAATTAAGAAAATCCCTTGTTTNGCAATTGGCTTCCCAGCCCCTTGTTCCCTCACATTCAGATTTTGAACGTAGAAATATGATTGAGTTTAATGACGAAATTTTTTTAATTGATTTTCAAGATTTACATTTAGGTCCTGTGGGTATTGATTTGGCATCGTTGTTTTTTGACCATGAAAATGAATANGATGAAAAGNCAATTAAAAAATCTATTAAAAGACTTTTAGATGAAAATGCCTTTATTGAGAAAGATCTAGTTTATAAATATATATATATCGCACTTGCTCANAGGTGCATGAGGATAATTGGNACNTTCACAAATTACTTTAAAAATAAAAAACTTTTAAATAGGCGGNATGACCTTGAGAANTTTTTGCAGAGGCTAGGATTTTCCCTAGGCAAGCTTAACTNTAGAAAAGAAAAGAAACTTTTGGAAAAATTATTATGAATGCAGTCATTTTAGCAGCTGGATTTGGAAGAAGATTATTGCCATTAACAGCAGACACCCCAAAAGCTTTATTAAAAGTTAANGGNAAAAATCTAATTGACTACCATATNGAAAAACTTNCAGATGCTAATCTCAATAAGATTGTAATAAATACCCATTNTTTGCCAGATCAAATTGAAAGACATGTTNGAGAGAAATATAAAAAATTAGATATATTATTTAGCAGGGAAGATGAATTNCTGGGAACAGGTGGAGGTNTAAAAAAGGCNTCGGAATTACTNAATGATGAGCCAATTTTAGTAGTGAATGCAGATAACTTTATAGAGAATGATTATAAAGAGTTTGTTAAAGATATATCTCCAAAACTTTTTGTAACAGANGACAAAAATGGGGATTTCTCAGTTGAGAATGGCATAGTAAGAGTAAANGAAAAAAAAGATTTTAGATTTGTTGGAGTAAGTATAATNCTCAAAAAGGAAATATCAGATNTAGANCTTACAAAATTTCATTATTGGCATGATTATCTAAAAATAAAAGCATCGACTGAAGAACTTCATGCAGAAATAATAAATTTTAATTGCTATGATGTAGGTACTTTAGAATCATTCAANAAAATAAATAATGAGTAAAATAATTGCGCCNTCCATCCTGTCTGCAAACTTTGCAAAACTTGGTGAAGAGGTAAANGAAGTGCTNGAAGCAGGAGCCGATTGGGTGCACTTTGATGTAATGGATAACCACTATGTTCCAAATCTCACAGTNGGACCAATGGTGTGTAAGTCTCTCAGAGACTANGGAATAGGCGCCTTCTTGGATGTCCACCTTATGGTTGAGCCGGTAGATGAACTGATAGGAAAATTTGCTGACAGTGGTGCTGATTTAATTTCTTTTCATCCNGAAGCTAGCAATCATGTTCACAGATCAATTCAGAAAATAAAAGATAANAATTGCAAAGCTGGTTTGGTTTTGAATCCAGGAAGCTCAATATCTTTAATTGAGGATTTATTTGAAGAGTTAGACCTTATCTTGTTAATGTCTGTAAACCCAGGGTTTGGTGGACAAAAATTCATCCCTAAAGTAATGCANAAAATNAANAAATTAAGATCAATGATTGATAAATCAGGAAAAGACATTCGTCTTGAAGTNGATGGAGGAGTCAATTTAAATAATATCAAAGATATAAGTGAGGCTGGTGCTGATACTTTTGTNATGGGCTCAGCAATTTTTGATTCAAAAGATTATGAAAAAACTATTAGTTCTGCTCGTAAACATATTTCTTAGTTACATTCTATTTTCAAAAAATGTTGNCATAAANGGAACTATNNTAAATATCGAGATTGCAGAATCTAGCTCTGAAAGAGCAAAAGGTNTGATGAATAGAGATTTCTTGGAGGAAGACTCAGGAATGTTATTTATCTGGCCAGAAGTTTCCCAAAAATGTATGTGGATGAAAAATACGAAAATTCCACTATCTATTGCATTTGTAGATCAAAATTTTTTGGTCAGAGAAATCAAAAACCTTAGNCCTATGAATACAGATTCTATTTGCTCAAACTCAAAGTCAATAAAATATGCCTTAGAAGTGAATGAAGGTTGGTTCAAGAAAAATAATATCAAAGTTTTTCATAGGTTAGAGATCAATTAANAGATTTTAAAAGAANCTACTTAAAGTAGTCATTGATTTGGCAGTNACCTTCATGATGCCTTTTACAACTANTGGGAGTTCTTCGCTACCATGATCTTTAGCTTCTTGGCCATGTGCTTCTTCTTCGTCAATCATCTTTTCAAGTATTTTTCGGCTCTTTTTATCNTCTTTAGACATCTCANNCAAGTGACCTTGAAGGTGCTCAACTACTTGTTTCTCTGTTTCTTCAATAAAACTCAAACTTGCNTTATCACTTATCAGGCTTGCAATTGATCCAAGGGCAAATGATCCTGCATAATANAATGGGTCAAGAACTGATTTTTTACCCCCTAACTCNTCAAGCCTTTGAGTGCACCAAACTAAATGCTGATGCTCTTCATCGCCNGCCTTNAGCATGTGACGCTTAATTTCTTTAGATTTTGCAAAAAANGCTTGCCCCCTGTATAAAGCTTGTGCAGCTACTTCTCCAGAGGCATTTACTCGCATTAATGAAATAGAGTGTTTTTTATCTTTTTCTGAAAGAGACNTATCNGGAACACCCCTTTCTTTATGATTNAATATNTTTAAAAAATGGTTAAACTCACCNNCTATTTTTCGCTCAAGACTCATAAATATTTCCTATATCTTTTCTATAAAACATCTTGTCAAATTTTATATTTGTAATATTTGTATAAATTAAATTTTTACAACCCTCTAAATCTTTNCCCTTTGCGTTGATGCTAAAAACACGCCCCCCATTTGTCCTCAATAACTGATNATATTTTTTTGTTCCCGCATGGAAAATTTTTACATCTTCAAGATTTCCAATGNCTATAGTTAAATTTTTNTCATATTTTTCAGGATAACCACCAGATGCAATTACNACACCCATTGAATATTCTTTGCTCCAAGACAAGTTTTTTAAATTATCATTNAACGCATCAAGAATNACTTCAAGAAAGTCAGATTCCAATTGCATCATTAAACACTGTGTTTCTGGGTCGCCAAGTCTACAATTATACTCAAGCACTTTAGGTTNATTATCCTTAACCATTAATCCAAAATACATAAAACCATAAAAATCTATATTTGCGTTGTTCAATCCCTGAACTGTTGGTTTTACAACTAGCTCTTCAATNTTTCTTAATAACTCTTCGTTAATAAATGGAGATGGACTCATACAACCCATTCCTCCTGTATTTGGTCCATTATTCCCATCTAAGAGAGGTTTATAATCAATNCTTGTTTCAAAAGGAGTAAAACCAGAAGGTGTCATTATTCCCATAAAGCTAAGCTCTGTTCCAAATAGACACTCTTCGATTAATATTTCACTTCCTGCTTCTCCAAACTTATTTTTCTCCATTACGTCTTCTACCCAAAGGATCGCTTCTTTTAAATTATTAGCAACTAACACACCTTTACCTGCGGCAAGACCATTTGCTTTAAGGACAATTGGATAGACGGTATTTTGAAGATAGTTTTTTGCTTCGATAGGATTTGAAAAAAATTCTGCGTGACCGGTAGGGATATTATTTTCAAACATGAATTTTTTGGAATATATTTTTGATCCCTCAAGTTTTGCCCCTTCTTTGTCAGGCCCAAAAACTTTTATATTTGTATTTTTAAAATAATTGCTTATGCCATTAACAAGCGGGTCCTCAGGGCCAACAATAATTAAATCAATTTCTCTTTTTTCTACATGCTCTTTAAGGCCCTTAAAGTCGTCTATATCAATATCTAAATTAGTGCACTTATTTTCCATTGCAGTTCCACCATTNCCGGGAGCAATNNATATATNCTTAACTTTATTNGANTGAGACAGCTTCCACGCAATTGCATGTTCGCGTCCTCCTTNTCCAATCACCAATACTTTCATTTAATGNTTAAAATGTCTNAAACCTGTTAATGTCATGGAAATTTNATATTCATCAGCAGCAGCAATTACCTCATCATCTTTGATAGANCCACCAGGTTGAATTATGTGTTTAACACCCTTNGCTGCTGCCACATCAATATTNTCCCTAAATGGAAAAAAAGCATCAGAAGCAAGAACGCAATTTTTGATATTNAAACCTTCNTCTTCNGCTTTCATGAAAGCNATTTTTGTNCTGACAACTCTGCTCATCTGGCCTGCGCCTATNCCTAAGGTCATTTTGTCTTTAGCAATTATAATTGCATTGGATTTAACATGCTTNGCAACTTTCATTGCAAAAATNAAATCCTCAAGTTCNTTGCTTGAAGGGACNNCTTNAGTTTTTGTATCATATTTCATCTCAGAAAAACTCACTTCATCAGANGTTTGGTGAAAGAAAACGCCAGAAATACTTTTAGATTCGCTTGGACTTTTAACTCCCTTTTTTCCAATNAAANCTCTAATATTTGGTTTATTTGATAATGCTTNCAATGCCCCATCACTNTAGTTTGGTGCAACCAGAACCTCTATAAACTGATTATCCATCATTTCTTTGGCAAGGTCCTCATCAACCANATCGTTAAGTGCAATTACACCNCCAAATGCTGANGTAGGATCAGTTGAAAAAGCTCTTTTATAAGCACTGCTCAAATTACTATCTTCTGCGACTCCACANGGATTTGTATGTTTAACNATACANACTGCTGGCCGATTAAATTCANTCACACAANTCCATGCAGATATTGCNTCTAATCCGTTATTATATGAGATTTGTTTTCCCTGTAATGGGCTTTTAAAATCTATTAAAGTNTTTTTTGAAATTTCTATAGATGCTATTTGATGAGGATTCTCTCCGTACCTTAAGTCAATTCTTTCTGAATCATACTCTTCCTGTGGGCCAAACCAATNAGAAANATTTTCATCATAGTATCCAGTAAGTGTAAAAGCTCTGCCAGCAAGCTTTTTTGANTCTTCAGNACTTATTCCATCAAGATTTATATCCAAATATCTATCTGGTTCTGCAATAACAACTGTGTGCTCAAAGTTCTTAGCAGCTGCTCGTATCATTGCGGGGCCACCAATATCNATTTTCTCAATAATNTCGTGATCTGAAGAACCCTTTGCNACTTCTTCACTAAAGGGATATAAATTAACTANNACTAAATCNATTTTTTTTGCTCCTAAATTTTTTAGTTCCNTCTCGTCCTTATTACCTCTAGCTAAAATGCCAGCATGAATTTTTGGATGTAAAGTTTTTACACGACCATTAAAGGCCTCTGAAAAACCTGTGTACTCTGAAATTTCNGTAACCTCAATATTATTTTGCTTAAGATATTTTGANGTTCCNCCTGATGAGATTATCTCTATTTTTTTTTCCTTCAATCTTTGAGCAAGCTCAAGAACNCCAGTCTTGTCATAAACACTTATTAAGGCTGTTTTAATTNTAATCATCAAAGCAGNCCATATTTNTGTAGTTTTTTCCTTAGNGTGCCCCTATTTAAACCTANNATTTTACTTGCTTCTGATTGGTTGCCTCTGCACTTTTTNAANACAACCTCAAGAAGAGGAGGCTCAATNTGGCTTAGGGTTAGATTATAAAGTTCAATTGGAAGTTGCCCATCCAGGTTTCTATAATATCGTTTNATAGCTCTTTTAACTTCACCNCTCAAACTTCTTTTATTTGTATTAAATTTTGTAGACATCAAATGTTATAATTCTGCCTNAAGTGAAAACAGCATCTATACTCCTCAAAAATAAACTAGAAGAAAATATTGATCATTTTTTAACCAATAGTCAAACACATTATTTAAAAAAAGTACTAAAAATAAAAGANGGNGAAATTTTTTTAGCATTTGACGGTAAGGGNCGAAGAGCGCAATGCATTTTTNAAGATGAAACAAAGTTAAAGATAAAAAATATTNAAAGCTTCCCAAGAATCTTTAATACAAGNGTTCTAATCCCATTNATGAGNAAAACNCAATTTGAANTGTGTCTTCAAAAAACAGTTGAGGTTGGAGTCAATAATATAATTTGTTACCAATCAGANAAAACTNCTAGCAAATACAACTTTCAANNTGAANAGAAAAAAAGTAAAAGGTATATAGAAATAATTGAATCTGCATTTTTACAGTCAGAAAATAATTATTTACCAAANCTTTTATTCATTGAGAACTTATTTACCCTTTCCATTAATGAATTNAGNCAGATATGTGTTCTTGATCAATCATCAAAAGTAAAATTATTACCTAATNNTTCATACGATCTAATAGTCTCAGGAGGAGAGTANGGTTTTTCTGAAGATGAGCTTAATTTTTTACGCAAAACCAAAGCAAGTTTTGTAAAATTAAGCGAAAATATACTTAGAGCAGAGACGGCACCAGTAGTAGCCTTATCAATCCAAAATTTATAAAGATGAAAGCAGTATTTATTATTAATGATTTCAAATCAATGAANCTTGAAAAAGATACTTCAATCTTTNTAATCAAAGAGGCACAAAAAATGGATATTGCTACATATGCTTTTGATACTTCTGATATTTTAGTNAAAAACGGAAAGGTNTTTGTAAATTCAAAAAAAGTCGTTTTTANAAATTCTACGGGGTATGAGCATACACTTCAAAANGCAGTTTTGTNAGATCTATCGAGTTTCAACTTTATTATAAATAGGTTGAATCCTCCNTTTAACAAAGAATATTTATATCTTACAAATATTTTAGANACTTATGGTATTGATTCTATAAACCCACCTAAAGCNCTNAGAGAAATAAANGAGAAATTNGCTATTCTTAATTTTCCAAGTTTCGCGCCANAAACAATTGTTACTGCGAANCTAAATGAGATAAGAAAATTTGTCAAAGTNCACAAAAAAGCTGTNCTGAAACCNCTTGATGGTATGGGTGGCANATCTATNTTCTATCTTTCAGAAAAAGATAAAAATCTAAATGTAATTTGGGAAAATGTCACTAAGAATGGTANGAGCCAAGTTATGNTTCAAGAGTATATTGAAGANGCAGCACAAGGTGATAATAGATTAATTTTTATTAATTATGNCCTATTGCCAAAAAAATTAATAAGAATNCCNAGTGTAGAAGATTTTAGAGGAAATCTTGCTGTAGGAGCTGCCTCAAAAGTTTGTGATGTATCACAAGCCGATAAAAATATATCCGAGCAAATAATTCCATTTTTAAGAAAGCATAATATTTATTTTGCTGGTGCTGATATGCTTGGNGGCTATATTAGTGAACTAAATATAACTTCACCAACATGTCTTCAAGAAATTTATAATAATTCNAAGTGTAANCCTGGAGAGATTTTCTGGAATAATCTTATTTAAGGAGACTATATTTGAAAGATTATGCCAAAGTAGTNATGTGTTTCGATTTTGGAACAAANAAAATAGGTATTTGTGTTGGTGAGACTGTGACAGGAGCATCACAGCTATTACACATAGTCTNTAANGATAAAAANCTTTTATTAAANTTAAAAAAGATTTTTGATGAATGGAGNCCAGATCTCTGCATAGTGGGGATGCCTCCAAAACCAAAAGATAATTTTNATATTGNGGTTAAAGATTTTATTCAGAATATAGAAGAAAGTTTTAANGTTNCGGTAATAACTTCAAATGANACTTTGTCNTCTCAATTAGTTCCAAAAGATATAAGNGCTAACTNAAAAGATTCATNTTCTGCNANAATAATCTTTGAAGGATGGTTTAATAGTAGAGATGAGTAATTCAATTCCAAGAGATTTTATAGATCGNTTAGTAGATGAAACTGATATTGTGAATCTATTGGGACAATATCTNAGNCTNACNAAAAAAGGAAATAANTATGTTTGCTGCTGCCCATTTCATGAGGAAAAAACTCCNTCATTTACTATAAGNCCTCAGAAATCTATNTATCATTGTTTTGGGTGTGGCAAGGGAGGGAANGTAATTACTTTTCTTCAGGATTATGAAGGTTTGACTTTTATTGAATCTCTAGAAAAACTTGCTGAAATCAATAATTTNCAGTTACCAAAAGGAAGNCAAAAGGAAGCTTNTGATAATTCAGAAGTATATGAAATTAATAAATATGTTGCACAACATTATTTTGANTACTTTTCTAGAAATAAAGATAGTAAACCATCAAAATACTTAATCTCTCGAGGNATTGACGGTAAAACAGCGAAGAAATACTTTATTGGNTATGCAGAGATGAATCAGAATAATCTTTTAAAAGANCTACTTAAANNATTTAATGAAAAANCAATTCTCGATAGCGGTGTATTTCTTAAAAATGANAAAGGNTTATATCCCTTCTTTCGAAATAGAATAATTTTTCCGATACAAAATGCCAAAGGAAANTTTATAGGGTTTGGGGGGAGNTCAATCGATGAATCTATGCCAAAGTATCTAAACTCTAAAGATAGTAAATTCTTCAGAAAAAATAAGGANCTATACGGCCTAAATCANGCCCGAGGAAGCAAAANTTATGAGTATTTCCTNGTTGTAGAGGGGTATATGGACGTTAATATTCTCTCAAAAAATGGNATTGATATAGGGGTTGCATCTTTAGGCACTGCATTTTCAAACTCACATATTCAATCATTNTTTAGATTNAAGAAAAAAGTAATTTTTTGCTTTGATTCAGATGAAGCTGGACTNAAAGCAGCATGGAGGGCATTGCAAATNACNGTCTCNTATTCTATAGATGATAAAANCGCAAGGTTTATGTTCCTTCCAGAGGGCGAGGACCCTGATTCTTTTATAAATAAAGAGGGACCTAAAGAATTTTTAAAAAGAATTGATCGGTCGATGGACATTGAGNCATTTATCTTTAACTTTCTTAAAAGGGGGAAAGATTTAGAATCTTCAGAGGANATCAGATTAATAATTTTTGAATTCAAAAAAGTATTTTCATTAATCAAGTCAGAAGCATTNAAAGATACNCTGTTGAACAAATTTTCAAAATCATTAGATATCAACAAAAATTCTCTNATTTCAGAANCAATTGCTAAGAAAGTGNCCCCTAAAGTAAGTAATGACAAGTTAGAGCAAAAGCTNCATCAAAGACATTTTNTATTAATCTTNTACCTCTATGAGAATTATGCAGATTCAATAAAAGAGATTGATAAAGATTTTCAGGAATTTTTTCTAAGTGCTTCANAAACTTCAGAAGAGATAAAANNGTTAAAACAAGCAATCATGGCTATAAGAAGTGATAGTAGTGAACGAACTAATTATGCTCTCTACGCAGAGGCTATGATGCTGGAGATNAAACTTNCCGAAGAAGAAGCTNTNAGTGAGTATTTTCGAGTAACAGATGAAATTAGATTAATATTNGATGATAAATTTATTGAATATCTGAAGAAATTGGCAAAAAATCACAATCTGACTGCTTTTAGAAAAGAAAATCTGCAAAAACTTCTTAATTTAAGAGATAATACTTCAGATCAAGAAAATGAACTNATTCAATTTCTTAATACTTANAATTGAAAATAACTAATTTAANANCATATATAACTGATGTCAGAGAAAACTAACGCCAAAACAGATATAGCCCAACTTATTCAGCTTGGTAGGGACCAAGGNTATCTNACATATGCTGACATTACAGACACTCTTCCAGACGGTTCAACTGANGAGGAAAATTTTGAAGAAATTACCAAAGTTNTGAAAGATATGGGGCTAAAAGTCTTTGAAAATACACCAGATGAAGATGAGCTCATGCTGGGTGAAGATGAGGATACAGATGAACTTGCTGCCGAAGATGCGGTTGCNGCACTNTCACAAACAGAGATTGAGTCAGGCAGAACAACCGACCCAGTNAGAATGTATATGAGAGAAATGGGAAGCGTTGATCTNTTAACTAAAACAGGTGAGATAGACATTGCNAAACGAATTGAAGCAGCAATGAAAGANGTGCTTTCTCTATGTGCAGAGTANCCCCTTTGCATGGAATATGTTCTAGATTTTTTTGGAAGAATTAAGGANGGNGAGAAAAAAACNCAAGATTTNATATCTGGTTTCATGCTTGATGAGCCAGAAGAAGAAATNATNGAAGAGGAATTTGTTAAAAGTNATGAGGTTAATGATGATCAACCTGATGATGAAGAAGATGANGAAGTTAACGTTATATCNTTTGAAGAATGTGAAGCNAAGATCAAGATTATAAAAAGAGAGTACAANAAATATCTNAAGTCATTGAGCAATAGGAAATTAGATCCAAAGGCTTTAAAAGCCCTTGAAAAACTAAAAGATGAATTTCAAAAAATTAAATTTAACTCCAAGGTATTCGACACTCTTGTTTTAATTCCATCTGAAAGAAAAGTTCAAGTNGGTAGATTTGAAAAAGAGCTGAAGACAATGTTGGTAAAGAAAATTGGAGTGCCCAATAAAGAAGCAAGATCACTTATCGAAGATAATTTAATTAATGTACGTCTGCTTACAAATTTAAGCAAGGACAAGAGATTNAAGAAAAAAACTATTGATGAAATCAAGCCAACATTNATTAGGATTCAAAAAGATTTNATTAAAATTGATGAAAATAATTTAATGCCTGTAACACAAATNATATCCTTAAATAAAAGAATCAATAAAGCATATAGAGGCTTATTAAGAGCAAAAAAAGAAATGATTGAGGCTAATTTAAGACTTGTGATCTCCATAGCCAAAAAATATACAAACAGAGGCTTACAGTTTTTAGACTTAATCCAAGAGGGCAANATTGGTTTGATGAAAGCTGTTGACAAGTTTGAGTATAGAAGGGGCTATAAATTTTCTACTTACGCAACATGGTGGATTAGGCAGGCAATAACACGATCTATTGCTGACCAAGCAAGAACAATACGAATACCTGTACANATGATTGAAACTATAAATAAGCTAAATAGACTTTCTAGGCAGATGATGCAAGAAATTGGAAGGGAACCAACTCCTGAGGAAATGTCNAAAAGGNTAGACATACCTGAGGATAAAATGCGAAAAGTTATGAAAATTGCTAAAGAACCAATTTCTATGGAAACGCCTATAGGAGATGATGAGGATTCTAATTTNGGTGANTTTCTTGAGGATTCNTCTATAAATTCNCCAATTGATGATGCTGCAATAAGAGGTTTAAAAGATGCTACTGACGAAATTCTTGCATCTTTAACAGCAAGAGAGGCNAAAGTTCTTAGAATGAGATTTGGTATTGGAATGAATAATGACCACACTCTAGAGGAAGTTGGAAAGCAGTTTGATGTTACAAGAGAAAGAATAAGACAAATTGAAGCTAAAGCATTAAGAAAGCTTAGACATCCAACACGTTCAGAAGTTTTAAAAAGCTTCTTGCATGAATAATTGATTAATATACTATTAATAATCTNATTATTTATGGAATTCATAATTGAAAATTTTTATTTAATACTTGCATCAAGTATTATTTTTGGCTTTTTTATGGCCTATGGTATTGGAGCAAATGATGTTGCTAATGCCATGGGAACTTCAGTAGGAAGTAAAGCTCTTACTTTAACTCAAGCATTGGTTATAGCNGCTATTTTTGAATTNTTNGGGGCATATTTTGCAGGNGCATCAGTAACTACCACCATTAGGGAAAATATTGTTGATCCNACNCTCTANGACGACTCNCCATCCATTTTTGTTTTGGGAATGATGGCAAGTTTACTTGCAGCNGGTGCTTGGTTATTNCTTGCTACTACTTTTGGGNTNCCAGTATCAACTACACACTCNATTATTGGTGCTATCGCAGGTTTNTCCATTTANTANATTGGCTGGGCATCNGTAAGNTGGGGATATATTTTAGAAGTTACATTCTCATGGGTATTAACACCTTTTATAGCAGCTCTTTTTTCTGGGTTGCTTTACTGGAGTGCAAGAAAGTTTGTTCTAAATGCAAAAAATCCGATAGCTGCTGCAAGGCAATTNATTCCATTTTATGCTGGGCTTGTTGGTTTTAGCATATCGGCCATCACNCTAAATAAAGGTCTNAAAAATACAGAAGTACCACTCTTAATNACNAATTATTTTGGAGGCTANGACTTAGTNGCTAGCTTATTTATCTTATCTTTTTTAATAGCATTTCTNTGCTACCTTGTNTCAAGATTCCTTNTATCTCATTACGTTAGTAAGTCAGACAATCCAAATGTAGAGGGAAAGTTCGCAATACTTATGATATTCACTGCATCNTCTATAGCATTCGCTCATGGATCAAATGATGTTGCAAATGCAGTCGGCCCTATGGCGGCAGTAGTTGCAACTATTGAAAACCTTGGTCAGATTGATGATGTTGCTGTAATACCNGAATGGATATTATTAACAGGAGCAATTGGAATTGTTATTGGAATGCTGACTCTGGGTTATAAAGTAATTAAAACAGTAGGTGAGCGTATCACTGAATTAAAACCAAGCAAAGGATTTGCTGCAGAGATGGCAACAGCAATTGTTGTTGTTCTNGGAAGTGTNTCTGGAATNCCTCTTTCAACNACCCACACATTAGTTGGNGCAGTTGTTGGGATTGGCATATTCAGCAGCAACAAGGTTAACTATAAATCTGTAATTGAAATNGGNGCCTCNTGGCTNATNACAATACCTGGAGGGGCTGTATTCTCNATTATATTTTTTATAATACTTAAGGCNTTGTTTGGANTTTGAGATGGAATTTGAATATTGGATTGAACTAGTAAATAAGATAGTAAATATCATTACNGGNCCTGCTGTAATCTTCAGTGTNTGGTTTCTTGTTGCCCAGATTCGTACTCAAATTAAGGTAGGNAAAGCTGCNTCAAGACAATCTATCGCNGAGGCACACCAAGAAGTTACTCTTGCTGGNCTTGATCCACTTTTAATGANAGCAAAACTNAAGTTAATAAAAAAGGAANAACTTTCAATAGATGAAGAAGTTGGTCTAAGAATTCATATGACNGCTATACTAAGNGCAAGAGAAAATCATTTTTATCANCATAAGATGGGAATGTTAGATGATGAGGAATGGAAAACAATGAGAAAAGCATTAGGAACNTTATTTATAGATAATCAANTNAANCTAGATATTTGGAAGAAGAGTAAATCAACATTNAACCCAGAATTTGNATCAATAGTNGATGAAGANATNGATATGAGNAAAGATACTTTTAGGAAATGAGTAACACNGANCANTTAAAGTTTNTATCAAAAGCACTTTTGATGCACCAAAGACCATCNTTGATNACAANNCCNGANGGCGACGTNTTATGGGTTAATAATGCAGGAAAATATATNTTTTCTATGTCAGATAANGACAAACTTGATCTNATNTTTGTTGANAAAAAAGATTTAGATAAAGCAAGGTTTGATTCTGATATTGCNGACACATTCGATGTTTTCTTAAAGATNAATTTAAGAAAGAAAAGTATTTATATGCGTGTTCTTTTGCANGTTATNCCTGTAGATAATGANAGCTATTACTTGGTTGAATTTGTTTCAAATTCAAAAGAAAACCTTTTTGCACTTAGAACNGTAATTTCATGCTTAGAGAATGATCGCATTGGAATGTATTATCAAAAACAATATAAGCTCACNGGAAAAAAAGAGGTATGTGGTGTNGAGGCANTATTAAGATTCTTTAACGAAGATGGTTCGATAATACCAAACGATAAAATAATNCCATACATAGAGGGNGAAAGCTTATTTTCNTTAGTTGTNACGTCATCCATGGNTNTAGTNAAAGAATTTTTTGACCAAAGAAAAAAAATTGGTCTTGATANNGTTCCATTNTATTTTAATGTNTCTGCACANACCGTNTTACATAAGGANTTCCTGTCTATATTTAANGAATTTATTAANTCAGTAGGAATTAAAAAAGGTGATTTTGGAATAGAGGTNACAGAAACAGCTGAATTNAATAATTTANCNCTAGCATCNCTAAGATTATCNAGTATNAAAAATTTAGGAGTCTCNATAGCANTAGACGATTTTGGTGCNGGTTATTCAGCCTTGAGGTATTTAAAAGATCTGCCNATTGATTTGCTGAAACTTGATAAAAGCTTTACAAATGAAATGGCTGAAAAACATAATCANAGTTTNATTCAAATTGCAAAATTAATGGCAGATTCNTTAGCTATGGAATTTATTTGTGAGGGGCTTGAAGAGGAATGGCAGATTGAAAAAGCTGTTGGTTTAGGGTGTGAAAGAGGACAAGGCTANTTTTTACANAGACCNTGTAGCTTAAAAGATCTAAACAATGAGTAGCAAGAAAGATAAAATTGTTTTAACNCAAATAAAACAAGATTTTACTACTCCTGTAGATGCNATTTCAGATTATATAAATTTAATAATCGATGGNTCAGATATCTATGATGATGAAATTACNGATGAATTTNAGAACATTAAAAAATCAGCTAAAACACTAAGAGTAAATTTCAATGATGCNTTTGTTGAATATGCAGAATCAAAAAGNAAATCAATTAATAANGATGAAGAAGCATCAATACTTAGGCATGACTTAAGAACTCCTCTAAATGGAATTATTGGGTATAGTGAAATTCTTTTAGAGGACTANGAGGATGATATTGACAAAAATCATAGTGAAGATATAAATCANGTTATTGGTTTAGCAAAAGAGGTTGAGGGNGCAATATCAAGATTNGTAGACTTCTTNAAAGATGGAAGTGAGTCNNCTGAACAGGCAAAAGAAAATGAGAATGCAGAGAATCTNTTTAGTTCGCTNGGGAAAATAGATTANAAATTAGAAATNATTGATGANATAAAAGATTCAAAAATATTAGTAGTTGATGATATTAAAACTAATTGTGATGTTCTTAAAAGANGNTTAGAAAATAANAANTTTAATGTNGAAGTAAGNNTGTCTGGNAAAGATGCGCTTGNAAAGATTTCGNAAAGCCAGTTTGATCTAATCCTNTTAGATGTACTAATGCCAGANGTAAANGGGCTTGAGGTTTTAATTAAAATAAGAGAACAATANTCCGCCGATAAACTTCCAGTAATTATGGTTTCTTCATTCGATGATGTTGAAAGTATNTCTAAATGNATACAATTAGGAGCATCAGACTATCTTCCAAAACCAGTTAACTCTACAATCCTCACNCAAAAAGTTGCCTCTACTCTCGAACGAAAATCGCTCAGAGAAAGAGAGGANCAATTACTTTCNNAACTTCATAAGCAAGCAATTACAGATGANATGACGGGTGTGCCAAACCGCAGGTTTGTTTTTGAAAGGCTTGAAAAAAGTTTTGATGATATTGNGGAGAATTCAAAAGAACATTTTGCAACAGCAATTTTTGATATCGACCANTTTAAACANGTAAATGANACATATGGNCATGCAGCTGGNGACGAGATTATTAANAAAGTTTGTAATATTGCTACNTCAATAATCAAATCACCTNATATTTTTGGAAGGATTGGTGGAGANGAGTTTTTAGCAGTTATTTTTAATGATTCTGCCAATNATNTNNAAGAAATATGTGAAAAAATACGAACAACTATTGAGAATGAGGAAACTTTATTTGATAATCAAAAAATAAAAGTNACTTTAAGTGGNGGNGTCTGTTTTAGCAATGANAGNAGNAGNGTTTCAGATTTAGTTAACAAAGCGGATGAAAGACTATATCTTGCCAAGAAAAATGGCAGAAATAAATTNTATCTAAAAGAGGAATAATATGGCTTATATTTTAATAGTTGAAGACAATGAAATGAACAGAGATATGCTTGGNAGAAGATTNGAAAGAAGAGGTTTTGAAATTCAATTTGCATTAGATGGTCAAGAGGGGTTNGACAAGATGCGAGAAAGAAAACCTGACCTNGTATTAATGGATATGGGNTTACCAGTACTTGATGGATGGCAAGCAACNACTCAAGCAAAAGAAGATCAAGAGTTGAAAGANATTCCAATCATTGCATTAACAGCNCATGCNCTAGAGACTGATAGGCAAAAAGCTTTGGCAGCAGGCGCNGATGANTTTGACACNAAACCAGTNGATATTAAANGACTATTNGAGAAAATTGGAAANTTTATTTAGTGTCAGNCCCTTTTAANATNTGATTCACTTCTTCAACTAACGTCTNTACTTTAGATTCTTTCTTNACNATGCCNTCAGTNAATTTGCTGAGCATTTTTTCTTCTACTGCTGTAATATCTTTACCAGAAAAAACAACTATAGGTATTTTAATTCCATCTTCCTGTGCTCGTTCNATGAATTCGAAACCATCCATTTTNGGCATATCTAAATCAAGAACAATTAAATCTGGTTTTTCTTTAACCCTCTCAAGTGCATCTTCTCCATTTTTTGCATCTATTGANAAGTATCCTTCNTTATTAAGTATCTTATTTAAAAGATCTCGGGTATTTTCGTCATCATCNACAATNAAAACTTTTTGATCTTTATCAGTTATGTATCTTTTAACGATATTTATAAAAAATGTTCTATCAATAGGTTTTTTCATGTAGTCATCTGCACCCAATGAGGATGCCAGACTTTCCTCATTTAGAACTGAGGTGATAACAACTGGTATGTCTTTNAATGCCTTGTCTTTTTTAAGCTCTTTTAAGACNGACCAACCATCTCTTCCTGGCATCAAAACATCAAGAAGGATTAGTTTAGGTTTAATTAACTTTGCTTGTTCTATTCCTTCGTCACCATCGAAGCAACTAAACACTGTATANCCCTCTTTTTTAATAGCTCTTTTTACAACATCATGTGTTGTCTTATCATCATCTACNAATAAAATATATTCATCGCCTTCTTCGATTTCAGGNTTTACAAAATCCTCTTCTTCAGCTTGTTCTTCNTCTAATGACTCTCTNGGAACAAAAATACTGAAAGTGCTACCNTCACCAACTNTACTTGATACTTCAACNCCACCCCCCATCATCTCAGCAAAGTGTTTTGAAATTGAAAGACCTAATCCAGTTCCCCCATACTTTGCACTAGTTGATCTCTCTGCCTGTGTATAAGTATCAAATAATTTTCCTAATTGGTCTTCAGTCATTCCTATACCAGTATCTTTTATATCAAAATTTATATATTCTTGTTTTTCTATATNCTTTGTTTCAACTACTAATGCAACTTGACCACCNTCGGTAAACTTAAAAGCATTGCTTAGGAAATTGACTATACATTGACGAAGCTTGGTTTCATCACTAGTCATCTCGCCTTCAACATTATTCTTAATAATAAATTCGTTATTATTTTTTGATGCCAATGGTCCTGAGACATCNTTTATAGTTTCGAGCATGGTATCAATATTAAATGGAGTAAAGTACATATCCATTTTGCCAGCCTCAATTTTAGATAAATCAAGAACATTATTNATTAAAGAGAGCAGGTGNTTGCTTGANTTTGTAATTCGTTTTAANTCAGGAATCATCTCATCATTTCCAAGATCCTCACAATCCTCAAGAAGCATTTCACTGTANCCAATAATNGCNTTTAGTGGNGTTCGTAATTCATGCGACATATTTGCAAAGAATCTTGATTTTGCACTGCTCGCTTCTCTTGCTTCGTCTCTTGCAGTTGCCATTTCNTTTGTTTTTAAATCAATGAGTGCATTTACCTCATCTGACATTCTTGAAAAAGCCAGTTCCATCATCTCAACTGAAGCCTCTTCAGCGTTTTCATCTGACGTTTCATTTACAAGTTTCCTCATATTCTGAACATCCTTTTGTATAAGAGTCTTAGCGTCTCCTTCAAGTTTCTCTGATAAAACACTCATCTTCTTAATGATTACTTCATCTCTTTGTTTTCTTCGNTCGGCTCTATCTTTTCTTACTGAATCCATTTCNANGAGATGNTTTCTATACCTTCCTAGTGCATTTGATAGCTGACCTACTTCATTAGTTTCAGANGATAAAAACCCTTTATTAACAGGTAGCTNTTTCTTTGTGTCGCCTTTTGTAAGTGCTTCAAGCACTTCTATAGCTTGTGCAATTCTATTGAAAGCCCCATCTTGAACCCACCAAATTGCAAGAACAATTAATAAAATTACCCCAAAGGTAAAAATTATGGAATTTAGAGTTGAATCTCGNAGTTCTTTTAAATCACTTGCAACATTTTTNATTACAAAGAACAAGGCAAAGTCAGGNTTTACTGTTGAAGCTACTGGAACAGAAGTTAGCGATAGACCTAAAGCTTCAAAATTCTTTGAATTCATATTTTCNAGGCCATTCTTAAGAATATCTCCTTTAACATAATTGAAACTAAGTTGATTTATCCCTAANGAATCATCTTGTGAAAGCTCATCTGAGAAAACGGCATCAATAATTTTGTTTTGACTAACAATTCCAGTTCTTACTCCCAAATCACTTTCAAAAATTGTCATTGATTGTCTTAGATCTCTTCCAATTATTACTGATCCAAGTAATTTTTCTGTATTAAAACCAAATTCATTTTTTAAATAAACGGGAAAAGCTACAATTTGGTGCAGATTTATATTTCCAGTTGCCTCTTGTGCATAAATAACTTCATTTGTAACACTCATTCGCGTCCGTATTTTNTCCAAGAATCCATCTGTTGAATCATCTCTTAAAAAATTAAGTTGGTTAGTATCTGAGCAAACATCAATGGAGTTTCCGACATCAGCCCAGTCATATGCATATAAACAAGTTANCTCCTCGTTATTNTTATTATAAATTTTTACAAAGCTAATATTTCCNTCATCTATTTCATCAAGAAACATCTCATCAACTAAAATAAACAGATCACCCTCAAGTTCTTGATCAAANGATTCAATTAAAGCATTTGCATAATCTAAACCTTCAATACCAATCTCTGTNAAAAGACCTATTTCAACAAAAGGGTTCCAATATTGCTCTCCTTTTTCACCATTTGGACCCCAAGAATTCATATTTGAGAAACTGTTATCTATAGATTGGACCCAAGCTGATTCTACAATGCTTGTNTACTGATTATTTGAGGATTTTTCTTGAATGTCTTGNTTTTGAACATTCATATATAAAAGAATACCGGCAATAATTATATTGCCTATGAGTCCAAATATAAGGATNTGGGTTCTGACAAGCATTATTCGNTAATTAGTTTGTTAACTTAAAGGTAAATCTAGCTTTTACGTCGTTTACTGTAACAGGCACACCATTATGAACATATGGTTCATAAGCCCACCTTCTGATGGTTCTCATGACNCTTCTNTCNAAGGAACCAGGNTGATCNGTATCAACTACNTATGGATCAACAACCTCTCCATCAGGTGAAACATCAAACTCAACTACNACGAAACCCTCTGTTCCTTTTCTTAGTGCTGATCTTGGATAATCTGCTCCAGGAGAATAAATTCTTTCAACCATTACCTCTATACTTTCTCCGCTTACTTCAATGCTCCCTTCATCACTGGCTGGAAAAGCTGTAAGTGCAATGAATAATATTAGAACTGATAGAGATCTCATAAGTGAAAATTATATACAAAAAAACTTTTTTTTCATACAGGTGTTTAAAAATATCCGGAATAGTTTAGACTAGCTCTTCTTGGGCCTGTAGCTCAGTTGGTTAGAGCAGTGGACTCATAATCCATTGGTCGGAGGTTCGAGTCCTCCCGGGCCCACCATTTTTGGAACATTTCTAATATGGGTTAAAATTGAATTATGGATTATATAAATTATGCTGTTCCTTTCTTTTTAGTTGCTCTTTTAGTGGAGCTAATCTATGGAATTGTAATCAATAAAAATACTTATAGATTAAATGATGCCATTAGTAATTTATTCATGGGAACACTCCGTACTGCAAATAAACTTATTATCATAGGTGCTGCTGGCTATGTTTTTTATTTGGCTGAGACTCATTTTGCTTTATGGCGTATGGATGCCTCATCACCCTTAACATGGATCTTTGCGTTTATAATCTACGACTTTTTTTATTATTGGTTTCATCGTATAAGTCATGAGAGACAGATTTTCTGGGCATCTCATGTGGCTCATCATCAAAGCGAAGACTACAATCTTAGTACTGCTTTAAGACAAACAGGAACCGGTGAATTTGTTAGCTGGGTTTTTTATATTCCTATGTTTCTTATAGGTGTTCCGTCTTATGTTTTTATAAGCGTTGCATCAATAAATCTTATCTACCAGTTCTGGGTTCATAGCGAGCATATCCCAAAGCTTGGTTGGTTTGAAAATTATTTTGTAACTGCATCAAATCATAGAGTTCACCACGCTCAAAATGAACAATACATAGATAAAAATTACGGCGGCGTTTTTATCATATGGGATCGAATGTTTGGAACACATAAAGTCGAAGATGATAACGAGGCTTGTATTTATGGTATACGAGGGACTCTCAATACCTTTGACCCAATTTGGGCAAACATGCACATTTACGTAAAAATAATTAAAGAGATGTGGTTATCTAAGAGCTGGAAGGATAAGCTATATGCTCCATTTGCAAGGACGAGTTGGAATTCTAAGAGTTTGCCTAAACCAGCAGAGAAAGACAATTTCAATCCAGAGACATTCAAAAAGTATGACCCAGTTATAAGTAAGACACATAAAATATATGCTCTTTTTCAATATATTTTCATAACTTATATCTTTCTCTCATTCATCCAGACCGGCTATCTTAACAATGCACAACTCTGGATAACAATAAGTTTAATGACCTTTACAATGTATTGTGTATCTAGGTGGCTTGATGGAAAAGAGGGCTTAAAATTTGAGATTGGTAGGCTTGCTTTGCTCTTAGCAATTAGCTCGTATACTTATTTACAAACACCCCTGTTAGAAATTTCAATTAGTGTTTTAGGGTATGCCATTATTAATATATTTCTTTTACCTTTTATCAATAATAATCAATTTCCAGAACTACAAAAAAGACCCCTATGAAAGGGGCCTTTAAATAAATATTATTTAGACTAGTCTAAAAACGATCAGCATTCATTACCTTATTCCAAGCGGCAATAAAGTCTTTGATAAATTTCTCGTTGCCGTCATCCATAGCATAAACTTCAGCTATTGATCTAAGTTGAGAGTTTGAACCAAATACTAAATCAACTCGAGAAGCACTTCTGACCTTCTCTCCTGAAACACGATCAAAGCCTTCGTATGAATTTTTTCCTGAAGGTTTCCACTCAACATTCATATCAAGCAAAATTTTAAAGAATTCGTTGTCAAGTTTATTGGTATCGCTTGAAAATAGACCCAATCCACTCTGACTAATTCCCATTGATCTCATGCCACCAACCAATACTGTCATTTCAGGAGCAGTTAAACCTAACAGTTGTGATTTATCTACAAGCATTTCTTCTGGGCTAACAGAGAATTCAGTTTTTTGATAATTTCTAAAGCCATCAGCTAGAGGCTCAAGAACTCTAAACGATTCTGCATCGGTCTGCTCTTCTGAGGCATCACCTCTTCCAGGTGAGAATGGAACCTCAACACCAGATGCTTGTTCGATTCCAACATTTCCAGCTAAAACAATTGCATCCGCAAGAGATGCGCCTGCTTCATCAGCCAAAGGTTGAAGAATGTCTAGTACTTTTGAGAGTTGCTCAGGTTTATTAACATCCCAGTCTTTTTGTGGTGCCAATCTGATTCTTGAACCATTTGCCCCACCTCTGAGGTCAGAACCTCTAAAAGTTGAAGCACTAGCCCAGGCAGTCTCCACCATTTCTTGTGTGCTTAGTCCTGAGGCAGAAATTTTAGCCTTTAAAGAATTAACATCATAATCAACACTACCTGAAGGAACAGGATCTTGCCAAATTAATTCTTCATCTGGAACTTCTGGACCTAAATATCTAGATTTTGGACCCATATCTCTATGTAGGAGTTTAAACCAAGCTCTTGCAAAGGCATCTGCAAATTCTTCTGGGTTATCTCTAAAATTTAAAGAAATCTTTCTGTATTCCGGATCTTCTCTAAGTGCTAAGTCCGAAGTCAGCATTATGGTTGTTACCTTTTTACTGGAATCCTCAACATCAGGTGCATGATTTTCTTCCTCGAGGTTTATTGGATGCCACTGAAACGCGCCGGCAGGACTTTTAACTAATTCGTACTCATACTTGAAGAGATTTTCAAAGTAACCATTGTCCCATTGTGTTGGATTACTGGTCCAGGGGCCTTCTAGTCCACTAGTAATGGTATCTCTTCCCATTCCTTTGCCGTATCCATTTTTCCACCCAAATTGCTGTTGTTCCATTGGTGCATCTTCTGGACCAACACCTACAAGACCATCATCTCCTGCACCGTGGCATTTACCAAAAGTATGTCCACCTGCTATTAATGCTACAGTCTCGTAATCGTTCATTGCCATTCTGCCAAAAGTTTCCCTAATATCATGAGCACTTAGTTTTGGATCTGGATTCGCATCAGGCCCTTGTGGGTTCACATAAATTAGTCCCATTTGAACAGCTGCGAGTGGATTATTAAGAACTCTTTCCCCGACGTACCTATTGTTGCCAAGCATTTCTTCTTCCGGACCCCAATAAATATCTTCTTCTGGTTCCCAAATATCTGGTCTTCCACCACCAAAGCCAAAAGTCTTTCCACCCATAGACTCTATAGCTGCATTACCTGCAAGAACAAGCAAATCAGCCCAGCTCAACTGCTTTCCATATTTCTGTTTAATTGGCCAAAGAAGTCTTCTTGCTTTATCAAGATTCCCATTATCTGGCCAAGAATTTAATGGAGAAAATCTTTGAGCACCTGTTCCTGCTCCACCTCTTCCATCACCAATTCTATACGTTCCAGCTGCGTGCCATGTGAGCCTTACAAAGAAACCTCCGTAATGTCCATAATCTGCTGGCCACCAATCTTGTGAATCGGTCATTAAATCGTAAAGATCTTGCTTAAGCGCTTTATAATCAATCTTTTCAAACTCTTCTTTATAGTTAAAGTTTTCTTCCATTGGATCAGATTTTGAATCGTGTTGATGGAGAATATTAAGATTCAGCTGATTTGGCCACCAATTCACATTGGAATGACTTCCAGCAGTTTTTGTATTAGCCCCGTGGATAACGGGACATTTATTTTCGTCACTCATAGTTTGCCCTTATATTTGTTTAGAGTCTTAATTGTAGATGCACTCCTAAGATTTTCAATATTAAAAAATTAAAATGTCACAAAAATGTATCAAAACATGCGGTAAAGCGGTGTTAGGATAAGAAAATGAAAAAAATTGGTCTTTACCCAGGATCTTTTGACCCCCTTACGAAAGGTCATATGGATATCATTAAAAGGGCTCTAAAGATTTTTGATGAGATAGTAATTGCGGTAGTTAAAAATAGCTCCAAAAAGCTTTTATTCTCCTTAGATGAAAGAAAGGCAATTATCGATGAGGTTTACAAGACAGAAAAAAATATAATCTGCATTTCCCTAGACTCAAAACTTTCTGTTGAGCTTGCAAATGAAATAAATGCGTTGGCAATTATTAGGGGACTAAGAGCAATGTCAGATTTTGAATATGAATTCCAAATTGCAAGTATCAACCGTTCCCAAAACAAAAAGATCGAGAGTGTTTTCTTTGCTGCTCAAGATAAATTAACATTTGTTTCATCTTCAATGGTTAAAGAAATAGCACAGTATAAAGGCAAGATATCAAAATTTGTTGATCCAATTGTTGAGAAAATACTGGAGGAAAAAATTAAGTCTTCTGGCACTTAGGGCAAAAATAGGTGCTTCTATTATTTTGGACAATCTGCACAATTTTTGTCGAACATTTTTTGCATGACTCTCCAGCCCTTTCGTAGACATTCAGTTCATTTTTAAAATATCCTGGTTTTGCATCCGCGTTAAAGTAGTCACTTAAGGTAGTACCGCCAAATTTTATAGCATGATTCAAGACAGTTTTTGCTGAAATAATAATTTTTTTACAATCTTCTTCTGTAAGCTCATTGCAATTTGTAGTAGGAGAAATTTTTGAAGAAAAAAGAATCTCAGAGGCATATATATTGCCAATACCCGAAATGATTTTGTTGTTAAGTAGCATTGATTTAATAGTGCTTTTCCTATTAATAACCTTTTGATAAAGGAATTGAGAGTCTACTTGTTTGTCAAAAGGGTCAGGACCATTATTGTCTAACAGATGAAACTTTTCATCTGAATCTAAAATTTTTACTAAGCCAAATCTTCGTGGGTCGTTAAAAATTAGATTATTTCCATTATTTATTTTAAAAATTATATGGTCATGTTTTAGGTTTGGAGGCTTTCCTGTAACTCTAAGTGTGCCAGTCATACCAAGATGAATTATTAATTGTGATTTGTTAGAAAAAACTATAGATATATATTTNGCAATTCTTTTTATTTCATTTATTGTAAATCCAGATACTCTAGAAAAAGACTTTTTTTCAAAAGGTATTCGAAATGAGCCATTATTAACTTTGCAATTAATTAGTTTGTTTTTTAGCAGGTGGGGTTCGATTCCTCTTTTAGTTGTCTCAACTTCAGGTAATTCAGGCACTATTCTAAATTTTCGTTTATTTCCAATAGGTCATCTGGATCTAGTATTCCTGTAGCCTGTTTGAACTGTAGATAAGTAACTATATAGGAGTATTTTGCTTGTGAAAGTCTGTTCTGGACATCCGAAAAAGATCTTTCTGCCTGCAGTAAATCAATGAGATTTCTGCTGTTTAATTCATAACCAAGTCTTGTTGCATCTAGGGCATCTTTAGTGCTTTCTAAGCTTGCCTCTAAAGATTCAANGTTAAGTTTAGATGTCCTTATAGCGGAATGAAGAGAGCGAATTTGTTGAGTGATGTNTCTTTGAATTAGTATTACTTGCTCTTCAGATTTAACTTCTTCCANTAGCGCCTGCCTTCTTTGGGAGCTATTTAAACCAGACGTAAACAATGGTAGTGAAAANTGTACTGAAAAATTTCTATTTTCAGTTTCTTGTGGAATGAAAAATGGAAGATCTAAATCTGAATCAAGACCATCAAACGTATATTGCTTCGAAGTTCTTCTATTTGCATTTGCATTAGCATCTATTTTTGGAAGGTAATTTGCTGTCTTAGATCTGGTATTTGATTTAGACGCTAGCAATCTGCTTGCAGCTTCTTTTATAAGAAAGTTGTTATCAATNCCATTTTTTACAATTAATTCTAGATTTCCATCTGGAATAGATAATTTNATTTCATCAGACAGTGGAGCTACAAGAGTTACCTCCCTTCCCACAATTGAATTTATTTCTTCAAAACTGATATCCAGATTACCTTCAGCTAAAACTCTATCAGATGTTGATCTGTTAAANGCTGCTTTTGCTTCTGCAAGTTCAATCTTTGAGGCAGACCCTAAATTNAATCTTTGGACTATTTGTTGAAACTGATTTTCGAGTGCTTTTTCNGTTGCTTGGGCTGTTTTNAGGGAAGATCTTGCAGATAAAATATTAAAATAAGCTCGTGTGACCCTTATGATTAGGTCTTGCTGTTGGTATGCAAATCTTGCTTCAGCAGCATCTAGATTCTTTTTTGCTCTTCTTGACTGAAACCATGAATCAAGTCTAAAAATTGGCTGAGAGAGATTTAAATTGTACGAGAAAGTGTTGTAGTCATTCTGAAGTTCTTNTTCCTGATAATATTCATTCCAATTCGAAGATCCACTCAGATTTAATCTTGGTCCTAAAGCAGATCTTGCTTGGTTTAAATACTCTTTNTTCAGCTGAAGGTCTGCTTTATTAAGATTANAGTTAGGATCTTTTTCTAAAGCCTCTTNATATACAGACAGAAGATCATCGGAGCTTACTATCTGAGAAGCTACAATAAAGGCTATTAAAATTATTCTTTTCATCATTAGTTAGACTGTATTCTGCAATATAAGTGCCATTTAAACAAACTTAAAGTAATATCTATAAATCTTTAAATAAGTTGCAATGAGACAAAAAAAAATACCAAAAATATTAATTATTGCTGGCTCAGATTCAGGTGGCGGAGCAGGAATTCAGGCTGATATTAAGACTGCATCTTTTTTTAAAGTTTTTGCAACTACTGCAATTACTGCTGTGACCTCTCAAAATACAACTGGAGTTCAAAGCATTCATCCAGTGCCTTCAGTTGAAATTCAGAAACAGATAAGATCAGTCTCAGAAGATTTGCCGCCCGAAATTATCAAAATTGGAATGCTTGGGACTNAAGAAATCGTTGATACAGTATTTGAAGAAATTCAAAACTTTAAGATTGTGCTTGATCCAGTGATGGTTGCAACATCTGGAGATAAATTAATAGACGATAAGTGTATTGAGGGAATTAAAAGNAAACTAATTCCTATCTCTTATCTCGTAACNCCAAATTCATTTGAGGCTGAAATCCTAACTGGTGTAAAAATTGAATCACTTGAACAGCAAAAACAAGCAGCAAGAGAAATTAAAAAACTCGGCACAAAAAANGTCTTAGTTAAAGGCGGCCATGTCAACAACGGCANATCACTTGTTGATATTCTTATCAATGAAAANGGAGATTTAAAGCTGTTTAAATCTGAAAGAATTGAATCAAAGAATACACATGGCACTGGATGTACACTNTCTACTGCAATTGCTTCAAATATTGCAAATAANGTTGGACTAGAAAAAGCTGTAACTGAATCTATATCATATGTACAAAAAGGGATAAAAAANGCTCCAGATTTTGGAACAGGNAAAGGCCCATTACTACATTTTGATGTTTAAAATTAAAGAAAATAAAAAAGAACTNCGNATAGAACTCTCCCCAAATAACTCCTCGTCATTGTCAGAGAATTTACTTTTTTTTGGCATTCTCAGCTTATTGTGCATAGGTTTTGGGATAGGTTTTTTCTTTGTTGGCGCAACAATGATACTNCCATTTGCAGGCNTAGAAGTAGCAGTGCTNTTATCAGCAATCTATTANAATAGAAGATGGATAAGTCAAAAGCAGATTATCAAACTTGATAAATTGTATGTACATTTTTCTGAAAAAGGAATAGTCANTAGAAGTATGAAGGTTGACAGGTTTCATGCAAAATTTCTCGTTGAAAAATCACCAAAACAGTCAATATATTTNGTGGCAAATAGAAAGAAATTTAANTTAGGGTACTTTTTAAATGAGGATGAAATCAAAGATATTATTTTATCGCTAAGATCAAAAATAACAGAATTTAACTCAATCTGAAATATGCAGGTCTAGCTGTTCGTATTTTGGNACCCCATTTTCAAATTTAGGATAGTTTTCTCCTTGAATAAGCGGCTCCAAATAGTTCTTTCCATCCTGAGTGATTCTATAACCACAGTCTGAAATGTAGTTTTTTGGCAGAGTTTTTTCAAGATTTGCAATGTTTCTTAGGTCTCCTTTNTCTATTTTCCAAGCATATGGAGCATTAGAAATTCTCTTAATAACTGGCATGATGCCGGTTTCTCCTTCAAGTGCAAAATTAACTGCATATTTTCCTACTTCATAGGCTTGCTTTAGATCCGTTCCAGAGGCTAGATGTCTGGCACTTCTTTGCAAGTAATCAGATACAGACCAATGGTATTTCAAATTAAGGTTTTCATTGATCAANTGTGATAATTTTGGTGCTAAACCTCCTAGCTGAGTGTGCCCAAAAGAATCTTTTGAGGTACTTGCAGCATACAATTCTCCCGATTTATTTTTAAGTCCCTCTGAAGCAACAATCACCGAATAACCATATCTAGATACATCATTCTCAACTTCTTTAAGGAAACTACCTTCATCAAATCTAATTTCAGGAAGAAGTATTTTGTGAACTAAATTCATTTCTTCNTTATTAGCGAGTTCTGCAGATGCAGCTATCCATCCNGCATTTCTTCCCATAACCTCAAGAATAAATACTTTTGTCGATGTTTTGCACATAGATTTTATATCTAGAGATGCTTCTTTGCAGGAAGTTGCAATATATTTAGCTACAGATCCAAACCCTGGACAGTTATCGGTTACTGCTAAGTCATTATCAATAGTTTTAGGTACAGCTATTGCATTNAAATCGTATCCAAGTGATTTTGCTGCCGTGGCTACCTTTAGGCATGTGTCAGCTGAATCATTGCCACCGTTATAAAAAAAATACTTTATTGATTTTGCATCTAATTTTTTAAAAAGATTTTCATAAAATTTTGTGTCTGTTATATCTGGAAGTTTATATCTGCATGAACCAAACATCCCAGCTGGNCAATCTTTTAANAATTCAAAAGGTTTTTTTGTTTTAGACAGGTCATATAGTTTGTTCTCAAGCAATCCAACAATCCCATTTTGTCCTGCATAGACTTTTGTTGTTTTTTCTCTACTAACTATCTCTGAAATAACTCCGTAAGCTGANGTATTGATAACGGAAGTTACCCCACCTGATTGAGCATAAAATGCATTTTTCATTTGAGTTATCTTATACTCCATTTAGCATTACTAAAAGCATGAAATTATTTTTTTTAGGCATCTCAGGGACCCTTATGGGAAATCTAGCACTNATTGCAAAGGAACTAGGCCATGAAGTAGAAGGAGCAGATGCNAAAGTTTATCCTCCAATGTCTGATCAACTAAAAAAGGCAAATATTAGTTTTTTAGAGGGATTTACTAAAGAAAACTTTAGAGAGGCAGATAAATATATAATTGGTAATGTTGTCTCAAGAGGAAATNAATTGTTGGAATACATTCTTGATGCTGATAAANNCATTGAATCAGGCCCAGCCTGGCTTTATGAAAATGTTCTAAAAGACAGAGAAGTNATAGCTATATCTGGAACGCATGGGAAAACATCTGTAACGACGATGATTGCCCATGGTTTAAATGCGCTTGACGTAAANCCAGGGTATTTAATCGCNGGCGTGCCATTAGGAGCAATGAATTCATTTAATTTAGGATCCAATAAGAATTTTATAATTGAAGCAGATGAGTATGACACTTGTTATTTTGACAAGAACCCTAAATTTTTTCATTATCATCCAAAATTATTAGTAATAAATAATATTGAATTCGATCATGCAGACATTTTTAACAATATTGAACAAATAGAAGGAAGGTTTATTGAGTTAATGCAAAGTATGACTGCTGAATCGTCAGTTTTAATTAATGCCTCAGGTGTCAGACAGAACTTCCTAGAGAGACTTAACTCTGTTGAAACTCAATGCTTAGTAACTGAGATAGAAGCAGGTGGCAAGGATTTTCATGAAGCAAACCTAAATATTTCTAAAGCAGCAATTAAAATAATAAGTAACTTACAGAAGGATATCGACGTTTTCAAAAATTTTTCAGGTGTAAAAAGAAGGTTTGAAACTATTTTTAATAATGAAAAATTTACAATTATTGATGACTTTGCTCATCACCCTACAGCAATAGAGAAAGCATTAGAAAAAGCAGAATCAGAATTCAAAAATGTAGTGTTAATTCTAGAGTTTGGCTCCAATACNATGAAAAGAGGNTTACATAATATAGAAATTAAAAAAATTCTTGAGACNAGAGAAACTTATTTGGTTAATGTATCTAAAGAGCANCAGGTGTTCTTTGATAACTGCAAAATCTTAGATAAATCAAATTTAGTCGACCTTCTAACTGGGCGGGATTCCAATCATACTGCAATATTAATGTGCAGTAATAANAATTTTTTAGGATTACAAAAAGATTTAGTATCTCTTATTAGTTCTCAAACCAATAAATAAACAAATATAATAACTTTGATGCCAAAAACACTTAATGACCACAANGAAATAAAAAAAATTTGTTTAGATGCGCTTGATGATATGAAAGCTCAGAATGTAAGTGAAATTGATATTGAAAAATTTTCATCGTTTGCCTCAAACTTAATAATAGCGACCGGTACGTCAAGTAGGCATCTTAAATCAATCTCAGATAAAGTAATTGATTCTTTGAAAGATAATAAGGTAAAAGTTNTAGGGACTGAGGGACAAGAGGCCAAAGAGTGGATCTTAATTGATATAGGCGATGTCCTAGTTAATATTATGACAGAGGAATCAAGAGAACATTATGACCTTGAGTCNTTATGGGATAGAGGCAATTGAAAATTAATTTGGTTTATATTTCAAATAGCAAGAAGGCGTCGCATCTTGAAACAAAAATTCATAAAAGGCTAACATCAATTATCAAAGTAAATCTCACGAGAATACCGGTGAAAATACAATTTAAAAAAAAAATTGATCAATGCGAATATGAAGCTAAATTAGTAGCTAAAAAGTTTGATTTATCGAAACCATTTTTTTGTTTTGATAAAGAAGGAAAAAAGTACACTACTGAAGCATTTTCTAAATTTCTAATAAATTTAAATTCTGAATCAACTTTTATTATCGGAGGAACTTACGGAATATCTCAAAGTCTAAAATTAAAGAGTTCAGAGATTATTTCTCTATCAGACATGGAATTTTCCCATGAGGTTTTTAGAATAATGNTATTAGAACAATTTTATAGAGTAAGTTGCGTGATCAATAATCACCCTTTTCAACAAATTGAAGAATAATAATTTATTAGTGCTCTCAAAAAGAATTAGATTTCTTTTGATTATTTTNACTCTTTGCTTGGTGATGCTCTCTNTTCGCTTTTTCTACCTACAGATAGTAGAAGGAGAGGTATTAAAAAACCAAAGAGAAAANAATATTAATACATTTGAATATATCTATCCAAAAAGAGGAAGAATTATATCAAGGGATAATGAGGTGCTAGTAGAGGATGANAAGATTTTCTCTGTCGCAATTGATTTAGAACAAAAACCATCAATTAAATCAATCAAATTACTTTCTGAAATTTTCCAAGATAAGTTAGAACAAATTGAGATCGAGTCAATTGTTAAGAAATCAATTGCTTCTGGCAATCAAGAGATTGTCTTGAGTAAATTATCTCTAGAACAACTATCAAAATTTTTAGTAAGNAATAATGAGCTAAATGGTTTTTCTATACTTGAAAATTATAAAAGAGTTTANAATTCTCACCCTTCAATTTTTCATGTACTNGGCCATTTAGGGTACATAAATCAGTCTGATGAAAAGTATTTCAATANTAGAATAGAAGGATACAACTCAAAGCTATGGCAAAAAGTAGGGAAATCTGGACTAGAAAGAGTTTATGAGANTGAGCTTACNGGAACACATGGAAAGAGATATTTCCAAAGAAATGCAAGAGGAACAAAAAAAATTCTGACAAAAGAAGATGAGTTTGTTGAGGGCCAAGATCTTTTTATATCGATAAGTTTCGAAGCCCAGAAATTTGCTTACGACCTTCTTGATGGAAAACAGGGAGCTATAGTTGTTATAGACCTAGAAGATTTTAGTATTCCTGTAGCTGTAAGCGCCCCATCTATAAGTGCAAACGATTTAAGTGGTATTTCGTCAAAACGATATGCTGAATTACTGGAGGATAATTCAAGACCTCTTTTTAATAGAGCATTCATGGGGCTATATCCACCAGGGTCAACAATTAAGCCACTTTTATCTATTTTTTCTCTTGGACAGAACTATACAAATTGGGAAGAGACTATTTTTGATGACGGCTTTTTCAGATTTGAAGAGGAGCAAAGGATATTCAATGCCTGGAAAGAGGGCGGTCATGGAATTACCGATCTTGAAAAAGCACTCGTAGAGAGCTCAAACCCCTTTTTTATGAATCTAGCCACAAGATTTCAAAAAGAAAGCTTAGAAGAATTTTTATTTTCGGCGTCTTTTGGCACAAGACTGTGCATAGACTGCTATCCACATCAGTTCAGCCCACTAATCAATGATTCATGGAAACAGAAAAATTTTGGAAGAAACCTTTTTAAAGGCGATCTTATTAATTTAGGTATTGGTCAAGGTTATATGCAGATAACCCCTTTACACTTATCTTTAATTGCAGCAATGGTTGCTAACAAGGGTAAATATAAACTCCCTTATCTGTCAGAGGCATTGAATCAGAAGGAGTTTATTCTTAATCAGAATCTAGATGGATCCGATTGGGAAAAACTTAATCAAGCATTGATTGATGTTCTTTATTCTCGAAATGGGACCGCATATCGAGTCAATCCCGGTGAACTCAGACTTGCAGGCAAAAGCGGAACTAGCCAAATTGTTGATATCGAATCTAGAGAAGAATACGAAACAATTCGAGAAAATCCTGCTTTAAGAGATCATGCAGTATTCATTGGATACGCACCATACGATAACCCTAGATATGCAATAAGTGTTGTTGTGGAAAATGGCGAAGGTGGCGGGAGTGTTGCTGGCCCAATTGCTAGAGATGTGCTCGAGGTGCTTTTAAAATGAGCTTCGATTTACGTAATTTTTTTATCTTAACCTCTTTAATTGGGATTATAATTTTTGGAAGTCTTACAATTTTTTCTGTTACTTCGATAGATATAAGCTATTTCTTAAGGTTTCTTCTAATAACACTTTTTTCAATCCTTATTGTTACAGGTATTTTTTACACAGTGAATTTAAATAGGATTCTATCCTTTGGATGGGTTGTTCTCTTATTTAACGTTTTATTGGTATTGAGTGTTGAGGTTTTTGGTAAAGAAATAAATGGCTCCAAACGATGGCTAGATTTTGGTTTTTTAAGCTTACAGCCATCTGAATTTATGAAAATTTCTTTTGGTATTTTCGTAATTCAGTACCTTAGATATTTTAATTTTAAATTTAACTTTAGAAGATCAGTATTTCTGTTAGCGGTACTATTTGTAACCTCAGCACCAATAATCATTCAACCCGATCTGGGAACTGGATTAATCTATATTGTGTTTGGGTTAATGCTTTTATTCATATGCGGCATGAATAGAAAGTATTTTTTTGGACTATTGGGGTCGTCAGTAATTTTTTCTCCTGTAATTTATAATTTTGGTTTTACTGATTACCAAAAGGGGAGAATACTGAGCTGGTTTTCATCTGAAGGTAATATTTCAGAGCGGTGGAATATATTACAATCTCAGATTAGTATCGGCTCTGGTGAACTATTTGGCGAGGGATTTCTCAAAAGNAAACAAAACCAGTTTAATTTCCTTCCAGAGGCCGATACAGATTTCATCTTNTCAATATTTGCAGAACAATTTGGCTTTCTAGGAGTAATGATAATATTTGTTTTAATAGGGACGTTTATCATTCTAAGCCTNTTAGTTCTTTTGCAGGAAAAGAGTCTTTCCGAGGATTTATCACCTTATTATTTAGGATCTTATTTTATTTTCGTAATTGGATTTAGTTTTTTAGTAAATATTTTGATGGTAAGTGGCATGATCCCTGTTGTTGGTCTTCCATTACCATTTTTTACCAAGGGNGGCTCATCTTTGCTATGCTTTTCGGTAATGTTGGGATTTATTTTTTCATCAAGAGGCTTCCTTAGGTCATGAGAATTATTATATTGATAATCNTCCCNTTTTTAACTTTCTCGGATATTTCTGAAAGAGAAGATGTTAAGCAGTTTATTTTTGATACAGCCAAAAATACCGTTCTGTCCGAGGAAGAAGTAAAAAATTATTTATCGAATGCAGTCATTTTACAGAGNGTAATAAGAAGTCGCGANAATCAACCAGAAACAAAATTTTCTTGGAACAGGTACAGAAAGATTTTTCTAAAACAAACGAGAATTAAAGATGGCGCAGATTTCCTAGTTAAATATTCTGATCTTTTTGATAAGATTGAAAATGATTATGGAGTATCAAAGTTTTANATCGCNTCAATAATTGGAGCAGAGACAAACTTTGGCAAAAATCTTGGAAGCCTAAACCCTCTCGATGCCATATCTACTCTAGCCTTTGAGTCAAATAGTAAATTTTGGCAAAAAGAGCTTGTTCAGCTNCTCCTTTTATCAAAAGAATATCAACTTAGCCCCAAAGATATGAAAAGCTCATGGGCAGGAGCTNTAGGCCTTGGCCAATTNATCCCTTCAAGCTATCTAGCGTATGGCGTAGATTATGATCAAGATGGCAAAGTTGATATGACAAATTCTTTGGAAGATGGTATTGCAAGCGTGGCAAATTATTTGAAGGTTCATGGTTGGAAAAGTGGAAAAATTCCAGTTGAATCCTTTGANATCAATGAAAAATTTTTAGATTTTAATGAGGACCAGATCAACTCATATAATTTTCCATATAAAGTAAATAACTTTAGAACAAGAATTAATTCTGAAGAAATGAAACGGATGGAATTAACAAATTCAAACTTTGANGGTAAAGCAACTCCACTTTTTGTGATTGAAGGAAATGAAACTATGCTATATCTAGGATTTGACAATTTCATTGTTATAACTAAATATAACCGAAGTAGCTATTATGCTTTGGTNATACATCAACTTGCGGTAGCGATATCAAAGGAATTCTATGAAAGAAATTAAGCTTCTAATTTTGACCNTCCTTGCAGGAGCCTTNAGCGCTATACCGAGACCTCCNGATCTTGGAATAGGGAGCTACATTCTTTATGAACCAAGCACAAAAAAAGTGATTGTTAGTTTTAATGAAGACCAGAGTGTTGAGCCTGCTAGCCTTACTAAATTAATGACCAGTTATGTAGTAGCCGATTATCTTGAAGATGAATTTATAAGCCTAGAGGATGACCCAAGAATCTCNGTTAAAGCATGGCAAACCCCTGGNTCTAAGATGTTTATAAGAGAGGGGACTAATGTCAAAGTTTCCGATTTAATTAAAGGAATGATCATACAGTCAGGAAATGATGCCAGTGTGGCTCTCGCTGAACATATTGCAGGGAGTGAGGAAAATTTTGTTTATTTGATGAATGAGTATGCTATTGAGCTTGGAATGAAGAACTCAAACTTTAATAACGNAACAGGTCTTCCTGATCCAGANAATGTCACTTCAGCAATGGATCTTGCNATTCTCACAGCAGCAATTATTNAAGATTTCCCTGAACACTATAAAACTTATTCAGAAAAGTCATTTACTTATGGNGGAATTACACAGGGTTCGCGAAATAGACTTCTTTGGAGAGATGATATTTTTGACGGCGGCAAAACCGGATATACAAAAAATGCCGGTTACTGTTTAGTTGGAGCAGCAAAAAGAGATGATATGAGGCTTATAGCAGTAGTTCTTGGTAGTGAAAATGACAAAAGATTTAATGATGTAACTCTACTCATGAATTATGGTTTCAAATATTTCAGTAAAGAGAAACGAATAATTAAAAATGAAGCTCTAAAATCTGTAAAAGTTATAGCCGGAATTAATGATGAAGTTAGTGTTGGCGCAAAAAATGACGTCGTTTTAACTCTCCCTAAAGACATAGAATTAGAATACTTAATTACTGTACCTGACCAAGTCTTAGCACCAATTATTAGGGGCGATAATATTGGAAAAGTTCAAGCTATAGACTCTGACGGCAACCTCTTAGCCGAAGAAGATTTAGTATTTCTTGAATCAGTTGAAGAGCTTGGTTTCTTTGAAAGGCTATTTGAAATAATTTGGAATTGGATTTTATCTTTATTCTCTTAACCTCTATAACAAAGAGCAATTGCTATATCTTCAGCTAATACCCATGAGTCGTGATCATTTACACCTTTAATACTTTTATCAAATTTATCTAAAAGCAAAATTATTTTATTCATTCCTTGTTGTGAAATATTTTTTGCTACTTTTTGATAATAGATCTGCTGATCATCCCATATTCGCATCGGTTTGAGATTACTATTTCCTTTTTTTAGCTCAAGTATTGCTCGACAATCTCTTGATAATATCCATAAAACAAGAGCTGCAGAATTTTTATCATTCTTTTTCATCGATCTCAATATATCAATAACTTCAGTAGTTTTGCCATTACTTATTAATTCAAAAAGTTTGAAATTATTTTTTATAGAATTATCAAAAAACAGTTCTTGTAGATCTGAAAGTTCGTCTTGAATAAGAATTGTATGTTCAACATCGTTATGTAGGCTTTGAAAGTTACCCTCATAAAGATCACAAAGAAATTCAATATTGCTTTGATTATTAAATTTTTCTGGAAGGGTGCTCAAAAGGTAATTCTGCAGATCTTCTTTAGATGTTGCAGAGCAACTCACTACATTTGGAATACTCGATAATAATGGCAACAGATCTTTTTTAAATGTTTTGTTGGTAAAGTTTGGAATTTCAACAATGATTAAATTCTCTGACTCAATATCATTAATAATATTTATTCTTTTGATGATATCTTTTGATAGTCTGTTTTTATCTAGTTTTATTTCTATTATTTTTAAATCATTAAATAAGCTATTTGAAACTTGAACTGCTTTAAAATTATCTTCAAAATCTGTATCTGATAAATTAAGCTCAAATTTTTCAAAGTTAGCACTGTATTTCATTTTGATAGATTTTCGTACTTTGAATATTATCGAAGGCTCATCACCAAAAAGTACAAATTTTTTTGACTGGTACTCCGGTAATTTTAAAAAATCAAAAGCATTAATCATTAGGTCTAGTATTAGAAAGATAATTACAGAATTTTAAAAGCATTTCTTCAATAATCTCCTGCTGTTGATTGGCTGCCATATTGCTTGAGATATAATTTGTCTCTGATTCTAAGTCTGTTCTAAAGGTTGTTTTTTCATCTTGCAGATTAGATTTGTAGTCAATTGTCATACTTATTTTAGAATTAAATTCTAGTCCAATTGAATTTATGTTCTCTGAAAGAGATAAAAAACTTAGGTTGCTAAGATATAAATTATCTTCCGAATTAGTTAGGCAAGTTTGTAAAATAAATTTATTTTGGGAATCAAAAGAATTATCAAAGATTATATCTCCATAACTTCTTTGGTCTACGGATGCACATCCTGTAGTAATCGCAATGAGTATGAGTCTAAGAGTGAACAAAATTTAATATCTTATTTTTTATAAAAATTACCTTAATTATATTCTTATTTTGTAGATGCTTAGTAACATTTTCATTGTCTTTAGCAAGCTGTTCAATTTCCCTTTGCTCTAATGTTATTGGAGCCATTATATTTGCTCTTACCTTTCCATTTACTTGGACAACAATATTTGTCTGTTGTGTATTATCTTGGAAAAACTCTTCATTAGGCCATCCAATAAGGTTGATATCTTCTGAAAAATTTTCTTTAAAAATAATTTCGCATATATGAGGGGCTATTGGGAATAGCGATAAAAGCAGGAATCTAAAACAATCATTAAAATCTTCTTCTTTGCATTTAGCTTCATTATTTTTAATTCTCCCAGAAATATTATTTAATATCTCCATACATGAAGAAACAACAGTATTAAGGTTTAACCTTTTCCTATAATCGTCATTAATTTTTATAAATAATTTAATATTTTCCTCTTTAAGACTCTGAGAGCTATTATTAAAATTCGATGAACTAAAATTCTTAACTTTTTCAGACAAGGCCCAAAGTCGTTTTAAGAATTTATAGCAACCCTCTAAACCACTATCAGACCACTCTAGCGATTGCTCTGGGGGGCTAGCAAAAATCATAAAAGTTCTGATAGAATCCGCGCCATATTTTTCAATGTAGGGCTCTGGGTCGACAGTATTTCCTTTGGATTTTGACATTTTTGCACCATCTTTTAAGACCATACCTTGAGTCAATAGTTTCTTAAAAGGTTCATCACTTTNTATGTGTCCAAGGTCTCTTAAGACTTTATGAAAAAACCTTGCGTAAAGTAAATGTAGTATTGCATGCTCAACTCCTCCGACATAAATATCAACAGGAAGCCAGAAATTAGTTCTTTCATCAAATGGTTTTTTTTCATTATCAGAAGATGGATATCTTGCATAATACCAAGAAGACTCCATGAAGGTATCAAAAGTATCAGTTTCTCGCTTAAAACCANCNAGTTNATTTATAAAACCTGAATTCTGNGCAAGAGGAGAATTGCTTTNNTCCTCAACTGGTAATATCACAGGGATGTCATTCTGATTAGGTGTTATTGCTTCATTATTTTTATAGATTATTGGNATTGGACATCCCCANTATCTTTGTCTGCTTACTCCCCAATCTCTTAATCTCCACTCAATTGTTTTTTTNCCTTTTTCAAGCTCTTCAAGTTTCAAAGAGATATCATTAATAGCNTTATCTGAAGTAAGACCTTCAAATTNATGAGAGTTTATCAANGATCCTTTCGAGGTGAGAGGTAACTCATCGTTTTCGCTGCAATTAATAACAGGCTTAATCTCAATTTTAAATTTTTGTGCAAATTCAAAGTCTCTTTCATCATGAGCTGGAACACCCATAANTGCTCCAGAACCATAATCTATNAATACATAATTGATTATCCAAACAGGAATCTTTTCTTTTGTTAATGGNTGTATTGCGTATAAGGCNGTTTTTAGACCCTTTTTTTCTGCGGTTGAAAGCTCTGCTTCAGCGGCTTTATTTTTTGAACATTGGTCTAAAAATAATGAGACTTTCTCATCGTTTTTAGCAAGATTTTTTGATATTTCGTGNTGTGGAGATATNCCTAAAAATGTTACNCCAAAAATTGTATCTGGGCGTGTTGTGAATACTTTAATTTCATCTTGTCCATCTGATAACTCAAAGTTAACTTCTGCACCAACAGACTTTCCAAGCCAGTTTTTTTGCATTAGCTTTACATTNTCAGGCCAATCTAAATTATCTAGGCCATCGTTAAGTTCTTCANCATATTCGGTTATTTTAATAAACCATTGATCTATTTCTTTAAGCTCAATAACNGCTCCTGATCTCCAACCCTTCCCATCAATTACCTGTTCGTTTGCAAGCACAGTTTTATCAACAGGATCCCAGTTTACCAATGATTTTTTTCTATAAACAAGGCCTTTTTTGAACATTTCGATGAAGAGCTCTTGTTCAAATTTGTAGTAGNTGGGGTCACATGTTTTTATTTCTCTTGACCAATCATAGCTATACCCAAGCCTTTGCAATTGAGCCTTCATTGATGCAATATTTTCATTCGTCCATTTAAGAGGATGGCTTTTATTTTGTATTGCAGCATTCTCNGCAGGNAATCCAAAAGAATCCCAGCCCATAGGTTGCAGAACATTGAAACCCTCNAGTCTTTTAAACCTTGAGATTACATCNCCGATTGTATAATTNCTTACGTGCCCCATGTGTAATCTNCCTGAGGGATATGGAAACATTGATAAACAATAATATTTAGGATCNTTTTCACTTGGACTAAAAAGATTCTTCTTTTTCCAATGGTTTTGAGCTTTTAATTCTATATCTTTGTGATTATATTCACTCATTATTTTCTACCATTTTGTCCTCTAGNAACTTAATATAGTGTTTGTACTCTTTGAATTCTTGATTGCTCATAATTTTTTGATGTAGTTCAATATTTGTTTGAATGCCTTCTATTACTGTTTCATTTAATGCCATTCTCATTTTATTGAGAACTCTGTCTCTATTAGAGTCCTTTACAATGATTTCAGCTATTAANGAATCATAGTTTGCGGGAACATCGTAACCAGAATAGATCTGAGATTCAAATCTGACATGGTACCCTCCAGGCCTATGTATTTGCATTATTTTTCCTGGAGAAGGTATAAATGTATTTGGATCCTCTGCATTTATACGACATTGCATAGCATGACCATTTATTTTTATTTTTTCTTGATCNAGTGAGAACACATTATTCATGGCAAGCTCTAACTGTGCTTGGACAATATCAATTCCAGTAATCATTTCAGTTACTGTATGTTCTACTTGGATCCTAGTATTCATTTCAATAAAAAAGAATTNTTCATTTTCATAAAGGAATTCAAGCGTTCCTGCCCCCTCATATTTAAGCTCTTGGCATGCTTGCACNGAAATTCTATGTATCTCTTCAAGTTTCTCTAATGGAATATTAGCTGCTGGGGCCTCTTCTATTATTTTTTGATACTTTCTTTGCAATGAACAATCACGAGAAAAGAGGTGAACNACTTTCCCCCTTCCATCACCAAAGACTTGAATCTCAACATGTCTNGGTCTTTCAAGATATTTCTCTATGAAAACCAAATCATTTCCAAAGGCGACATTCGCCTCAGATTTTGCATCCTGAATAGNATCCCAAAGTTGTGAAATTTCTTTTACTATTCTCATGCCTCTTCCGCCCCCACCTGCTGCAGCCTTNATGATTACGGGGAGNCCAATTGTAGTTACTTCATTTTCAATCTGTTGTTTGCTGTCTACTGGACCTTCATAACCAGGCACTACTGGTACTCCGAGTTGNCTCATCAAATCTTTTGCCCTAATCTTATCTCCCATTAAGGATATGATTTCATGGCTAGGCCCTATGAACTTGAATCCACTATTTTTGCATTTCTCTGCAAATTCAGCATTCTCGGCTAGAAAGCCNTAACCTGGATAGATTCCATCAACATTTGCCAACTCAGCAGCCGATATGATGGCAGCNTCATTTAAATAACTTTCTCTAGAATCTGGAGGACCNATACATATTGCTTCATCTGAAAGCTTTAAATGNTTTAGATTTCTATCAGCAGTGGAATATACGGAAGCAACCTCGTAACCCANTTCTTTTGCAGCACGCAGAGCCCTTATAGCAATGACGCCTCTATTAGCAATGAGAATTTTTTTCCGTTTATTCAACTGAAATTAGAGTTTGATCAAATTCTACAGGCTGGCCATCTTGAATATGTATTTCTTTGATAATACCTTCAAATTCAGATTTGACCTGATTCATCATTTTCATCGCTTCAACTATGCATACGGTATCACCGATATTTATTTTTTGTCCTATCTCTATGAAAGGAGATTTATCAGGTGCAGGTTTTCGATAGAAAGTTCCAACCATTGGAGATTTAATATTTTTTAGGTTGAGGTCTTCATCTTTATCTTCCTCAAGACTCCCTCTCTTGCTTACAGATTTAGTTGCTTTTGAGGTTGTCTCCGGTTGGGCTTGTACATAATGTTGCACTTCTTTTTCTCTATTTATTCGTACACTTTCTTCTCCTTCTCTGACTTCAATCTCATTAAGGTCAGATTCTTGAAGCATTTCAATTAATTTTTTTATTTTTCTAAGATCCATTATTCCCCCTTTAAAATTTTTCTAATCGCATACTCGTATCCATCAAAACCGAAACCAACTATGCTTCCTTCAGCAATATCACTAAAAAATGAAACATGCCTAAATTCTTCTCTAGCAAATACATTAGAAATATGAACTTCATAAAATCTAAAATTTACCGATAAAATTGCGTCCCTAATTGCAATATTTGTGTGAGTATGTGCACCAAAGTTAAACACACCAAAATCATATTTAAGCTCCTTTTGGCTATGAATTTTATGAATAATATCCTCCTCAGAATTACTCTGAAAAAATTCAATATCTGCCTTAAAATCAAGTGATTTAATTGAGTTTTCAAGATCTAATAGTGAGAGTTTTCCGTACATTTCTGGTTCCCTTTTGCCAAGCATATTAAGATTAACTCCATTTATTACCAGTATTTTCATTTAAATGATTTTAAAAGATTTTATTAATACTTTCAAAGATTTTAACAACATTTTATAATATTCTATTTTAAAATTTTTGCACCATAGCAGCGTTTACTTTCAATTTGTGGTACCTTAAAGTCTCATTTTGATAGCTATAAAGATCTAAAAAATACTTTGTGTTAAATTAATTAGTTTTAAGCATCAATATTTAAATATACTTCAAAATAATGTTAAAAAAAATTTACAGCAATGTTTGCTAGTTTATAATAGCTCCCTCTATGAAAAGGCTGTCACGAAAATTTCCTAACACTAGATCAAGAAGGCTTAGGCTTAATAAGACAATTAGAGATCTAGTTTCTGATGTAAGTATCGATAAAGCAAAGCTTATTCAACCATTATTTGTATCAGATTTAAATTCTAGAAATACAGACATAGAAAGTATGCCTGGACAGAAGCTCTATTCATTGAATGGTCTCCTCAAAGAAATTGAGATTCTTTTAGCTCTTGGTATAAAAACAGTTGCACTATTTCCTAATCTTTCTGGGTTTACAAAAGATATAGTGGGAAGTGAAGCAATAAACCCAGAAAACTTTATGTGTAAAACTATTCAGAAAGTTAAAGAGAAATTCCCTGAATTGATTGTCATTTCTGATGTTGCGTTAGATCCATATACTTCAACTGGTCATGATGGAGTTGTGATAGATGATTATGTAAACAATGATGAAACACTTCAAATGTTATCTAAAATGTCTATTAATCTTGCTAGTTCAGGGTCTGATATTTTAGCTCCCTCAGATATGATGGATGGCAGGATTGGGTACATTCGTTCTGACCTTGAATCAAACGGCCATAAAAATACAATTCTTTTAAGCTACTCCTCTAAATATTCTTCAAATTTTTATGGACCATTTCGCGAGGCTGTAGGCTCTAGGCAAAAGAAAGGAATATCAAAAAAAACGTATCAAATGGATTATAGAAATATTATTGAGGCAAATATGAAAGCTGAAACAGATATAAATGAAGGTGCCGATATTTTAATGGTGAAACCCGCAATGCCTAATGCCGATGTAATAAGGGATTTAGCTTTAAATTACTCTGTTCCTATCTTTGCATATCAGGTAAGCGGAGAATACTCTATGCTTAAATTAGGTATTGACAAAAAAATATTTGACAATAATGTAATCGATGAAAGTTTAATCACTTTGTTTAGAGCAGGATCTAAATCGGTAATTACTTACTTTGCCAAGTGGATTGCAAAAAAATATGACTAAAGTAACAACTAAAGATTCATTCAATTCAGATGTTTTATCTGAATCTAAGTTAGTGCTCACAGATTTTTGGGCTGAATGGTGCGGACCTTGTAAGCAAATTGCTCCAAGGCTAGAAGAGCTATCAGAGAAATACTCTGAAAACTTATCAGTTTGCAAGATTGATGTTGATTCAAATAGAGAATTGGCATTGGAATACAATGTTAGAAGCATCCCTTCACTTATCTTATTTAAAAATGGTGAACAAGTTGATACTTTGATTGGTGCAGTAAGCTTCGAAGAGCTTGAAGATCTAATTACTCGAAATCTTTAAGACTTTACAAAACATTTAAAAGTGGTATCTTAAATCACTCACCACTCTTTCAAATCTCAATTTATTTATGAATGCATTAGAATTAAAACAGAAGGGAACAAAAGATCTTTTAGAAATTGCTGAAAAGCATGGACTAAAAAATGTTTCTCGGTTGAAAAAAGCCGACATAATATTTCATATCCTTAAAAGTATCTCTTCAGACAAAAAGGAACTTTTGGGAGGAGGGATATTAGAAACTCTCCCAGATGGCTTTGGTTTCTTAAGATCTCCGTGGGGTTCGTTTCAAGCCGGACCTGATGATGTATACGTTTCTCCGAGTCAAATAAGAAAATTTAACCTAAGAACCGGTGATTTTGTGGTAGGCAATATTAGAGCACCACGTGAGCAAGAGAGGTATTTTGCCTTAGTCCAAGTAGAAAGCATAAATGATAATGAGCCATCAAAAAGCCAAGAAAAAATAGCTTTTGAAAACTTAACCCCACTATTTCCAGACTCAAGACTAAAACTTGAGACTGGTACTGGTAGCTCAGAAGACTTATCACCTAGGATAATTGATCTCGTTGCTCCAATTGGAAGAGGGCAAAGAGGTTTAGTTGTCTCACCACCAAAAGCAGGAAAAACATTACTATTGCAAAACATGGCACAATCTATCATTAAAAATAACCCTGAAGTTCATGTAATTGTTTTATTAATAGATGAGCGACCTGAAGAAGTAACAGACATGAGAAGATCAGTAAATGCTGAAGTTATTGCTAGTACATTTGATGAATCACCACAAAGACATGTTCAAGTTGCAGATCTTGTCATAGAAAAAGCAAAACGATTGGTTGAGCATAAAAGAGACGTAGTTATTCTTCTCGACTCAATAACAAGATTAGGAAGGGCATATAATGCTGTCCAGCCTGCTAGTGGTAAGATTCTTTCAGGCGGTGTTGATTCGCAAGCATTAGAGCGACCTAAGAGATTCTATGGAGCTGCAAGAAATATAGAAGAAGGCGGAAGTCTAACCATACTTGCTACAGCCCTTGTTGACACTGGTTCTAAGATGGACGAAGTAATTTATGAGGAATTTAAAGGAACAGGGAACATGGAAGTTCATTTAGAACGTAAAATTGCAGAAAGAAGAGTATTCCCTGCAATAAATATACTTCGTTCTGGGACAAGGAGAGAAGATTTATTAACGGACAAAGATGAGCTTACAAGAATGCATCTTTTAAGAAAGGTTTTAAGTGAAATGGAAGAGGTGGCGGCAACTGAATTTCTTATTTCGAAACTTAAGAATACTAAAACAAACGAAGAGTTTTTCTCTTCAATGACCAAAACAAAAACTAAATAATATCTCTAATATTCTTTACTAAATTTTTTGAGAAGTAATCAATTTGATTGATTTTCACATCAAACTTATCTGCACAACTACATATTCTTTGTGATATTCCTAAAAAAATGGCTCTAGAATTTTTTGTAAATAATTCTTGAAAGTATATTTCTGCAGAAAATAAGCTTGTAAAAATAATGACATCTGCACGATCATAGTCAGCTCTTAGGTGGCTATAAGAAATAAATTTTTCTCTCTCATAGCATAAAATTTCACTAGCTCTATAACCCAAGTTTACTAGCTCATCCCTTACTATACTTAATCCTTCAGCCCCTTTGATAATTAACGAATTTCCACCGTATTTTTTTCTTTTAATAAAATCAATTAATCCTTTAGATCCAAATTTTTCAGGAACAAGTGTTGAAATATTTTTGTTTTTCAAAGCAAGTGCAGTCCCCTCTCCTATAGCAAAGATTTTTTTTTCAGAAATAAATTTAAAATGGTCAAAACAATCCACTGAAGATTTACTTTGGAAAATGACATTTTCAAAATCCAAATGATCGAGTTGGTGATTAAGTCGTTTTATATCAAATAGAGGAATATTTCTGATTTCACTGTTCTTAATTGAATCTAATTTTACAGAGCTGCTTGTATCAATTATGTTCATTTAAAAGTAACCCCCCTTTCATTAAATGAAATTTTGCTAATGCATCTTGTAGACAATCTTTTCCATATCCTGAAAATTTAATCTTTTTATTTTTTCCATACACTTCAACATTCAAAGTTACATCTTCAANAGATGCTTGAAGNTCAACATTTAATGCAATAGATGAATTACAATCAGCGCCAACTTCAATGAGAAACNTTTTTTGCAGATCCATCATAATTTTATTTCTTTTATGTTTCAGATCTAACTCCTCAAGATATGAAGAAGTCCNTTTTGATTGGATGCAGATCATTCCTTGTCCAGGAGAGGTATAGTGATCCAACTCAACTGCGTTAAGGTTATATTTAAGTCTTTTACAACCTGCATTAGCAAGTATTATGCAATCATAGTCTCCAGATTCCAGTTTATTGATTCTTGTATCAATATTCCCGTTAAGATCATGTATATTTAAGGCATCNAAATAATATTTTGCCTGCATTTTCCTTCTTAGGCTTGAGGTGCCTAATTTCATGCTCTTTTCAAATTTCTTTTCACTTCCATCTCTGAATATTAGAAGATCCTTAAACCAAGAATCATAANAAGCAATAGAGTTATTTTCGATAATATAGCAGTTCTTTAANCTAGGATTATCTTTNGCTGGCATGTCTTTTGCAGAATGAACAGCAAGNTCTATTTCTTCATTAAAAAGTAAATTTTCTATTTCTTCAACAAAGTTTAATTTATCAAATTGAGTTCTTCCCTCGCTACTTTTAAGGTCACCTTGTGTTTTAATTTTTACAATTTCATAGTCTTTAATGCCCATTTCATTCACTGCTATTTCTACTTGTTTGAGCGCAAGCTTTGAGCTTCTTGATCCGATTTTNATTTTCATAGTTTGACTNAGAATAAAGTCCCTTTTGCATTTCCAGTTGAAGATGTCTTCAGCATTTCCANCCTNTTATTCTCTATGACNTTATCATGAGCAGATTGCTCGATGTAGATAACTGTATTTTTATGTGTAAGGTTCAAAATTGTACGATCAAGAAATTTCGAATAGTAATCTCTTGAATAGGGGGGATCAAAAAATATTAAAGAAAAATTTTTATCTTTATTTCTTCTNACAAAGGTTTCTGCATTAGTTCTCATCAAGTTACACTGCTCTTCAATTCCCAGAGCTCTNATGTTGTCTTTCAGGATTTGAAAAAGCTGTGGGTTTTGTTCGACGAAAGTGCAGCTCTTTGCCCCATTTGAAATTGCTTCAATCCCTAACGAACCTGAACCACAGAATAGATCAAGACAATTAGCATCCTTTACATCTTTAACTANCCATGCATTGAGTTTCTCACGTAGCTTTTCTGGGGTGGGTTTAAGATTTATATTGGATAGAGTTTTAATTCTTCTGCTGCCAAGAGCTCCTGATATTANCCTTAAAGATTTACTCATATGAGCAATTTTTTCTGCATTGGTATGAGGAATCTATTTTTTTTAATTCGCTAGCCGGCTTAAAAACACCACATTTTTGACACTCTATAACTTCTGCCACCTTACTATTTTTTTTAATGTTANTAATAAAATTCTGNACTACTGACTTTATTAGCAATCTGAGAAGAAAATAAGCTAGGGGAGCAATTACCCCAACAACAATAAAATTCATTTAATTTACTTCTTGAAGTTCAATAATTTTTTCNGCATATTCTGGATAGCCGAGCTTCTCATATGCATCTTTCATAATTTCAAGAGCTCGATAATTTTCAGTAGAATTCGGTATATTTTTCAAAACATAGTTAGCCCTATTAAGAGCAGCAACATAGGCACCTCTTTTTAAGTAATACTCCGCACCATCAAGCTCACTACTTGCAATCAAGTTCCTTAAAAAAATTAAACGTTCTCGGGCAGGATCAATATATTCGCTTTCAGGAAAACGTATTATGTATTCAGTAAGATCTGCGTAAGATTGCATCGCTCCAGAAACATCTCTTTTAGCCANCTCTAACGAAAAAACATTTCCAATAATNCCNTCATCCTGATAGTAGCCGGTCATNCCTCTCATGAAATATGCATAATCAATATTAGTATTTCTAGGATATAGACGTATGAACTTTTCAGATGACGCATATGCTGAATCATAGTCACCAGTCATGTAATGGGCGTAAATTAAGTCTGCTCTAGCCTGTTCAGCGTAAACCCCAAAAGGATAAAATCTCTCTATCCTTGACAAAGACTCGACTGCACCCACAAAATTTTGGGCATTGATTCGGTCTTGTGCNAGATTGTATAAAATCACTTCTGCTGGCTCGCGTTCTTCATCATCTTTTGAAGCGCAGCCAGAGAGAAGCAAAATAAAAATTGTTGCTATTAAAAGTTTATTATTCATCATCAAGTTCAAATTTCAGCGTTAAACTTAGGGTTATGATATCAAAAAGTTTTCAAATAGACGAAAACAATATTAATAAACGTCTAGATATATTTCTTGCTGAGAATTTAGACGGTTTATCAAGAGGTATAGTTCAAAAATTTATCTTACAAAATCAAGTTAAAGTAAATAATGAAAAATCGTATAAAGATTACAAATTAAAACTTGGAGACTCTATCAAAATAAGTTTAGTTGAGCAGCAGAAGGATGTCGATGAACCACAAGAGATTCCAATAGATACAATATTTGAGAATGATGACTTAATTGTATTAAATAAANCAGCTGGANTAACAGTCCATCCAGGAGCTGGGCAAAAAGANAATACGCTTATAAATGGACTTATATTTAAGTATCCTGAATTAAATTCAATTGAGCGCTATGGCCTNGTTCACCGGCTAGATAAAGATACAAGTGGTCTTATGCTNATTGCACGAAATCAAAAATCACATACTTTGATAACTAATATGATNCAAAATAGAGCAATTCACCGTGGCTATAAGGCTTTGGTTCACGGTGTTCCCATCTCAGGAGGAACCATTGAAAAACCAATTGGAAGGCATCCTACTAACAGGCTAATTTTTTGTGTGAGGGAAGGCGGCAGAAATTCAATTACTCACTTTAAGGTTTTAAAGAAATTCAAAAATTTTTCTTTGTTAGACATATCACTTGAGACAGGTAGAACTCATCAAATAAGAGTNCATATGAAACATAAAGGATTTCCAATTGTTGGAGATAAAGCATATTGCAACATTACGCAGTGGAAAGATTCAAATGATGATGAAATGAAAGCAGTTAACTCTCTTAAAAGACAAGCATTACATGCTTATAAGTTAGGCTTCAATTTAAATGAAGAGAAATTTTCATTTAAGTGTGAATTACCAAATGACATACAAAAATGTTTGGATCANNTACAAAGTTGANATGGAAATATTTCAAATNGAGAATTTTAGATTCCTTAGAATTTCCAGAATGCCAAATATCATTGTTTCACTNAGAGGAGTAAAGTGCTTCTCAATTTTAGATGTTGAGGAACGTGAAAGATTTATGCGGAAAAATTTTGGAGTTAAGGGATACCGAGATTTTAATCAAGTTCATGGTACTGNAATTTTTCAGGAGACTCATGACCCCANATTAAATTATGATGGATTTGTAGTGAGCGAAAATAATTTTGCGTATGGTTTGAAAACAGCTGATTGCGTACCATTAATNTCATGGAATGATGATTTAACAAATTTAATGGGACTTCATTGTGGTTGGAAAGGGTTATCTAAAAGAATAATAGAGGAATCTTTTGGAAAATTTAGTGGTTTTAATCTCNGCAACACATACATGGGACCACACATTTCCAAAAAATTTTTTGAAGTTAAAGAGGACCTNATCGAAAAATTTAGNAAACAAGGAGAAAACCTTCANAGTTTTNTGAGTTCGGCCGATGGAGTTATAAAGCTCGATATTACAAGGCTTTGCTTAGATAAAATAAGTAAAATCAATGCCAAAAATATGGTTCAACAAAGNTTATGCTCNTATGCTAACTCTGAGCTTTTTTATTCATGGCGCAGAGATCAAGAAAAAGACCGCAGAAATATCACAATTACATGGCTCTAAAACCACTACATTTCTTGTAAAAATCCTTTCATTTTAGTGTGATCCAATTATAATGGACGCTTCCCCTCGAAGAAGGGGCAGATCTAATTGAGAACAATTTAGTCACTCGTGAGGGTGCCCAAAAAAAGAGCTACCTCTTAGAGGTAGCAAAACAGTTTATTTGAAGAGTTTGATCATGGCTCAGATTGAACGCTGGCGGCAGGCCTTATACATGCAAGTCGAACGAGAAAGTATCTTCGGATACGAGTAAAGTGGCGGACGGGTGAGTAATACATAGGAATCTACCCAGTGGAGGGGGATAGCTCGAGGAAACTCGAATTAATACCGCATAATCTCTACGGAGTAAATGGGGGCTTCGGCTCTCGCCATTGGATGAGCCTATGCAGGATTAGCTTGTTGGTAAGGTAATGGCTTACCAAGGCGACGATCCTTAGCTGGTTTGAGAGGATGACCAGCCACATCGGGACTGAGACACGGCCCGGACTTCTACGGAAGGCAGCAGTAGGGAATATTGGACAATGAGCGAAAG
>PBBW01000004.1 GCA_002716745.1 Gammaproteobacteria bacterium
GTGGCTTTCTTGGTTGCTGGTTTTTTGGCAGCAGCGGCTTTCTTGGTTGCTGGTTTTTTGGCAGCAGCGGCTTTCTTGGTTCCCGGTTTTTTGGCAACAGCGGCTTTCTTGCTTGCTGGTTTTTTGGCAGCAGGGGTTCCAAGTGTTTTTGAAAGCATAGAGGATGTCTTGGAATCCTCAGCAGGTTCAACATTTCCCTCTTCAACCTTTATAACAGCATCTGCATCTTTTTTATCTGTTTCCTGAGCATTTTCTACTTGAACACTTACTTTGTTTGATGCAGTATTGAGTGAAAATACTTTTGGACCTTTATCACCGTCTAGCTTTTGAACTAGTCCTTGTTTTCTTGCAGAATCTTGGCCTTCAAGAATTGCCTCACTTAATAAATCCATTATAAATTTAATAGTCTTTGATGAATCATCATTTACCGGAATAAAATTTGAAAGATTCGTAGGGTTACTATTAGTATCAACTAAGCCAAATACAGGAATGCCCATTTTTAGCGCTTCTTGTACAGCAATATTTTCATTTTCCACATCAATTACAAATAATGCATCTGGTAGGCCTTTCATCTCTTTAACTCCATCAAAATTCAAAGCTAATTTTTTCATTTCTTTTTCTAACATTACTGCTTCTTTCTTAATCATGCCGTCAAGCTGTCCAGTTGATTTATTTTCTTCATATTCAAGCAGTTTGTTAATTGGGACTTTGATTGTTTTCCAGTTAGTTAACATGCCACCTAGCCACCTGTGGGATATATATGGCATGCCTGTTTTTTCCCCAAAACTTTTCACATACTCTGAGGCCACTCTTTTAGTGCCTACTATCATTATTTTATTTCCCAAAGAAGAAAAATTTTTAAATGTGTCATAAAGCTCCAAAATTTTTTCTTGGGTTTTGTATAGGTTTATTATGTGGATGTTATTTTTCTCACAGAATATGTAATCTGCCATATGAGGATTCCAAAATCTTTTTCGATGGCCAAAGTGTGCACCCATCTCAAAAAGTTGCTCTATTGTTACTTTTGTTTTACTCATAAAATCCTTTTAAAGGTCTGCATATAATATAAGATTTATCCGTTTGGTAAAACCTTTTTAGAATATTAGACAACATAATTCTTCGGTCTTTTAATCGTCAAATTTTGAATTTAACTTCTCTTTAAATTTTGAGCTTTCTTTAAATTGTCCTTTCATTGATTCAAATAGATCTTTCAGCCCTTTTTTCTGTGCATTGCTCACTTTGGAGGGCGTTTCAATAACAACTCTTACAAATAAATCTCCAGAACTTCTTCCATGTAATGATCCAGCACCCATGTCTTTTAATTTAAAAACTTTACCAGTTTGAGTTTCTGGCGGTATTTTAAGGATCACCCTTTTCGTTAAAGTGGGTATTTCGATTTCATCTCCTAAGATGGCTTGGTCAACTCTAATGGGCACTTCACAGTAAAGATGGTTTGCTTCTCTTTCAAGAAATGCATGCTCTTTGATATTTATTACAATAAAAAGATCGCCATTTTCTCCGCCATACTGGCTAGCTTCTCCCTCTCCTGACAATCTTATTTTATTCCCTTTATCAACTCCTGGAGGTATGTTCACTGACACTTTTTTAGAATTATTTGGAAGTGTTATTTTGATGGTCTTTCCAAAGACGGCATCCTTAAGATCAAGATCAAGAGTCATTTGAATATTCCTTCCTCTTGGCGGTCTTCTAGTTCTGCTGCCTCCAAAAATATCACCAAAAATGTCACCAAAAACTTCGTCACCAAAAATGTTATTGAAAATATCATTAATATTTACATCCTGATATCCAGATTGTCCAAAATTTGAATTTACACCTTGGTGACCAAACTGATCATAAGTTGTTCTTTTTGAGGCATCACTCAATACCTCGTAGGCTTCAGCTGCTTCTTTAAATTTTTGTTCTGCTTCTGGATTATTTGGATTTTTATCAGGATGATATTTAATTGCAAGTCTTTTAAAGGATTTTTTCAGTTCCTCAGGGGTAGCATTTCTGCCTACACCCAAGATTTCATAATAATCCCTTTTCACAATTAGGACTTTTTATCTTCATCAACTTCTTTAAAATCAGCTTCGACTGTATCGCCTTTATCTTCTGAAGCCTCTTCAGCATCTTGTTGATCAGGTTCTTTTTTGAAAAGCTTTTCTGACAATGGTTGTGCAATTTTGGATAAATTCTCTACGGCACTATCAATATCCTCTTTTGAATCACCTTTACAAGCAGTCTCAACAGCAATTATCGACTCTGATAGAGATTTAGATTCCTCTTCAGATAGCTTATCCTTATTTTCTTCTGCCGCTTTTTTAGTTGAGCTTGCTAGACTATCTGCCATATTCCTTGATGCAATAAGTTCCTCAAATTTTTTGTCTTCTTCAGCATTTGCTTCTGCATCCTTTACCATTTTTTCAATTTCGTCTTCAGAAAGTCCACTGCCACTTTGGATAGTGATAGATTGTTCTTTATTTGTAGATTTATCTTTTGCAGAAACATTTATAATTCCATTTGCATCAATGTCAAAACTTACCTCAATTTGTGGCGTTCCTCTTGGAGCTGCTCCAATATCTGTAAGATTGAACTGGCCTAAAGATTTATTATCAGTTGCTTTTTTTCTTTCTCCCTGAAGGCAGTGAACTGTAACAGCTGTTTGATTATCTTCAGCAGTAGAGAAAACCTGTGATTTATTTGTAGGAATAGTTGTATTTTTCTCTATTAAAGGTGTCATTACCCCTCCGAGAGTTTCTATACCAAGAGTTAAAGGTGTAACGTCTAATAAAAGCACATCTGATCTATCACCACTTAAAACTGCACCTTGAGTAGCTGCTCCAAGTGCAACAGCTTCATCTGGGTTAATATCCCTTCTAGCTTCTTTACCAAAGAAATTAGCAACCGTCTTTTGAACCATTGGCATTCTAGTTTGGCCTCCAACAAGAATTACTTCATTTATGTCTTTTGGTGAAAGTTTTGCGTCCTTAAGTGCTGTTTTCACAGGATCTAAACTTTTGGTCACAAGATCTCCAACCAAGGACTCGAGCTTTGCTCTTGTTAACTTTTGGACAAAGTGTTTAGGACCACTTGCATCGGCAGTGATATATGGAAGATTTATTTCAGTTTGTTCAGTTGTTGATAATTCAATTTTTGCTTTTTCTGCTGCCTCTTTTAATCTTTGAAGTGCCATTGGATCTGAGTTTAAATCAAACCCTGAATCTTTTTTAAATTCACTTACAAAATAATTTATTAGAAGAAGGTCAAAATCTTCTCCTCCTAAATGAGTATCACCAGAAGTTGAAATGACTTCAAACTGGTACTCACCGTCTACATTTGTCATTTCGATGATTGAAATATCAAATGTACCGCCTCCAAGGTCGTATACAGCTATAACTCCGTCCTGTTTGAGCTTATCTAATCCAAACGCCAATGCAGCTGCTGTTGGTTCATTAATTATTCTTTTAACTTCTAAACCTGCGATTTTACCTGCTGCTTTTGTAGCTTGTCTTTGTGAATCGTTGAAATATGCCGGAACAGTTACCACAGCACCTTCAACTTTAGCACCAAGATAATCTTCCGCAGTTTTCTTCATCTTTTTAAGAATCTCCGCTGAAACTTGAGGAGGTGCCATTTTTTTACCTTCTACTTCTACCCAGGCGTCACCATTTTCTGCTTCAACTATTCCAAATGGAACTGATTTAATGTCTTTTTGTACTTCTTTGTCTTTAAATTTCCTTCCGACAAGTCTTTTTACAGCAAATAATGTTTTATTTGGATTTGTAACTGCTTGTCTTTTAGCAGGTTGTCCTACAAGAACTTGATCGTCTGAAGTGTATGCAACAACTGATGGAGTTGTTCTATTGCCTTCTGAGTTAGAAATTACCTCAGGAGCTTCTCCTTCAATTACCGCAACACATGAGTTAGTTGTACCTAAGTCTATCCCTATGATCTTTCCCATTTTATTTCCTTATTAATTTATTTTGTTAACTATCACGAGGGCAGGTTTTACAACTCTTTCGTTGAGTTTCCAACCTCTTTCAAGGGTTTTCACAACAAAGTTGTCTTTTACCCCTGATTCGTTGACCGTTGATACTGCCTCATGCAATTCAGGGTCAAACTCCTCTCCATTGGGATTTATAGGAACAATATTAAAATTCTCAAGTGTTTTTTCAAAGGAATTTAAAATTAGCAAAATGCCCTCTTTGTCGGTGGATTTTTGCTCATCCGAATTCTCTAAGGCTTTTTCTATTGAAGTTAATATAGGAATTAAAGAAGATAGTAATTCTGAATTAGCATACCTTACAGCATTTGATAGCTCCATGGACGTTCGTTTTTTAAAGTTTTCGAGCTCTGCTCTCGCTCTAAGAGACTCCTCTTTTAATACTTCGAGTTGATTTACAACTTCTTCATATGACAAAGTATTCAGATCATGATTTTCCTCATCTTTATCAACTTTTTTGGCTTCTTCGATTTGTTCTTCAGGTTTTTCGGATTTTTCAGAATTTTTTTTCATTGGAGAATTATAGTTTTATTTTACTTTTTTTACATATAAAACCATGCTGTGATCAACTAATTCGTATCCATGTTTTTTTGCAATCGCTTCTTGTTTAGCTTCAATAATCTCATCATGAAATTCGATAATATCACCGGAATCAACACACACCATATGGTCATGATGGTTGTGATCATTTAGCTCATAAACTGATTTTGAGGCTTCAAAAGAATGTTTAATAACAATCCCTGCATTCTCAAATTGTGTAAGGACTCTGTAAACTGTTGCCAAACCCACATCATAGTTATTTGTAATTAAGTCTCTGTAAATCTCTTCAGCACTTAAATGGCTGCCATTTTCTAAGATTTCCATTATCTTTAATCTTGGTAATGTAGATTTTAATCCAGCTTCTTGTAAATTTTTTTTGGTATTTTCCGACATTGCATTTATCCTATCTCAATGAAAAAATTCTTAATACTCATTATATCCTTGTTTTTGATATCTTGTTCATCAACTGGAATATATAAAGTAACAGTAACTCAAGGAACAGTATTAAAGCAAGATGATGTAAACAAATTAGAGGTTGGAATGAACAAGGATCAGGTCATATTTATTCTTGGAAATCCTACCTTTGAAAATTTCTTTGAACCTAATGTTTGGAATTATTTTTATCAGGTAACTAGGGGTAATGACACTCTTGCAGAGAGTAAACTAAAAATAATTTTTGACGCAGAAAATTTGCTTGAAGAAATTGTAGTAATAAAGCTAGATGATTAATGCTCNTAGAAGAANGAAATATCAAATAAGATTTCTAAATTGCCTAGCGTCCAAATAATAAGCAAGCTTATTGGGCTCACCCATTTNAGAATAAAAACCCATAAATTTAGTAAGAATTTATTATCAAGNCCCATAACATCAGAGTTAATGGTATTTTCTAATCTCCATCCTACAAAGACTGATATTCCTGTGCCCACAAGAAGCAGTAGAAAATCATCGGCAAGGTATTTCATTGCCTCAAATGGATTGTCTAATGCCCCAATAGAGACATCTTTCCAAACATTAAAACCTGCAACACTCACAAGCGATAGGAAGAAACAGACAATTACGATGAAAAATGCAGCCTTGAATCTAGAAATTGAGAATTTTTCAGAAACAAATACCACGCTNGGTTCAAGAATTGAAATCATTGAACTAAATGCTGCAACTGCTAGAAGAAAATAAAAAAGAGGTCCTATAAATTGACCNAGAGATCCCATTTCCGCAAATGCTGTGGTCATTGTTTTGAAAACAAGCTCAGTCCCTGCAGTTGGATCTAGTGNNAAAANGAAAACAAGNGGAAAGATTGCTAGNCCNGCAAAAANCGCGACGCCTGTATCNGCAGTAACAACTANTACCNANGCTTTAGATACTTTTTGATCCTTTGGCATNTATGATCCAAAGGCCATTAGCGTTCCCATCCCAATACTNAAAGAAAAGAATGCCTGTCCTACAGCTGCCTGAATCGTGCCTGCACTAAANTGTTCTGCTTTCCATGAAAAAAGGTAATTTAAAGCAGCTGGCATATCTCCTTTAATTGCGCCATANCCCACAAGAAGTAACACTAAGACAAATAACATCGGCAGCAATATTCTCATTGCACCTTCAATACCTTTATCGATACCCAAACCAACAACNACGCCCGATGCTANTAAAAATATCGAGAACCAAAACGTCATTTCCCAAAAACTCGATATTTCAGTGGCATANACTAAAGCGGGATCAGCGTTACCAAAGCCTGCNAGAGCTATAAATCCGTAATTAATGACTAAGCCAGCAATTACTGCGTAGTATCCAGCTATCAGCAAGCTTGCTAATATTCCTGANTANCCTACTAGATTCCATCTNTTAGAAGAGTTTGAGCTTTTTGCAAGATTTTCTACTGCAGAAACAGGGTTTGCTTTTCCTCTCTTTCCTATAAAAACCTCAGCCATGAAAACTGGTAACCCTAAAACTACCACAAAAAACATATATAGAAGTACGAATAAACCACCTCCATTCTCACCTGCCTTGTATGGGAATCCCCAAATATTTCCTAGGCCAACTGCAGAGCCTGTTGCTGCTAGCAAGAAGGCTAAATTATTATTCCATTGATTTGATTTTGCTTGCATTGGTATTATGTGTTGTTACTAAATATAAACGCAATCATCAGCAAATGGCAAATTCTTATTGAGAAAGTNAGGTGAAATCTTAACTTTTGATACCAATCAAGGTTAATAATCAACTTTTTTTCGTATCGGTATATCAGTTCATAAACTATCAGAAGAGAAAGGATTATCAATACAGAAGGTCGNCTATCCCCAAAAATATGTAGGTTTAGAATTAAAAATAATAAAAAAAAGGTTAGAACAGATGGCAAGATTGATTTTTTTTGTTCCAACGCCATCCCCCATAAAGTTCCTGCCATGAATACAGCCATTACTAATGACCAGTTAAGGAAAAGAATAAAAAGCCCATAATCGTAAGCTATTTTTGGNGAGANCCANGATATTATAGGTATAGAAATAAAGGGTAAAAGGCCTAAATAGCAAAATACTTTAATCTTATCTTGTAGAATCATATTTATGAATAGTAAAACTGTAGCATCGAATAAGAAAGCTAGATTTAATTTTTTTTTGGAGGAAAATTTCGTTGCAGGGCTTCTTCTGGAAGGTTGGGAGGTGAAATCACTTCGAGAGGGTAAACTNAATATCAAGGANGCTTACGTAAAACATATAAAAGGAGAGCTATGGTTAGTGGGTGCNAGGATAGATCCAGCAAANTATATNAATCAAAAAGATCAAGTAAATCCTGAACGTTTCCGNAAGCTTTTATTGAATCAAAGGGAAGTAGAAAAAATTCTCTTTGCTATATCTGCTAAAGGACAAACATGTATACCCATTAAGATTTTTTGGAAAGGCCATCTTGCAAAGCTGGAAATAGCACTNGCAAAGGGAAAGAAGAATTATGATAAAAAGCAAGCTAAAAAAACGGCAGATATCAAAAGAGATCAAGAAAGAACTTTAAAAAAGTATAAATAAACATTATCATTCACCGTTCGGGGGCGTATTTGGCTTTGACGACTACCACGGAACCCGAAGTGCATACCGAGAATAAACACATCTCGTAAACTTTGTTTAAAAATTTAGTTGCAGATAACTACAACTATAGATTGGCAGCTTAATGCCAACCTGCTATCATTTGTGACCTACAACAATTGATAGTAGTCATTTTGTAGGATATATTCAGATTCCGCCCAAGGTTTGAATGAATTTTTCGGGCTTTGGATTTTGTGTCTTGATCATCAGGCTACAATATTCCGAGATTAATTGATGAATCTAAGTATGTAGATACGAGGAGAAAGTGATGACGGACGTGGGTTCGAATCCCGCCGCCTCCACCAATATAAAATTATTATGGCTAATTCAAAATCGGCTAATAAAAGAGCCAGACAAAATAAAAGCAGGTATGAACTTAAGCATGCCCAAAGATCTATGATCAGAACTGCTGTTAAAAATACTCTNACCGCAATTGAAGGCAANGATAAAAAAGTTAAGGATATTTTTAAAGAATCTCAATCAACAATAGATCGTNTAGCAGATAANGGCATTATTCACAAAAATAAAGCCTCAAGATTNAAAAGCAGACTAAATAACAAGATTAAATCTTAAGAAGTTTTTCACTAAGAGCATCAAAACCTATTTTTGTTTTTGAAGAAATTGGAAAAATTGNCATTCCTGGATATTTTTTTTGGAAAAAATTTAANATTACAGATAANTCTTCATCTTTTACTAAATCAATTTTTGAGACTACCAGCCATCTGGACTGGTTTGAAAAGTCCAAGTGGAATTTNTTCAATTCATTCTCTATGATGGAGTAAGATCTCTGTGCACTTTCAAGACCATGAGAACTATCAACAAGATGGAGNAGAAGTTTTGTTCTAAAGGCATGNTTAAGGAACTTNACGCCTAAGCCTAAACCATCTGANGCNCCCTCTATAATTCCTGGCAAGTCTGCAATACTNATTTTTTTATGTTCATTTTCTAGAATACCAAGCGAGGGNTCTAAGGTNGTAAACTCATATGCTCCAATCTTTGACTTGGAATTTGTAATTGAATTTATAAGAGAGGATTTACCAGCATTNGGCAAACCAAGCAAACCAACGTCTGCAATTAATCTNAATTCTANATAGATCTCTCTCTCCTCTGATTCTTCACCTTTGGTAATATTTTTTGGGGATTGATTNGTAGATGATTTGAATCTTGCATTTCCTAGTCCACCTTTTCCTCCTTTGGCTACTAAAATTTCATGTTTNTCACTNGATATTTCACCAATTAGCTCNTTAGTTTGCGAGGAAAAAATTAATGTTCCNTCCGGCACAAAAATATTTTCNTTTAAGCCAGACTCTCCTTTCTTNTTTTTTCCACTTCCTGATTTACCCTTANCAGCAGAGAACTGTCTTTTTCCNTTGAGAGAGATTAAAGAATTAAGATTTTTATCNAGCTTGATATATACATCCCCACCTTTACCACCGTCTCCNCCATCGGGACCGCCTCTTGGTATGTATTTTTCCCTGCGAAAGCTTGAACAGCCATCACCACCTTTTCCAGAAATTACTGTAATTCTGGCTTCATCATAAAAAGCCATGAGTATCTATTTTTTAGTTGGAACTATATTGACGAAATTTCTTTTTCTAGCGCCTTTTCTTTGGAATTGAACTTCACCCGAAGTTAANGCAAATAATGTATCGTCTCTTCCCTTACCAATATTTANCCCAGCATGNTACTTGGTNCCTCTTTGTCTTACGATAATTTCACCAGCATTCACANCTTGCCCACCAAATCTTTTGACTCCNAGGAAATTTGGATTGGAATCTCTACCGTTTTTACTTGAACCGCCTGCTTTCTTATGTGCCATTATTAATTTCCTTAATATCTATTCTAGTTACTTTTCTTCTATGTCCAACTATTCTTTTTGAATCTTTTCGTCTTCTNAATTGGATAGCATAAACTTTGTCCTTCTTATCTTGTGAAAGTATTTTTCCTGAAACAAAAGCCTTTGAGACATANGGTTTACCNATCTTTGGGGCTTTTCCATCTGAAATAAGGAGAACTTTTTCAAACTTTACACTATCACCACTTTTCTTGTCTGATAAGAAGTCCACCTCAATNACTGATCCAACTTCTACTTTTTCCTGGCTGTTACCTGTGTCTATAATTGCGTACATCTTTTAAAATATTAATATGCCTATAATCGAGGAACAAAATTTAACTGAATTTTTAGCTGAAGTAAAGCTAAATATGGAGAATATAACTGAATCTGATCAACAAGATATTCAAGAAATAAATAATTATATATTTAAAGCATCNGGGAANTTCATTAGGTCGAAACTTATATANATCTATGGGACTTATTTAANTGTTACAAAAANCGACCTGTTAGAGCTTTCCTCTGCAACAGAACTTATACATCTTTCCACACTTATACACGATGATATTATTGATGATGCATCNTTAAGAAGGGGGAAAAAAACAATTTTTAAAAAATGGGGNGTTACNAAAGCNCTNNTATATGGNGATTATCTATATACTAAAACTTTTAGCTCCTTAAATAGNCTTCAAAATCAAAAAATAGCTAATATCTTAATAANTTGTGCAGANAAACTTATCGAAGGTGAGTTTAAACAGCTCAGGAATATTGGCAATCTAAATATTGGTTTTAAAGATTATCGGGAAGTAGTAAATAACAAAACAGCTGTTCTTTTTTCAGGCATNTTAAAGTCAATAGCAACCTATGCNACTCTNAATAAAGANAAGATAAAAGTATTNTCANATTTAGGGCAAGAATTTGGTTATGCATTTCANTTGAATGANGATCTTGCAGATTTCTATGACATCGATAGTGGAAAATCTGCNTTTCAAGATTTATCAGAAAATAAATACACTTATCCACTTATAGTTGCNTTGAATGATTCAACTGATTCTCAAAGAAGAAATATTATCAGGCTNATCAACCTAAANGAATTTAAGCAAGTTAAATTAGAAATTGAAAAATATGATGGTTTTAATAAGGCAAGAGTTGAAAGAGATACAGCAGTTGAAAAATGTATCAAAATGTCTANAAGTTTAATACGGGANAAAAACTTGCAATATGCAGAGAATTTTCTAATATCCACCCTGAAATCATGAAAAGAGTTGTAATAACAGGAATAGGAGCAATATCGCCAATCGGTAATAATGCTANCACNATTACNGAATCACTGATGAATGGAAAGTCAGGNCTTGCAATTAATCAAGATTATATTGATAACAANATGAGATGCCATGTCTCTGGNTCCCTTTCGACAAATCTCGATGTTATNGATAGAAAGATGCTTCGTTTTATGAGTGAAACATCAGCTTATTCATATTTAGCTGCACAAGATGCCATAAATGATTCAGGTTTAAAGGAGAATGATATTCAAAATGAATTCACGGGNGTAGTTGTTGGTTCAGGTACTGGGTCAAGCAAAGAGATTCAAAGAGTAATTGATGTTACAAGAGAAAGGGGTATGAAAAGAATTGGGCCATATTCGGTTACGAAAACAATGAGNAATACAACTTCTGCCGCAATTTCAACTTTTCTNAAAACACAAGGAGTGTCATATTCTATTGCTTCAGCATGCACTACAAGNCTCCATTGCATCTCACATGGATGTGATTTAATAAAATTTGGGAAACAAAATATTGTTATTGCTGGTGGTGCTGAAGATNTTCACTGGTCTGGGTCAATAATGTTTGACGCAATGGGNGCATTGAGCACAAAGNATAATAAATCCCCAATTTCTGCATCAAGGCCCTATGATGTAAATAGAGATGGNTTTATACCTTCTGGTGGTGCAGGAATAGTGATACTTGAAGAATTTGAAAGCGCAAAAAAAAGGGGTGCTCAAATTTATGGAGAAATAATTGCATATAAAGAAACAAGTGACGGCTATTCTCTTGTAGCCCCTTCTGGGGATGGTGCNAAAAGATGTATGAAAGGATTAGAACTTGATGCNCCTGTTGATTATATAAACACACACGGAACGAGTACGCCGGTGGGTGATATTACAGAACTTCAGGCAATTTCAGAGGTTTTTGGAGACTCAATTCCACCTATATCTTCCACTAAATCACTTACAGGGCACACACTTGGAGCTGCAGGGGTGCATGAAGTAATTTATGGACTCTTAATGATGAAAAACAATTTTATTTCTGGAAGTTTCAATATTGACGAATTGGATCCTGAAGCAAAGGAGTTTCCTATTTTNAGAGAATCTCAAGACTCTAAAATCGAATCATTTATTTCGAATTCATTTGGTTTTGGTGGNACAAATGGCTCTATTGCAATTAGAAAAGTTTANAAGGGGATATCTTCTTCAAAGTTGTCTTTATCTTTAGGTTTNTCATTTTCATTTTTTGGGNTATCAGCTTGAGCTACACCACCAGACCGAGAATCCAGCATTGTCATTTCCCTTGCGACTACTTCAGTTGTGTATCTTTTTTTTCCTTCTGAATCTTCCCAGTCTCTTGTTTGCAGCTTCCCCTCAACAAAAATTTTAGAGCCCTTTTTTAAATACTGTTCCGCAATTTCAGCAAGCCTTGAAAACATTACTACCCTATGCCACTCAACTTTTTCTTGTTGATCGCCACTATTTTTATCCTTCCAGCTTTCAGAAGTTGCTATGGATAAGTTTGCTACTGGACTGCCGGCTTGAGTATATTTTATTTCTGGGTCTGCTCCAAGATTTCCTATAATGAATACTTTATTTACACCATTAGACATTTAGATATTCTATAATATTTTTTCCACTTATCGGAATCATTTTGAAGTTTATTGACATTAAAGGAGCAAGGGCTCACAACTTAAAGAATTTATCTCTTAAAATACCAAGAGATAAATTGACTGTAATAACTGGATTATCTGGTTCAGGTAAATCTTCATTAGCTTTTGACACTATATATGCNGAGGGCCAAAGAAGATATGTTGAGTCATTATCTACTTATGCAAGACAATTTCTCTCTGTNATGGACAAAGCCGAAATTGAATCAATTGAAGGGCTTTCGCCATCTATATCGATCCAACAGAAATCTACATCACATAATCCACGATCAACTGTGGGCACAATCACAGAAGTCCATGATTATTTAAGATTACTATTTGCAAGAGTAGGAGTTCCTAAGTGCCCTGATCATGGCCTAAGTCTTGATGCTAAGCCTGTTGTAACAATGGTATCAGACACAATTAGAGAAGAATTAGGAAATAAAATTTCAGTTTATGCACCAATTATAATGGATGGNAAGGGTGAACATATNGAACTTCTAAGTCAACTTATGGCTGAAGGCTTCTCAAAGGTCAAGGTAGATAATGAACTCTACCCTATCAACAAAGTTCCTATNTTGGAACGTAATATCAAACATAATATTTCAGTTCTTGTAGATCAATTAAATATTGATAAAAGTAAGGACTGTAAACAGAGGCTAACAGAATCAATAGAAACTGCGCTTGTATTTTCTGATGGTAGTGTTGATATTTCATCTGANAAAAAAGAATATAGACTNTCTAATAAACACTCATGCCCAAAATGCAACTATTCTGTTCAAGAACTTGAACCAAAAATATTTTCATTCAATAACCCTAGTGGGGCATGTGAAGAGTGTGATGGNCTAGGAGTAAATTCTTACTTTGACTCTGATAAGGTCATAAAGTATAAGAATTTGAGTATTTCGCAAGGGTGTATTGAGCCTTGGAATACCCCATATTATCAAAGCAAATTAATAGGATTATTCGATTATCTTAAAGAAGATATAGATAANCCATGGTCCAAACTTTCANAAAAAATACAAGATGCAGTNTTATTTGGAATCAAANGTAAAATNAGTTTTATTGATCTAACAACAAGTGAAANGAAAGAAGAGAATTTCNAAGGGGTTATGAAAAATTTGGAAAGACAATTTAACAGAACTGACTCTTTTTTTATTAAAGAAAAAATAAGTGCNTACATTTCAGAAAAAACTTGTAACTCCTGCAATGGATACCGACTTAATAGNACAGCAAGAAATGTTTTTGTTGAGGATATGAGCCTTCCTGAAATAAGCAATTTAAAGATAAGTGATGCTTTAGATCTAATAAGTAACTTAAAACTCTCCGGAAANAAGTTTGAAATAGCTGAAAAAATTTCAAAGGAGATTTCTTTAAGATTATCTTTTTTAATTGATGTTGGCTTGGACTATTTAAATCTTTCGAGGGGNGCTCAGACTTTATCTGGGGGAGAGGCACAAAGAATTCGTCTTGCCAGTCAAATTGGATCTGGACTGGTTGGGGTTATTTATGTATTNGATGAGCCCTCTATAGGCTTACATCAAAGAGACAACCAGAAACTTATAAATACTCTTATTAAACTNCGAGATCTTGGNAATACAGTTATTGTGGTAGAACATGATGAAGAGATGATTAGAAATGCAGATTANATAATTGATCTAGGCCCTGGGGCTGGCATTCATGGAGGTAAGATTGTAGCTGAAGGCAATTTAAGAAATATCTTGGAAAATAAAGAATCTTTAACTTCAAAGTATCTATCTAAAGAATTAGAAATTAACTTAAAAGACAAGGATCGTGTCGAGTCGGTAAAAAGTATTTATATTGCTGGAGCTGAAACTAATAATCTCAAGANTGTGAGCGTTGAGTTTCCATTGAATAAATTAGTAAGTATTACTGGTGTTTCTGGATCAGGAAAATCGTCATTAGTTAACCATACACTNATACCTGCGATTCAAAATAAGATACTTGGAACAAAATTACCTGAGAAAGTTAAGTATGAAAAACTAATAGGGGAAGATAATATAGATAAGTTAATNTCTATTGATCAAAGCCCAATTGGGAAGACACCAAGATCTAACCCTGCCACATATACTGGTCTATTTACNTATATACGAGAAATATTTGCTAATACTCAAGAATCAAGAACAAGGGGTTATAAGCCTGGAAGATTTTCATTCAATGTACAAGGAGGAAGATGTGAAAATTGCAGAGGGGAAGGATTTGTAAAGGTTGAAATGCATTTTTTACCNGATCTNTATGTTGAGTGTGATGTCTGTAAAGGAAAAAGATTTCGTGACGATACTTTAGAAATAAAGTTTAAAAATAAAAATATTCATGAAATATTAGAAATGACAGTAGANGAATCAATAGATTTTTTCAAAGCCATCCCACAAATACANAAAAAATTACTAACTCTNCAAGANGTGGGGCTTTCATACGTAAAGCTAGGTCAAGCAGCCAACACATTATCAGGAGGNGAGGCACAAAGGGTGAAATTATCAAAGGAACTTTCTAAAAGAGATACAGGAAAAACACTATATATTTTAGATGAGCCAACAACTGGTCTTCATTTTTCTGATATTCAAATGTTAATGGATGTATTNAATAGCCTTGTNAATAAGGGAAATTCAGTGCTTGTAATAGAACATAATTTAGATGTAATTCGTTGTTCTGACTGGATTATAGACCTTGGTCCAGAGGGTGGTGACGGTGGGGGCAATATTGTTGTTGAAGGAACCCTTAAAAAGGTCATGAAAGATAAAAAATCTTATACAGGGAAATTCCTTAAATCTACTTAAAAAATCTTGACCACCAATTTTCTTTAGGCTTATCNTTGGTAGTAGATTTCTTTTTAGTTGTAGGTTTTTTTANAACTGGTTTCTCTGTTTCTTTTTTACCAACAGGCGTTTTCTTTTTGGTAGCTTGTTTCTTTNCTGGTTTTTCTTNAGCTACTGGTTTTTCTTNAGCTACTGGTTTTTCTTCAGCTACTGGTTTTTCTTNAGCTACTGGTTTTTCTTNAGCTNCTGGTTTTTCTTCAGCTACTGGTTTTTCTTTAGCTNCTGGTTTTTCTTNAGCTNCTGGTTTTTCTTNAGCTNCTGGTTTTTCTTNAGCTNCTGGTTTTTCTTCAGCTNCTGGTTTTGTGTTTAAGTTACTTTCGATTGAATTATTATCTAAGTTNTCATCTTTTACTTCTGTCTCAATTACTCTATGAGTAAACTCTATGAAACAGATGTCTGCTCTGTCGCCTGCTCTAAATCCAGCCTTGATTATTCTAAGATAGCCNCCTTTAGTATCATTAAACCTNGGCCCCAGACTACTAAATAATTTTCTNACAGCATCCTTTGAGTTTAATTTTGACATTACAACTCTTCTGGAATGTAAATTATCAGTTTTAGATTTTGTTATCAAAGGTTCAAGAAANCGTCTTAGTTCTTTGGCCTTTTCAACTGTTGTCTTAATGATTTCATGCTNAATTAATGATATGGCTAAATTCCTCATCATCGCCATACGATGTGATGATGTTCTNCTAAACCTTCTGCTTANTTTCTTATGTCTCATATTACATAGGTGGCCAATTTTTCAGTACTGTTCCCATGGAAAGACCTCTAGAAGCCAATTCATCTTTAATTTCATTCAAGGATTTTTTTCCTANGTTTGGNGTCTTAAGCAAGTCCATTTCTGACCNTTGAATAAGATCACCNATTAAGAAAATGTTTTCTGCTTTCAGGCAGTTTGTAGATCTCACCGTCAATTCTANTTCTTCAATTGATCTAAGAAGTAGTGGATCAAAATCATATTTGTCTTTTCGCTTTTCCTTCCTAGAAACTAATTCTTCATCGACAAATACAGATAGTTGGTGTTGCATTATAGTCGCAGCATACTTNACCGCCTGCTTTGCATCAATTGTTCCATCAGTTTCAAGATCTAATATNAGTTTATCTAGGTCAGTTCTATTCTCTACTCTGGCGTTTTCAACCTTGTAATTCACCTTCTTTACTGGTGAATATATGGCATCTAAGTGTAANGAATCTATATTCTTATCTTTTTTACTTTCAGCAGGAACGTAACCAATCCCTCTTTGTACCTTCAAAGTCATTATCAGTTTTTTTGGTTCAACTAATGTAGCAATNACATGGTTGGCATCCATTACTTCAACTCCTGCTGGGAGCTCTANGTCAGAAGCTGTGACAGTTTTTGGTGTTTTTATGTTTAGCTTAATCTCTGCNTCAGTAATTCCNTCAAGTTTGATTGCAAGATCCTTTAAGTTTAACAANATATCAAGAATATCTTCTTTAACGCCCTCTATAGTTCCATATTCGTGAGAAATGCCCTCTATCTTTGCTTCTGTTACAGCAGCTCCTGGCATATAGGAAAGCATTATTCTTCTAAGGCTGTGGCCAATAGTGTAACCAAATCCTCTTTCAAAGGGCTCTAAAACAACTCTTAAGTTATTTTTATCAACTTCATCTACCTTTATAACCTCAGGGGCTAAAACGTTTAATTTATCTTCCATATTTTCCTCTTTTATTTTGAGTACAACTCAATTATTAAATTTTCATTTATCTCAGAGCTTAGCTCTGATCTATCTGGATAGTTCAAAAACTTTCCTTTCATATCATCAAGGTTTACTTCCATCCAGCTCAGCTTATCTTTGTTCTTAGCAAGTTGAGTTGCGGCCTTAATTCTAAGTTGTTCTTTGCTTTTGTCTCTTATTGAGATCTCATCTTCAGGCTTCACACTNAAAGAGGGTATATTTACAGCTTTTGCATTTACTTCTACAGATTTATGCGTGACTATTTGTCTTGCTTCAGCTCTNGTTACTGCAAAACCCATTCTGTAGACTACATTATCNAGTCTTGATTCAAGAAGATTCAATAAATTCTCACCTGTGTTACCTTGTGCTTTTGCAGCTTTAAGATAGTAATTCCTAAACTGTCTTTCGAGCAAGCCATATAATCTTTTAACTTTTTGTTTCTCCCTCAGCTGCGTTCCATAATCAGATAGCCTGCCCCTTGTCATAGCATTTCCAGGCTTTTTCTCAAATTTACATTTTGATTCTATTGATCTNGTTCCAGTGGTTAACATTAAATCTGTNCCTTCTCGTCTGGATAAGCGTAATCTTGGTCCTCGATATCTTGCCATTAAACTCTCCTCTTTTTTGGTGGTCTACAACCATTGTGAGGCAGGGGTGTCACATCAGTAATCTTATTTATTCGNAGCCCACAGCCATTTANTGCCCTAATTGATGACTCTCTTCCTGCCCCGGGACCTTTGACTCTTACCTCTACATTTATCATTCCCATATCTTTAGCCATTGTTCCAGCTCTTTCAGCAGCAATTTGCGCTGCNAAAGGAGTNCTTTTTCTTGATCCTTTGAAACCCTGTCCTCCAGAAGTCGCCCANCAGACTGCATTGCCNCCCATGTCGGTAATCNTGACAATNGTATTGTTAAAGGAAGCATTAATATGTGCAATTCCATCTGTAACTATTCTTTTTGTTTTTTTCTTACCCGCCATTAAGCTCTAATNGGTTTCCTTGGACCTTTTCTTGTTCTTGCATTAGTTTTTGTACGCTGGCCTCTGAGAGGTAAGTTTTTCCTGTGTCTTATACCTCTATAGCAACCCAAATCCATTAAACGTTTAATATTAAAATTTATGTCTCTTCTTAGATCACCTTCTATTTGATAATTTTTAAGCTCATCCCTTATGTTNTCTAAATCAACTTCCGTTAAATTTGAAACTTTTTGGTCGAATTTAATCTTTAACTTTANACATATTTCTTGAGCAGTTTTTCGGCCAACCCCAAAAATATGGGTTAAAGAAACATCTACGTGTTTATTATCTGGTATGTTAATTCCACCTACTCTAGCCATAATTATCCTTGCCTTTGTTTGTGTCTTTTATTTTNACAGATGACAAACAAAGTTCCATTTCTTTTNACGATCTTACAATCCTTGCAGATCCTTTTTNTTGATGATCTTACCTTCATCTTCTTCTACTCTTTTTAGAGCCCGCCATATTAGCATTTTTTAAGATAGATGCATATTGTTCGCTCATAACATATGATTGTATTTGTCTTTGCAAATCTAAAAGAACTACGACCACTATTAAAACCGATGTTCCACCAAGATAGAAAGATATCCCAAAACTGTTTATTAANAACANTGGNAGAATACATACCAAAGATAGGTAAAAAGCTCCAAAAACAGTTAATCTTGAAAGTATTAGATCAATAAAGCTAGCTGTTTGCTCNCCTGGTCTTATNCCTGGAATAAANGCTCCGCCTCTCTTAAGATTATCAGCAATATCATTTGAGCTGAATGTTAAGGCTAGCCAAATATAACAAAACGATACAATCAATATTACAAATATTAATATGTACAGTGGCTGGCCAGGATTCAGATATANTGAAAATTCTTGTAGCCCGCCAAGTCCGTCGACACTTCCAAACCAAGATGACAAAGATGCAGGAAATAATAGAAATGTNCTTGCAAAGATTGCTGGTATTACTCCTGACATATTTAGTTTTAGTGGCAGAAAACTTGATGGAGCCTGAATCATTCCTCTAACTTGGTTTCTTTGAGCATAATTTACTGTAATTTTTCTTTGTGCATTTTCTACAAATACTACAAACGCAACAATTACTACTGAGAGAATACCTAAAACAATTAATAGTAAATAGTTAAGATCACCTTGTTGAGCTTGTTCTAGNGCTTGACCAAATGCCCTNGGAACGCCAACAATTATGCTTGTTGCGATAAGCAGAGATATNCCATTTCCTATTCCTCTTTCGGTNATTTGTTCNCCCAGCCACATTAAGAAAACTGTACCTGTGACGATAGATAATACTGCTACTACAGCTGAAAATATGCTGCCAGCNTCAATTAANCCTGCTGACTGAAGNGTAACTGTAAGAGCTGTTGATTGAACCAATGCAAATACTACAGTTCCATACCTAGTATATTGTGTAATCTTATTTCTGCCTGCTTGTCCATCTTTCTTTAACTCTTGTAAATATGGAAGAGAGTTTGAAAATAACTGCATCACAATTGCTGAAGATATGTAGGGAACAACACTTAAAGCAAATATACTCATTCTTTCCAAGGCTCCACCTGAGAAAAGATTAAAGTATTGCAATATTGTTCCTTGGCTTTGCTGGAANAGTGCAGCCACTTGTTCAGGATTTATTCCCGGAATTGGAATATGTGTTCCAAGCCTGTAAATAATTAATGCAAAAGCAAGAAAACCCAACCTNCTCCAAAGNTCTGACATTGAATTACTCAATTATGACTCCTTTTGAAACTCGTATACTTTCATCATTNATTTTTCCAGCTAGCTTTCCCTCTCCAAAAATTTTTACTTTTTTTGTACTTTTTTTGATGATTCCCATTTTTTTGAGGTTGGCTAAATCAATCTTTTTTACGCCTTCNAGTTTTTTTACATTTANACTCTCTGAAACTCTTGANACTCTGGATGTAAACCCAAATTTTGGAACTCTCATTTGNAATGGCATTTGGCCTCCTTCAAATCCTGGCCTGATGTTTCCACCAGTTCTCGATTTTTGACCTTTATGACCTCTNCCAGCAGTTTTTCCAACTCCTGATCCTGTTCCTCTTCCTACGCGTTTTCTATCTTTCCTAGANNAATTATCATTGATATTGTTTAAAGTTAATTTATCCATAATTATTTTACTTCCTCAATTGATACCATGTAGTTAACTTGATTAATCATTCCNCTGTTAGAAGGAGTATCTTCNACTATGCTGAAGTCGCCAATACCTTTAAGCCCAAGACCTTTAATTGAAAGTCTATGATTCNTTTTTCTGCCAATCAGGCTTTTTAATTGTGTTACCTTTAATTTTGCCATCTAACTTCTTCGCTCTTTAACTTGATCGGGTGATTCCATTTTAGATAACCCATTTATTGTTGCTCTAACGACATTAATAGGGTTTGTNGAACCGTAGCACTTTGCTAAAACATTCTTAATGCCCACTAGTTCTAAAACAGCTCTCATTGCTCCGCCTGCGATAATACCNGTACCNTCAGATGCAGGNTGCATGTAGACTTTAGTAGCTGAGCTTTTCTCTGTAACTGCGTACCATAGGGTGTTTCCATTTAAATTTACATTCACTAAACTTCNCTTTGCTTCATCTAGTGCTTTTTGTATTGCAACTGGGACTTCTTTNGCTTTTCCTCTACCGTAACCAACTTTTCCATTTCCATCGCCTACTACTGTAAGTGCGGTGAAAGACATCACTCGTCCACCTTTGACTGTTTTAGCGACTCTGTTCACTTGTACAAGCTTTTCAACCAGCGAATCTTGTTGATCCTGCATATTTTTATTATNCATTAGAAATCTAAGCCTCCCTCTCTTGCTCCATCAGCAAGCGCTTTCACCCTGCCATGAAATCTATAACCTGAACGATCAAAAGACACTTTTTTATGACCTAATCCGATTNTTTTTTTTGCAATTTCACTACCAACTTTTTTTGCTGCATCTATATTTCCGCCTGTTTTTACTTTAAGTTCCTTTTGTAAAGACGACGCTGATGCTAGAACGTTTCCATTTGATGAATCAATTAATTGAGCTGTAATGTTATTTGAAGATCTNAATACACAAAGCCTTAGCAGTCCTCGCTTTTGAAGTAANGCNCGTTGTTTTCTTGACCTTCTAGCTCTTTCTTTTTCTTTAGTCATAATTTTTATTAAGCTGTTGCAGCTTTTTTCCTTTCTTTTCTTACAACATGCTCGTTGTCAATGAATATGCCTTTTCCTTTGTAGGGCTCAGGNGGTCTAAATGCTCTTATTTCNGAACATACTTGCCCTAAGATTTGTTTATCTATTGATGTGAGATTAAATTCTGTTTGATTCTCTGATTTTGCTTCAACCTGATCTGGTAAAGAATATTCAACTGGATGAGAGTATCCTAATGTAAGGACTAGCTGCTTACCTTGAANTTTTGCCCTATATCCTACACCATTAAGTTTTATGTTCTTAGTGAAGCCCTCACTTACTCCATGAACATTATTGGCTATTAGGGCTCTCATGGTCCCTGCAATAGCTTTATTTTCATCGCCAACCCATAAAACTTGAATTGATTTTTCAGAAATTTCTAAACTTACATTCTGGTTAACATTTAAACTCATTTCCCCTTTAGGNCCTTTAAGCAATAGGATTGANGCATTCTGAGATGCTGTTACTCCAGATGGGATATTNACGGGATCTTTTGCAATTCTTGACATACTAAAACACCCTACATATTATTTCGCCGCCAAGCTGGTCTTTAATAGCTTGCTTATCTGTTCTTAAGCCTTTGCTGGTTGATAAAATTCTAATGCCAAGTCCTCCCTTATAAGGCTTTATGTCTTTGTAGCTAACATATTTCCTTAGGCCTGGTTTTGATTCNCTTTGAATNTCTCTTATTGCTGATTCTTCATTTACGTATTTAAGAGATACATCTAACTCAGCAAAATCTCTTTTAACTTTCTTAACTCCACTAATAAAACCCTCTTTGACAAGAAGTTTTAGCAATTCATGTTTTAGCTTTGAATGAGGNGCACTTACNCTCTCTTTTCTTCTNAGGAGAGCATTTCTGATACGTGTAAGTAAGTCTGCTACAGGATCTGTCATAATTTTACCAACTTGATTTTTTCACTCCAGGAAGTTTGCCTGACATTGCAAGCTCTCNNAGCTTTGATCTACTTAGCCCAAACTTTCTGTACACTCCTTTAGGNCTTCCTGTCAAAGCACATCGTCTAACCACCCTATTTGGATTTGATCTTCTNGGAAGTTTTTGCAATTCTCTTTGTGCATCCATCCTCTCTTCAAAAGTAGTTGCTTTTCTCTGAGCTTCTTTTANAGACGATCTTTTTTGAGCAAACTTATCNACAAGCTTGATCTTAAGTTTTTCTCTTTCAACTAATGATTTTCTAGCCATTTTTACCTCTAAATGGGAAATTAAATCCAGCAAGAAGCTCTTGAGCTTCANTGTCTCCTGATGCAGAAGTAGTAATTGCTATATCCATCCCTCTTAACTTGTCCACTTTGTCATAATCAATTTCCGGAAAAATAATTTGCTCTTTAATCCCTAGATTATAATTTCCCTTGCCGTCAAAAGATTTTGGATTTAAACCCCTAAAATCCTTTTCTCTAGGTATTGCTAAATTTATGAGTCTTTCAAAAAAGTNATACATTTTACTTCCTCGTAACGTTACCTTGCAACCTATTGGGTATTGTTCTCTAATTTTAAATGTTGAAACAGCTTTTCTTGCTTTTGTGACAACGGGTTTTTGGCCAGAAATAGCCTCTAAATCTTTTAGCGCATTCTCTAATACCCCTTTTTCTTTTGAGGCTTCACCAACACCCATATTAATGGTAATTTTCTGAAGTTTTGGTACTTCCATAATAGATTTAAAGCCAAGCTTATCNTTTAANGCTGGGGCTATTTCTTTTATATACTTTTCTTTAAAGTTNATCATTTGATTTCCTTNCCTGANGATCTAAATATTCTAATTTTTTTTCCTTTATCGTCCTTAAATCCAATTTTGTCTCTTTTTTTTGCNGCACTATTCCAAATCATTAAATTTGATATTTCTATTGGCATCTCTTTTTCAACNATTCCACCAGTAATNCCTAGCTGAGGGTTTGGTCTAGTGTGTCTTTTTGAAANGTTAAGATCATTTACAATACATCTGTTTCCANTAATCTTTTTGATATTACCTCTTTTACCTCTTTCTTTGCCTGCGATTANTATGACTTCATCTCCTTCTCTTAGTTTTGTATTCTTNCTTTTCATTACAGAACCTCCGGAGCTAANGAAACTACTTTCATATATTTTGCTGAACGTAATTCTCTNGTTACTGGACCAAANATTCGTGTTGCAACAGGGTCTCTATTANTATTTAGTAAAACTACTGCATTTTCGTCNAATCCAATTTTTGAGCCGTCGGACCTTCTCACGCCAGACCGGCTTCGNACTATTAAAGCGTTCATCACTGAGCCTTTTTTTATTTTGCTTTGTGGTAAGGCTTCTTTCACTGCTACCTTAATAACATCGCCAATATTTGCTGTNCTTCTTTTTGAACCACCAAGAACTTTTATACACATAACAGAACGTGCTCCGCTATTATCAGCAACATTAAGCATGCTTTGTGTCTGAATCATTTGNTANCCTCTTTCTTAATAACCTCTAATANTTTCCAGCTTTTAGTTTTAGACAACGGCCTACACTCTTGGATTATTACTAAGTCACCTTCTTTAGAAACTTCCTTCTCATCATGTACATGATATTTTGACGACAAATTAATATATTTGCCGTATTTAGGATGCTTTGTTCTTCTTCCAACTGTTACCACGATAGTTTTNTTCATACTATTACTCGTTACAGTNCCTTGAAGTGTTCTACCCGCCATTAGTTTCTATCTCCGTTTTAATTCTTGCTATGTTCTTTCTTGTTTCCCTAAGAAGGTGACTTTCTTTGAGTTGGCCCATTTTATGTTTGAAATTACTTTCAAACAATAATTTTCGCTGAGCTAATAGCTCTTTTTTTAGTGNTTCCTGATTCATCGATTTGTAATCTTTTCCTTTTTTCTTAGGCATTTGTTCCTCTTTTGACAAAAGTTGTTCCCATTGGTAGTTTTGCTCCGGCCAATTCGAATGCTCTTTTNGCATCTTCTTCAGTGACTCCTGCAACTTCATANATAATCTTTCCGGGTTTTATTGGGCTAGCCCAATACTCTACATTTCCTTTTCCTTTTCCTTGTCTTGTTTCCAGGGGTTTTTTTGTAATTGGTTTATCTGGAAAAACNCTAATCCATACTTTTCCACCTCTTTTGATATATCTAACAAGCGCTCTTCTAGCTGCTTCNATTTGTCTTGACGTAAGCATTCCATGTGATGTGGCTTTTAATCCAAAATCTCCAAATGAAACACTTGAACCTGCAGAAGCATAGCCATTGTTTCTTCCTTTCATCTGTTTTCGAAATTTTGTTTTCTTTGGTTGCAGCATTATTTATCCCCTCTGTANATCCAAACTTTCACACCTATNATTCCATATGTTGTTAATGCTTCGCTTGTTGCATAGTCAATGTCAGCTTTNATTGTGTGTAGCGGTACNCGTCCTTCTCTGTACCACTCTGATCGAGCAATTTCAGCTCCGTTTAGACGCCCAGACACCTCAATNCGAATCCCTTTTGCTCCCTGTCTCATCGTATTTTGNACAGCTCTTTTCATAGCTTTTCTNAACATGATTCTTTTTTCAAGTTGTTGGGTGACTGAGGCAGAAACTAGTTGTGCGTCTAAGTCAGGCTGTTTAATTTCTTTAACATTCAGCTTTACATCTTGCTTGATAATTTTTTTGAGTTCTCTTTTAATTTTTTCGATTTCTTCACCTTTTTTACCTATAACTATTCCAGGTCTTGAGGTATTGATATCGACTATTATCTCTTCCATTGTTCTTNTAATAGATACTGAGCTTATAGGTGCTTGAGGAAGAATCTCTTTGATCCTTTCTCTAACCTTAATATCNTCAAGAACTAATTTTGAGTAGTCTTTNGATTTTGCATACCATACAGAATCATGATCTCGACTAGTNCCTAATCTAAAACCNACTGGATTAACTTTCTGGCCCANTATCAGCCTCCACTTTTTTTTCAGACAATAGAATTTCTATATTACAAAANGGCTTTTTAATTCTATCTGCTCTNCCTCTTGCTCTAATTTTAATTCTTTTCATTACAAAACCTTTGTTTACTATGATTGATTTAATCTTAAGGTTATCAATATCAGCATTCTCATTATTNTCNGCATTTGAGATAGCAGAGTTTAATACTTTTTTTATAATTTCGGCACCTTTCTTTTTTGAAAAATTAAGAACATCTAATGCATTCTCTACATCCAGACCTCTAACTTGATCTGCAACCAAGCCAGCTTTTTGTGGAGATAGTNTTGCACCCTTTAAANACGCTCTTACTTCCATTTTTATACCTTTGTTACCTTCCTATCTCCAGAATGNAGCTTAAATGTTCTNGTTATTGAAAATTCACCCAGTTTTTGACCAACCATGTCCTCTCTAACAAAAACTGGAATATGCTGTCTTCCATTATGAACNGCTATAGTTAGCCCGACCATGTCCGGTGTGATCATTGAAGCTCTNGACCATGTTTTGATCGGTTTTCTATCATTTGTTTCCTTTGCTTTTATCACTTTTTTCTCAAGTGAGATATCTACGAAAGGTCCTTTTTTATTGGATCTTGCCATTATTTATATCTCCTTTTAACAATAAGCTTNTCACTTGGTTTTGGTTTTCTTGTCCTGAAACCTTTAGTAGGGGTTCCCCANGGGGAGACTGGATTTCTACCTCCTGAGGTTTTCCCTTCTCCACCACCNTGTGGGTGATCAACTGGATTCATGGCAACACCTCTAACGGTTGGCCTAACTCCTCTCCAGCGCTTAGCACCTGCTTTTCCCAAAGATCTTAAATTATGCTGTTCATTAGAAATCACTCCAATAGTGGCTCTACATGAGAGAAGTATTTTTCTCATTTCACCAGAACTAAGTCTCAAAGTTGCATATTTTCCNTCTTTTGCAACTAATCTTGCAGTGGTGCCTGCTGATCTGACTAATTGAGCTCCTTTCCCTGGGCGCATTTCAACACAATGTACTTCTGTTCCTTGTGGAATTTGAAANAGTGGCAANCTATTTCCTGGTTTAACAGGAGCTTTATCACTAGAAATCACTTTAGANTTATCTGTTAGATTTTTTGGAGCAATAATATAAGATCTTTCTCCGTCTTTATACTCTATTAACGCNATGTTGGCAGACCTNTTTGGGTCATATTCTATCCTTACAACTTTAGCTTCAACATCAAATTTATTCCTTTTGAAATCAATAATTCTATAAAGTCTTTTATGGCCACCACCTTTGTGTCGTACAGTGATGCGACCATTATTATTNCTTCCAGAAATTTTATTTTTTGACTCCACCAATTTTCTTTCAGGCCNACCTTTNTGAAGCTCTGAACTTATCTGAACCCTAAAACGTCTNCCTGGAGAGGTTGGTTTTGCTTTNATTATAGCCATTATTTAAAAGGATTCTCCAGATTNATTTCTTTACCATCTTCNAAGGAAACATATGCTTTCTTGAAAGTACTAGTTTTATATTTTCCAAATCGATTGCGTTTATTCTTNAATTTTGTATTNAGGACTCGAACAGACTTTACTTTTACACCAAAGATATCNTCTATTGAAGATGAAATTTGCTTTTTATTAGCGCTTGCATCTACCTTAAAGACATAAGTATTTCCATTACTTTTTTGTATAGCTGACTTCTCACTAACAACTGGACTCTTTATTGTTGTATATGCTTTTTCACTTAACATTTAATAGCTCCTTTAATACAGGCACTGAAGAATATGAGACAAGAATATTTTCAGCTTTGATAAGATCATATGGGTTTATTTCAGATGCATCTAAGAAAGAAAAATTTTTCAAATTTCTAATCGCCAACATAGTATTTTCATCGGCATCATTTGTGATCAGCAATGCAGAGGATAATCCAGATTTTTCAAAATATTTTTNAGCTANTTTTGTCTTTGGCTCTTTGAAAGATACATCTTCNACAAGCTGAAGTCTTTTCTCTGCCTTGAACTTTGAGAGAATTGAAGCTAATGCTTTCTTTGCCATTTTTTTATTAATCTTTTTTTCGTAATTTTTAACATTTGCAAAAGTTGCGCCACCTCCAACCCAAATAGGNCTTCTGATCGTTCCGGCTCTAGCTCGACCAGTACCTTTTTGCTTAAATGGTTTCTTCCCTCCACCCCTCACAGCAGAACGATTTTTCAGTAATACTGAACCCTGTCTTTGGCTTGAAAGATANCTGGTTAGGGCTTGGTGCACAAGGGATGAATTAAATTCAATACCAAATACCTCTGTTGGAAGCTTTGGTGTGCTTTTTTTAGACGNAGTTGNTTTAGCTTCTGTCTTAGGCATCTTTATCCTCTTNTGCTGCTNCTTCTTTCGGTGTCTCTGGGGCTGCTNCTTCTTTCGGTGTCTCTGGGGCTGCTNCTTCTTTCGGTGTCTCTGGGGCTGCTTCTTCTTTCGGTGTCTCTGGGGC
>PBBW01000009.1 GCA_002716745.1 Gammaproteobacteria bacterium
TCTTCTTTCGGTGTCTCTGGGGCTGCTTCTTCTTTNGGTGTCTCTGGGGCTGCTTCTTCTTTCGGTGTCTCTGGGGCTGCTNCTTCTTTCGGTGTCTCTGGGGCTGCTTCTTCGGAAATATCTGTCATTATCGTAAATCTTTCCTCATTATTCTTTATTGATGGTGTGATTTTAACAATGCTNCCAACTGTTCCTGGAATAGATCCTTGTATGAGNAGCAAACTATCTTCAAGATCAACACTATCAATTTNTAGATTTTGAATTGTTACGTTCTTGTTCCCCATTTGTCCTGACATCTTTTTTCCTTTGAAAACCCTGCCTGGAAACTGACATTGGCCAATTGAACCTGGAGCTCTATGTGAGAGAGAATTACCATGTGTCGCATCTTGAGTCTTAAAATTATGTCTTTTGACAACTCCTGCAANCCCTTTTCCTTTTGAAACNCCTAGCACATCAACTACCTTTGGNTTTTGAAGTGANTGAAGAGAAATNTCACTAAGATTGGCTATGTCATTAAATTCATCCTCGGACAAACTAAACTCTGTTAGATACCCTAATTCAGCACCATTATCCAAAAACTTTTTCTCTACACTTTTTGAGACAGCTTTCTTTTTTCCATAGCTTACTTGTATTGCAAAATATCCATCAGTTTCTTGGGTNTTTCTTTGNACTATTTTGCTATTNAATACTTGAACAACTGTGACTGGAACTGATTTGCCATCTTCTTTAAAGACACGCGTCATACCCTTTTTTGTTCCTACTAAACCCAACATGATTAATTAAGTGTGATTTTTACATCCACCCCTGCAGCAATATCAAGCCTCATCAAGGCATCAACTGTTTGTTCTGTTGGATCAACAATNTCAAATAGACGTTTATGTGTTCTAGTTTCATATTGATCTCTAGCGTCTTTATCTTTATGTGGTGAGATTAAAACAGTCATTTTTTCTTTTTTCACAGGCAATGGGATTGGCCCAACGACTTTTGCCCCTGTTTTAGTAACTGTCTCAAGGATTTCTTTCGTAGATTTATCGATTAATTTATGATCGAAAGCCTTAAGTTTTATTCTTATTTTTTGTTGTNCCATATCCCTTTTATATTAAAGAAAGACCACGATTTTAAGGCTTTAAAAGGGGTGTGTCAAAGGATATTACTAATTCTTATTAATAATTTCTTCAGTAAGATTTGGTGGTACCTCAAGGTACTTCTCAAACTCCATTGTGTAAGTTGCTCTACCTTGAGTTGCTGACCTTAAATCTGTGGCATATCCAAACATTTGTGCAAGAGGAACCAATGCTGTAATAGCCTTTCCTGAAGGGAGATCTTCCATATTTTGAACTTGTCCTCTTCTTCGATTNAGNTCACCTACAACATCTCCCATATAATCNTCAGGTGTTACCACTTCAACAGCCATCATAGGTTCTAGGAGTTTTGGGCTTGCTTTCATAGCTCCATCTCTTGCTGCCATCGAGCCTGCAAGTTTAAAAGCCATTTCACTGGAATCAACTTCATGAAAAGACCCNTCATATAATGTAACTTTCACACCTTGNAGGGGATATCCAGCTATAACGCCGTTTTGTAATTGTTCTTTNACTCCTTTTGAGACTGCAGGAATATATTCTTTCGGTATAGATCCACCTTTNATTTCATCTACAAACTCAAATTCTTCTTCAGCAGGCTCCATTCTCATTAACACATGCCCATACTGCCCTTTACCGCCNGACTGTTTGGCATACTTTGCTTCGCATTCCACAAGNTTTGNAATTGCTTCTCTATAAGCAACCTGGGGTTTCCCGACGTTTGCTTCAACACTAAATTCTCTTTTCATTCTCTCAACTAGAACTTCAAGATGTAGTTCGCCCATTCCTGAGATAATAGTTTGCCCAGATTCTTCATCTGAACTCACTCTNAACGATGGGTCTTCTTGAGCAAGTTTGCCAAGAGCTATAGACATTTTTTCTTGATCGGGTTTTGATTTAGGTTCAACAGCTAAAGATATAACAGGCTCTGGAAATTCCATACGCTCTAACACGACTAAGTCTTTTGCATCCGAAAGAGTATCTCCAGTTGTCACATTTTTTAATCCAATGCATGCAGCAATNTCACCAGCTCTCACTTCTTTTATTTCTTCCCTATTATTAGAATGCATNTGGACCATTCTTCCAATTCTTTCTTTTTCGTCCTTGACTGTGTTAACTACTCCATCTCCTTGAGAGAGNACTCCTGAGTAAACTCTTACAAAGGTTAAATTNCCAACAAANGGATCAGTAGCAATTTTAAAAGCCAATGCTGAAAAGGGCTCTTCATCAGATGAACTTCTAGATGTANNGTCTTCTGTTTTTGGGTTAATGCCCTCTATAGCCTTAACCTCATCCGGCGCAGGTAAGTATTCAATAACTGCATCTAAAACTGCTTGAACTCCCTTATTNTTAAAAGCAGAGCCGCACAAAGCTAATGTNATTTCATTGGATAAAACTCTTTCCCTAAGCCCAATTTTAATNTCTGATTCTTCAAGNTCCCCAGAATCNAGATATTTTTCCATAAGNTCTTCGTTTGCTTCTGCNGCTGCTTCAACTAATTCCTCTCTTAATTTTTCACATTTAGAAACTAAATCCTCAGGAATATCTGTATATTCAAAGGTTGATCCTTTATCTNCCTCGTTCCAGGTAATTGTTTTCATTTTTATTAAATCAATTACTCCTTTAAAGTCATCTTCAGCTCCAATGTTATATTGAATNGGAACAACAGTAGCTCCNAGACGGTCTTTTATCTGCTCGACAACCCTCTCAAAGTTTGCTCCTGCTCGATCCATCTTATTTACAAATACTATCCTTGGAACTTCATATCTGTTTGCTTGTCTCCATACAGTTTCAGATTGAGGCTGAACACCTGAGGAGCCGCAGAAAACAACCACTGCTCCGTCTAGCACTCTAAGTGATCTCTCGACTTCAATAGTNAAATCCACGTGACCTGGAGTGTCTATAATATTNACTCTGTGNTCTTCGAATTGTTTATCCATNCCACTCCAAAAACAAGTGGTAGCAGCTGAAGTAATAGTAATTCCTCTTTCTTGTTCTTGCTCCATCCAATCCATAACAGCGGCACCATCATGAACTTCACCTATTTTATGTGAAATACCTGTNTAAAAAAGAACCCTTTCTGTAGTCGTAGTTTTTCCTGCATCAACNTGAGCGCATATACCTATGTTTCTATATCTATTTAGTTGAGTTTTTCTAGCCATTTTTAAAACCTAAAATGCGCGAATGCTTTATTTGCATCAGCCATCTTATGAACNTCTTCTTTCTTCTTTACTGCAGCTCCCTTACCATCGATTGCATCTCTCAGCTCAGCTGCTAGTCTGGCTGGCATAGATTTTTCTTTTCTNTTTCTGGCTGCATCAACAATCCAACGCATTGCAAGAGCTGTACGTCTCTTAGATCTTACCTCTACAGGTACTTGATATGTCGCTCCACCAATTCGTCTTGACCTTACCTCCACTACNGGAGCAACTCTGTCTAAAACTTTTTTAAAAGTTTCGACTGGGTCTTCTTTAGAATTTGTTTTCTCNAATTGCTCAAAGGCACCATAAACAATTTTTTCAGCTATAGATTTNTTNCCATCGACCATTAACTGNTTCATGAACTTTGCGACAACTTCACTTTCGTATTTTGAATCAGGTATTATTTTTCTTTTTGGTGCCGCTCTTCTTCTCATCTACTTTCCTTTNTTAGCTCCATACTTTGATCTACCTTGTTTTCTGTCCGACACGCCGGATGTNTCAAGAGCTCCTCTTACTGTGTGATATCTAACACCAGGTAAATCTTTTACTCTCCCACCTCTAATTAAGACAACAGAGTGTTCCTGAAGATTATGGCCCTCTCCACCNATGTAAGAGGTNACTTCAAAACCAGAAGTTAACTTTACTCTACATACTTTTCTTAATGCAGAGTTAGGTTTTTTTGGAGTTGTTGTATAAACACGCGTACAAACACCTCTTCTCTGTGGACAATTCTTCAAGGCGGGCACATCACTTTTAGCACGTTTTGTGCGTCTTGGTTTTCTTACTAGTTGATTTACTGTAGCCATTTTAAAGAGTGAATAATAAAGCAGTGAAATTCATCGGTCAATGATTATTGNAAGCTTTCTAAAAGTTCTTTCTTTAGTGCTTCTTCTATATCTTGTATCTCTTCAGATGTAACACTTGATTTTTGATTAGCTGCAAACCCTGTTCCAGCAGGAACNAATCTTCCAACCACTACGTTTTCTTTNAATCCTCTTAANGAATCTTTTTTGCTTGTTACAGCAGCCTCTGTAAGAACTCTTGTGGTTTCTTGGAATGAAGCAGCAGATACAAAAGAATCAGTTGAAAGTGCTGCTTTGGTAATCCCCAATAACATTCTTTCAAATTCAGCAGGTTTTTTACCAGCAGATTCTAAGTTTGAATTNGCATTTCTTATATCNGTTAGTTGAACTATGTCTCCTTCAAGATAATTGCTATCTCCTGAATCTGTGACAGTAACTTTTTTCATCATCTGTCTGCATATGACCTCNATGTGTTTATCGTTTATTACAACACCCTGCAATCGGTATACATCCTGAACTTCAGAAATTAAATGTTTCGCTAACTCCTCAACACCATGCAATGCAAGTAGGCTGTGAGTATCAATTGGGCCGTGACATAAAATATCACCNCGTTCAACTTTATCTCCTTCAAGGAAAGAAACTGCTCTATACTTTTGAACTAAAATTTCAGTTGGATCTCCTTTTTCTGGAGTAATAACAAGTCTCTTTCTNCCTTTGGTTTCTTTCCCATAACTAAGAACACCNGAAGCTTCAGCATATAGTGCCCCATCTTTTGGTTTTCTTGCCTCAAACAGATCAGCTACTCTTGGTAGTCCACCTGTTATATCCTTTGTTTTGGTTCCCTCAACNGGGACCCTTGCAATAAACTCTCCAACAGCAACCTTATTTCCATTGTTTTTCATAAGAATTGATTTTGAAGGCAATGAGTAACTTGCTATCACTTTTTTCTTACCATCNATTACNGAGATTAATGGGTTCATGCCTTTACCTTTAACAGGTCTTTCATTTACATCAATAACTTCTCTAGTCGATGTTCCTGTTANCTCATCAACTTCTACTTTCATAGTTACATCTTCNGATAAATCATTAAACATTATTGCCCCATCAAACTCAGAGATAATTGGCAATGTCAGTGGATCCCACTTAGCTATTAAAGTTCCAGGTTCAACCACTTTATTATTTACAAATAATAATTCNGCTCCATACGGTACNGAATATTTNTCTAATAAATTTTCATCTTCATCTTGAATTGTAAGAACTCCATTTCGAGAAATTACNATTGCTTCTCCATTTTTCTTTTCGACTGTTTTGAGNGAAGGTTCAAAGACTATTGTTCCACCTCTAAGTGTTGTAATTGAATCATCCTCTGCTGTACCCGAAGCTGCTCCACCGATGTGGAATGTTCTCATTGTTAATTGAGTTCCAGGTTCTCCTATTGACTGNGCTGCTACAACTCCAACTGCCTCACCTATGTGAGCTAGATGTCCTCTAGCTAAATCTCTTCCATAACATTTTGAACATAGACCTAATTTTGCTTCACACGTTATTGGTGATCTAATTTTTACTTTTTTAATGCCTGAGTTTTGAAGAAGCATTGCAGAGTCTTCATCAAATAAATGGCCTTTNTTAAAANGTACTTTCTTATCTTTGATTATATCTTCCTGAAGTACACGACCTAGGATTCTTTCAGAAATTGTCTGTATAACTGATGCNCCATCAATAATAGCCTCNACAGTTATTCCATGNTCTGTTCCACAATCTTCGGTNGTGATGACAACATCTTGAGAAACATCAACAAGCCTNCNTGTTAAATAACCNGAGTTAGCAGTTTTTAAAGCTGTATCTGCAAGCCCTTTTCTNGCTCCATGAGTAGAAGTAAAATATTCTAACATTGANAAACCTTCTCTAAAGTTTGAAGTAATGGCTGTCTCTATAATGCTTCCATCAGGCTTNGACATAAGCCCCCTCATTCCAGCAAGTTGCCTAATTTGTGCTGGTGAACCTCTAGCTCCGGAATCTGCATACATAAAGACACTGTTNAATGATGGTATTGATTTCTCATTGCCGTCTTTATCAACATCTACTTTATCACCCAAAGCTTTCATCATTGAGGATGCAACCTTTTCATTTGTTCTAGACCAAATGTCTATAATTTTGTTNTATTTTTCTCCTTTAGTGAGCAAGCCTGATTCAAACTGTTCNTCAATACCTTGAACTTCTCCCTCAGCTGAATTAATAATACTGTCTTTGTCATCTGGAATTTCAAAATCATTAACTCCAATTGAAGAGCCTGAGATTGTTGAGTACTCGAATCCTAAATACATTAGCTGGTCAGCAAATAGCACAGATTCTTTCAGNCCNAAATCTTTATAAATTTCAGATATTAAATTGACAATATCTTTCTTTTTCAATGTTTTATTTACTTTGGTAAAATCGACNCCAGAAGGCATAATTTCATAAAGCAGGCATCTTCCAACAGTCGTCTCAAGAGTACTTCTATTGTCGCCAACCAAAACCCTGACNTTAATCTTCTCGTGAAGACCAATTTGCTTTTCTAAATAAGCTCTTTTTACTTCGTGCACATCTANAAAAGCTCTGANTTCTTTTCCTTCGTCTGCACTTTCTTTTGTCAAGTAATAGATCCCTAATACAACATCTTGATTGGGCTGAATTATAGGTTCTCCACTTGCTGGAGANAGNATATTATTGGTTGACATCATTAATGCNCTTGATTCAAGTTGTGCCTCCAATGAAAGAGGAACATGAACGGCCATTTGGTCGCCATCAAAGTCAGCATTAAANGCTGTACAAACAAGTGGATGNAGTTGNATAGCTTTACCTTCAATTAACATTGGTTCAAATGCTTGAATNCCAAGCCTGTGCAAGGTAGGAGCTCTGTTTAATAAAACTGGATGTTCNCTTATTACTTCATCTAAGCAGTCCCATACCTCAGGTGTTTCCTCTTCTACNAACTGTTTTGCAGCCTTAATAGTTATTGTTATTCCTTTCTGNTCTAACTTGTTAAATATAAACGGCTTAAACAATTCAAGCGCCATCTTCTTTGGGAGACCGCATTGATGNAGCTTCAAAGTAGGGCCTGACACTACTACTGACCTACCAGAGTAATCAACCCTTTTGCCAAGAAGGTTTTGTCTAAACCTTCCCTGTTTACCTTTGATCATGTCTGCAAGAGATTTTAATGGTCTCTTATTTGTTCCAAGAATTGCTCTTCCTCTTCTGCCATTATCTAACAGTGCATCAACTGACTCTTGCAACATTCTTTTTTCATTCCGAACAATAATCTCTGGAGCACCTAATTCGAGCAATCTTTTAAGTCTATTATTTCTGTTGATAACTCTTCTATATAGGTCATTTAAATCTGAGGTTGCGAATCTTCCTCCATCAAGTGGCACTAATGGTCTTAAATCTGGTGGTAGAACTGGTAGGACATTCATTATCATCCATTCAGGTTTNTGTCCACTGTCTTTAAAGGCCTCCATAAGNTTTAGCCTTTTTTGTAATTTCTTGATTTTTGTTTCTGAAGCACTAGTTGCAAGCTCTTCTCTAATTTCTTGAGTTGTTTTATCTATATCAACTTCTGTAAGAAGTATTTGCACTGCTTCTGCACCCATCATTGCTGTAAAATCATCATCATACTCATCTAATGCTTCATAATACTCGTCCTCTGTAAGTAACTGGCCTTTACTTAAGTCAGTAATTCCAGGCTCAACTACAACAAAACTTTCATAATATAAAACTCGCTCNATTTCTCTGAGTGTCATGTCCAGGAATAGCCCAATCCTCGAAGGAAGAGACTTTAAAAACCAGATATGTGCAACTGGTGAGGCTAANTCAATGTGGCCCATTCTGTCTCTTCTNACTTTTGTTGCTGTTACCTCAACACCACATTTCTCGCATATTACCCCTCTATGCTTTCTTCTTTTGTANTTGCCACACAAACACTCAAAGTCTTTTATTGGGCCAAATATTCTTGCACAAAATAATCCGTCTCTTTCTGGTTTAAAAGTCCTGTAATTAATCGTTTCAGGTTTTTTTACCTCGCCCCAAGACCATGATCTAATCATTTGTGGTGATGCAAGACCACATGAAATCANATCAAAATTTCTTTTTGAACTCTTGTTTATATTCCTAATAATATCCTGCATTTTATTCCTCCGAGCTATCCTCTAATTCAAGATTTATACCTAGTGCTTTAATTTCTTTACTTAANACATTGAAAGATTCTGGAACACCTGAATCTACTTCATAGTTTCCATCGACNATATTTTTATAAACTTTTGATCTACCACTTATATCATCTGATTTTACAGTAAGCATCTCTTGCAATGTATATGCTGCTCCNTAAGCTTCAAGAGCCCAAACCTCCATTTCACCAAATCTTTGTCCACCGAATTGNGCTTTACCTCCAAGAGGTTGTTGGGTTACTAAGCTNTAAGAGCCTGTGGACCTGGCATGCATTTTATCATCAACCAGATGATTGAGTTTAAGCATGTACATGTANCCCACTGTTACAGGTCTATCAAACTTTTCTCCTGTTCTGCCATCAAAAAGTGTAAATTGACCACTTTCAGGCAAGTCAGCGTATTTTAAAAGTTTTTTAATTTCATATTCATTTGCTCCATCAAATACTGGTGTTGCAAAAGGCACTCCTTCTCTTAGGTTATCTGCAAGTTCTCTNAGTTCAACATCTTTAAGCGATGAAACTTCATCGTTTTCTCTTGGTCCAAATGAATAAATATCNGAAAGAACTTTTTTGATTTTTTCAAATTTTTCTTTCTCCNTAATCATTTTATCAATCTTTTCGCCCAAACCTTTTGCTGCTAAACCTAAATGTGTTTCTAGAATTTGGCCCACATTCATTCTAGATGGTACGCCAAGNGGATTTAGTACAACATCTACTGGCTCTCCCTTTTCATCATATGGCATATCTTCNACAGGAATAATGCTTGAAATTACTCCTTTGTTTCCATGTCTTCCTGCAAGTTTGTCACCAGCTTGNATTCTTCTCTTAACAGCTAGATAAACTTTCATAACAGATAAAACTCCTGGTGCAAGGTCATTACCGCCTTCAATTTTCTTTTTAAAGATAGCCATCTTTTCTTTGTTCTCTGCTTGATAACGTTTGAATTGGTCACTTACATTTTTTTGAAGTTCAGAAACTTTTTTGCTTTTTACTTTAAGTTTTAAAATTTCTTCAATATCCATNTCGTCTAGAATATCTTTGGTAATTTTACCTTTGTCTTTGATAAGATTTTCTTGCTTTAAAACCTGCATAACAGAATTTTTCAATGAATTAGTAACAATACGCATTTCATCGTCTAANTCTTTNCTGTATTCTGAAACCATTAATGATTCATTGCTTTTAGCTCTTGGGTTTTTATCAACTCCATCTCTTGTGAAAATCTGAACATCAATNACTGTTCCACTTACACTTGATGGCACTCTCAANGAGGTGTCTTTAATATCTGAAGCTTTCTCACCAAATATTGCTTTCAAGAGTTTTTCTTCGGGCGATAATTGTGATTCACCTTTTGGCGTAACTTTTCCTACAAGNATATCCCCTGCCTCAACTTTTGCTCCTACATAAACAATTCCATGTTCNTCNAGTTTNGATAAAGCAGATTCGCTAACTCCAGGAATATCAGANGTAATTTCTTCCATTCCNAGTTTAGTGTCTCTAGTAATACANGTTAACTCTTGAATATGAATACTTGTTAAACGATCATCTTGAACTACTTTTTCTGAAACAAGAATAGAATCTTCATAATTAAAACCATTCCAAGGCATAAATGCNATTCTCATATTTTGACCAATGGCTANTTCTCCNAAATCAATTGATGGGCCATCAGCNATAATNTCTCCAGCCTTTACTNCGTCCCCTCTCTTTACAAGAGGTCTCTGATTGATACAAGTATTTTGATTTGAACGAGTGTATTTTNTTAAATTATAAATATCGACACTTACTGCATCGCCGCTTGAGACCTTAATAACAATTCTACCGCCATCAACAGAGTCAATCACACCTGGGTTATTTGCAACTATACAAACTCCTGAGTCNCGGGCAACTTGTCTCTCTAGGCCGGTTCCAACTAAAGGTTTTTGAGGCATCAGGGTTGGCACAGCCTGTCTCATCATATTAGAACCCATCAATGCTCTATTAGCATCGTTGTTTTCTAGAAATGGTATTAAGGANGCAGCAACAGATAGAACCTGTTTTGGAGACACATCCATCAAAGTTATCATCCCAATACTTATCAAAGAGGTCTCACCTTTATGTCTTGCTGTAACAAATTCTCCNTGAATTTTTCCTTTTTTGTCAATATCTATATTTGCTTGTGCCACATANTGATTTCCTTCCATTATTGGGGATAAATACACAACTTCATCTGTAACTTTTCCATCTTTAACAACTCTATAAGGNGTTTCNATGAATCCATATTTATCTGTNCGAGCATAAGTTGAAAGGGAATTGATTANCCCGATATTTGGTCCNTCAGGAGTCTCAATTGGGCAAACACGCCCATAGTGAGTTGGATGAACGTCTCNTACTTCAAAACCTGCACGCTCTCTAGATAATCCTCCAGGNCCTAATGCAGAAACTCTTCTTTTATGAGTAACTTCAGATAATGGATTATTCTGATCCATGAATTGNGATAACTGTGATGAACCAAAGAATTCTTTAAATGCTGCTGTAATAGGCTTCGCATTAATTAGATCTGAGGGAATATATCCTTCAGTTTCAGCCATACCTAATCNATCTTTCACCGCTCTTTCAACTCTTACTAAAGCAATCCTCAACTGATTAGCTGTCATTTCGCCTACTGACCTGATTCTTCTATTGCCTAAATGATCAATATCATCAACAGTNTCTTTTCCATTTCTAATATCAACAAGTTTTTTTAGGACTAAAACAATATCTTCTTTTGTTAGGACATGTATGTCTTTTCTATCATCTTCCTTNAGTCTCCAGTTAAGCTTCATTCTTCCGACATCTGAAAGGTCATATCTATCTTCNGANAAAAACAAATTATTAAATAAAACTTCTGTNGATTCTTTTGTTGGCGGCTCGCCAGGTCTCAACATTCTATATATGTCTATNAGTGCTTCTGCTTTNCTATTGCTTGGGTCATTTCTTAGGGTGTCTGCAAGGAAAGATCCNCTATCAATTGTNTTGGTATATACAATTTTAAATGACTCGATATTTGATTCTAAAAGTTTTTTAAGAATTGGTTTTTCAATAAGCGTATTTGCTGCAAATAAGATCTCACCAGTCGCNGTATCAACAATGTCTTCAGCNAGAATTTGTCCAATAAATTCATCAGAATTAACTTTTATAATTTTTGATTTTTGCTTTGAAAAATCAGCTACAACTTTNGCATTAATTCTTTTACCAGAAATTACCTCTTTTCCNGCAACTTCAATAGAGAAATCAAATGCTTTTCCTTTGAGTTCNTCAGGCGAAATATCTAGATGCACATCACTATTCTTAATTTTAATGTCTAAAAACTTATAGAACGACTCCAATATATCNTTATCAGTCATATCTAATGACTTAAGAATTGCTGTGGCAGGGAATTTTCGTTTTCTATCTATCCTTGCGTATATTAGGTCTTTTGCATCNAACTCATAATCNAACCATGAGCCTCTGTAAGGGATAATCCTCGCTGCATATAATACTTTTCCAGAAGAATGTGTCTTCCCTTTATCATGATCAAAAAACACNCCAGGAGATCTGTGTAACTGAGAAACTACAACACGTTCTGTNCCATTAACTACAAAGCTTCCNTCCTTTGTCATTATTGGAATTTCACCCAAGAANACTCTATCCTCTTTAACCCCGTTCTCTTTTATGGTCTTATAGCTTGTGGCTTTNTCCATNAATCTTAATTGTAAATTNACGTATAGTGGAACAGCATAAGAAATACCTTTTGTTTTACATTCCTCGGGAGTAAATAAACATTCGCCTAGCTCATATGATATGTAGTCTAATGCTGCATTANTGGAAGCACTATTTATTGGGAAGATNGANTTGAAAACTTCCTCTAACCCTNTTGATTCACGTTTGTCTGGNTCACAATCTGCNTGTAAAAAGCTTGCATATGAATCTGTTTGAGTTTTAATTAANTATGGCAATTCCATGACATTTGGCAGAGTACCAAATTGTCTTCGAATACGTTTTTTCTCGGTAAAAGAGTATGTCATTGTTATGTTTTAGCTAAATGAATTACTTCATTTCAGCTTGTGCGCCAGCTTCTTGTAACGCNGCTACTAATGCTTCAGCATCGTCCTTCTTAACTCCTTCCTTCACAGTTTTAGGAGCTCCATCAACNAGATCCTTNGCTTCTTTAAGNCCTAGATCAGTAGCTGCTCTTACAGCTTTAATTACAGCAACTTTTTTGTCGCCTGCTGCTGTTANNACTACATCAAAAGAATCTTTTTCTTCAGCTGCTTCTGCNCCTCCTGCATCACCTGCAGGAACAGCACCAGCTGCTGGTGCTGCTGCAACTGCTGCTGCGGTAACACCAAATTTTTCTTCAATTGCATCAATTAATTCAACAAGATCCATTACAGACATGCTGGAAATTGATTCTAAAATTTCGTCTTTTGTTTTAGTTGCCATATTTTCTCCTTAACTTTTTTGCTCTTTCACTGCTACAAGTGTTCTAGCAAGTTTTGAAGGTACNTCATTAATAAGAGATGCAATTTTACCTAAAGGTGCNTTCAAAAGTCCAGCGAATTTTGAAATCGCTTCGTTAAATGTTGGTAAATTTGCTAATTTGTCTATTTCTGAGGCATCAAGATGCATTCCATCAATAGATAAACCCTTAATATTGAGGTTTTCATTACTTTTAGAAAACTTTTTTAGTATTTTTGCTGCAGCACCTGGTTCATCATATGAAAATGCAAGCATAGTTGGTCCATTAAGATAATCATCTATACCCTCGTAANTTGTTCCTTTTAGCCCCTTTATGACAAGAGTATTTTTTACAACTCTGAATTTTACGTTTGCTTTAACTCCTTGAGACCTTANATCAGATGCTTCAGACACCTTTAGNCCNCTNGCATCAGCAAGGACTAAAGAGGATGCGTTTTCAGCTANATCTGCAACCTCTGAAACAATTTTCTTTTTATCTTGTAAATTTAATGCCATATCAAACCTTATTTTCAAANATTAAGATAATTCATAAGAAAACCTAGAAACTATCTGTGAAGGAAATTAAGCTAAGCACCTTCAGTCTTTGATGTCTCAAAATTGAGAAGCGTCAATTTTATACCCTGGACCCATTGTTGTCGAGAGATAAATGTCTTTAATGTAGATACCTTTTGATGAAGCTGGTTTTAATCGCTTAAGCTCATCCATAAAGGAATTAAAATTTTCAGTTAATTGTTTTTTATCCATTTCAGCACTTGCAACTGTGGCATGGATTGTACCGTCTTTATCTGCCTTGAAACGTGCCTGACCATGTTTCACGTCAGCAACAGCTTTCTCTATATTTTCTGTAACAGTACCTGATTTTGGATTAGGCATTAAGCCTTTGGGNCCAAGTATTTTTGCAAGCTTACTAACAGTCTTCATTAATGATGGAGTNGTAACTGCCACATCAAAATCAACAGGATCTTTAGAATACTTTTCAATTAAGTCGTCAGAACCAATAAAATCAGCTCCACTTTTTTTTGCTTCTTCAATTTTATCGCCTTCCACAAATGCAGCTACCACTACCTTCTTNCCNAATGAATTTGGAAGTGTTANTGACCCACGAATGTTTTGATCTGATTTTTTTGGATCAATGCCNAGCCTTACNGATACATCAACAGATTCNTTAAAATTTCTTTTNGGTTGAGCAACAATAAATTCAANAACTTCCTCTNTTTTATNTGACTTTTCTACATCATAATTTTNCAAGGTTTTTTTAAAGTTTGTCTCTTTCATTTATTTNACCTCAATTCCCATNCTTCTTGCTGTTCCTGAAATCACTTTAATAGCTGCTTCTATATCATGACAATTTAAATCTTCCATTTTCATCTCTGCAATTTCTTTNACTTTATTTACTGANATAATTGCGACTTTATTTCTATTTGGTTCACCNCTCGCCTTNTCAATTCCTGCTGCTTTCTTTAAAAGCACNGCAGCTGGAGGCGATTTAGTAATAAATGTAAAAGATCTATCTTCAAAGACTGTNATCTCAACAGGGACTTTTATTCCNTTTTCTAGNTCTTTNGTCTTATCATTAAAAGCATTGCAAAAATCCATAATGTTAAGNCCATGCTGACCTAAAGCTGGGCCTACTGGGGGGCTGGGATTTGCTCCACCCGCTGGAACTTGNAATTTAATTATTGTCATTACTTGTTTTGCCATTACNCTTTCTCAACCTGTGAAAAGTTTAGATCTACCGGTGTAGATTTTCCAAAAATACTAACCGAAACTTTAATAAGATTTTTTTCGTAGTCAACCTCTTCAACTATCCCATTAAAATCATTAAAAGGNCCATCATTGATTCNTACTGTCTCTCCTGACTCAAAGACTGTTTTAAATTTNGGCGCTTCTACAGCTTCATCAACTCTNGTTACTATGTTATTTAGCTCTCTTTCNGTCAAAGGAACTGGTTTATTTCTTGACCCTCCAATGAAGCCCATCACGTTCGGAGTTTTTCTAACAAGGTGCCATGTGTCATCNTTCATTTCCATCTGAACAAGCATATANCCAGGAAAAAACTTTCTTTCAAGCTGTTTTTTTTTGGCCTTTTTTTAATTCAGTAACTTGCTCTGTAGGGATCATAATCTCTCCAAAGTTCTTTTTCAGCCNNGATAAATCAATTCTCTCCTCTAAAGCAAGNTTTACTTTTTTCTCACAATTTGAATAAGCNTGTATCACATACCAATTCATTTTTTATCCCAAAACAAAGCTNGAAAGAAAAGANAATAAGGTATCTAAACCCCAAAAAACTAATGCTAAAACCAAAATCATAATTATCACAATCACNGACATCTGTGTAGTTTCACCTCTACTAGGCCANACAACNTTTGCTACCTCAGATCTAGCATCAGAAATAAGCTTTACNGCTCCTTGNCCAAANTTTGTTCTAGAAAGCAGGCCTAACGAAATTGCTAGNAGACCTACAAGCAATAAAACACGNTAAAGTAGCCCTAAATTTTCAAGGTAAGTGAATAAAACTACTGCAGAGAATCCAGCTACAACAGATACAGTCCAAANAATTTTATTTACTGTTTCGTTCATGATCTTAAATGGCAGGCCTGGAGGGAATCGAACCCACAACCTGCGGTTTTGGAGACCGCCGCTCTGCCAATTGAGCTACAGGCCTATGCAGTCTCCTTATTATAAGTTCTTAAAAANCTATGACAAATAATTAGTCAANGATCTTAAGAACGATTCCTGCTCCAACAGTTCTTCCACCTTCACGAACAGCAAAGCTTAAACCTTCTTCCATAGCAATTGGGTTTATAAGCTCACAATTTAGCTCATCGACGGTATCACCTGGCATAACCATTTCAACGCCATCGGGTAGGTTAACTTCACCAGTTACATCTGTAGTTCTAAAGTAGAATTGTGGTCTATACCCNTTAAAGAAAGGAGTATGTCTACCACCTTCTTCTTTACTTAATACAGTAATTTTTGCAGTAAATTTGGTATGTGGCTTTACAGAACCAGGTACAGCAAGGACTTGTCCTCTTTCTACTTGATCTCTTTCGACTCCTCGAATAAGAACTCCACAGTTTTCACCTGCTCTTCCTTCATCAAGAGTTTTTCTAAACATCTCAACTCCAGTACAAGTTGTTTTTGCAGTTTCTTTAATACCAACAATTTCTAAATCATCACCTGTTCTCACAATGCCTCTTTCNACTCTTCCGGTTACAACAGTACCTCTACCAGTAATTGTAAAAACATCTTCAATAGGCATTAANAATTGCTTATCAACAGGTCGCTCTGGTTGTGGGAAGTATGAGTCTAAGGATTTAACGAGTTCAACTACACTTTCAACATATTTTGCATCTCCTTCTAGAGCTTTAAGCGCNCTTCCTCTGATAATAGGTGTATCATCTCCAGGAAAGTCGTACTTATCCAAAAGTTCTCTAACTTCCATCTCTACAAGCTCTAGCAACTCTTCATCATCAACCATGTCAGCTTTATTTAAATAAACAACAATATTTGGTACACCAACTTGCTTTGCAAGAAGAATATGTTCTCTTGTNTGAGGCATAGGGCCGTCAGCAGCACTAACAACTAAAATTGCGCCATCCATTTGAGCAGCACCTGTAATCATGTTNTTTACATANTCTGCGTGACCTGGACAGTCAACGTGTGCATAATGCCTATCAGTACTACTGTACTCAACATGAGATGTAGCGATTGTAATACCTCGTTCTTTTTCTTCAGGAGCGTTATCGATGCCATCAAATGCAACTGCTTCACCACCGAATGTATCTGCACAAACTTTTGTNAATGCAGCTGTTAACGTTGTCTTACCATGGTCCACGTGTCCAATAGTTCCCACGTTGATGTGTGGTAAGCTTCTATCAAATTTTTCTCTTGCCATAATTTCCTCTAATGTTTGGAGCTCATAACCGGATTTGAACCGGTGACCTCTTCCTTACCAAGGAAGTGCTCTACCTACTGAGCTATATGAGCGCATATAATATACCCTAAACCATAAAGCTTCAACCATTATATATCTTTTATAAANTGGGTTGAAATGGTGGAGGGGGAAGGATTCGAACCTTCGAAGCACGAGGCGGCAGATTTACAGTCTGCTGGGTTTGACCGCTCCCCAACCCCTCCAAGTAGGAAAAGATATTATCAACTTAGAAATTCTATAGTCAATACATATATAATTGATACATGAAACATTTTGTAACAGGNCGTGATTTGTTTAATTCCTATCCAGAAAATTCTGAAGAAATAATTGTTGGAGCTGGTTGCTTTTGGGGAGTTGAAAGAGTCTTTTGGGAAATTGAAGGNGTCTGGGTTACTTATGCATCTTACTGTGGGGGGCATAGATCCAACCCAAATTATGAACAGGTATGTACTGGAGTNAGCGGTCATGCTGAAACTGTTAACATAGTATTTGATACACAAAAAATTAGCTTAGAAGAAATACTTAAAGTCTTCTGGGAGTGTCATGATCCAACCCAAGGAATGCGACAAGGAAATGATGTCGGCAGTCAGTACAGATCAGCGATTTTTTGTAAAGATCAAGCACAACTTGATATTGCAATTAAATCCAAAAATAAATTTGAAGCAATTCTTCAACAGTCAAACTTCTCGAGCATTACTACAGAAATAAGTATTCAAGAAGTAAGTTACTCTGCGGAGGATTATCATCAACAGTATCTTGCCAAAAACCCTGATGGTTATTGTGGCATCAAAGGTACTGGATGTGCCTACGTATAAAAAAAAGGAGGCCGGAGCCTCCTTTGGTGTTAAGTTCTTAACCCTAGTCAGGATTATATTCTTTAACTAGATATGACATATGTGATCTTAAGAAAGTTCTATGTTCTGAAACTCGAGCATTGTATGCAAAGAATTCTGGTGTCATCAGATAGTTATCTAAGAAATTAAGTGCCAACTGTGGGCTTGCAAATGTACACCATACGTTGTGGGTAATGCCATTGCCATTATTCCCAAGAATATGCTGTTGGACACCGCACGCATCTGCATTCCAGTCATAGTTTTCAGCACTTTTTGAAAAATCCTTCCAAGCAGCAAGAAACTGAACCGGATTGGACACATTTAGATCCCAATTTACGGTCACAAGTTCTGAACCTGCATCATCAGAAATATTTGCTGCAACATGTCTTGTTAAAGACTGCATAATTAATTCTGCACCAATTTTATTCATTGTATTTCTGAACATAAGGCCTGCTCTGGAAGTTGAATAAACATTTCCAGCCATAGCATACTCGTCTGCGTTCTTATAATAAAAAGAGACCTGATGCGTAGCTCCGTTCCATCCTTGATGCTCATATGCATAGAAATCAACTTCAAGATTCATAGCTTCAACTTCTGATGATCCCATATATTTATCAAATGCTTCAAAACATTTTTCTGCTTGTTCACATTTGAATGAATAATGGGCTTGATACTTTGAAAAATTTGCTGGCAACTCGTCAGCAAACATTCCAAACATAAATAACGATAAAAAAAGTAAAGATAATTTTTTCATATTAGTTTCCGGTTAATATCTAGACATTTCATACTAGCAATGAAAATAAATTTATTGAATAGTTTCTTAAAATTAAATACTGGCTTTAAAAAAATACGGATTCATGTAAAATTTGCAATCGTGCCACCTTAGCTCAGTTGGTAGAGCAACTGATTTGTAATCAGTAGGTCGTCAGTTCGACTCTGACAGGTGGCTCCAAACAAAAAAAAGGCATCAAATAAAGATGCCTTTTAAAACTCAAAATAGGATTTATCTTGTTATCATCCATCCAGTTTGTCTGTAGTAAAGTTCTTCTTCTTCAAGTACTCCAACAAAATTTACCATCCCATCTTCATTGAAGCCAACTCGAGTAACAGCATATTGCTCTGCTTCCACTCCGGATTCAGTATCTGTAAACTTTCTCCAATGTAGAACGTATGCTGAACTTTCACCAGCAACAGCTTCAATAACATTATGATCAATCATATTGCTGCCCCAATCCTCTGCAGCCACGCCATTGATACCATCTAACCAATCAGACTTTACAAACCTTGGATTTACAACACCCAAAGCCATATCAAGTTTTAATTCTTCACCATCTCGTAAAACTACAATTGATGACATATCGCCAAGCTTTCTTGCACCAGGTTCAGCATCTTGCCAAGCACTTTCACCATCTATAGAAAGAACTACATCGCCAACTTTCATGACTGCCGCAGCTGAGCTTCCTTCAACTGTGCTTGTAATTGTATTTGGGTTTTCGCTTTGAGGGTTGTAGTAAAACCCAAAACCAACGAATCTGTCAGGGTAATTATATCCATCTTCAGCCATATGCTTTTCAACCATAGATGCAAAAGCATCTCTTCCTTCATAACTTGCACTTACCATGGCCTTTGCAATATCAGCCATACCATTAGCTTTGTGATCGTCTGCAGAAAGAAAAAAAATTGAAAATGTTGCTATAAAAAGTAATAAAAATTTTTTCATCATATCTCCGATAATTAAGCTTTGATTATACATAATTTATTTTCTAAGATTTTTAGTTCTTCATATATCTAGCGTACCACTCTAAATAACTGTTCATTCTGTGAATTCGATTGGTGGGGCTACTTAACCCATGATTTTCTCCAGGATAGATTATGAGTTTTGTATCTATATTATTGTGTTTTAAAGCTTGGTACATCTGCTCAGAGCCTATAAGTGGAACATTAAAATCTTTTTCTCCAACTAAAAAAAGGGTTGGAGTGATAATAGAATCAGCCTCAAAAAATGGATATGAAATTCTCATCCATACATCAAGATTTTCCCAAGGTGTTCCAAGTTCATCAATATACTCTCTAATATAATGATCATCACCAAATCCACTTAAGATATTTGATATGCCAGCACCAGAAGTTGCTGCCTGGAATCTAACATCACTTGCAATTACATAATTTGTAAGCATGCTGCCATAGCTCCAACCACCAATACCTAGATTTTCANNATCTATNTAGGNTTTAGTTGATANGAAATCTGCTGCAGCNATGATNTCTTTTGCNTCAANATTTCCCCAATCTGCAAAAATTGCNTTCTGAAACTCTTCNCCTCTTCCACTACTNCCCCTTGGGTTTACTGCGAGAANAACATAACCATTAGANGCAAAAACCTGCCACTCTAGATTAAANCGAACCCCATATTGNCTTACAGGGCCNCCNTGAATTCTNATNAGAAGAGGGTATTTTTTNTNGGGATTAAAATCTTNNGGTTTTACAAGCANNCCAAATATTTCAGTTCCATCATATGACTCGAANGAAATTTTTTCCGTTGTAGCAATCTTTTTTGTGCTAAGGAATGAGTTAACATCAACAACTTTTCTTAAAATACTATCATTCATTCTGAATATAGATNCNGNTTCTGAGGTTGTAGANCTTTCAAGAATTATNTCCNTCCCACTTANTTCAAANGATGAAATATACATTTCTTCAGGTGACATTTTTCTGATCTCNTCATCCTCAAATGAATAGTAGGCAATTTGATTCTTAAGATTATCTTCNAAGACNAAATATAATCTTGCAGCATCATGCGACCATCGAGGTGAGCTAGTATTTCTATCAAGTGCTTTNGTGATATTTTCTACTCGCTTATTCTCTACATCAATAACTGACACATTATCTATTGCGTACCATAACAGTTTAGGATCACCCCCAGCTACATATGCAATTTTTTTNGAATCAGCGCTCCATTGCAGCGAGTTTGATGACCANCCAGCTGAATCTGATCCCATATTAAATGTAAGTTGAACCTCATTTTCCNNGTTNTCGTACCTTTTNAGAAAAAGATCTGAATTATTATGTCTATCTGAGTCTTCTTTTTTTGATACATAAGCAATGAATTCTCCATTTGGTGACCAAGTTGGAGATTGGTAATTTCTATTTTCANTTGCAAAAGATNCTAATTGTTTTGTTTTTAAATCAAANAGAAAAAGATGATTTGAAACATCCCTAAGNAAACCTTGTCTGTCCTGCTTAAATTGATATCTGTCTATTTCNATTGGTTTTAAAGAATCAGTTTCCTTCTTTGCAGTNCCCACAAAAATAATTTTTGTTTCATCAGGTGAAAGATCAAAGNTTCTTATGTCCCCGTTATATTTTGTAAGCTGCTTTCTAATNCCATATGGTATTGATTTTCTCCATATTTGCTTTGTCTCACGAAGAGCCCCANCTCCATCATCGATGTAAAAGATATGCTTTCCATTCTGACCAAGNTGCACATTTGAGTATGAGGTTCTTTNGTCAAAGATTTTAAACTCCTCTTCGGTTATATAATTTTTTAAAAATANTGAAGATTCATAAGTNNTCTTATCTTTTGCAACTTTGGTTTTTTCATAGAGAAAAATATCTCCTGACGAACCAGTATCAACAATATCTACTTGTTCAAAATTAAGAATATCTTCTGTTAAGATTTTATTTTCGGTATTACCTANTAAAAGGCCTGATAAGAAGAGAAGGGCAAAACTTAGANTTAAAAATTTAGACAATATGTGTTTCTCTGGATTTTTCAGCAGTGTGTATAATGCCGCTCTTTGTTTTATAAGGCTTGGCTTTNATGCCTTTTGTTCCCTCTTTCAAAACAAGGAATCCTGTCATTGCCATCAATGACATTAATCCACAAAATCCAACTAGTATGTATTGCAACATTCNATTATCTTATTACAAATAGGTTTAAAAATAAAATTTACATCAAGGCATGNATGCAAAGAAAGGAATTAAAAATCTTATTATTGCAAATTAGGGACGACCTNAAAGTTAGAAATGAAGAACATGAGAGTTTCGCAAGGTATAGTGGTTTAAAGCCTGAACAAATTTCTATTCACAATGTTTTTGACGAGCCCATTTTTGATCCAAAAATANTTGATGGNTTTGATGGTTTGTNTATAGGNGGTGCAAGTGAAGCAAATGTTTTAAANCCNGANAAATATAAGTTCGTCAGTTATTCTCAAGAACTAATTAAATATGCTGCAAAGCANAACATACCNACTTTTGCGTCTTGTTTTGGCTTTCAATTAGCAATATTAGCTTTNGGAGGGCAAATNTTAAGCAAAGAAAGGGATTATGAGATGGGTAGCATACCCATAANTCTTACAAATNTAGCATCGGTAGATANTGTTTTTAGAGGGATTCAAAANGAATTTCCTGCTCTCTCAATTCATCGTCAATATGCAATTNAATTGCCCACNAATCTTGATNTANTGGCGTANACAAAAGAGTGNCTTCATAGCTTNAAGGTAAGAGACAAATTAATTTGGGCTTTTCANTTTCATCCAGAAGTAGATCGTTCAACAGTTTATGAGAGACTTGAGATTTANAAAGAAGAATATACAGATAGCGAACATCATTTTAATTCTGTTTTAAGCTCCCTTGTAGAAACTCCAGAATCCCATCAGCTTTTAGCTAATTTTGTAGANAGAGTTTTATTGGGAAGATAAGTAGTCTGCAACAAGATAGGTAAGCCCTCTTACGCCTTCATCTAGGGCGTCGTCGTGAACAAAGAAATATGGAGAGTGGTTGGGAGCTGCTTCTGAGCTTGCCCCAAAGTTTGTTGAATCAAGACCAACCCCAGGCTTATTAACNCCTAACCAAAAGAATACTCCTGGAATCTCTCNAGAAAAATAAGAAAAATCCTCAGCACCAGTAGCTGGTGCNTCCAACAAGACNAATTTCCCTTGAGACGCCTCAATGAGACTATTTTGAAGTTTGGTGGTGAGATCCTTATCGTTTACCGTAACNGGATAAAATCCACCAACATCAAACTCAACATTTACTTCTGTNCCTGTTCCAACTGCTATNCCTCGGGCAATCTGTTCTATTTCTTCATAGATTTCTTTCCTAAGAGCAGGATCATAAGTTCTGATTGTACCCATTAACATNGCTTCATCAGGAATTATGTTATTTCTTGTTCCTGCATCAACCATACCTACTGAGACTACTGCTGGATTATTAATAATNTTTATGCGTCTGCTGACAATAGTATTTAATGCTTCAATTAATTGCGATGTTGCCATTATTGGGTCAATGCCAGACCATGGAGTGGAACCATGAGTTTGCACACCCTTAATTGTAATTCTATATGCTGAAGCTGCNGCAAGTGCCGGTCCTGGTTTAATTGCAATATATCCATTNGGCATATTAGTAACATGCAAACCAAAAATTGCTTCGGGGTCATATCTTTCAAAGAGTCCCTCTTCAAGCATCATTTTAGCTCCACCACCTTCATCCTCAGGTGGNCCCTCCTCTGCAGGTTGGAATATTAAAAGAACATTGCCATTAAGTTTTTGTTTGTTTTTNACTAANAATTCTGCAACCCCCATCAGAATTGCAACGTGAGCATCATGCCCACAGGCATGCATTACACCTACATCGTTCCCAAGNTATTGGGTTCTNACAGTTGATGCAAATGGTAATCCTGTTTTTTCTGTAACTGGCAACGCGTCCATATCTGCTCTNAGTGCAACTGTAGGGCCAGGCTTNCCACCTTCAATTAAGGCAACAACGCCTGTATATGCTATACCAGTTTCAACTGCTAGTCCTAAGCTCTCCAAGTGGTCTGCAACTTTTCTAGATGTTCTAAATTCTCTATTTGCTAGCTCAGGATGCTGATGGATATCATGACGCCACTCTATAACTTTTGGCATTAAATCTTGGAGACTCTCTTCAAGATCCCTTTTGAGGTCAGTTTCTGCAAAAATAAATGAATTGAATATTAACAATGATATGATGCTTAATCTCATACCTTAACTATAATACGACCTTGAGTTACAGAAAAGACAATGGCTTTAAAAGATTTATATAAAAGAATTAATAAAGAGACTGGAAAACCATTTAAGCAAGGTTATAAAGATGAAAATGGAAGGATTTTCTATTCGTATGTCAACAAGATTGGTAACGATGGCTGGTATTTAGAAGAATGGAAAAAAGATATGGAATCATTCAAGGCAAAGAAATCACAAGAGAGAAATAATGAGTAGTTTTCAGTTGAGACCATTTCATCTTGCTATCCCTGTAAACAGCCTCCAATTAGCAAGAAATTTTTACGGGGACATTCTTGGCCTTTCTGAAGGAAGATCAGCTTCAGAGTGGATTGATTATAATTTTTTTGGTCATCAGCTTGTTTGCCATCTATCAGATAAAGGCCCTAATACTATGAAAGAAGTCGATGGAAAGAAAGTACCTATTCCACATTTTGGGATTGTTCTTAGTTACACTCAATTTCAAGAGTTTAGTAAGTCTCTATTGGGGAAAAAAATAGAATTTATTATTGAGCCATGCGTAAGGTTTAGAGGTAAACCAGGTGAGCAACAGACTATGTTTTTTAAAGATCCATTTGGCAATGCTATTGAGTTCAAGGCTTTTAAACACGATGAGGATTTATTTAAAAATACATGAAATACACAATTAATGATTTTCACAAAAAGGCTATTGAAGATTACCATCTGCAAAACGATTGGCCACAGGAGGTTTTAACTGAAACCAAGATTATTGATTCAAAAATTTTAAAAGATGATAGCTATATTGATTTACCCTTCGTTACTATTGATGGCGAGGACGCAAAAGATTTTGATGACGCAATTTTTTGCGAACTTATTCCTGATGGATTCAACCTGAAAGTAGCCATTGCTGACGTTTCTCACTATGTCAAAGAAAATTCTGCACTTGACGATGAAGCTATGAAAAGAGCAACTTCAACTTATCTTCCGCGAAAGGTAATCCCAATGTTACCTGAAAAACTATCAAATGAAGTCTGCTCACTTCAGCCCAATAGATACAGAAGGGTTTTATATGCAGATATCCTTCTTGATAAAGATGGGCATGTAAAAAGTTATGAATTTAAACGAGCTATGATTAAGTCTGCAGCTAGATTAACTTACAACGAAGTTGAAAGTTATTTGAAAAATGGTTTTCAAAAACTTACAAGCGATTTTAAACAATCGCTAGAAACTTCTTATCTCCTTTTTCAAAAACTACTAGAGTTAAGGTCATACAGAGGTGCTTTGGAATTAGAAATTTCCGAACCAATACTTAAACTTAATTCTGAAGGCACTATCAAGTCTCTGTTCTCCAAAAAAAGAATGCTTGCACATCAACTTATTGAGGAATTTATGCTAGTTGCAAATGTTTGTGCAGCGAATATTTTAAGGAAGAACTTCTCCAATTCAGTATTTAGAAACCACGACTATCCAGAAAGCTTAAAAATCGATAGACTTAGTCAAAGTCTTAAGAGAAGAGGCTTAAACTGGAATGGGTCCCCAGAAGATGTAAATAATTTACCAATACTTATGGACAGACTCAAAAACCGTCCAGATAAATCAACATTGCATATTATGGTCTTACAGTCTATGCAGAGAGCAACTTATGAATCTATATGTAAAGGCCATTTCGGATTAAAATTCGAGGAGTATACACACTTCACATCACCCATACGAAGATATCCAGATTTAATGGTTCATCGATTATTAAAAAGTTTGATAGACAAGAGGGCCGAAAGTCGATCCAATGACGCCTTAGAGGATTGGGATGAGCTGTTAGAGCATTGCTCTATAAAAGAGAGAGATTCTGAATTTGCATCTAAACAAGTAACTCAAAGCCTTATCTGCTCACATTGCAAACAATTCAAGGGAAAAAGTTTTAAAGGGTACATTAGTGGTGTCAAAGATTTTGGTTTGTTTGTTGATATACCTGAACTTTTTACCACTGGCATGCTACATGTTTCAGAACTTCCATCAGATAGATACAGTTTTAATGCTAGATCACAATCACTGGATGGCCGAAGAAGGGGTAACAAATTTATTCATGGCGATAAAATAGAAGTTTACATTGGTGAAATTTTTGAACTAGAGGGTAAAATTTCACTCTATTATTAAAGATATGGTAGTAAATATTAGTAACTTGCATTGCATAAGAGCTCTTTTGGATTTCAATCCTAAAGTCATTAAAGAAATTGATATTAATGCAAATTATTATCAAAAATATGAAGAGATCATATCTTTGGCAAAAAAAAATAGTATCTCTGTCAATGAGGGTAAGTTATCAATTCAAGCAAAATGCAAAGCCCCAGTTGTGAGAGATATAAAATCTGATAGTTATGATTTAGGAGAGCTTGTAATCATTCTAGATGAAATCCAAGATACTAGAAACTTGGGGTCCTGCTTAAGATCAGCCTCTTTTTTCGGTGCCAATTCAATTATTATTCCAAAAAATAATTCAGCAGATTACGCAAATCCTGCAGTGATTGAGACATCAACAGGTGGCATATATTCTATGAATCTCTACAAGGTAAGCAATATATCTCAAACTATTAAGAATCTACAACATAATCATTACTGGGTCTCTGGATTTTCAGAGCATGCATCACAAGAAATTTCTAAAGATGCTTTATCACAAAAGAATGTTCTAATATTCGGAAATGAAGAAAAGGGTGTAAGACGTCTAAATCTTGAAAATTGTGATCAAATCTTGAAAATTAGTTCAAAAGGCCAAACATCTTCTTTGAACGTATCAGTTGCTTCGGCAATTGGATTGTATGAATTTTCCAGATGTGCTGATATTAAAAATTGAATTATTAAACTAAAATACTAAGCATGCTTGCACAAAGAACAATTAGAAATAAAGTTACAGCATCAGGGGTCGGTCTTCACTCGGGCAAGAAGGTCAATCTTATTCTTCATCCTGCTGATCCAGACACAGGCGTAATATTTCGTAGGACAGATGGAGATAAAGTTGTTGAAATTCCTGCACTTTTAAATTTTGTGGGTAATACCACACTATCTACAACCCTAGAGAATGAAGGATTGGAAATCTCAACAATTGAACATTTACTTTCAGCACTAGCAGGAACAGGAGTAGATAATTGCATCATAGAGTGTGATGGTCCAGAAATACCAATTATGGACGGAAGCTCATCACACTTTGTTTTCTTAATTCAGGCTGCGGGTATTGTAGAACAAAGTGCGGTCAAAAAATTTATTTATGTTACTAAATCAGTCCAAGTTAAAAGAGGTGACGCCGTTGCGAGAATTAAACCCTACGATGGCTTTCGAGTTACCTTTACCCTTGAATTTGACCATCCAGTTTATAAAAAATATCCCCAAAGCGCCTCTATAGATTTTTCTCAAACTTCTTTTATTAGAGAGGTAAGTCGTGCTAGAACTTTTGGGTTAATGGATGATCTAAAGAAATTGAAGTCGAACAACCTAGCACTAGGAGCAAACCTTGATAATGCTATTGGAATAGGAGATGACGACATTGAAAATGATGGAGGTTTAAGGTTTTCTGATGAATTTGTGAAACATAAAATACTCGATGCCATAGGTGATCTTTATTTACTTGGACATAATTTAATAGGCGAATTTTATGGCTTTAAAACCGGTCATGCTCTAAATAATGAGCTTCTTAAAAAAATAGAAAGTGAAAATGCTTACAAGATAATTGAGATTGACGAAATTAAAGATGCTCCAATAAATTATCTCAAGCCAATTTCTGAAGAATTTGCCTAATGCTTAATTTCTTTAGAAATATTTTTCAATCTTCAAATCAAAGAAGAGTCAAAGAACACCAGACTATAGTTGAAAAAATTAATGCTAGAGAGTCTCATTTTTCAGAATTAAAAGAGGAAGACTTTAAAGAGTTCCGTTTTGATGGAGAGCCTAAACCTGAAAAATTAATAGATATATTTGCTGCTGTAAGGGAGGCATCTAACCGAACAATTGGGTTAAGGCATTTTGATTGTCAATTAATTGGAGGCTTAGTCTTAAATGGCGGCAATATTGCTGAAATGAAAACTGGAGAAGGAAAAACCCTAGTTGCCACACTACCAGCAATCCTAAATGCTCTTGCAGGTAAAAAGGTATTCGTTGTTACCGTAAATGATTATTTAGCTGAAAGAGATGCCAATTGGATGCGTCCTGTTTATGAATACTTTGGTTTGTCAGTTAATTCGTTAACCTCAAATCAGAGTTTCGAAGATAAAAAGGATACTTATGAATGCGACATTATCTACTGCACCAGTAGTGAGCTTGGATTTGATTATCTTAGAGACAATATGGTTCTTTTTAAAAATCAAAAAGCACAAAAAGATTTAAATTTTGCAATTGTTGATGAAGTGGACTCAATCTTGATTGATGAAGCAAGAACTCCCCTAATAATTTCTGGCGCTACAGATGATGATGCTTCAGCCTATCCAGTCTTTTTAAAAATTTTACCCTTATTGAAAAGGCAGCTAAGAGAAGGAACAGAAGAAGAGCCATTGCAAGAAAATGAGAAAGGTGATTTCTTAATTGATGAAAAAATACGCTCCGTTGACCTAACTGAACAGGGCTTTGAGAAAATTGAAAAATTCTTAACGGAAAGGGGAATGATTAATCCTGATGAGTCTCTTTACACAACGAACAATTTAAAATTTTTAAAATATATTCAGGCAACTCTAAAAGCAAATCTGTTGTTTGAAAAAAATGTTCACTACGTTGTTGAATCAGGAAAAGTTGTCTTGATTGATGACAATACCGGTCGAAAGCTAACAGGTAGGAGGATTTCTGAGGGAGTTCATCAAGCTTTGGAGTGTAAGGAGAAAGTTCAGATTCAACAGGAAACTCAAACACTTGCATCAACTACTTATCAAAATTTCTTTAGACTTTTCCATACCATCTCTGGAATGACTGGAACTGCAGATACAGAAGCCGCAGAATTTAAACAGATCTACAACATGGATGTTGTGGTTATACCTACTAATCAACCAATGGTTCGGGATGATGTTAATGATGTTGTTTACGTTAATGAAGATGATAAGTATCAGGCACTAATTGCAGAAATTAAAAATATAAATACAAAAAAAGCTCCCATCTTAGTTGGTACTGCAAGCATCGAAAGTTCTGAAAAATTATCAAACATTCTTAAAAGGGAGGGTGTGAGACATCAAGTCCTTAATGCAAAATATCATGACAAAGAAGCTGTAATTATTGAAGAGGCCGGGCGACCAGGAGCCATAACAATTGCAACTAATATGGCTGGCCGTGGAACAGATATAGTTTTAGGTGGCAAGCGGGAGGACGATGATACAGAGTGGGAAAAAAAACATCAGGAAGTTATTGCAGCAGGAGGTTTGCATGTCATTGGAACTGAACGGCATGAATCAAGAAGGATTGATAATCAATTAAGAGGAAGGTCAGGCAGACAAGGCGATCCAGGATACTCAAAATTCTTTCTCTCACTTGATGATACTGTTTTACGATTGTTTATTGATGAAAACAGGAAGCAATTATTCTCTAGGCTTAGTGATGGTATGGACGATTCTAGCATTGAACACCCCCTCCTTAATGGTGCGATAGCAAATGCCCAAAAAAAGATTGAGGGCAGGAATTTTGAAATTCGAAAGCAAATTTTAGAGTTTGATGATGTATCTAACGATCAAAGATTAACTGTCTATGAGTTAAGAAATTTCTACCTTGATGAAAATGATTCACAAAAACTAATTTTTGAATATTTAGATAACTATCTAGAAAAAACTGCCGATAAGCACTTGCCAGAGGAACAGGTTGGAAGATGGAAATTTGATGAGCTTGAAAAGTCGCTGTCATCAACTCTTAGCTTGGCACCAAATTTTAAAGATTTACCAAAAGATCTCGCAAGCTTTGGTGCAATAATGGATTATTTAAATGAGTTCTATCAAAAGGAATATATTGAGAAACTTGAGAAACTTAACGAAAAAAAACAGGAATTAGAAAGACAAATTGCCATACAGGTTTTAGATGCATGCTGGAAGAGACACCTTCAAAATGTAGACTCCCTTAGAAGTAATATTGGTTTGAGGGCGTATGCTCAGAGAAATCCTATCAATGAATTTAAAAGAGAATCCTTTGAGCTCTTCGATGCGATGATCGAATCTTTTAAGGACGATACTGTCAAAATCCTCTTTAATCTAAAAGTTCAAAAGATGTCGCAAGCTGACTATGAAAAACAAAAAAGTCTGAGGGAAAATAAAGGCAAGAAAAATTGATACCTCAAAAATGGATTGCTACCTTCGATGATGACGTTGTTTTTCTTATTACTGGGCAATTTAAGAAAATACCAACATTCAAAAACAAACTTAAAAATGCACTCAAATTTAAAAAGCCAGTCCTGGTTTTAAGATTTAATGATGATCAGGAAGATCAAGAACAGGTTGTTGAGATTTCTCAGAAATTTTGTAAAAAGAATAATATTCCTCTGGTGTTAAATATTCCGAATAAATGGAATTTTCGGTGCGATGGTATTCATTTAAAATCAAATGAACTTGATAAAAATCCAAGAAAAGACAAAATTCTTGGGGCCTCTTGTCATAATAAGAATGATATTCAAGCAGCCATTAACCTCGGTGCTGATTATATTTTTTTGTCTCCCATAATTGCTAAGGCAGAGTCACAACCTATTGGGTGGGATGCGTATTTCGAGTTATGTTTAATGTTTCCAAACATCAAAATAATACCACTTGGTGGTGTGAATGAAATGAATTCAATGACTGATTCTTATGCAGGCATTAGTCATTGGTGGGATCTTCAAACGTCTCAATAGATACCTCCTCATTGGCCCATTTTAAAAAATCTATACTTTTACAGGCGCGCGAGCAAAATGGCTTGTATTTAGAATCTATCTCTACGATCTTTTTGCAATTTGGACAGGTAATATTTACTTTCTTGTTCATGCCATTTTATCGTAGAGTTGGAAATAAAAATCTAATTTTTTCAAGAAGGAATCTAGGCTGCCATCATTGGAGATGAAATCGTCAGCAAAAGATATTCGCTCTTTATAAGGCATTTGGTCGGCAAGTATTTTTCTAATAACTTCATCTGAGGAGTTGTCGCGCTCTTTTATTCTTTGGCTTTGGATATGTGGTGAAGAATTGATGACCAGTGTTCTTTTAAATTTATTTCGATTGCTCCATAATGGCGCACTGTAAATGCCCCATTTGGATTTAATATTTTCAAAGCCTTGCATAATTTCTGACCTAATAAGAGGATGCATAATCTCTTCTAGTTTTGCTTTGTTGGTTTTATTGGCAAAAGCAATTTTTCTTAAAGCTGAGCGATTTATCTCATCAGCATCATCAAGAATATCTTTACCAAACTCTTTCAAAACTTGTTTATAGCCAGCTTCACCTTTGAGCTGCAATCCCCTTGAAATCTCATCAGCATCGATAATTTCTATGCCTTTACTGGCAAAGAAATTGGTAGCTGTCGTTTTGCCACTAGCAATACCGCCAGTTAAACCAAGAATAAACATATAAATATCCTAAGTTATTACAGAAAATTTTGTAAAATATTTAACGTGCTGGGGTAGCTCAGTTGGTAGAGCAGCTCACTCGTAATGAGAAGGTCGCAGGTTCGATTCCCGCTCTCAGCACCAACCTTATTTATATACTTTACCGAAATCCGTTTCTAAGAAATCATCCCAACCAATAGATTCTTGAGAAATTAGACCCTTTCCCTTGATTTTATTTTTCAGATATAGCTCAAGCACTGAACAAACTCCAGCAGCTGTAGTTATTTGAATAGCGCTAAATTTTCCTTGGCCCTGTATCTTTCTGCAGTAAGTCTTTTCTTGGAGCACACCATCAATTTTGCCAATAACTTTTACGAAAAATATAACGACGTCATCTGTTGTTCTTGGAACTTCTTTATCAAATAGGTTCTCTAAAACTTCCCTGTTTTTCTTAAGAGATAAATCATTAAAAAGGAATTTCATATGTGCTTGATGGCCAGGGTATCTGATTGTTTTATATGTTAAATTTTGAACTTTGCCCTCATAAGTGTCACACATAGAGGCACATCCGCCAGAAGTATTGAAAGCTTCATAGCTCTTACCCTCAATTATGAGTTTTTCCATCCCTTCAAGTGGCATGACCTTTGCTTTAGATCCCTCATAGATTACATCTGAAGCATTGCAATATTCATTTATAAGGCCATTGGTTGACCAACTTAAGTAATAGCTCATTTCATTAGTTGTATATTTTGGTAATGCTCCAACCCTCATGAGAACTTCATCAACTTCATCAAACTCTTCAATAAGATGAGCTGCACAGATGTTGATTGCACCTGGAGCTAAACCACACTGTGGTATCAAAACTGAATTTGAGTTTAATGTTTTTACATAATCTGTGGTTGCAACATCCTCAGTTAAATCTAAATAGCCTATGCCCATGTCAGCAGCGACTTTAGCTATTGTTTTATTTACCGCATATGGTCCGGCAGATATTACTGCTTCTCCGCCTTCAAGAAATTTTTTTACTTGCTCTTCAGATGTCGCATCAAGACCGTCTTTAATGTCGCCAATTTTTAGGTCATAGTCATTTTTGAGTAATTTCTTAATTGCCCATCCAATGTTTCCGCTGCCAATAATGCCAATCTTATTTTTCATAGATTAATCTCCTCAGATAATGAAAAAATCTAATCCTCAACCTAACATTTCAATCAATTCTTATCTAGTAAATGTAAATACTTTCCCATCTTCACCTTGCAGAACAACTACTTTCTCGCCATCATCACTTATCACCAGATCATCTCCAAACCTTGCGTCCTCCACTGTTCCGTCTAAGTCATTTTCAAGCTGATTCCACTCACTACCAGTATATTCATACACTCTAACGTGGCCAGCGCTTTTGTATTGGTCTGAGACGTCTAAAGCGCCTGGATTTTTTCTAGAACTGATAGCAACAATATTTCCATCGTCTGAAATGCTTACCTCATGACCAAACTCATCACCTTGGAAGCCTCGGCCATCGTCATCGTATTCGCCAAAAATAGAACTACCTAATTGTGACCATGAATTTCCTGTTTTTCTGTAAACATTGGCATATCCTCTTTTGCTGCCTCCATCCCCTCCATTAGCAGAGATTATTACTGTATCTCCATCAGCATCAATATCGACACTTCCGCCAAAATTTTCACTTGAATTAGCCCCTGTTTGGAAGGTAGCTTCAAGATTCCAGCTTGCACCATCCCAACCATAAACTCTTGCATACTCTCTATTTGGAGCACCCCCTACAACTACATTTCCGTCATTTGAAAGTGCAACACTTGTTCCTAGGCCACTACCAGAGCCGGCAATAGTGCCGTCTATATCCTCTCCGATTTGAACCCATTCAGTCCTATTCTGTCCTTGGATTTCAGTCCATTCGAAGACTCTAATATGTCCAGCATTAGCTATACCATCTCCATTAGATGCTAATCCGTCTGCAAAATGAGCGCCAACTGCAATTTTGTTTCCGTCTGCATTAAGGCTAATTGAAACACCAAAATAATCATCATTCCCAGAGCTACCTTCTCCTGTCATGCCAGCAAAATTTTCTGTTCCTCCGCTGAAGCTAGTGTTATTTTTATTTTGCCAAACATTGCCATTCCTTGAGAAAACCCATACTGCTCCCGGACCAGTTGCACCATTTGTATTTCCCGAATGTATTGGTGAAGATACAGCAAGAGCCTCACCATTATCACTGAGGGAAATAGCAGCTCCCCAGGTTCCATCGAAAGATCTGCTTGGGAAAGGAGTAGTAGAGTTATCCATTACTGACCACGAGCTATTGGCAGAATTCCATAAGTAGGTTCTCATCCCTACACCTGACCCAACTGATCCCTCAGGACACACTAAAACACTACCGTTTTTACTCATATCCATGTTTCCATTGCAATTTTCAATTACGCTACTAGACAATGTCCAGAGATCTTCATCGAGGAGTCCAATGGTAACGTTTTGCGAACTCGAAGCACCTCCAAGGTCTGAAACTGTAACTACTATGTTATAGCTAGATTTTGTTTCGAAATCTGCTGGAGATGCAAAACTTAATAAACCACTTTCTGAAATGACAAAGTATTCGCTATCCTCTCCACTCAAACTAAATTGAAACTGTGTATCGCCGTCCTCATCGGAAGCAGTTACAGTACCAACGTTTATTGTTTCTTCAGGGAGAGGCCCCCATCCAGATTGAGAAGTAATTTGTGGAGGATCATTTCCGTCAGTAATGTAGATGATAATATTTTGATCTGTAGAACTTTTACTATCAGATACTGTAACTATGGCTTCGTATTGATTCTTCTCTTCATAATTTGCAAAGTCAATGAAACTTATGTTTGCCCCTGATTCATAACCTTGAATACGCAAAAGATTTGCATCCTGTCCAGAAAGACTAAAAGTTAAAGGGTCATCGTCTGCATCACTAGCACTCACAAATCCTACCCAAAACTGATTTTCTGGAGCTTGATAACTTGTTGCTGATGTAAATACTGGAGCAGAGTTAGGGGCCGGGGTTGGCGCCGGGGTTGGTGCCGGGGTTGGTGCCGGGGTTGGCGCCGGGGTTGGTGCCGGGGTTGGTGCTGGGGTTGGGGCCG
>PBBW01000005.1 GCA_002716745.1 Gammaproteobacteria bacterium
GAGGTAGAATCGAACTACCGACACAAGGATTTTCAGTCCTTTGCTCTACCAACTGAGCTATCTGGGCACAAGATGAAATATATTAACTGCTTACATGCTTCAAAGCAAAGGCTTGTTCTATAGAAAATAGCTTAACTCTTTTCCACTTTGGCATTGCTACTCCATTGCCAGAACCATGACCAGCTCTGGGAGCATCATAAAGTAAAACTGGATTATTGCAGCCCTGATATTCTTGTAATCGTGCTGTAAATTTGTATGAGTGCGAAGGTACAACTCTGTCGTCACGTCTTCCCGTTGTTGTTAATGTTGGAGAATAACACTCATCAATTTTAAGTTGATGGTAAGGCGATATTTTAATATTTCTCGCAAAGTCTTTTTGATTAAGAAGTGGGCTTCCATAATCACCTCGCCACCCCCATCCCTCTGTAAATTCTGTAAACCTTAACATATCTAGAACACCTACCGCAGGCAAAGCAGCACCAAAATAATCAGGGTTTTGCACTAAGGTTGCTCCAACAAGGAGACCACCATTTGATCTGCCACTTATAACTGTTGTCTTTCTGTTTCCTATATTTTTATACTCGAGAAATTTAGATGCATAGAGAAAGTCATCGAAACCATTCTGCTTTGTATCCAGACGTCCAGCATCATGCCAGCTTTTACCAAGCTCTCCACCACCTCTTAAATTTGCAACTGCAAGCACTCCCCCCATTTCGAGCCAAGCTACATATTTTGGAGTAAATGATGGACGAATTGAAATGTTATAACCTCCATAACCGTACAAAAATACTGGCGTTCTACTGTTAGGTTCAATTGAGGATTTATAAGAATAGGTAATTGGTATTTGAGTTCCATCCTTGCTAGTGAAATATGTAGCAATTTCAACATAATCATCTGGGTTATATCCTGGGATAACTTCTTCCCAAACCATTTGAAGATCATCATTTAAAAGATCATATTCAAAGTATTTTTGAGGATTGGTATAGCTAGTTACACTGAATAAAATTTTATCTTCACCGGACTCTTGAAAATTGCTAATTGTCCCAGTAACTTCTGATGGAAATTTGAGAATATCTTCTTCACCATTTTCATCGAAAACCACAATTTTAGATGTCATATCGACATTAATATAGTCTGCAAGCATCAGATTGTGTACAAATGCTACCCCTTTAAGAGCAAGGTCTTTTTCAGAAATAATTTCTTGAAGCTCAAAGTCATTAAATGAAACTTTCACTAATCTATAATTCGAGGCTTCGTAGTTTGTTATAAAAAAAATCCCTTCGTCGTCTGCATGAACATAATTAAAGCTTGCTTCATTCATGGGAGTTATAGCCTCTAAAGTTTCAATACTGGGACCGTAAAGATAAAAATTTTCTTCTTCTGAACCAGTTATCACTTTTATTAAAATATTTTCTTCTTCACCAATAAAACTGAGCTTATAGTTCTCCTCTTTATTAATCTCACCAAAAAATAGGAATTCCTTCATTGACGTAAGGTCAAAATAATATAATGCTGCATCATAACTCTGCTGGCTCAACCTCTTACCTTCCTCTGGCTTTGGATACTTATGATAATAAAGTTTAGATGAGTCTTGGCTCCATATAATATTTGAAAACTTTACCTCACTAATCTCCGCCACTAAATCAAGACCGGTTGTTAGGTTCTTTATTTTTACGGTTCGCCAATCCACCCCACCATCTGAGGTTGAATAAGCAAGATATTTCTTATTTGGACTTATTGAAGTCTGGTCAAGGTTTATCGTTTGATCGTTTGACCAAGCATTTGGATTAAGAAGTAATGAGGGTTCATCTCCTTTTAAGAAGAAAAGATTATGTTGTTCTATTCCTGAATTGTAAAAGTAGGTATCTCGCTTCTCATTGAAATATGAAATAGAAAAATATTCTGAACTAAAGGCTTCAGATAATTTCTCTTGTATCTGGGTATACTTTGAATCTTTAAGGTATTTTTCGGTGAATTTATTTTGTTCCTTTGACCATTTTAAAACTTTTTCCGATTGAAAATTTTCCATGTAGAAATATGGATCCAAAACTGTAGTTCCAAAGAGATTAAAATATTCCCTTTCTTTAGGCGTGGATGGATAATCAGTAATTTGGTTGCAAGAAATAAGAATTATAAGAGTTAAAAATATTTTTTTCATGATGGTACTATCTTAAATCATCTTGCTCTAAAGGTTTAAATAAAGTATTTTTTCCCCAAATATAAAGAGTATGGAAGAAAATATTTTAGAAAGTATTAAACAAATTCACAAATCAGGAATTAGGTTTGTAATTGTTTCTAGNGGGGGCGGCAGTAATGCAATTGCTTCATTATTAAAAGTGCCTGGAGCAAGTAATTCTGTTTTAGAATCATACATCCCATATTCAAGGGAGTCGCTTGATTTTTACCTCATGAAAGAGCCAGATTTATACTGCTCAAAAGACACTTCACTCAGAATGGCAGCTAAAGCNTATAGTGCTGCAAAGAAAATTGATTCAAAAACATCCAAAACAGCCCTTTTTGGGATTGCGATTACAGCTGCGCTTTCAACTACTTATGAAAAGCAAGGAGATCATAAATTCCATATAGCTTTGCAAACAGAGGANTATTCAAAAAGNATATCCTGTGTCATGAAGAAAGGCATAAGGTCAAGAGAAGAGGAGGANGAGCTNGTAACAAATTTTGTTGTAAACATGTTGCTTGAATCTGCTGGGTTAGATTTTTCTTATCCAAAAATAAATGAGGAATATGTAGAAGAAAGAGTTAATGCAAAAGAGGGATGGAAAGAGATAATGAGAGAGGAAATACCTTACATCACATCAAATAATGAAGAACCTAAACTAATTTTTCCTGGTGCATTTAATCCTATTCATGATGCACATATCGAAATGGCTAANCTGGCAAAAAATAAAATGCTACAAAATGTTTTTTATGAAGTATGCATTCAAAANGCTGATAAGCCTCCACTCAGCTATCATCAAATAGAGTCGACACTAAACCAATTCAANAAAAAAGATCAATGGGTGCTCACTAAAGCAGGAAAGTTCTCAGAGAAAGCCATGATGTTTAAAGATGCNACATTTATAATTGGNGCTGANACTTTATTGAGAATGCTAAATGAAAGATTCTATAGCAGCTATAAGTCNATGATTGATGAGTTTGATATTTTTAATCGTCAAAATACTAATTTTNTGGTTTTTGGCAGAGTTTTTGATGGAAGCTTTGTAACCCTCCAGGACATAAATATTCCAAGNAGTATAGANCAAAGGTTTGAAGGTTTTGGAGAAGATATTTTTAGGAGCGATATTTCATCAACTAAGATTAGAACCGAGGNGAGTAGTTAATTAGATATTGGAGTAAAACCATCAGGTTTTTTGTAATCTCCGTTTTCAAGAAAGAGCTTCATTTGCTTGCTNAGCCACTTTCTGNTGTCCTTATTTGATAAATCCAAACCGCCCTCATTGATAAGCATTGTNTGCAATGCAATCCAATCATCCCATGCCTCTTTGGAATAATTTGTTAAAATTTCTTGNCCAAAATCTCCTGGAAATGGAGCAGCATTCATCNTAGTAAGGTTTTTTTTATATTTTTGACAAAAGATNTTATTCATATCTTTAATAATTTATCAGAAATTGGTTTGGGAGTTGCTAGATTCTTCAATTTTTCTTTNGNNAACCANTNCCCCCCTTCAGCTTTAGTTGGAGTTTCCGCATTATTAAACTTAATAAAAAGATTTCGATGGGATAAATTATGCCGAACATCGTATTCACTNTGTTCTCTAATTTCATANGGTGGAATCCANANATTTTTCCAAAAACCCAATTTTGTATCTTTTATAAGAAAAACTTTATTGTCATCCTGATGTATCNGAAAATGTAAATGAACATTTTTCTTTTTGNNTTTTTTTGAGGGTAAGCTAAAAAAANTATTATTAATTTTTGACTTGCATTTAANCTTTAATGGACAGNTTNCACAGTTTGGTATTTTTTTGTGNCATACCNTTGCTCCAATATCCATTATTCCTTGTTGATAAGAAAATGGATCTTTTGTATCAATTAAGCTANTNGATAATTTCCAAAATAAATTCTCATTAAAATCTTTTTTATAAAAGAACCTTGATATTACTCGTTTTACATTACCATCTAGGATCGGNTAAGGTTTTTTAAAAGCTATTGAAAGAATGGCTCCAGCAGTTGATCTGCCAATTCCTGGCAAAGAAANAATCGAGTCNTATGACTCTGGAAATTTTCCTGCAAATTTATTATGAATTATTTCTTTAGCTTGATATATGTAAGAGGCNCTTCGGTAATAGCCTAATCCNCTCCAAAGCTTNTAAATATCATCTTCGGACGCATCCTTAATCGATTTAAGATTAGGGTAAGNTGATACAAAANTTTCAAAATAATCTNTTCCAGTTTTCACCTGTGTCTGCTGAAGAATAATTTCAGAAATCCATACTCTATAGGGTGATATATTNTTGCGCCAGGGAAGGTCTTTGCGNCCAGATTTTTTATACCATTTTGATACCAAGCTACCAGACAATTCTTTGCACCTTTTCATCAATCAATTCATAAAATATTGGTTCACCAGTAGCAATCTCTAATTTTACAATCTCATCTTCAGAGATTTTCTCCAAATACTTAACTAGTGACCGTAAAGAATTTCCATGAGCTGTGATTAAAATATTTTCCCCANGNAATAGTCTCGGTAAAATTNTTTTTATAAAATACGGAACAACCCTTTCATAAGTGTCTTTAAGGCTCTCGCCGTTAGGTGGGGGNATNTCATAAGATCTTCTCCATATTTGTACTTGAGATTNACCAAAATCCTTTTTTGCCTGNTCCTTATTAAGCCCAGTTAATTCTCCATAATTACGCTCATTTAGTGATTGATCTGAAATAATTTCAATTTCTTTTTGCGAAATACATTCAAGAATAATTTCACCAGTTTTTTGGGCCCTCACAAGCGAGGAGGTNTACATCGCNTCAAATTTGGTNCCAATTCTCTTAATTTGCTNTCCAACACTNTCGGCTTCATTGATGCCCTTCTTAGTTAGCCCAATATCTTTCCAGCCTGTAAAAAGGTTTTTTTCNTTCCATATGCTTTGTCCATGTCTGACCAGAACCAATTTATTTGTTTTCATNATCTAATAGTTAAAAACNTATATTGTATAATCTATAAAAAANTTNGATATGGACATTTTTGATTTTCTGATAACTCGTTGGTATTTCTCATTGCCCTTGGTAACGACACTTATAATGTGGTGGTTCTATGAAAGCACTAAAGGTGGAAAAAAAATTGGACCTAATGAAGCTGTTTCTTTNGTAAATTCGGGCNAAGCNTTATTNCTTGATATACGAGATAAAGATTCTTACGATTCNGGGCACATTCACGGATCAATAAATATTAAAAAGGACGACTTTAANAAACAAGAGCATCTACTAACAATTGGAAAAACTATTATTGTAGTNTCTGAGAACGGAATTGATTCTGGAGGAGCAGGNGTTGAACTTAAAAACTTAGGNGTTGAAANAGTAATGCTTCTTAAGTATGGATTNATCTCNTGGGCAGAAGAAAGCCTCCCACTANTAAAGTAGAAGGCTATAAAAAATTATTTACTTAAAGTCCCNACAATATGAGCAACTATTTTATACGGGTCTGCATTTGAAGCAGGACGTCTGTCTTCNAGATATCCGTTCCAATCATGCTCCACAGTATAAACTGGGATTCTAATACTAGCTCCTCTATCACTCACACCATAAGAGAATTCAGTAATTTTTTGAGTTTCATGTAGGCCAGTCAATCTCTGATCATTATCTGAGCCATAAGCTGCAATTCCCTCTTGATGTACTGCGCCAAGCTTGTCGCACATCGATGAAAATAATGCTTCAGATCCATTAGATCTCATNTCTTCATTTGAAAAATTGGTATGCATTCCTGATCCATTCCAATCCCCTGACTTTGGTTTTGGNTGCAAATTNACTCCAACACCAAATTCTTCAGCAATTTTGAAAAGNAGNTATCTGCTAACCCATAAATCGTCTGCAGCTTTNATACCTTTGCCAAAACATTGGTANTCCCATTGCCCAAGAGCTACCTCAGCATTTGTTCCCGTTAATGTAATNCCNAAATCTAGGCAAGCAGCTAAATGTGCATCTGATATTTCNCTTCCAACAACATTAGTTGATCCAACACCACAGTAAAATTCACCCTGTTCCCTAGGTTCACCATCNTCCCAGCCTAAGGGCTCCCCAGNTTGAGGATCGGTAAAAAAGAATTCTTGTTCAAAACCAAACCACCATTCGTCACTNACTACTTCTGCAGCAGCAGCTCTAAAATTTGAGGGGTGNGTTTTATGATCAGCACTTTGGACTTGAGTCATTACTAAATCATGACCATTGCTATTTGCATANGTTTGAACAGGCAGNAGTAAACAGTCAGANCTTCCTCCNTCTGCTTGTTGGGTAGATGATCCATCAAATGACCAATCTGGTGCGACATCCTCNTCAGTAGCCTTTACTTTACTTCTCATNTTTGGTTCTGGTGTATAACCATCCAACCAAATATATTCATACGTCTTCATAGAGCTCATATTTTCTCCTATTTTAATTTAATATTTTTTTTGCATTTATATTGCATCAATATAGAAGTTAAACTCGACTTCGTTTAACGGGCGCGTTCCTTCAACTTTTGTCTACTTCCGTCTTTGCAAGCAAAGATGAACGATCTTAACTTTTACCTTTAAAAAGGCTCCTTTTTAACCATGGAGTATGGAGCAAATGCAATGCNTTATTAATTTAGTATTTTTAAGCTCGTTTAGCAAATAGTATTGGTCGATTTTATGAAAAATGTAGCANCATTTGTGGAATTTTTATTTCTAAATTTTCGAAACTATGANTGCCACCTTCATCAATTATTATTTTTGAGCCATCATAATATTCTGCAGAAAATTTATAATTTAGAGTTTCGTCACCAGTCTGGAGAAGNACAAGATAGTTTTCAGAGTTTGGCTTTTCAACAAAAATTTCTTTGAGACTCGNAACCCATTCTTCATCAATAATATANCTCTCGTTNGTATTNAAATTTTTATTTTCTCCCATATCATTCTTAAAGATCTTATAAGCCCAAACTGCTGGATTAATCATTACTGATTTTAAATTATATTTTTCTGATAGAAAGGTAGCATAGTACCCNCCTAAGGAGCTTCCAACNAGATGTACCTTTCTTTCNCCCNTCTCNTTTTCAATGAATTTAGACAGTTGTAAGATAGCCTCTTTNGGATGCGATTGAAGTGTAATCGACTCTACTTGAAAATTTNTACTNGGGTTTATTTTATCCTTAAGTAGTAGTGCTTTTCTAGCNTCTNTATGCGAGTTCCAGCCATGGATGTATAAAATTAAATCTTTATTTTTCATAGAAACCACTATTCAGAATGATATCAAGAACTTCAGTTAAAAATCTATTTTGTTGAGATTTCTCATCATTTGATTTNGGGAATTTTTCAAACTGAAAAGGAAATCTACTAGGAGAATGNCCATTGAAACTACTAACTTCACAAAGTTCAACATCATGATAAATGCTAAGTTCAAATTGAAACGAATTTAAAAGTTTTGAGTCAAGATTTGTAAAAATTAAATCACAAGTTGAAGAATGTTTTGACAAAATCTTTAGATCAAAACTGGCATTATAAATNTGNCTATTNAGTNAATTCCTTAAAACTAAATTACTTCTTTCATAAGAAGATAATATTTTTTTAAGTCGCAAATANTTTGCAGAGCATGCAGTTAGATGAGAATTAGTTTTTCTGTATTCATTCATTTTTAAATGGCAATGCATTTTTTGCATTCAGATAATATTGATTTATATGCTTTGATTCATCNTTACAAAAATTTGAAATTGCTTTTCTAAATTCCTCATTTTTAATCCAGTGATATGATTTATTAAGTACAGGNTCAAACCCTCTTTTCAATTTATGTTGACCCTGAATTCCAGGATCAAAGAACGACACATTTTTTTTNATGGCAAGCTCAATTCCTTGATAATAGCAGGTTTCAAAATGTAGATAATCAATGTCATCTTTTGATCCCCAGTACCTNCCATACAAAGTNTCATNAGATACAAAGAAAAGAGCTGCAGCGATTTTTTCATCATTTTTTTTAGCAAATAAAACNAATGGCTGCGTCCCACTAAGCTTTCGAAAAAAATCTAGGTTAAGATATGGTTGCTGTCCTCTTCTGACNTAAGTAAGCGCGTAAAAAAGATAAAATTCTTCCCAGGTTTGANTTTTTGGATTNTCAACCAATTCAAAGNATATATTACTTTTTTTGATTTCNTTTCGTTCTTTNAGAATGTTTTTTCTATANCTTGATTTGAGNTTTTGTAGATANTCATCGAANGTCTTATAGCCGTANTTAACCCATTTATAATTACAGTCAGTTCTTTCTATAAAATTTTCTCCTGAAAAAATCTCCCTTTGATTCTCTGACACAAATAGAGCATGTATTGAGGAAAATTTTTCCTCATTTATATATTTNACAAAATCCTTGAGNGTTTCTTTNCCATCTTCATTATNTTTGCAGAATATTCTATTACCTTCGATTGGTGTNAAGGGAACGCTNAATACAATTTTTGGGTAATATTGCATGCCATATCGAAAGTAAGCATTAGCCCAAGAATAATCAAAAACAAATTCTCCTTGGCTATTATTCTTTTCATAAAAGGGCACTACTGAGTTATTTTTATGNTGGAAGTAATTTGCTTGCCAGCCACTTTGTTTGNTCAGGCAATNAGCCTCTTGAAGTGCAGATAAAAATTGATAATTAAAAAAAGGATCACTGCATTGGTGATTCTTAACTTTATCTTTGCACTCAGCAAGAGTNTCTCTAATTAAAAAACTCATTTTGATTTTCTATGAAAAGAATCATGGCAATGATTAAACCAATGTGACTGTTTGATTTAAAAGCTTCAAGGAACNTTCCCCCTTTGATTAATTCATACTGTAAATAAAACTGATAAATAAGAAAAATAAGACCAAGAAATAAAAGGCCCANACCATTTTTATATGCAAAAAAAGCCAACATAATAAAAAAGATTGAATAAGAAATAAAAATTACGAATGTGGTATTTTCCATGAACATTANAGGNAAAGAGTTCAACTTTATTTTCATATCATCTTTTAAATCNCTCATTGCATATATGCTGTCATAACCGATGATCCAGAAGATACTNGCAACATATAGAAAAATAGCATCTNAGTTTAGGTTTCCATGAACAATTGAATAACTTATTGGNAGAGAAAGNCCAAAAGTTACTCCTAAAATAAGCTGAGGNGCTGACAAAAATCNTTTTGANAATGGGTACAATATTATTAATGGAATACANATCAACAANACAAACTTTATAGTGAATGTATTTGTAAGAGATAGGATACAAAGACAAATTGATGCGAGAAGTACGATAAAGATTGCTGCATTTCNCTTTGAGATTTGACCAGATGNAATAGGCCTAGATTTNGTTCTATCAACTTTCCTATCATAGTCGCTGTCAAAGAAATCATTTATCGCACAACCAAGAGATCGTGTTAAAAAAGATCCAAGCAAGACTATAGTAAAATCAGAAATATTGAATCCTGGCTGAAGGAATAGACCCCAAAACCCAGGCCATAACAATAACCAAAAACCAATGGGGTTATAAAACCTAATAAGATTTAAATATGGATTAATTTTATTCATTGAATAAAAAAACTTCTATTACTGAAAANAGCTCACCCGAAATAGAATAAATGCATTTTCGGCCAGTGTAGACNTTATTCTCATATTCATATTTTGATATGAACGTACGANTTTTTGCAATTTCTTTTAAAGAAAAAAGATATTTTCCTANTGCTTCATTCCCAAGAGCTGAAAACCTTGTAAATTTTTTAATTACGTACTCGCTAAAAAATGATTCTGCAAAAACCACTTTTCTATCTGCAGNNAAAAAAATTTTTCTTAAATTTCCTTCCAACTGCAATTTAGATATTTCTTTATCTGAATGCATACANATTTTTTCTGAAAGAACCTCTAATGTTATCGANCCATATTTTTTTGATAACCTTTTTATTAAAGATTCATCTTCTTGCACCCATGAAATCATCGAAGACGATNAAACATTATTATCATTTGTATAAAGCTGCCAATTTGTTTGTCTTTTTGGTGTCATAATGTTGTGAAGAATGATTATAATACTTCCCTTTGAAAAGAGTTGGTTTTATGGAATATAAAAAGTGGGAATGCATAGTTTGTGGGTGGATTTACGATGAGGAACAAGGACATCCAGATGAAGGAATTGANCCTGGAACAAANTGGGAAGATATTCCTGATGATTGGGTTTGCCCAGAATGTGGAGTAGGTAAGGAAGATTTTGATATGATTGAGCTATGAGTGTTCTTTCGGCCCCAAAAAATTTAACTAAAAATGTGCTTATTGGCATGGCATTAGGTGTGATTATTGCATCATTCTTNTATTATTTTCAAAACTCCATACCACAGTCGATTTTTGGGACTGTTGAAAAGTACGTTTTCCAATTGGGAGGACAAATTTTTAAAAACCTATTGATGCTTGTTGTAGTNCCGCTTGTATTCTTCTCACTAGTATCAGGAATATCTTCACTTTCAAATATGATTAAGTTGGGTTCAATTGCATCAAAAACTATTGGCCTATATTTATTTACTACTGGATTGGCTATAACAACTGCACTCCTTTTTGGTTGGATATTTAATTTATCAGGTTATGAAGGGGATGTGAGTAGCTTCACACCTGTAGCNGGNGANGNAAGTCTTTATGATACCGTGCTAAGGATTTTTCCAAACAATATGTTCGGAGCTTTCATAGAGAANAATATGCTGGGTATAGTTTTTATAAGTATAATTTTTGGTATTGCNTTAAATCTCACAGACGAACTAACTAACGGGTTATCCAAGACATTTGAAAGATTCAACACTGTTTTTCTTAAAATAGTCTTATTAATAATGAGTTTTGCACCAGTCGGAGTATTTTGCCTGATGGGTAGNTACGTCATAACCAAAGGTTTGAATATTTTTGGAGATTTAGCACAATATGTAATCTTATTAATNGGAGTGCTTTTATTTCATTTATTTTTNACTTATTCAATTTTGCTCAAACTTTTNGCAAATTTNAATCCTCTAATATTTTTTAACAAGATGAAAAATGTTGCTTTATTTGCATTTTCAACCTCTTCATCTGCTGCAACTATTCCAGTTACTTTAAAAACTGTCACAGACGATTTGGGTGTAAAGAAAGATGTATCTTCATTTGTAATTCCAGTTGGTGCAACNATTAATATGGATGGAACAGCAATTATGCAGGGCTTAGCTACNATGTTTATCGCAAGNACTGTTGGAGTTGACCTCTCCNTNGTTCAATATGGTCAGATAGTGCTTNTAGCAATCATAACTTCTATAGGGACTGCTGCAGTTCCNTCAGCAGGAACTGTAACATTGGCTTTGATCTTAGGTTCAGTTGGATTGCCTTTAGATGCTATTGGTTTAATTCTTGCTGTTGATAGGATTTTAGATATGATCAGAACATCGGTTAATGTTTGCGGTGATGCAGCTGTGTCATGTATAGTAGCTAAATCTGAGAANGAATTAGAAGAAAAAATTTTTAATAGGTTGGGATAATTATGGAGAACTTTATTATTGGTCCAATGACCCCTTGGGGTCCATTTCTGACAGGCTTCATAGGCTTGTTTTTTGCTTTTGTTTTGTATGGTTTGATTATGAAATATCCTGCAGGCAAAGATTCTGTTGTAAAAATTGGTGATCAAATCCATTTAGGCGCAAAGGTCTTCATGATTACAGAATATAANATTCTAGCTCCTGTTGTNTTAGNACTAGTTCTTGCTTGTGGGTTTTCGCCGCTAGGATGGTATACGGCATCAGCTATACTTGTNGGAGCACTATCATCCGCAGTAGCAGGTTTTATTGGGATGTATTCAGCCACCAAAGCAAATGTAAGAACAGCATCAGCTGCTGAAAATTTTGGNCAACAACAAGCACTTTCAATATCTTTTTTTGGCGGTTCAATAATGGGTTTATGTGTAGCATCAATGGGTCTAGTTGGTTTAGGTGGGCTTTATGTTTTTTTTACTGGTGCTATGGATGATCCAGATAAAATCGCTAAATCAATGGAGGGATTTGGAGTAGGGGCATCTGCAGTAGCTTTATTTTCAAGAGTTGGTGGAGGAATTTTCACAAAGAGTGCAGATGTNGGTGCAGATNTGGTTGGAAAGATTGAAGCAGGAATACCCGAAGATGATCCTCGAAATCCTGGAGTGATAGCTGATAATGTTGGGGACAACGTTGGTGATATTGCTGGAATGGGNTCTGATATTTTCGAGTCATATTGTGGAGCAATGATCGCATCAATGGCAATAGCAGCGACATTTGGCAATACAGATTTAATGTTTCTTCCACTTTGGTTAGCTGCAGCAGGACTATTCTGCTCATTATTGGGGATCTTAATAGTAAGAACTCAAGTNTCNCAGTCACCNGCAGTAGCATTACGATTTGGAACATTCTTCTCGCCAATGATATTTTTAGTTTTTGCTGGCTTAAGTATCTACTATTCACCAAACATTGAGATGTCAGTCTTCTNTTCTGTTTTAACCGGTGCAGTGGGTGGAATTTTGATAGGACTAATTACAGAATATTACACTGGAGGCTCAACAGAGGATTCTCCTGTTGGAAAGATTGCTAAATCTGGAGAGACAGGCCCTGCCACAGTAATGATTACTGGCTTGAGTGTTGGAATGCAGTCAGTAGTTCTGCCATTATTTGTTATTGCTGGAATAATAGGAATCTCAACTTATTTTACAGGCTTGTATGGGGTTGGAATTGCTGCTGTTGGGATGCTTTCAACCGTTGGAATTACAATGGCCATTGATGCATATGGGCCTGTTGCAGATAATGCAGGTGGAATAGCTGAGATGAGTGGCATGAANCCAGAAGTNAGAGAAATAACTGATTCGCTTGATGAGTTAGGAAATACTACAGCTGCTATTGGAAAGGGTTTTGCTATTGGGGCTGCGGCATTAGCAGCATTAGCAATTATTGCTGCCTATATGTTAGCAACAGGTTTAGANTCACTTTCCCTAAANGATCCCAGAGTTTTGATGGGTATGTTTATTGGAGGAACAATTCCATTTCTTGTTTCATCTATAACAATGACAGCAGTCGGTGATGCAGCATTTGAAATGATTGAAGAAATAAGAAGACAATTTAGGGAAATACCTGGGCTCTTAGAAGGAAAAGCTGAACCAGATAATGCTAAATGTGTTGATATTGCTACAAAAGCAGCTNTNAANAAAATGCTACTTCCTGGNGCAATTGCAATACTTTCCCCAGTGGCAGTAGGTTTTATTCTTGGTCCAGTTCATCTTGGTGGAATGCTAGCTGGAGCACTTTTGGGATGTGTTCTTATGGCACTTATGATGGCTAATGCTGGCGGTGCTTGGGATAATGCTAAAAAGTTTGTTGAGAAAGGTAATTTTGGTGGNAANGGAACAGAAACACATTCAGCGACAGTCGTAGGCGATACTGTAGGCGATCCTTTCAAAGANACTTCTGGCCCAGCAATGAATATTCTAATTAACGTGATGGCAATTGTAAGTTTAGTTATTGCTCCGCTTCTTTAAATATATTTTCTGGACCNTTTGGAATGATTCTGCATGGGTTAAGCTGCTCGTGACTGAAATAGTAATGCTGTTTGATATGTTCAATATCTAATGTGTCTCTAACAGCAGGAATTAGNAACATATCTTGTACATATCTGCTTAAGTTTTTATAGTCAATTATTCTTCTTAGATTACATTTAAANTGGGTTACATAAACTGCATCAAACCTCAAAAGTGTTGGAATCAACCTAAGGTCAGCCTCAGTAATGTTATCACCAATCAAATATCTTGATGAGNTTAATCGAGCTTCAAGATTATTTAGTGTTTCAAATAATTTAGTCACAGCTTCGTCATATGCTTCTTGTGTTTTAGCAAANCCACTTTTGTAGACACCATTATTTACTGTCTCATAAATAAGATCATTTAAAGAATCAATATCCGATCTATTCTGCTCNGGATAATAGTCATCATAATTNCCTGTTAGCTCATTGAATTCACTGTTAAACATCCGGATAATTTGTGATGATTCGTTATTTACAATCGTTTCAGTTTCTTTATCCCAAAGTATTGGCACGGTAACGCTTGTTGTTATGTTTTGATCCGCTCTTTGATAGATTTCTCTTAAATATTGTGATCCGTATAAATGATCTTTTGTCGCTCCTGGAAAAGACTCATCAAATANCCAACCTTCATCTAGCATANTTGGNTGNACTACGCTAANACTAATATGTTNTTCAAGTTTCTTTAATTTNCTATAAATAATAGTTCGTGTTGCCCAAGGNCATGCATAGCTTATGTAAAGATGATACCTTCCTGATTCAGGTTTAAAAATTTTATTATCTTTAGATATGTATTCTAAGAAAGTTCTGGGTAAACGATCATATGCNCCCAAGCTATCTGAGGTGATAATAGACTTAACCACCCAATTTCCATCAATTAATTTACCCATGTCGGTAAATGTATGTCATACATCTGAAAGTTCAAGATGTGCTGGAAACCATCTTTCAACAATTTTTCGTTGCTTATCAATTGGCATCTTAATAACTTCTGTTGCAAGTCTATCTGCTTCTTTTTGAAGATTCTCATCAGCAAGAAGATCATAGAAATTAAAACTTGGNTGACCAGTTTGAGATAATCCTAAAATATCTCCAGGACCTCTAAGTTTTAAATCTTCTTCAGCAATTAAAAAACCATCATTTGTTTCTGAAATAATTTTCAGTCTCTTTTCAGATAGCTCAGTCAGTGAGTTTGTATGCATTAGTATACAAAAGCTTTCTCGCTCNCCCCTTCCAACCCTTCCTCTAAGTTGATGGAGTTGGGCAAGACCAAAACGCTCAGAATTTTCGATTATCATTATATTGGCATCTGGAACATCAATTCCCACTTCAATTACAGTCGTNGCTAAAAGGATCTTGGTCTTTTTATCTTTAAAATCCTTAAGAATTGATTGTTTACTGCTATCTTTCATTTTNCCATGAATTATTTGATAATCTGATGCCAGAAATTCTTTACTAAGAATTTTTTGAAGATCTTCTATACCAATTAATTCAGTTTCACTTTCATCAATTAATGGGCAAACCCAATATACTTGTGACTTATCGTTAATTGCATTTTTTATCCTATTTATCAATGCATCTCTTCNGCTGTTAGGTAGGGTTGTGGTAACAATAGGAGTTCTATTTGGTGGAAGTGATTTAATAGTTGATATATCTAAGCCAGATAAAACTCCCATAGCCATTGTTCTTGGAATGGGAGTTGCTGAAAGTAATAATTGGTGTGGGAAATTTTCAGCTTTCTCCTTCAGCTTCAATCTTTGGCTTACACCAAATCTATGTTGTTCATCGTAGATAACCAAAGATAAATCATTGTATATAACATCTGTTTGGAAGACGGCATGAGTCCCAATAATAATTTTTGCTTCTCCACATTCTATTTTTTCGTAGATTGATCTTTTTTGCTTAACTGGAATTTTTGAGGTGAGAAGCTGAACAGCATCAGTTTCACCAAACCACTNAGTAAAGTTTTGATAGTGTTGGTTGGCAAGTATTGTNGTAGGTGCAAGAATTGCGACTTGTTTGTTGTCTGCAACTATTGACGCTGCCACTAGAGCAGCAACGATTGTTTTTCCTGAACCAACATCGCCCTGTAAAAGTCTTAGCATTGGTGTTTCGGAGCCTATATCTTGACAGATTTCACCATAAACTTTTAATTGATCAGAAGTNAGTTCAAAAGGTAAGTTATCTNATATTTTTTTTGCTAATGTTTTATCAGTAAATTTATGAGTTTTTTTGCTTTTGTTTTGTTCCCTAATTGAAAGGTAGCTAACTTTATTTGCAATCATTTCCTCCAGAGCAACCCTTTTGCGAAAATCTGAACTTCCTCCTATAAGAAAATCATCAATGTTAGATTCTGGGTTTGGTAAATGAAGATTGATAATTGCTTCNTTTAAAGGTTTTAATTCATTGAAGGGCATATAGTCTGAAATTTCTACATTCTTATCTTTTATTAGATCAATTGAAGATTGAATTATTTTTCTCATTTTTTGATGTGATAANCCTTTTGTAAGCCTATATTTCGGCAATATTTGTGGCAGGAAATCTCCTTGCACCGGCTCATATTCTGGGTGAATTGTTTCAAGGCCATATCTACCAAGACGTGATGTCCCTGAAACTTGAATTTCAGAACCNTCTTTGAATACATTTCTTAAGCCAGGAAAGTAATAGAAGAATCTTAGATAAATGTGACCTGTTTTATCTCTTACTTTCACTAGTAGCATTTTTCGTGGAACAAATGTTTGTGAAACTTTTTCAACAAAACCTTGAATGACAAATTCTTGATCAGGCAACAGCTCGGCAATTTTTTTAAGGCTCGTTCTATCTTGATAACCGATAGGAAAATGAAATAATAGGTCCTCAACTGTCTGAATACCGAGTTTCATAAGGTTTTGTGATAACTTTTCACCNACACCTTTAACTGTTGAAACAAGTAAAGACGAGGCTTCAATCTTTTGATGTGAAGTCATATATATTTATTATTATGGTTAAAAGATAAAAATGAAAATTTTAGTTATAGGTTATGGACAAATTGCTGAAGAATTTGCACGACTCAATCCCCAATTTCAAATTCTTGGCATAAGAAGACAAAATACTTCAAAGCTCAGTAATGTTGAAATCATAAATGAAGATTATTCCAGTGGNATTTCAATTACTGCGCAAAAATTTGATCCTNATTGGATCATCTATTTTCCAAAAATAAAGAATTCTGGTTTGAGTGAATATNAAAATGGTTATTTAAAGCAATTAAATAATTTATATGATCTTTTTCCTTCAGCAAAAAAGATTTTCATTTCATCAACAAGAGTATTTTCAGGGTATGCTAATTTAGAAGTTGATGAATCATCTCCTGCAAAAGCAGCAGATGCACAAGGAAAGGTGATTGTTAAGTACGAACAAATAATCCANAACCACGAAGATTCATTTTTGCTTCGTTTGAGCGGACTAATTACACAAAGTTCAAACTTTGTGAAACTAGTTGTGAATAAAAAATTNTTNTCTAGTAATAAATATATAAATGCTATTCACTTAGATGATGTCGTATCAATAATAAGTGGCATTGTTAATGGACATATAAGTGCAAAGCTAATTAATTGTGTAATGCCTTATTCAAAAAAATACTCTGACCTTTTTGTTGACTTCTCAGGTGAGCCTGTCAACGCAGAAATAAAATCTATAAAATACAACAAAACATCAAATTTTAAATTTAAAAGCGTTGAGAAATTATTATGAGAAGCATGACAGGTTTCAGTGAAAATAGCTTTCTTGAAAAGGGCATCGAATATAAATGCATTACAAAGTCATTAAATAGCAGGTTCCTAGAAATAATAATTAAGCTGCCTCATAGCATGAAGTCTAATGAGGGTTGGATAAGGGGCCTGATTCAAAAGAATTTTTCAAGAGGAAAAATTGAACTAGANATTTTNTATTCCTTGCCACCTAAAGAGAGCTTATCAATATCTTCAAATCTGATTAAAGAGATTAAAAGAAATGAAAAACTAATTAAAGCAAATGGTTTAGGGCTTGAAAATGTCTCTTACTCAGAAATTTTACGTATAAAAGATCTTATTCAAAGAGATACATCAGTTAAGATTTCGAAATTAAAGAGTNTGATAACAAAATCTATTCAGGGTTTAAAAACAAATAGAGTATCCGATGGAGAGGCAACTAAGAAAGATATTCAACGATTAATCAAATTAATGAAATCTACAATTTTAAAAATTAAGAAATTAGAAAAACAAAATATTAAACAAATTCGTGCCAAAATTAAAAAGTATCAGATAGAGCTTGAAGCAGAAGATAAAGAGATTAATTATAATGAGGCTATCTCCGCATTTGGTAAATCAGATATCAATGAGGAAGTCGTTAGATTTATATCTCATCTTGAACTTATNTCAAGACTGATAAACAATAAATCNACTATAGGAAAAAAGTTAGATTTCTATTCACAAGAGATGGTAAGAGAGGCAAATACTATGAGCTCNAAAGCTGTTATCTCTGAAATNAAAAAGGAAGTAGTCGAATTAAAAGGNAGTATTGAAAAAATTAAGGAGCATGCACAGAACATTGAGTGATACAGAACNCAATCTAATTATTGTAACTGCACCCTCAGGTGCGGGCAAAACAAGCTTAATCAAAAATGTGCTCAAATACTCTAAAGAGAATAATAAAAAAGTATTTCTTTCTGTTTCTCATACCACCCGTCAACCTAGGAAGGGAGAACAGCATGGCATTGATTATATCTTTATCGGTGAATCAGAATTTAGGGAAAATGTTAATGACAANAGTTATATTGAATATGCTACTGTTCATGGCAACTTATATGGAACCCCAAAAACCCTTATAGACGATAAAATATTAGCTGGCTATAAAGTTTTACTTGAGATAGATTGGCAAGGCGCATTAGAGGTCTTAGATAAGTATAAAAAAGCCACTAGTATTTTTATATCACCTCCATCTATTAAAGAGTTAGAGGAAAGGTTAATCAAAAGGGGGCTTGATTCAGAAGAGGTAATTAAAAAAAGAATTGAAGCTGCAGCNTTTGAGATAGAGAAATCATCAAAATTTCAACACCAAATAACTAATATTTCACTAGACAAGGCAACTAAAAACCTTTTAAATATCATCTTCAGAGAAAACAATGGCTAGAATTACAGTAGAAGGTTGCTTAAAACAGGTCGANAGTAGATTCGATTTAGTTTTGAAAGCAGCAGAAAGAGCTAGGGACTTAATTTCAACAAGTGCCGAGCCTCTTGTTGATCCTGAAAATGATAAACCTACAATCATCGCTTTGCGAGAAATTGAAGANGGTGTCTTAACAGAAGAAAATTTAGCTTCTAGTGACACTGAAGAAGTTTTTCTCGATAATGAAGATGAGGAGTAGATTTATTTTTGTTTGAAACGCTAAATTTATTTAAAAAACCACAAACCTCAAAACTGGGAGAAGAACTCGATCAGTTATCTAAGCTATATCTAAATCCTCTATCAAGTGAAAAAATAAAAAAAGCTATAAATTTTGCAGATACTGCACATGATGGGCAGTACAGAAAAAGTGGTGAACCATTTTTAATGCACCCAATAAATGTTGGACTTATACTTGCATCATTAAAAATGGATGCAGACACAATCATTGCNGGATTACTTCACGATGTAGTTGAGGATTGTGAGATACCTCTATCAAAAGTCAGACAACAGTTTGGTAAAAACGTCAGCACATTGGTCAATGGAGTAACAAAACTTTTGCAACTTGATGAGAAAATTAAAGGAGATAGTCAGGCTGAAAATTTTCAGAAAATGGCATTAGCAACTGCCGAAGACGTTAGGGTTGTGATAATCAAGCTTGCAGATAGACTGCATAATCTAAAGACAATAGAACATTTGCCTCGCGAAAAGCAGATAAAGAAAAGCAGAGAGACTTTGGATCTTTATGCGCCTCTGGCTCATCAAATTGGAATGCATAAAATGGCAATAGAGCTTGAAGATATTTCATTTAAAACAATTCATCCTATTAGACATAAGATGATAGTTGATGCCCTCAAAACAAATGATCTAAATCGAAAAAATTTAATATCAAGAGTAAAAAAAGCGGTCAGAAAAAAGTTCAATGATGCAAAGCTAAATGTAAAAATTACGGGCCGTGAAAAGAGAATCTTTTCNATTTATCAAAAAATGAAAAAGAAAAAATCTTTTTCAGATATTTATGATGTGTTTGCTTTTAGGNTAATTGTACAAAAAGCAGATGATTGCTATAAATCTCTTGGGATAATACATAATTTGTTCACTCCTATNACTGGCCGTTTTAAAGATTACATAGCTGTTCCAAAAATTAATGGTTATCAAGCTATACATACAAGTGTAATGACATTTGATGGGGTTCCAATGGAAGTTCAGATTCAGACAGATTCAATGGAAACCTTCGCTAGTTATGGAATTGCATCTCACGGCTTGTATAAGACAAATGTAAGTGACGACTTAATACAAGCAAAGTCACGTCAGCTTGTNCAAAGACTNATTGAAACTAAAGATCGAAGTTCATCATCATTAGAGTTTTTGGAAAATATTAAATCTGATTTAAGCGGCAAAGATGTCTACATTTTTTCTCCTAATGGAAAAATCTTTACTCTTAAGAGTGGCTCTACTTCAATAGATTATGCTTATGCTGTTCATTCATCCCTTGGAAATTACTGCTTAGCTTGTGAAATTGATAAAAAACTTGCACCTCTNTCAACAATTCTCAAAAGTGGGCANACAGTAGAAATTATTAAAAGCAAGAAAAAAAATGTTAATCCCGATTGGCTAAACCATGTTGTTTCCTCAAAAGCGGTAACTGAGATTAAAAGACAATTAAAACAAATGAAAATAAGTGATGCNCGCGCACTAGGCAAAGACCTTCTTGAGGAATCCTTACAAGATTCAGGTATAGAATTAAAAGAATATCCTAATGAGCAACTCAAAGAAATTTTTAGGATACTTGGTGCGAGGTCTCTTAATCAGCTACTGGTGGATATAGGTTCAGGGAAAAGGACAAGTAATTTTGTTTCACAAAGCTTTTCCGAAGCTTTAAGAGGAAAAAAGAAAAAAATGACACAGATAGCCCCAGAAATAAAAATTGGTTCCCCAAAAAAATACGGTGCTTTAAAATTTCCAGAATGTTGTTACCCCGTATCAGGAGACCCATCTTTAGCTTTACATACCGAAACTGGTATCAGCATACATAGAAACGAATGTAAAAATCTGCATGGTTTTCTTAATAAGCCAGGAAAGTGTTCAAATGTTGTATGGGAAAAAGAAGAGGCATCTGAATTTCTTTCATCCTTGAACATTACACTGAAAAATGAACCAGGTGTTTTAGCAGATATCACAAAATTAATTTCACAAAATAATTCAAATATTGAATCAGTTGCCTCAAACCATCTTGATGAAAACTTTGTTGAAATAAATATAAGAGTTCTTGTAAGTGATTTAATACACTTGAATAAGATTATCGAAAAGCTACAGAATCATAAGAGAGTCACTAATGTATTGAGGCAAGGACCATGAATAAGATATCAAGCATTCAAAAGCTTGAAAAAGATTTTGTCTTAGAGCTTTATAATTTAACCGGATCAATTAAAAAGAGTTGGCCAGAAATCTCAANACAAAATAAAACAGTGTGTTTGCTATTTTGGGAACCAAGCACAAGAACAAAACTCTCTTTTGAGCATGCTGCCAAAAAATTAGGTTTTNATGTAATTGATTTTTCTCCTTCAAACTCATCCTTAGAAAAAGGAGAATCTTTCGAAGATACAATTAAAACTATTCTTGCTTTGAAAGTTGATGGTTTAATAGTAAGACACCCTGAAACAAAAATATCTGAAAAAATTGTTCAGATGCTTCCAGAAAATGTTTTCTTTATTAATGCAGGNGATGGNAATTATGCACATCCAACTCAGGGTTTGTTAGATGTATTTACAATGAGTGAGGTGGTAGATTTAACAAAGTTAAATTTGACAATATTAGGCGATGCAAAACATTCCAGAGTCATTCCATCTCTTCTTCAAACACTAGATATGCTTGGATGCAAAAATATTAATTACATTTCTCCTGAAAGCTTAGCTTTGCCACAAACCAATNCCTTTANTGCTATTTCAAATGATATGTTAAGTAAAAGTGATATCTTATATATTCTAAGGATCCAAAGAGAAAGGTTTTCTAAGGAAGAGGGGATTGATGATAAATTCTTTTCTGAAAATTATCAGGTTAATAAGGAATTTATCGAAACTACAAATTTTCAGGGTAAAATTATGCATCCGGGCCCAATTAATATAGGGGTTGAAATTACAAGAGATATTTCAGATGGAGAAGATTCACTAATACTAAAACAAGTTGAAAATGGCTTATATCTNAGAGCAGCCTTATTGCAGTTACTTTCCTCTGGCTAATCTTTCAGTAGTATCTACAACAGCCACTGTAGACTGATCTATTTCTATATTTACATATTNTCCAAATAAAAGTTCGTTTAGATTTGTGGCTCTTAAAGTTTCAGGTATAAGGTGAATATTAAAATTATTACCCTTTATCTTACCAATTGTTAAGCTGCAACCATTTATACAAATATAACCNTTCTCTAATACATACTTTGCCCATTGCTTATCAATCTCAATCAGCATATTTTTTGAATCGCCATTCAACTCAACTTCTTTAATCTGCCCTTTTGAATGGACATGCCCAGAGCAAAGATGCCCTCCAACAGACCCACCATACTTCAAAGAATTTTCTAAATTTACCCTTGTACCTTCCTGATACTCAGCAATTATTGACCTGTTAACCGACTCTTCAATTACCTCAAAAGACAACAAGTGCTTTCCAATCTTCACAACAGTTAAACAGACGCCATCTACAGCAATGCTATCCCCAATTTTNAAATCTCTTGAAAAATTTTCTGAGCAATTCACTTCAATCGTCTGAACATTATTTTTTTGATTTAGAGTTTTTATTGTGCCAACCTCTTGAACAATTCCACTAAACATCCAAACCTCTGTATGTATTTCGATATTCATTCATAAGACTTAGATTTTTCNTACTTATAATGTTGCTTGANTTTACAATATCATCTAATGAAATTACTTCGTATATAGGAATACCTTTGTCCTTTAATTCTTCAGATGCCATTTTTTCTGATTCTTGACCTCTTTCCTGNCTATTTAAAGTAACAAGTGCACCCACAACATCTACATNAAAAGGCTCAAGTATTTTTATGCTCTCAGAAATTGCTAAGCCTGATGAAAGCACATCATCAACTATTAAAACTTTTCCATTAGGTTTTGCCCCTACCAATGCACCACCCTCACCGTGATCTTTTAATTCCTTTCTGTTGAAACAAACTGGAACATTTTTATTTACACTCATCTCATTAGCTAATAATGATGCAAGAAATATCCCTTTGTANGCAGGACCAAAAACCATATCAAATTTAAGGCCTATATCGTTTACTTTTTCATGCAGAATTTCTGACAAAGATTTTAAAGATCCATGTTCAAGAAATGCTGATGCATTAAAAAAATATGGACTATTTCTTCCAGATTTGAGCACATATTGACCAAATTGAAGTGCCTTTGCTTCAATTGCTAGTTTTAAAAATTTTTCTTGAAACTTTTTCACAANACCTCAAGTATTTTTTTCTGAAGCAAAAAAATATCTTTAATCCCACTTTCAGCCATCTCAAGAAGTTTATTAAAATCACTTTTGGAAAATGGTTTATCTTCGGCAGTTCCTTGAACTTCGATCAAGTCTAAATCTTCATTCATTACAATATTTAAATCTGCTTGGGCATTGCTATCTTCGTTATAGTTCAAGTCCAACAACAACGTATCATTAAAAGTTCCTACACTTATTGCAGCAACTAAACTTTTTATAGCCTCTTCTTTACCTATTGACTTAAGTGCTAAACACAATGCAATAGTTCCTCCAGTTATTGATGCAGTTCTNGTTCCACCATCTGCTTGAATAACATCACAATCAATCGTGATTGTAATTCCATTCAATTTTTCTAAATCTACAACTTGTCTTAAGGATCNCCCAATTAATCTTTGAATTTCTTGTGTTCTTCCTGATTGTTTCCCCCTTTGTGCTTCGCGAGACATCCTTTCATTTGTTGATCTTGGCAACATACCATATTCAGCTGTTACCCAGCCTGTTTTTTTTGCNTGCATCCATCTTGGTGTAGCATTTTCAACAGATGCATTGCAAATAACATGTGTGTTTCCAAATTTAATTAGAACTGAACCTTCCGAGTGAATATTATAATTTGGAGTAATATTAATCTCTCTTAGCTCATTATTTTTTCTTTTATCTATTCTATGCGAACTCATATNTGTTAGTATTATACAATCAAAGGTGGTTATAAATGTTAAGAAAATTTTTATCTATTTTAGTAGTATTTTTNTTGATTAGCTGTTCTGAAATAGCAATAGGCACAGTAGATAACAAATCTGAAAGTTCTGCCTCAAAATTTGAAGATAGTATCCATGGTACTTATGCTTCAACGTANNTCCCGCTAGAGTCAGAAAATATAATTATCAAAAATTCTACTNTATTCGATGGCAATGGAAATAAATTTGAAAATTATGATTTGNACTTCTCTGATGGAGAGATAAAGGCAGTAGGAGCTAATCTCGAAGTTGAAGATGCACTTGTAATAGATGGCACAGGTAAGTTTGTTACTCCCGGAATTATAGATAACCATTCACATATGGGCGTATATCCAGCCCCAGGAGTAAGCACTAGCAGTGATGGAAATGAGGCTACCAANCCAGTTACAGCTGAAGTTTGGGCAGAACATAGTGTTTGGACCCAAGACCCACAATATAAACTTGCTTTAGCTGGCGGCATTACAACATTTCATGTTCTGCCAGGATCGGCAAACCTATTTGGTGGAAGAGGAGTAACGTTAAAAAATGTCTCAGCAAATACTGTTCCAGAAATGAAGTTNCCTGGTGCCCCACATTCACTTAAAATGGCTTGTGGAGAAAATCCAAAAAGAGTTTATAGATCGAGAGGNCCTTCTACAAGAATGGGAAATGTTGCNGGGTATAGAAAAGCATGGATAGGNGCAGAGAAATTTAGAGATAGTCTTGAAACAGANCCTGACCTAAGAGATATAAAAAATGAAACACTTGTTGGGGTCTTGGATGGAAAAATACTTGTACACAATCACTGTTATCGAGCAGACGAAATGGCAACAATGATAAATATCTCAGAGGAATTTGGTTATAAAGTATCCACATTCCACCATGGNGTAGAAGCTTATAAAATTGCAGATCTTCTTGCTGATGAAGGTATTTGCGCTGCACTTTGGGCAGACTGGTGGGGGTTCAAGCATGAAGCATATGANATGTCCATCGCAAACATTGCTATTGTTGATCAAGCAAGAGGAGGCAAAGGGTGTGCAATTGTACACTCTGACGATGCAAGTGGAATACAAAGGCTTAATCAAGAAGCTGCTAAAGCACTTGCAGCTGGAAGAAAAGCTGGTTTTGATATTTCTGAGGGCCGTGCGATGACATGGNTTACAAAAAATCCAGCCAAGTCTCTTGGAATTTTAGACCAAACAGGAACTTTAGAAGAAGGGAAGGATGCAGATATTGTNATTTGGAGTGGNAATCCTTTCAGTATCTACTCTAAAGCAGAGCAAGTTTATATAGANGGTGCACTAGCTTTTGATAAAGCAATTAATTTTATGCCACACACTGATTTTGATTTAGGTATAAAAGAGTGGGAGGTTCAATAATGAAGGGAATAAAATTACTGTTTCTAGTTCCGTTTCTAGTCTTCTCGCATGCTGATGATATGTACCTAATAAAAGGAGGAATGATATTTCTTCCAAGCGGTGAATTTGCAAAGAAAGACGTGTTGATAGATGAAGGCCAAATTATTTTAGTAGAAGATGAAATTGGTGATGTTGGTGCTGAGAATATTATTAATGCAGAGGGAAAGTATGTAACTTCTGGTTTAGTTGTTTTTTCTTCACTAGGATTGCTTGAGATTGGCTCACTGCCACAAACAAATGATGCCTCTTCAAATATTTATAATGCTGGTTTTGATCCAATCAAAAGCTACAATCCTCTTTCTCAAGCCATAAGACTTAACAGATCAAAAGGAGTATCTTCAACAATACTTATTCCACAAGCTTCAGGTTATTTTTCAGGTTTATTCTCTCACATAAAAATTAATGAAGGCTTTGAACAAAAAAAACAGGGCCCACTTGCATTGCTGACAAGTTACGGTGAATCATATGATGATTCAAGAGCAGCAAACTTAATGTTTATGGAAGATCTTTTAAATTATGTGCGCACTAATCTTGATGATAATTATGCAGATATGACTCAATTCATGCTGGGGACGTCAAATGANTATAAATTNACATCAAGAGACTTTAAAGCGATAAAAAAAGTGCTGGATAAAGAGATACCTTTGGTTGTGCGTGTGAATAAAGCAACTGATATCTTAAATGTTATTAAATTTGCTGAAGCCCAACAAATTAATCTTGTGCTATGGGAGGCTAATGAAGGCCATATGGTTGCAAGTATGATTGCAGAGGCAGGTATACCAGTAATTATGGATCCTTTAAATAATATCCCGAGCACATTTGATTCANTAAATGCTACCTATGAAAATGCAATAAGGCTTGATGCGGCAGGAGTTGAAATGGCATTTTACTATTCTCAGGGAGCTGGTTCCCATAATGCNTATTTAGCAACACAGTCAGCNGGAAATGCAGTTGCCATGGGCCTTGAATATAGTAAAGCTTTAAAAGCGATCACATCAAGTCCCGCACAGATTTTTGGCTTGAATAATATAGGTATGATCGCTCCTGGTTTTGAGGGTGATCTGGTAGTTTGGGATAATGATCCTCTTGAACTCATGACAAATGTTGAAAATGTTCTAATAAATGGTGAGGTTCAGGACTTGTCAAACAGGTACGAGGAACTTACAGATAGATACATAAAAGAAAAGGACAAACCCAACTCTTATAGGTCAAGAGAATAGATTTTTTATTATTGAGCTTGCTTCAGACATCTCTGCATTTGGATGTCTCGNTTTTAGCTCTTTCATAATATTCCCCATATCTTTCATACTGTTAAAGCTATTGTCTGAAATAATTTTTTCTAAAGCGTNTTGAAGAGCATCTCCAGATAGAGATTCTGGCAGAAACTTTTGAATTAGATTTAATTCATCAGATTCAATTTTTTCAAGATCTGGTCTGCCACCATCCTTANATTGTTGGATGGAATCTTTCCTTTGCTTTGCCATTCTTTTAATTATGTTTATAACATCATCATCAGTTGGAACNTTTCGATTATCGACTTCAAATCTTTTAACTTCAGAAGTTACTAGGCGGAGTGTATCTCTTTTGAAAACGTCTTTATCAAACATTGCTTGCTTGAGTTCATTTTTGATTTGATCTAAGAGAGAATGCAAAGTTATTTAATTTTTGCAAAAGAGTCTTTCATGACTCTTTTGTAGTTTCTTTTTACTGCTGCAGCAGCTTTNCTTTTTCTTTCTTCGGTNGGTTTTTCATAAAATTCTCTTTTGCGAATTTCAGTTACAATTCCAGCTCTTTCACANGCTCTGCGAAACTTTCTTAACCCAACATCAAAAGATTCGGTTTCTTTAATTTTTATACTTGGCATAATGTAATGTGTATTTTAAGGATTATTAAAAAAGAATCAACAAATGCTTGTTTTAGGAATTGAAAGTTCGTGTGATGAAACTGGAGTGGCTCTTTACTCAGATAAAGATGGCCTGATTGATCATAGTGTTAATTCTCAAGTTGACCTCTTCAAGGAATATGGAGGAGTTATTCCAGAAATTGCNGCACGTGATCATAGTAATAAAATTATTAAAATTCTGAAAAATGTTCTTAAAGAAAATGATATTGAAATAGACCAAGTAGATTTAATTGCTTATACGGCAGGGCCTGGTTTAATTGGGTCACTCATGATAGGNGAAACTGTAGCTAAAACTATTGCCAAAATTAAAAATATTGAAATTATGCCTGTTCATCACTTAGAAGGACACATTCTTGCACCTGGAATTGAGAACAAGTCATTAAGACCGCCATATCTTTGTCTTCTTGTTTCGGGGGGNCACACCCAAATTATAGACTGCAATGATTATGGTCAATACTCNATACTTGGTGAAACTATTGATGATGCTTGCGGAGAAGCTTTTGATAAAGTTGGNAAACTTCTAAGACTGGAGTACCCTGGTGGACCAAAAGTTGCAGAACTTGCAAAAAAAGGCNACTGCAAAAGATTTAATTTTCCAAGAGCCCTTACCAAAAGCAAAAATTTAAATTTCAGTTTTAGCGGTTTAAAAACTTCGGTNCTCTATGAAATGGAAAGTTTAAAAGAAACTGATTATGCTGATGTAGCTGCATCTTTTCAAGCAGCAGTTGTTGATGTGCTTGTTACAAAATTATCGTGGGCACTTGAAGAATCAAACCATANGAAACTAATTTGTTCAGGCGGTGTAGCAGCAAANGAAATGTTAAGAGAACAATTAGATANGCTTGCAAAAAAGATGGAAATCGATGTTTATTACCCAAGTTTAGAGCTCTGTACTGACAATGCAGCAATGATAGCTTATGTAGGATATATTAGAAAATCTAAAAATCTTGAAGGATATGATGCAAAGTTTTCAAAACCTAGATGGCCGTTAGGAGAACTATATGCTTAAAGGAGATAAAATTTATATCGAGGACTTAAGAGTCAAAGCGACTATCGGTATATTTGATTGGGAAAAAAAGATAAAACAAGAAGTAAGCATTTCATACGAAATACCTCATGATAATAGAAAGGCTGCTGCAGANGATANTATTGANGCTACTACAGATTACAAAACCATAACTAAAGCAATAATTGCTTTNGTTGAGGGTAACAAATTTGAGCTTGTTGAAACATTTGCTGAAAAGATTGCTGAGATGGTAATCAAAGATTTTAAAGTTGAAGAAATTAGATTNAGAGTATCAAAGCCTGGGGCACTNAGGTTTTCAAAAGATGTTGGAGTCATAATCGAGAGAAACAAAAGCTCATATGAATGAGTTCTATATTTTAATGGGTTCAAACATTAACCCAGATGACAATATCAAACTAGGTATAAAAGAAATAGAATCTCATGCTGGCCTCACAATTGTTGAAAAAAGTAGTTTTTACGAATCTGAACCTTATGGCATGGAAGGCGACAATTTTCTNAATCTAGTTCTTAACATACAAACCAATAATAATTTTTCAGAGCTTTTNAAAATTTTAAAACTAATAGAATCTAGATGTGGGAGGGTNAGAGATCCAGTCAACAAATTCACTNCAAGAACACTGGATCTTGATATTATTGATTGGACTGGGTTTTCGGGTGAAATAGACGGATACCAATTGCCAGACCCTGAAATTGAAAAAAGAGATTTTATAAAAAAACCTTACTATGAAATAAAAAAATAATTCTATTGAATATTCGTNCTCTCAAATATTTTATCTGCTGATTTAGNAATAAACCCTTGATATAGCTTGCCTCTAGATATCTCATATCTTCTAGCAAATTCATAATAGCAACTAGGTACAGAATGAATTATTCCCGAAAAATTTACACTTTGGAGGTCAGCAATTGTAGATGATTGTTCTAATAATTGACCAGGCGAACCCTTTATTTCTCCTCCAGATTTATTGAGNTTAAAACCATTTTTTTTAACTAGATCGTTCACCTCTTGCAAGCTCTTATAATCATGAAGATGGTTTACTGATAGAGTGAAATGATTAGGACAGAAACCCCAAACATAAAGCCAAGATGCATACTCTGACTCTTTTGCAAGCTGAACATAGGTATTATATTCAATTTCCCAACTCCTCCCACCTAAAAAAAGATCATCATTTATAAATTTTTTCTTTTCCAANACTTCGTAAAATTTTTTTTGAAGGTTATCACTNAATTGATCTAATAAGAGCTCTGACAGAAAAATTTTTGGCAAAGATTCATTTTCATTTTCTAAATGAATCGCTCTTAATTTTTTAACTTTGAAATCGTATTTCCCTCTCTCTTGGTAACCAAATTGACTTANATATTGTTTCTGAACATCGATCGAAGTTTTTGAGATATTTAATGTCCTAAATGCTATGTGATCATTTGNAATATTTGTTGAAAACAATTGGTGAATTCTATTTGCTGAAGGGGTGTAGGAGATGTATTTTTCCCAGAAATTTTCAATTAACTGCGAAGCACTCATTCTCTAATTCCTTTAGCCTTTTCCCAGCCAAGTTCAGCAAAAAATTTAGCGCGCTCGCCCATTTGCTTGGCGAAATCNCTAGATGCAGTTCCATCTCTAACTCTCCCCAATATTCCTTGGCATATGCCTGCNACTTTAAATAATGAGAAAATAATATAAAACTCCCATTCACTTTCTAAAGAAAAATTAGTTCTAGATAGATAAAGATCAACATATTCTTTTTGTGTGAAAATTCCATTTTCTTTTGCCTTCTCATCACTAATATTCCCGACATCCCANAGCATACAGTGATAGCCAAAATCTGCTAGAGGATCTCCTATAGTAGAAAGCTCCCAATCTAAAATNGCTTGATTCTTATCATTCTCATTAAAAATAATATTATCTAATCTGTANTCTCCATGAACAATTGATGTATATGACTGCTTAGGCGTTCTTTTTGGCAACCACTCAATTAATTTATGCATGGACTCAATTCTGTTTGTTTCAGAGTCTAAATACTGCTTAGTCCATCTTGCAATTTGTCTTTCAATATAGTTTCCTGGTTTCCCAAAATCTTCTAAACCAATCTTTCTATAATCTTGTGTATGGAGCAAAGTGATGCCTTTATTCATTTCATCAAAAATTTGGTATCTTCGCTTTTTGTCAATTTCAGAAGCAATTGGATCCCAATAAATCATCCCGTCACAATATTCCATGATGTAAAAGNTAGTGCCAATGATTTCCTCATTTTCACAAAGATGGAATGTTNTTGGAGAGGGCACATCTGTATCCATTAAAGCACTAAGAACTTTAAATTCTCTGTCTACAGCATGCGCAGACTTTAAGAGTTTCCCTGGTGGCTTTCGTCGTAGTACATATTTTTTTGTATCACCTGTTATCAGATACGACGGGTTTGATTGCCCGCCCTTGAACTGCTTATATTCGACNATCTTTTCAATATTTGTACATTTATCTTGTAAGTAATTNTTGAGTTCTTTTAGATTGAATTGCAAAAATTCAGAGACTTCTTTTGTGCCGGAAAATTGATCACTCATTTTTATTTGATTTAATTATCAAACTCTTATTTTCCTTTTGAAGTTTAATAATCTCGCTCTCTAAATTCTCAACTCTGTTCCTCAAAGATTTTGATTCAGTTTTAAGCTTAAAATTTTGCTCTATAAGTTTATCTATCATTGAAGATAAATTTTCTAATTTTTCGTGCATAATATCCTTCTATGACAAATGCTATTACAAATATTTATAAAAGCCGAAGAGATAACGTGGCAAAATCGCTAGAAAATGACTCTTGTTTGATCATTAACTCTTCGTCAAATGTTATTAGAAATAATGATACTACATTTCCATTTAGGCAGAGTAGTAACTTTTTCTATTTGACAGGTTTTGATGAGCCAGACTCAATCCTTCTTGTAAATAATGATGGAAAATCTATTTTCTTTTGTAGAGAAAAAGATCCTAATTTAGAGAAATGGGATGGGTTTATGTATGGAGTACAAGGTGCAAAAGAAAATTTTATGTTTNATGAAGTCTATAGTGTTGGGGAAGCTGAAGACCTGATACCAGAAATTATCAAAGGCAATTCAGCAGTATATTCTTTGATAGGAAAAGATTTAGCTTTTGATAAAACTCTGATTTCGATGATAAATAACGCAAATAAGAAGGAGAGGCACCAAGCGAATATTGATTTAAAGAATTACTCCAATGTAATTGGAAAAATGCGCCTAGTGAAGGGAGGTGAAGAAATTGATTTGATGAGAAAATCATGTCAAATTGCAGCTCACTCACANAAGGAGGTTATCTCAAATGTCAAAGTTGGNATGAACGAATTTGATATTGAATCAATGTACTTAAACGAATTTAGAAGAAGGGGTTCTAGATATCCTTCNTACACTCCAATTGTGGCATCGGGAAAAAATGCGTGCACACTTCACTACATTGATAATAACAATTCAATTAACGACGGAGATCTAGTTCTTGTGGATGCGGGTTGTGAGTATGGAATGTATGCATCTGATATNACAAGAACATTTCCGATTAATGGCAGATATTCAGCTGAACAGAGAGCAGTTTATGATGTTGTATTAGAAGCACATAATAAATCATGCGAAGCAGTTAAAATAGGTAATTCTTGCCTTGAGCCACAAAGGGTATCTGAAAGAGTTATTTCAGAGGGCCTTAAAGACCTTGGATTCTTAGATCAAAGCATGGATGAAATNCTAGAAAAACAGTTATTTAGAGAATTCTATTATCACAAGATTGGTCATTGGCTTGGGCTAGATGTCCATGATGATTGCCCTTATTCAATTGAGGGTTCGGATGTACTTTTCCAAGAGAATATGGTTATGACAATAGAGCCTGGAATCTATATTAATGATTCTGCTCCAATAGATAAAAAATGGAAAGGAATAGGTATCAGGATTGAAAATGATATTCGAGCNACAAACAATGGTCATGAAAATTTAACGTCCGAGGCCCCATTTGATGCTGACGAAATTGAAGCATTGATGAAAAACTAATGACAGATAAAGTTTTAATTGCCGGATCGGGAATAATTGGGGGAATTTTAGGAAAAATTCTACAAAAAAATAATGTTCCATTTCAAATTCTNGAAAAAAACTTAAATTTTAATTCCAACCCTAATAGAACAGTAGCTTTGACGAAAGAATCTGTAATTTTTCTNAATTCCTTGGATAAAAATATTGATTTAAATGAATGGGCCACACCAATAAAAAAAATGAATCTCTATAAAGATCAACATTTGAATTTAGAGTTATTCTCAAATGAAACGGAAAAACTAAGTACAGTTTGCTCTCTTGATGAATTACAAAAAAGGGTTTTTTCTGGCATCGAAGATAACATATGCTGGGGAGAAGAAATAAAAAATATAAAACAATCAAAAAAACAAATTGTAATTAATACAAATAAGAACAAAAGAGAAGGAAGTTTTTTATTTGCAGCTGACGGTATAAACTCAAAAGTAAGGTCTCTTCTTGNTTTTNAAACAGAAGAGTGGTTTTATGGCCAAAAAGCATATGTCTCAAAAGTACCTGCAAATCACAAGAANATCGCACACCAGTATTTTACAGAATCAGGAACAATTGCCCTTTTACCCTATACNCTCAAGAAGGATTATTTTTCTATAATCTTCTGCACAAATACTACTTTAGATCCTAGTGATCATTTCAAAAAATATGTGCAAGATTTTAATATTGAAATTAATTTGAGNGAATTAGATGATTTTAAAGGTGGTTTTGATCTTAAACACNTACGAATAAAAAACATGCATAAAGAAAAGGTTTTAATGTGTGGAGATGCAGCAAATACATTTCACCCAATGGCTGGTCAAAGCTTGAACCTTGGAATTGGCGATACAATCAACATTCACGATAACTTAGATAAAATTCTTTCAGGGGATGAATCTAGTTATTATCAATATAATAAAATAAGAAATAATAAAAATATCCAAATGACTTGGATCATCCAAAGCCTGCATGGTGCTTTTGGGAATGCTAGTTATCTACAAGATTTCCTNTTAGGAAATGGAATGAAAATACTAAACCAGCACACCAAAATCAAAGAAAAAATAATAGAATACGCTAACAAAAATTAAAGCGCCTTTAGTTCTTTTAGAATTTCATATGTTTCATGAACAGGAAGGCCCACAACATTTGTATAACTCCCTTCAATTTTAGAAATAAACATACCAGCAGGTCCATGAATACCATACCCACCAGCCTTACCAACTCCTGCACCTGACTCAACATATTCATTTATTTCTTTTGATTCGAGTTCTTTAAAAGTTACTAATGTTTTACAGGTTTTAATTAGCTCTCTTCCTTTAAAAGAAACCATAACAGAGGAAAAAACACTGTGAGTTTTTCCTGAAAACTCTTCTAGCATTTTCGTATTATGTTCATTATTTTTAGGTTTACCTATAATCTCTCTACTAGGTGAAAATACAAGAGTATCTGAAGTTAACAATGCATAGTTTGTCTGAGAATTATTCAATAGGCTTTTAGCACTTTTATTTTTTCCTCTAACTAGTTCTTGGGAACAGAGTATTGGATCTTTAATTTTAATTGAAGATTCATCAAATTCTTGATTGACTACTTGATGTTTAATATTGATCAGTGAAAGTAGTTCAGTTCTTCTTTGAGATGCTGACGCCAGAAGTAGCACTCTTAAACTTTTATTCCTTGTGAACGTATGTCAGATAAAACTGCATCAATCCCTTTTTTATCTATTATTCTCATACCTTTAGCAGATACAGTAAGGGTCACAAATTTATTTTCAGCCTCCACCCAAAACTTATGTTTGTGTATATTTGGTTTAAATAATCTTTTAACACGGTTTTTAGCATGGGACACATGATTGCCCACGATTGCTTTTTTTCCTGTTACTTGACACACCTTACTCATAAGAACGGATGATAATAAAATAGTAATTGATTTTATGCAATAATTAACTTTCTAGTCATGAAATTAAAATTTAAAATCCTTGATAATCGAATTGGAGATGAATTTAAAATCCCTAGTTACCAAACTAGTGGATCTGCAGGCTTGGATCTGCTTGCATGTGTAGATGAAGAATTAGTCCTTGAAGCAAATGAATCCACTATCATTCCTTCAGGCATTTCGATTTTTATTGAAGATTCTCAATATGCTGGAATTGTAATACCTAGATCAGGATTAGGGGCAAAAAAAGGGTTGGTCTGTGGAAATCTTATGGGGTTGATTGATTCAGACTATCAGGGTCCATTAAGCATATCGCTCTGGAATAGATCTTTAAATCAAATTTCCATTCAACCAGGGGAGAGAGTGGCTCAATTAGTGATAATAAAGGTCAATCAAGTTAACCTGGAACTAGTAAACGAATTCGAAGAAACTAATCGCGGCGCTAAGGGCTTTGGCAGTACGGGATCTACTTAGTTTTTTTTCCAAACTTTTTCTCAAATCTTTGGACTCTTCCACCTGTATCAAGAATTTTCTGTTGGCCTGTATAGAAGGGATGAGATGCGGATGAAGTATCTATGACACAGTAGGGATATGTTTTTCCATCTTCCCATTTTTTTGTTTGTTCTGTTTTTAGAGTTGAGCGAATAAGAAAATAAGCATCCACACTTGTGTCATGGAACAAAACTTCACGTGATTCTGGATGTATTTCTTTTTTCATAACAAATATTTTGAAAGTGAAATAATATCAAATAAATTATCTATTACAATAACTAGATGAATTTTGTTGAGGTCGCACTTTCAACCCCCCTTAGATCCACTTTCACCTATAGAAATGATGCTGGTATATCACTAGTCGGAAAAAGGGTAATGGTTGAGTTTGGAAGAAGAAAGCTTTTGGGTGTTGTAGTTTCAGAAAGCGAGCATCTTCAAACTAATAAAAAAATAAAGGATATTCAAGAAATTCTTGATCATGAACCAGTATTACCAAAAGATCTAATTAAAAAAGCTTATAGAATTTCAGCTTATTATTTTCACCCAATTGGAGAGGTAATATTCTCGTTACTGCCAACTTTGCTAAGGAAAAGAAAAAAATTACTGGATTTAGAAAAGTATAAACCCCAAAGTAATTTAAATATTTCTTCGAAACCAAGATTACCTAAACTAACTAATAATCAGCTCAATTGCTATAAAGAAATTGTGAATTCAAAAAAAAATGAATTTCTTTTATTTGGTGTTACTTCTTCTGGAAAGACCGAAATATATAAGTACTTAATTAGAGATTATCTTGCAAAGGGGAGGAGTGTACTCATTCTCGTCCCTGAAATATTCCTAACCCCACAAATATTTGAAAGTCTTAAAAAAGCATTTCCTCAAAGCATAGAATTATTTCACTCTGGTTTAACAGAGCTTCAAAGATTTAAGGTTTGGTTAGAGGCACTTAACGATAATCCAAAAGTATATGTTGGGACAAGGTCATCTGTTTTCTTGCCAATCAAAAATCTTGGACTAGTAATTTTTGATGAGGAACACGACCAATCTTACAAACAAAATGAAGGTCTTAGATATGACTCTAAGACCATTATAAATTTATTGTATGATGAAACCGTAAAAACAGTATTGTCGTCTGCAACACCCTCGCTTTTAAATCTAAAGAAAGCTCAAGAAAATGAGATTGATTCCTTTTTTCTTAAACAAAGGTATGGCGACTTCAATCAACCAGAATTTAAGATTGTTCCAATCCGTAAGAATAGATTGGTAAGTGGTGTAAGCGAAGAATTAATTGTTGAAATTGATAGAACTTTAAATGAGGGTAAACAAGCTCTAGTTCTTCTAAATAGACGGGGCTACGCACCAATCTTTTTTTGTGAAGATTGTGGTTGGATTGCAAAAAGCAGTTGCTGTGATTCAGAATTAGTCTTACATAGAATTGACAGAAGACTTAGATGTCATCGATGTAATTCTTCATGGGGCCTGCCTGAAAAATGTCCAGTTTGCGCCTCAAAAAACTTTGATTTTAAGGGTATTGGCACACAACAAGTAGAAGAAATGCTTGCAATGAATTTTCCTGATTTCCCAATAATCAGGATTGATAGAGATGCAATATCAGGCAAAGCCAAACGAATCGAAAGTAATAAGCACATTAAAGATAAAAAGCCAAAAGTTTTTATTGGTACTCAATTGCTTGCAAAAGGACATGATTTTAAAAACCTATCGACCATAGTTGTTTTGAACTTAGATTTTGGTTTTTTTGGAGCTGACTTACATATGCAAGAACAAACAGCGCAACTCCTTATTCAGGTAGCTGGAAGAGCTGGAAGACATGGTAATAAATCAAAAGTTTTCCTACAGACAAGACTTCCCGACCACCCTTTATTAAGCAAATTCAAAACTTGTGATTATAAAAATGTGTCAGAGAGTATTTTAGCAGAAAGGAAAAAATTAAAATTATCACCATATATTAATCAAATATATTTAAAAGCTGAGGATGCAAATTTAGAAAGGCTTAAAGAGTTTCTTTTGAATGCTAAAGACTTTATTTCGTCCAAAGATATTGAAATTTATGGCCCTTTTGAGAGCCCTGTACAGAAGCAGTCCCATAAATATAGAATGTTTTGCATAATGCAATCTCAAAACAAAGAACTTATTAAGAAATCCTTATCTTCATATGTAAATGAAATTGTTAAAAACAAAAAAACTATTTCAGCTTGGGCTCTAGATGTCGACCCCATCAATGCAGCTTAAAAATTTTTGATCAGCAGAATTAAAACTAAAGATTCTATGTTGTCCTTTGATATCAATATTGATTTCTATTTCAATAGCCTGACTAAATGAGTCCAATATTTCTGGCCACTCAACAAATAATACTCCCCTTTTTCTAAAATTTGGTTCAAAGCCAATCATTTCAAAATCGTTCAAAGTTTTTAGCCTGTATAAATCAGCATGATAGATATCAATATCATCAATTATATATTCTTCCATAATAGAAAATGTTGGGCTTTTTACAGGTGAACTCCAACCAAGGCATTTTAATACTTCTCTTACTAAAGTAGTTTTTCCTGAACCAAGATTTCCTTTGAGATAAAAAATTAGGAAGTTATTATTTTNTTTTATAAAAGTAGCAANTTTTTGTGCTATTTTNCCTGTATCTAAAAGTGATTTAGCTTCTTTTTTCATTAGAAAATACTTGGCGAAAGGCTTATATANTCTTTTCCTACAATTTCTCTGTTAATGTGTGACAGTAGTTTTTTGTAATCGTCTTGATTTGAAACAAAATCAATATTATCAACATTGATCACTAATATTGGTGATTCGTAATAGNTAAAAAAGAAGTCCGCATACATCTCACANATCCTTTGTAGATAATCAAGTGACATCTGCTCCTCATAGTTTTTTCCTCTAGTTTTAACACGCTCTATTAGTTGTTTCGGCGACGCTTGTAAATATATTACAAGATCTGGTTTTGGGCTATTTGAATAGAATTTTGATTTNACCTCNTTGAAAATTTTAAGTTCTTCATCTGTAAGGTTTAATTTTGCGAACAAATCTTCTTTTTCAAAAATAAAGTCTGAGATAATTNTTTGTTTGATGAGGCTATCTGAAAAAAATTTATTGATTTGTTGNGATCTTTGCATAACAAAATGAATTTGAGTTGCAAATGCAAATTTTTGTTTGTTTTCGTAAAAATCTTTTAGAAATGGATTTTCGTCAGGCTCNTCTAGACACAGTTGATGACCTAAATCTTTAGATATAAGTCTCGCTAGAGAGGTTTTACCAACACCAATTGGTCCTTCAATTGCAATGTAAGANGGAACTTTACTTTCCTCCATGACTTTTCCTATAAATATTTAACATTTTATTTCTCTTGTCAAAGTTTGATTCATAGAATTCTCTCCACCATTTTATTTTTGCATTGAGATTTGGTTCAATCGAACTTCTAACTTCAAGAAAATCAAAAGAAGCCCTATAGCGAATATTTTTTGCAAAAGCAGCAGATTTTTTCCCAATTTTATTGAACCTAATTTGAAACATCCAAACATCTTTAATGAAACTGATAAATCTTCTTGGTATTGAGCAAATCATTTGTTGTCTTTTAATNACTGTACTAACAGATTGATAATATCTTCTAAAGTTTAACTTTTCTTTTATATTNGAATCTTTAAATATTTTTGGCCAAAGTAAAGCAGCAAATAAAAAACCAGGATTAAGTTTTTTATTATTTTTAAACCTTAAATCTGTATTNGAAAATGCNTTTATAAAAAATTTGTCAAATGTTTCTTGGTCGTCATCTATATNAGGAAACAGAACATCAAAAATTTTATGCTTTACAAGNAGTTTATAGGAATTTAAGGAATGACCTGATAGAAAAAGCTTTATNATTTCTTCATAAATCCTTGCTGGNGGCATTTCAGAGATTCTATATTTAAAATTTTCTATNGGCTTTAAAGCNCTTTCCTCAATAGAAAAGTCTAACTTTGCTGCAAATCGTATGGCTCTTAGAATTCTTACTGGGTCCTCTTGAATTCTTATCTCAGGATCTCCGATGAATCTAATTTTTTTCTCTTTTAAATCTTTGATTCCTGAGGTGTAGTCAATTACTTCTTTGCTAAGAGGGTCATAATAGATGGCATTAATAGTAAAATCTCTTCTAAAGGCATCTTCTTCTTGTGTGCCCCAATTATTATCTCTTAAAATGCGNCCATCATTATCAATTTGNAAATTATCAGATGATGAGTCTGTGCCAGANCTAAAAGTNGTAGTCTCTATAATTTCATTAGCAAAAGTTACATGAACAAGCTTGAACCTTCTGCCTATAATNCTTGAGTTCTTAAATAGCTTTCTGATTTCTTCGGGTTGACANTTNGTAACAATATCAAAATCTTTCGGGGCTATTCCTTTAATTGAATCTCTNATNCATCCNCCAACTAAAAATGCAGAGAATCCATTATTTTTTAGCCTAGAAATAATTGAAATTGCATTAGTAGAAAAGCTTTTTTTATCAATNCCAAAGCGTTTANCGCTGTATACTGAGGGCGCCACTATNAATGCTCAAATTGTTCTTGTAACTTTTTATATTNNTCAATAGACAAGCGCGGACTTTTTTCTTGAACAATCTTAGAGGAGGCATAGTTTCCAAACTGACANGCTTTTAGAAATGATTNNCCTTNAATTATTTTATGAAGNGATGAGCCAGCAAAGATATCCCCNGCACCATTTGAGTCGATTGCAGATACTTTATATGCATTAACCTCATTTATAANACCTTCTTCTGATACTATCGAAGGNTTTGCTCCATCTGTTACTACAAAGTTATTTGAGATCTCACNTAGGCCNTTNNTAAAGTTTTCACCAGCCATTGCAAGTGCCTCATCCTTATTNCAAAACAAATAATCAANTCTTTTTAANCCAATAACTTTATTAAATCNTTCTATGAAGTTTGTTACTACNAAAGGATCAGAAAGGCTAAGTGCAAATTTTACGTTTGGATCTGTTTTNTCAAGAACAGATANNAAAGTATNGAAATTTTGATCTGAAGTGAACTGATACCCCTCAGTAAATAAAATCTTTGANCTGTTTACTGNATCAACAAAATCTTNTGAATATTCAAGCATTTCTGATGCACCCAGNTAAGTTCCCATGGTTCTTTCACTATTCGGAGTNATAAAAACGAGACATCTACCAGTTTTATGTGAATTATGGAGNTATTTATTTACTACGAAAATNGAATTNTTTTCAAGATCATTTGCATATTTTTNTCCACGCTGATCTTGGGCTAATTGACAAATATGAGCACATTTTGAGCCATAGTTTGCTGCTGCAGCTAAACTATTTGTTGTTGAGCCTCCACAGACTATGTCTGGTNTAGAGTTATCAGGTAAATTTTTTAATATCTCTTCTTGATCTTCAAACGAGATTGCTTTGAATTGNTTAAAAAATAAATCAGTTGAATCAACAAATTCTCGNTCAACATAAAAAGTTTCGTCTACAAGGGCATTTCCTATGCCAACAATATCAAATTTCATAACTCTAAATTGATTTAAAAACCTTTTCNGCAGACCTTGCTGCTTTGAGAAGAACTTCTTCACTNTGTTTGGTTGAAAGAAAGCAGCTTTCAAATGCAGATGGTGGCAGATAAATCTTTTCATGAAGCATACCCTGAAAGAACTTCCTAAACAAATCTAAGTCTGTATTATTAACGTCTTCAAAATTGTTCGGCAGGCTTTTAGANAAGAAAAAACCAAACATNCCNCCCTTTATATTATAGGAAAATGGTATGTTATTTTTATCTGCAAGCTCTGCNAGCTTTCCTAGAAATANGCTACCCATTTTTTCTAATTCAGAATACATAGATTTATTTTTTAACTGTTTCAATAAAGCGGTACCNGCACTGACAGCAATTGGATTTCCTGATAGTGTGCCNGCTTGATAAATNGGACCATCAGGTGAAATCTCGTTCATGATTTTTTTCTTACCTCCATACACTCCAACCGGAAGACCTCCACCTACTATCTTTCCAAGTGCAGTTAGGTCTGGAACAATCCCATATAATTCCTGAGCTCCTCCACGAGCCACTCTAAATCCAGTCATCACCTCGTCATAAATGACCAATGATTTANGTTTGTNTGCAAACTTTGAAATGCTCTCTAAAAATTTTNTCTCNGATTCAATAAACCCCATATTGCCTGCAATAGGCTCTATGATGACTGCAGCAATATCATNTCCATGATCNATAAACGCTTTCTTTAATGCCTCCTGATTGTTATAGGGAAGNGTAATTGTGAGCTTAGATAGTTCTTCAGGTATTCCAGGAGAATCTGGTATGCCCAAAGTTGCTAANCCAGAACCAGCTTTNACAAGCAAAGAATCAACATGNCCNTGATAGCAGCCGATGAATTTAATAATTTTNCTTTTGTTCGTAAAACCTCTGGCAAGACGAATNCAACTCATAGTTGCCTCAGTTCCAGAGTTNACCATTCTTATTTTCTCCATGCTAGGAAAATAGGATTTAATTATTTTTGCAATTTCTAATTCGTTTTTTGTAGGTGCTCCAAAGCTTATTGCTTTGCTTGCTTGNTTTTTAATAGCNTCAATAATTTGTTTATTTGAATGACCAAGAACCATNGGCCCCCAAGATCCAACAAAGTCTAAGTATTTATTACCATCCTCATCATAAATATAGCAATCTCTTGATTTCCTAAAAAATATTGGTGTNCCCCCTACGCTTTTGAAAGCCCTTACTGGCGAGTTGACACCACCAGCAATATGTTCTTTTGATTTTTTAAAGAGCGCTTCTGAATTTTTAGTTTTCATTCCAAATTTTGGTTAATTCCTTAATATTTCTAGAAATTTTTGTTGGGTCATTATAAATACCTTCGCATATTGCTGCCATATCAAAACCATTTTTTTTAATTTCAGCAATATTTTTCCTGTTAATGCCTCCAATAGCTACATTCATCTTCGTTCTATCAATTTTCCCGGATATCATCTTTATATTTATGGGCCCTTTTAAATTTTTCTTAGTTTTTGATTCAAATGCTGGCCCAAAAGAGAAGTATGAAAATAGAGAGTGATCCCCCCTCGTTTGTTGTGAGATATCATCTTTGCAACTTAAACCTATAAAAGTAATTTTTTTGAAATCTTTAAGGAAATCTGTATTTTTTATATCTTGGCCAATGTGAAGCCCGGACCCAATTTTATTTGCAAGAGAAAAGTCATTATTGACAACAAAAATTACCCCAGATTTTTTACATATTTTCATTATTCTTTTAGCAGTAACTAATCTTTCATGTTCTCTAATACTCTCATTAAAACGATATTGAAGAACTTTGACTCCTTCATTAATAGTCTCTTGAACAACTTTTATAAGATGATCACCAGCAAAGTAGGTGGGAGTGATCGCATATATCCCTTTGGGAAAGTTAGCCATTATTTTTTTTGATCTCCTCAGCGAATGCATCTATTTCTTGCCAATCTGTGAATTCATAGGAATTGTTGAGATCCGTCGGACCACCTGAAAAGTACATAATTAATCTAATCATATGCTTATCGAAGAATTTATATTTTGGATAATCAATTTTTCCCGGGAAAATTCCAATCTTTTTGGGGCTCCAATTAACTTTTTTCAAAAATTTCTTTACATATGGATTGTTTTCAATTGTTCTTTTCTCAGCTCTTCTAGCAACAGCGTTCACGGTAAAGAAATATGCAGATCTCTGATTCAAGATTTTTTCATTTTGGTTGATGAATGTATAAAGAAGAGGTCGGTGGTTGCCGTACCTAATGCTTGCACCAATTATAATAATTTCATTAGATTCTATATCTTTGTATTGTGCTTTTTCCAAGGGCATGGTCTCAGTATTAAATTTTTGATCAAATTTTTTGCTCATATGATCACATATCTTTGAAGTATGACCATCTACTGATGAATGGATAAAGAGTACTTTTCTAGACATTTTAAAAATAATTATAAGGCATTAAGGATTTTTGATAGAATATGCATATTATACAGAGTTATTAAATGGAATTAAAAACAAAAAAAGCAATGCCTTTCCAATTATCAGATCAAGCTATTGCAAAACTTTCAATGCTTTCAAATTCTAACAATGAGAAATATTTTAGGGTTTATGTTACTGGTGGTGGATGTTCTGGTTTTCAGTACGGTTTTAAGTTCGATGAATTTGATGCCGAAGAGGATTCTTTGCTTGATTTTGACCATGGAATAAAAGTGCTTCTTGACCAGCTTTCATATCCATATTTAGCTGGATCGCTAATAGATTACAAAGAAGACCTAATGGGAGCCAAATTTACGGTCGAAAATCCAAATGCTGCCTCAACATGTGGTTGCGGTTCATCATTCTCTATTTAAAAATAACCCCTTTTTTGCAAAATGCTAAATACGCGAACGCTGCGGCCTCCATGTATTCAATAGATACATATTTACTTGTTAATTGAATATGCCTATTTGTTTTGGACTCCAAAAGCTTCATTAAGAAATCATTTTTTGCTCCACCTCCGTGAACAAATATTTCATNTGGTCGATCACATAACTCAAAAAATTTAATTATTTGATCAACTGTAAGCTCAGCAAGTGTTCTNAGNGTATCTTCAACGGTTATACCTAAAAGATCCAAATCTCTTAAAATATTTGTGTAAACCTTAATATCATCTGCTCTTGGATAAGTAAGTTTTTCCAATGGTTNAGAAAGCTNTTTATAAAGTTTTTTATNAAGAACACCTTTGGATGCAAGGGCTCCTTTANAGTCATAAACACCNAGNTTATTCTNTATAACAAACAAATCCATTAGACAATTGCCTGGCCCCAAGTCAGAAGCNAANTTAACATTCTTATCCACCAAATAAGTCCCATTAGCAATACCGCCGATGTTTAAAATTANTTTTCTTTTTTTTNCTTCCCCAAAAATATAATTGTGAAACTCAGGTATTAAAGGGGCNCCTATCCCACCTCTTCGTATATCTTCATTTCTAAAGTCTGAAATTACTTGCATTGATAGTTTTTCTGAAATCANTTGCGGGTCACCGGCTTGCAAACTAAATTCATTAGAGTGAGAAATTGTTTGACCTGAAAATGCAATTCCTTGAATAGCATCCTTTCTTATTGACGAAGCATTTATAATTTTCTTTACAAGAGAGATTGTNGTTTGATTTATTTCTTTCGAAATAAACTCCTCATCTTTTGANGTTTTATATGTCTTTGAGAATGGAAGCGTAAATGTTTCATGCACTTGAAAATTCTCAGAAAATTCAACAAGACATCCATCGAGATTGTCTCTGCTTGTTCCTGACATAACGCCAATATAAATATTTCGCATTATTTTTGACTTAGATTTTCCATAAGGGTNACTCTNTCATTTACTATTTTATTAAATATATCCATATTGTATGCATTTATTGGTTCAGCATCGGGGGGCTCTATTTTCACTGGATTTGTGTGCTTTCCATTTATATGAAACTCNTAATGTAGATGTGGGCCAGTTGCTAATCCAGTTGAGCCGACATAACCAATTATTTCACCTTGGTTAACTTTTAAACCACTCTTTATTCCCTTAGCAAAATTATTCAAGTGTGCATATCTTGTGGTATAGGTATTGAAGTGTTGCACATCAATATAATTACCATAGGACTCTGAATATTCTGCTTTAACAACAACCCCATCACCAGTGACCTTGATAGGTGTTCCCACTTTTGCTGAGTAGTCGGTCCCTTTGTGAGCCCTAATAGTATTTAGGATNGGATGTTTTCTATTGGGGTTGTAATGAGAGCTAATTCTAGCAAATTCAATNGGAGTTTTTAAAAAAGCNTTTCTAATATTTGTGCTATCAGTTGAAAAATAATCTTTTCTACCTTTTTGTGAAAACCTTACTACAGATAATTTATCACCTTGATTAATAAATTCAGCTGCAATGATATCTCCATGTAAAAAAAAGGTGCCGTTGAAATATATGTCCTCATATAACAATTTAACAGAGTCCCCCTTTCTTATATCAAAAACAAAATCAATATCCCAGCCAAAAATGAAAATTAAATCTCCAATAATTGTGTTTGGAATATTTNCCTCTTTTGCTGACATATATAAAGATTCNTTTATTTCAAATTCTNGGAAAAAAATGAATTTCTCAAAGAGATTTTTATCAGNATNNAAGGAGTAATCAAAAGAGGTAATCTCAAGAATACTTGGGGAACTAACTCCTTTATATTTGATTATCTTNATATTCTCTGCAGTTTTGACCATTAATAAAGTTTCATTAACAATTAATTTTGAAAATTCTTTGAGGCTANCATCCAAAATTATCTTGTTAATAAGGTTGTCATTAATGNTAAGATTTTTTAATAATCCATAAAGATTATCTCCAGCCTCAACCTTAATCTTCTTTTCGATAGGTATTTCAGTGAAAACCTTATTTTCTTTTGGAAACTTTAATTTAAGAACTTCTTCGGTAGGATTAAATNTTTTTTCTGAATGTTGAAAAGATAAAAAAAGNANCATTCCTAATGGAAGCAAAAGGACAACAAGAATAAATTTTAATTGGGAGCCTATGTACATGTTCTGATATTATATAAATAGCTTCATGAACGATTACAAGAAACAATTAGAAATTATAAAACAAGGTATTGAGGAAATCATCGGCGAAGATGNTTTAGTAAATAAACTTAAGACCAAAAAACAACTTGTAGTAAAGGTGGGATTTGATCCTACTGCTCCAGATCTCCATCTTGGACATACCGTAATTTTAAGAAAGATGCGTCAATTTCAAGATCTTGGCCATAAAGTCATTTTTTTAATTGGTGATTTTACAGGAAAAATTGGCGANCCCAGCGGAAAAAATAAAACTAGACCGCCACTTTCAGACGATGAGATACAAAAAAATGCTAATACTTATAAAGATCAAGTTTTCAAAGTACTGGATGCNAAAAANACTNTAGTTGATTTTAATTCTCGATGGGGAGATAAGTTAACAGCTGCCGATATGATTAAAATTGCATCTCAATCAACAGTGGCAAGAATGCTTGAACGAGATGATTTTTCAAAAAGATATAAAAGCAATCAACCAATTTCAATTCATGAATTCCTTTACCCCTTAATGCAAGGTCAAGATTCTGTTGAGCTTGANGTTGATNTTGAGCTNGGAGGAACAGANCAAAAATTTAATTTGNTNGTAGGAAGNGATTTNCANANGAATNTTGGNCAGNAGCCNCAGTGCATTATTATGCTTCCTTTGTTNGAAGGNCTNGATGGAGTNAAAAAAATGTCAAAGTCAGAAAATAACTATATTGGNATAACAGAATCTGCAGATGAAATTTTCGGGAAAACAATGTCGATTCCAGATGAGATTATGATTAAATGGTTTAATCTTCTGAGCATGAAAACTCCTNCNGANGTAAGTAAATTGGAANAGAAACTNNAGGATGGATNNAATCCAAGAGATATTAAAATTGAACTTGCAATGGAATTAGCAACTCGATATANAGANGAAAACAANGCAAATGAGGCAAGGGANAACTTCTTTAAAAAGTTTTCNAGCAAAGAGTTGCCAAGCAATATTGAATTAANNANATTAANTNTTTCAGAAATNCCTNCTNTTCCAAANCTNCTAAAANANATAGGCTTTACTNAAAGCACNTCAGANNGNATNAGGCTAATTTCACAAGGTGCTGTAAAAATTGATGAGNTNAAAGTTGAATTCCGTACAATGCCACCNNTGCGAGNTATTTGGATGAAATTTGGACNTAAGTATTTGNTNNAAGTAGGTAAAAAAAGATTTANGTATNTAATGNTNCAAANAAANTANAGGAGANTAAATGGAAAAAGAATTTGATTTAATAATCTTTGGTGGTTCAGGCTTTACNGGAAAATTGGTTTTAGAGTACATGTCNNAAAAGTANNNTCATTTAAATTGGGCNNTNGCAGGNAGAAANCTTGAAAAGCTTACCAAAATTNCAGANGACTTAAAAATTAATAAGCCAATTCTGGAGCTCGATTCGAGTAATGCTAAAAATGTAGAAAATGTATTAGGAAAAACTAAAATGCTTTTAACTACTGTTGGCCCTTATCAGTTACATGGAAATGAAATAATTTCTACATGTTGCAAACTGGGTGTTCATTATGTTGATTTATGCGGTGAACCCGGATGGATGTTTGAGATGCAAAAATATAATGAAGATGCTAAAAATAGTGGGGCTATTATTGTCCATAGCTGTGGTTTTGATTCGATACCTTCAGATTGTGGAGTCTATTTCTTACAGAAAAAAGCAATTGAAAAATTTCAAAAACCTTTAAGTCAAATTAAATGTAGAGTCAGAAAAATGAAAGGCGAGTTTTCAGGCGGAACAGCAGCATCTCTTAAGGCCACTCTACATGCAATGCGAAAAAATCCGGATTTATTTAATACATTAATTAATCCTTTCGCCTTATGTGAGGGGTTCAACGGACCGACTCAGCCCACTGATCATAAAATGTATTTTGATGAGGTGCTTCATGATTGGGTTTCTCCTTTCGTAATGGCAGCTATAAATACTAAAAATGTCCATAGAACAAATTTTATGCTTGGCCATTTATATGGAGAACATTTCTTATATGATGAAATGGTCTCATGCGGTAGTGGTGATGAAGGGAAGGCTCGTGCAGAGGCAATGTCTTCACATAACCCCCTAATTGGTAAAGATGTTCCAAAACCAGGTGAAGGCCCATCGAGAGAATCAAGAGAATCTGGCTCTTACGATATGTTGTTTGCGGGAGTCGAAAATAACAAAGTCATAATCCAAGCCTCAGTGAAAGGTGAGGGTGATCCAGGGTATCTTTCAACCTCAAAAATGATAGTGGAGAGCGCTTTATGCATACTACTTGATTGTGAAGATTTAAATGGCGGAATTTTTACGACAATCCCAGCAATGGGAGATAAATTAATTTCAAGATTAGAAAGTAATGAAGTTATGAAATTTAGCTTAGAGTAAATAGTAATGAAGATTGAATTTATTTTTGATTTTGCAAGCCCCAATGTTTATCTTGCCAATAAGGTCTTGCCAGAATTTATAGAAAAACATAATGTTTCTTTTGAATATAACGTTTGCTTATTGGGTGGGATTTTCAAGCTAGCAAATAATCAGCCTCCATTAATTGCAGCACAAGATATTCCAAACAAAACCGATTATTTTATGAATGAAATTTCTAGATTTGTAGATTTTCATAAAATCAAAGAATTTAAGATGAACCCATTTTTCCCTGTAAATACTGTAATGATGCAAAGAGGTCTTATATATGCCTCCAAGCAAGGCAATCAAGAAAGATACATTGAAGTTGTAATGAGAGGTCTGTGGGAAGAGGAAAAAAACCTTGGAGATCATGAGGTATTATCAAGTCACCTAACTTCCAATGGTTTGAATGGTACTGAGATCATTGAACATGCAGTGGATCAAGAAGTAAAGGATGAGCTATTCGCAAATACTGAGAATGCAGTAAAAAGAGGTGTCTTTGGCGCACCTACATTTTTTATTGGTGAACATATGTTCTTTGGTAAAGAGGCAATTAGAGAAATGCCTGATTATTTGTAGCCAGGACCATGTAAAACTTTTCCAGGTTTAGCTCCTGTGTGGTTACCGCCTTCAACAACTACGATGCCATTCACTAAAACAAACTCTACTCCATTTGAATACTGATGCGGGTTCTGAAAAGTAGCATTATCTGAAATCGTTTTTTCATTAAAAATTACAATATCTGCATAATAACCCTCTTTAATTAGGCCTCTTTCTTTAATTGATAGTACTTTTGCAGGCAATGAAGTCATCTTTCTAATGGCTTCAGGAAGGCTAATTATATTTTGCTCTCTTACATATTTCGCCAAAACTCGCGGATACGTTCCATATGATCTAGGATGAGGTTTACCCTCACCAAAAATCATCATTGGTCCATCTGAAGCAATTGAAGCTCGAGGATGTCGCATTATATTTTTAACATCCTCATCACTTATAGCATGGAATACTGCTCGAGCATTTCCTTGTTTATAGATCTTAAACACAGTTTCCGCAGCGTTCTCAGCAGAGGGTTCTAGGCCATAAGAAATTGTAATTTCTGCAAGATTTTTTCCTTCAAGGCTGGTATCCCATTTTGCTTCAGATATTACAACATTTTTAGGATCACCACCTCCACGATCAAATAGGATTCTTTCAATGATTTCCTCTTTTATTTTTGCTCTTATTTCAGAATCCTCTATTCTTTGTAGCAGCATCTCTCTACCACCAGCTTGTGCCCATTGAGGTATAAGTGCGCGTAGACTTGTTTGTGAGGCTGTATAAGGATATTGATCCAGATAAACATCAAAACCTTCATTGACTGCAGCGTCTACCAACTTAAGTGTTTCTTTGGAAAGCCCCCAATTGCTTTTTCCGATAACCTTATGGTGAGTTATCACTGCTGGAAGTTCCGCAAGCTTTCCAATATCAATTGTCTCATTTACAGATTCAATTATCAGTGCTGCTTCATCCCTCATGTGCGAAATATAGATACCTCCATATTTCGATGCTACTTTAGCCAATTCTACTACTTCATTTTTAGTGCTAAAGCTTCCTGGAACATAGAAAAGTCCCGAAGACAACCCTAATGCCCCGTCTTTCATCGCTTGATCAACAATAGAAATCATTTGTTCTAATTCTTGTGTTGTAGGTGCACGATTCTCAAGACCCATTACTTCCCTTCTAACAGTTCCCTGCCCTACGAAAACTGCCCAGTTGGGAGAAATTTTAGTTGAAGAGATTTTTTCATAATGCTCTCCAATAGGCAGTGGAGAAGAGCCATCATTACCATCAGTTAATGTGGTAACCCCTTGAAACAAAAAAGCTTCAGCAGTAGGCACATCAAAGATTCCTCTTACCGCATGTGTATGCATATCGATGAAACCTGGAGAAACTATTAGGCCTTTTGCATTAATTATCTTTAAAGCTGAACCTTTTAAATCTCCAACATTAATAATCTTATCGTTTTTAACACCCACAGAAGCAAAAATTGGATCTCTGCCAGAACCATCAACCACTTTCCCATTAATAATTAAGACGTCGTACTCTGGCTCGTAGGTGCAGCCAACCAAGAAAAGGAGAAGTATAAAAAAACTACGCATTACTTAATAGATTATATTAGAATTTAAACATGAATTTCTGCTTAAAAACTTCAATACTATTTTTACTATTTATTTCATATCTTTCAAAAGCATATGAATTTAATTTTAGACAAGTTGGCGGGGAGTTTAATGACCCTTGGAGCTTAGCTTTTTTAGACAATGATAAATTTATTCTTTCAGAACTTTCTGGGAAACTAAAACTCGTATCTTTAGAGACGGGTGACGTTCTATATGAGATTGAAGGAGTACCTGAGGTTCTTTATGAGGGCCAAGGTGGATTGTCAGAGATAGTTTTAGATCCAAATTTCCTAGAAAACAAAAAGATTTATATTTCTTATTCAGCCCGAATTGTAGATGATGGGCAAAAGGTCGATAAATTATTCAGCCCGAAAAATACATTGTATGTAGCATCAGCTATTCTTCAGGAAAATAGACTAGAAGATTTGAATGTAATTTTCAAAGCAAAAGCTGAAAGAGAGGCACCTGCTCACTATGGGGGAAAAATTGGTTTCCTATCAGATGGAAGTTTAATTATTACAAGCGGCGATGGCTATAATAACAAAGAAGATGCTCAGCTACTTGATAATCATTTTGGAAAAATAATTAGAATATATTCGGACGGTTCAATTCCAAATGACAACCCTTTTATAGGCGATACTAATGCATTGCCAGAAATCTATTCCTATGGCCACAGGAATATGCAAGGTTTGGTAATAAAAGACGACATAATTTATGAGAATGAACATGGTCCAAAGGGTGGCGACGAATTTAATATAGTTGAGCCTGGTAAAAACTATGGTTGGCCTGCAATTTGTTATTGTGTAGATTACAGCGGTGCTCAAATAACACCATTCACGGAACTGGAGGGCATGGAACAGCCTCTTACTTATTGGAGGCCTTCAATTGCGCCTTCTGGAATGATGCTCTACAGTGGAAAAAAATTTAAAACCTGGAAAAACTCATTTTTTATCTCCGCTTTATCAGGGAAAATTTTGAGCAGAGTAACTTTAGTTGACAATAAAGTCGAAGAACAAATACTCCTCAAAGATTTTAATGAAAGACTAAGAAATGTTTATGAGACTCCTGAGGGTAATATTTTAATATTGACTGATGGCCCAGGCGGTAAAATTTTTGAGCTTTCCCCATAAACTTAAATGCGAATAATTCGTTTTTTAATTTATTTAGTAAGTACAATTGCTGCTGCAAGTTTACTATCCGCACCTATTAGCTCATTCTTTTCATTATATTGGGTAAGTGTAAACGTTAAAATAGTTTCATTTGACCAGATAATATATACGCTTCTTTCAGATATATTTAATTATGGACCCACACTTTTTTTGATTTACCTGATTGGTTTTTTTTCAGTATTCACGATTGCCATTCCAATTTTAAACTACCGTAAGATTCAATCACCAAGTGCTTTTGGATTGATGGGAATTTTTTCAGTTATGCTTTCAATATTTTTAGTCCAAGAACTCATTGTTGGGACTAAAGTGATAAGTGGTTCTAGAACCTTTCTAGGGTTATTGCTTCACTATTTTGCGGGATATCTGTCAGGATTGTTTTTCCATAGAATCCGAAGAAAACAGCTGACCAAAAAATTCATTTTAATATTTTCTACCATAGCTGTAATTTTTTTTACTGCTCCCACTATATTGGCATTCACTTTTAGTTAAAAAAACCAAATTATTAGGAGTAAATATATGTATAATTCCCTAATATGCGAATCGCACTTAGCTTATTAGGAATAATTGGTCTTTTAATATTATCTATACCTGCTGGAGTGCACCTTGCAGGTCTGCATCCTAAAAATACCCATGAATTCGACTTTAATTTTAAAGGGCAAAAAGCATTAATAATTGCAACAAATCATGGTGTATTAAATAAACCTGGTGAAGAAACTGGCAAAAGGACGGGATTATTTCTGTCCGAGCTATCCATTCCTTATTTTCATTTTATTGAAGCAGGACTGGATGTTGAAATAGCGAGCATTGAAGGAGGAGACGTGCCATTAGAGCCAACCCCCTTCTTTATAAAAACACGCGAGGATAATGCTTTTGAATCAAACCCCTTAACCATGAATAAATTAAAAAATTCAAAAAAAATAGACAATTTAGATTTTACAGAATATTCAATAATTTTTATTTCAGGTGGCTGGGGGGCTTCATATGATCTAGGCTACTCAGACTTGTTAGGACAAAAAATTACGGATGCTTACTACAATTCCGATGCTATTCTTGCTGGAATATGTCATGGGGTGTTAGGGTTTATAAGAGCAATGAAACCGAATGGAGATTTTCTTGTAGCAGGCAGAAAAATGACTGGAGTAACTGATAAGCAAGTAAAAGAACTTGGGATCTCTATAACTCCTATGCATCCTGAAACCGAACTAAAGAGGGTTGGTGTGACATTTAAAAGTCAAACAAATTTTAGAGATATCTTTTCAAATTATACGGTAGTTGATGATGAGAAGAGGTTTGTTACGTCTCAAAATCAGAATGGCGGACATGATATTAGTTATACTATTCTTGAGCTCTTACAGGTTAAATAATTAAAAAAAGAATACTAAATTTTTGATATGAGCATATAATAACTGATTCTTTGGGTCTGTAGCTCAGTTGGTTAGAGCGCACCCCTGATAAGGGTGAGGTCGGAAGTTCAAATCTTCCCAGACCCACCATTAGAGTAAATATGAAAAAATTTATCTTAATTTTTTTTAGTTGGCTAAGTCTCATGGTGTTTTCTCACGATGCCTGGAAAGCCATAAAATTATCCGAAGAAATTGCTCATGCTCCATCAGTTCTTCCAGACAGAGTTGTACTTACATGGAACGATAATCCAGCAACTACTCAGTCAGTTTCTTGGCGGACCGATACCTCTGTTATTAATGGCTATGCTCAAGTTGGGCTTGCTAATGCGAGTGGCAGGACAATGAAAACCTCAGAATTGAAAGCAGTAACAACACCATTTAAAAGTGATATTAACGATGCACATTATCACAATGTAAATTTTACAAACCTTAAGCCTAATACTTTATATGCCTACCGAGTTGGTGATGGCGAGAACTGGACAGAATATTATCATTTCAAAACCGCAAACCTTAAACCAGAACCATTTAGTTTTATTTACTTTGGAGATGCGCAAAATGAAGTCAAAACTCATTGGTCAAGGGTTTTTAGAGAGGCGTTTCGTGATGCGCCTAGAGCTGCATTTACCTTACATGCTGGCGATCTTGTAGATGAACATTATATGGATGCTCAGTGGGGTGAATGGCATCAAGCCCCAGATTGGGTTAACGGAACAATACCTGTCATTGCCACACCTGGAAATCATGAATACCTTGATGATTCTCAACGCAAGAGAATTTGGAAAACTAAAAAAGAAAAAGAAGTAAAAGTAAAAATAGATGAATACAAACTACATGCTCCGGGTATATTTAAAATTACTGTGGAGGATGAGCTTGACCAGAGAGGCACTCTATTCATTAAAGAAAGTGGCCAGATTGAATCCATTGATTCTGGAATAGAATTAATAACTGGTTTTTCTCAAGCTGAATTAAAAGATGCATTAATATTGGGAGGAGGTGCTCCTCTTTATGATCGTCTTCAAAACCCAACTGGAACACCAATTTTGAGTACCCATTGGCGCCCGCAATTTTCCTTTCCAATACAAGACGTGCCAAAAGAAAGCTTAAAAGAAACGGTTTACTACATTGATTATCAAGGTGTAAGATTTATTTCATTAGATTCTAATACTGAGCTTGAGGCACAAATCCCTTGGTTACAAAAAGTACTTGAACAGAACTCCAATAAATGGACAATCGTTACGTTTCATCATCCAATGTATTCACCTGCATCAGATCGTGACAATATTGAGTTAAGACAAGCTTGGAAGCCACTTTTTGATAAATATAAAGTCGACTTAATATTAAGCGGGCATGACCATACTTATTCTAGAACTGGTCTTGTTGATACCAAGAATTTAAAGAATGTTCCGACTGGTTATCAGCAGGCTTATGACCCTAACATTGGAACTGTAAATGTTGTCTCTGTGAGTGGTCCTAAAATGTATGAAATCACTAAAGGTAAATATGCTAAAACTTTTGCAGAGAATAAACAGCTTTACCAAATAATCGATGTAGAAAACGATGCTCTGAGATATAGGGCATTTACAGCGATAGGCGAGCTATACGATGAATTTGTCCTCAAGAAAGTTGTTGATAAGCCAAATATTCTGATAGAAAAATAATCTTTATCTTAGGCTTAATATGTGCTGCGAATATATCTATCTACATTACTTCTTTATAATTATTTAATGAATAAATACTGGCAAGAAAATCTAAGAATAATATTTGCACTTCTATCGATCTGGTTTTTGGTTTCCTTTGGATTTGGAATAATTTTTTCTGAGTGGCTTGACCAGTTCAAAATTGGTGGTTTCAAGCTTGGATTTTGGTTTGCTCAGCAAGGCAGTATTTTTTTCTTTGTGATACTTATTTTCGTTTATGTCCATCTAATGAATAAATTAGATGAAAAATATAAGGACAAGGAAAAATGAGCACTCAAGCATTAACTTATCTATTTGTTGGAATCACATTTGCTCTTTACATTGGAATTGCATTTTGGAGTAAAGCAAAAGATACGCGTGATTTCTATGTAGCTGGCAAAGGAGTAAGCCCACTTGCTAATGGTATGGCTACTGCAGCTGATTGGATGTCCGCTGCTTCATTTATTTCAATCGCAGGAATAATTGCTTTTTCAGGTAGAGATGGCTCCGTTTACTTAATGGGTTGGACGGGAGGTTATGTTTTGCTAGCGCTTTTGCTTGCTCCATATCTAAGAAAATTTGGAAAATATACCGTCCCAGAGTTCATAGGCACAAGGTACTACTCCGATCTAGCAAGAATTGTAGCCGTGCTTTGTTTAATTTTTATCTCTTTTACCTATATAGCAGGACAGATGCGCGGCGTCGGGATTGTTTTCTCAAGGTTCCTTGAAGTTGATATTAATCTTGGGGTAATCATAGGGATGGTAATAGTTTTCTTCTATGCAGTTATGGGGGGAATGAAAGGTATTACTTATACTCAAGTAGCCCAATATTGTGTGTTAATTTTTGCTTATTTAGTTCCTGCAATTTTTATTTCTATTTTAATCACAGGTAATCCTGTTCCACAGCTTGGTTTTGGAAGCACTGTAAGTGGAAGCTCTGAATACATATTAGATAAATTAGATCGAATTACTGAGGAACTTGGGTTTAATCCATATACTGAGAATACTAAAAGTACATTTGATGTGATCTGTATTACAGCGGCGCTAATGTTTGGAACTGCAGGACTTCCGCATGTAATTGTGAGATTTTTTACAGTACCAAAAGTTAAAGACGCAAGGAAGTCCGTTGGATATGCTTTAATCTGTATAGCACTTTTATTTACAACCGCTCCTGCTGTAGGTGCATTTGCAAGGGTAAATATTGCTGACTCCATCCAAGATACAAAATATGTAGAAGCGCCAGAATGGTTTAAAAATTGGGAAAACATAGGTCTAGTTGCTTGGAAAGATAAAAATAATGATGGAGCAATGCAACTTTATCCAGGAAATGCTTTTGAAGAAATACAGCCTTCCTTTTCAGAAAAAGTGGGGCAGTATGGAGAGAGGGTTGTTACCAACAATATCAATGAGGATAGTAAAAATGAACTTTACATTGATAGAGATATTATGGTTCTTGCAAACCCAGAGATTGCTAGCCTGCCACCGTGGGTATTTGCTCTAGTTGCTGCAGGTGCATTAGCAGCTGCTCTTTCAACTGCAGCAGGATTATTATTAGTAATTTCATCTTCAATTTCACATGATCTTATGAAAAAGACATTCAGACCAAATATTACAGAGAAACAAGAACTCCTTTATGCAAGAATTGCGGCAAGTGCTGCAATTTTAGTTGCAGGTTATTTTGGCATCAACCCACCAGGATTTGTAGCTCAAGTTGTTGCTTTGGCATTTGGTCTAGCAGCCTCAACCATATTCCCTGCATTATTAATGGGCATATTTTTTAAAGAGATTAATAAGGAAGGAGCAATACTTGGAATGGTGCTAGGTCTAGTTACGACATTGTCGTACATTATTTATTTTAAGTTTATATTCCCAGAATTAAACAACTCAGAATATTGGTTATTAGGTATTTCTCCTGAAGGATTTGGTGTAATTGGGATGCTTGTAAACTTTGCGACTGCCATAATTTGCCTTCAGGTGTTCTCAAAGCCACCTAGCAGTGTGACTAATTTGTTAAATTCAATCAGAAAACCCTAGCTTAAAACATACCTAAGTGCGCTTCATAATTGATTATAATCATAGTTTTGGTATAGTCTGCCTTATGTTTAATGCCCAACTAAAACTACTGGTTGCAATTTTCTTTGCTTCAGCCCTTAGCGCAGAGCCGTTGGTACATGATCACCATGATCATGATGAGGCTGTTAAAATTGAGTGCCTTGCATGTGAGAATTCTTTTTCATTTGAAATTACTGATACAACTAAAGAAACCTTTAGTCTACCTTTTTCTAATAAAAGCGTATTAATAGATCAAAAAATTGAATCAATTGAAGTTCCAATCTCCAATTCTAGAGCGCCTCCTAGAATTTAAGTTCTTTCACAAAATAATTTAATTTTTTTTAATAGGAGGTAATCAAAATGAAAAAAATATTAACAGTTTTAATTTTTATGGCGACACTCAACTTAGTTGCCCAAGAAGTCGAAGAAGTAGTTGTTGTATCTTCACTTACAGATGCAAATGGCCAATTAAGTGAAATTGGCGATCCAATTCATGTGGTCAGTGGAGAAGATTTAGACGCATCGGCTACTCAAAGTTTAGGTGAGTCAATTGACGAATTACTTGGAGTATCATCTGTAGATTATGGTGCTGCAGTTGGCCAACCTGTTATTCGTGGTTTATTAGATGGTAGAGTCAAGATACTAAGAAATGGTCTTAGCGTTGCAGACGTAGCAGGTATGGGGGCAGATCACCTAAATGAAGTTGATCTTTTTAATGTTCAACAAATCGAAATTATAAGAGGACCATCATCCTTGCTTTATTCAAAAGGTTCGATTGGTGGTGTTATAAATATCATTGACAATACTATTGCACAACGGGACTTTGATTCACAAAAAGTTAGTCTTGGTCTTGAGGCTCAAACTGTAAATGAAGGTGATTCTAAAAATTTTTCTTATGAAAATAATTTTAATGGAATAAATTTCAGCGTTTCTTACAAAGACTCACAATTTGGTAATTACGAAATACCTAATGGAGCAATCATTCATTCCGAAGATGAGCATGACGATCATGGCGATGAAGATCATGGCGATGAGCACGACGAGCACGAAGAAGATATGTCTGTTTTAGCTAACTCAGATTTTGGATCTACCACTTCAAGAATTGGTGTTTCAAGAACTGGTGACTGGGGCTACTTTGGAATTTCACTTGAGGATCAAGAAACTGTATATGGCATTCCTTTTCATGGTGATGAGCACGGTGATGAGCACGGTGATGAGCACGGTGATGAACATGGTGATGAGCACGGTGATGAGCATGAAGGAGAAAGAATTTACGCTTTTACTGACTCTCAAGCAGTGAATTTAAGAGGTGGATTCATTGTCAATAATAGTATGTTGAATGGCATTGATTATTTTTACAGAGATACAGACTATTCATTTTCTGAGCAGCATGCCGAAGAAGAAGGTCATGAAGAAGAAGGTCATGAAGACGAAGGTCATGACGATCATGGGCATGAAGAAGGACCAACAGTGTTTAATAATCAAGCACAAGAATTTGGTGCCATTTTTGATTTTGCTGTTTCTGGAAACGTAAACTCATCTAAAGTTATGGTGAATTATCTTGCAATGGATGAATCAATAGTAGGGCACGAAGCTTTTATGGATCCTGTTGAAAGTGAAAGTTTTAACATTGGATATTATGTTAGCAGAAACCTTCCTGGGGACTTTGACTTAGATTTAGGTTTTAGATATGACCAAATAAATAGAAAAGGTTCAGTAACTGAAGAACATCATGAGGAAGAAGGTCATGACGATCACGGTGACGAAGATCATGGCGATGAGCATGATGAAGACCATGAAGAAATGGAAGTAGAATACTTTGATAAAGACTTTGATGAATTAAGTTTTTCAGCAAGCCTCAATAAGCAATTAAATGATTCTATGGTGGTTAATTTTAGCTTTTCTAGTGTTGCAAACGCACCATCAAGTACAGCAATGGCTATGAATGGACCGCACTTAGCTCGTGGCAGATTTGAAACTGGTGATGTAAACCTTTCAGCGGAGAGAGCTTCCAACTTTGAAGGCACATTGTTTTATAATGATGGAGATTATTTTGGGCAATTTACTTTATTTCAAAATAGTATTGCTGATTATATTTATCTTCAAGACGAGTTAGAGCATCACGACGAGGATCATGGTGATGAAGATCATGATGAGCATGGTGATGAAGATCATGATGAGCATGGTGATGAGCACGGAAATTTAATCCATGCCGATTTTCTTCAACAAGATGCTGATTTTAATGGTTACGAATTTGAATTTGGTAGAAGGTTTAAACTTGCGTCGGGAGAGCTAGAGGTAAGTTATGGTAGAGATGTAGTGAATGGTGAGTTTTCTAACGGAGAAAATGTTCCAAGAATTGTCCCTGCAAGAAATCTTTACAATTTGTCATATGTTGGTGGGGATCTAAGTTTAAATCTTACCCTTAAGGATGTAGAAGCTCAAAAAGACATTGGTGATGGTGAAACAGCCACTGATGGATATAAGATGCTTAATCTTTTAGCAATGAGAAATTTTAATCTTTCATCAGGCAATAATCTGAAAGTATCAGTATTTGCTAATAATATTCTCGATGAGGTTGGAAGAAATCATGCATCATATGTTAAAGATGAGGTCCCACTTCCGGGATTGAATTTTGGTGTCAAATTTAGACTAGATTTTTAATTTCTTTTGGGAGAGGTTTCGGCCTCTCCCACACTCTTTTTAAACTCTTTAATTTATATTAGATGGTACTATTAAATAAGTACTCTATTACTAAATGAAAGTGAACTATTTAAAAACCATACTTTTTGCATTCTTTTTTTATGGTTCTTTCGTTTCAACTGCTGATAAAGATATAGAAGAAGTACTGGTTACAGGTTCTTATATTAAAGATGCGGTAGATTCCATAGGCCCCCTAGAAGTCTTGTCAGAAGACGATTTTATATCACTCAATATAACGAATTTAGCTGAGATTAGTAAATACTTAAATATTGCATCAGGGTCACATTTTCAATCAAATACTTTGGGCGGTGTTGATCAAGGCATGTCATCAATTACATTGAGAGGCTTAGATCATGCATCTACTCTGTTACTTATTAATTCAAAACGACATACTTTTGCTGGCACTCCTTCCAATGAGGGCGAAGGGTATATAGATTTAAATATTATTCCTGAAATCTCTTTTAAGAGAATTGAGATTTTAAAGGAAGGTGCAACTTCGTTATATGGATCGGATGCAGTGGCAGGAGTTGTAAATTTTATAACACATAAAGATTTTAAGGGTTTGAAGATTCGTTTTGGAGACCAAACAACAACAAACTATAATCAAAAAGACCAAAATATAGGTCTGCTTTATGGACAAGAGTTAAATAATTGGGATTTAGTTTTTGCTGCAAACCTACTTGATAGGGCACCATTATCTGCTTCAGAAATCCCAAATATTGCAGAGTTAGCATTAAGCGGTCTTGGAAACACATTTATTACTACTGCAGCTGATGAAATAACAGAAGGAAGATACGAAGGTGTCTATGAAGCAAATCAAATAGTTCCTGATCCAAATTGTGTTGAGAATGGTGGTATTTTGCAGGGGTTTTGTAGATTTCTTTATGGGACAAGATTCAATATAGTTAATACTGAAGACCACTCAAAATTTTATTTGAATCTGAGCAATGATATTCATAACCTTTCATTAATTGCCTCAAATGTCAGAGTAATCGATAATCCTCAGTCACCCTCTTATCCTGCGTTACCCTACTTAACAAGACTAATTCAACCAGGTGAAGGATCCTCACCATTCAATACACCAGTAAAATGGCGAGGCCGGCCATTAGGCTCACAATATGCTTCCCCATTTTCACCAAAAGACATAAAACAATTTCACTTAAATTATTCGTATTTTACAAAAATAGAAAATATTGATTTTGAATTTTCTTTGTCTACAAGTGAGCATCAGAACAAACACAACAGACCAGATATTATTGATTCAAGATTTCAAAGCGCAATGCAAGGCAGTGGCGGCCCATCACAGAACGAAACATGGAATATTTTTGAACCAGAGCTAAATAGTCAATCATTAATTGATTATGTAAGAGGAGCCGAAATTTCAAATAAAACTGGAAGCTTATCTGTCTTTGATGTAATTGGGAGAACAGAACTATTTAATTTTGATTTTGCATTTGGCTCACAAATTAGTGATGAAAAATTAGATATAAGCTATAACGAGATAGCTCGTGCTGAATTTGATCGTGATGGAAAAATAATTAAAACAGCAGATCTTTTTTTCCTTGGCGGTGGAAAAAATGTTTCTACAAATAGAAACAAAGTAGCATTCTTTTTAGAGGGAAGGACAAATTTAGTAGAAGTCATTGATATAAGTTTGTCAGGCAGATATGAAGAGTCAAAAAATTACTCGTCTTTTGATCCAAAGGTTTCTATAAAATCAACATTTAATGAAAATATTTTTTTAAGGGGTTCATTTGGTTCTTCTTTTTCGATGCCATCAATGGCTCAAATGTTTTCAAGTAATATAAATCTTGGAAGTGTAAGAGATATTGAAGGTAACATCTTTGTTCGACAGGCTCAGATTGGCAACCCTGATCTCAAGCCCTCCACAGCTGACAATTCAAATTTTGGAGTTGTTCTTGATTATAAAAACAGAGTTTTTACGATCGACTACTGGTTAATAGATTATAAAAATAGAGTTGAATCGCAAAGCTCACAGGCATTGCTTTTAAGCGATCCGTTTGGACCAAGTATTACTAGAAATGACGAAGGGGAATTAATTGGAGTTACTACAACTTACTTTAACGAAACGACAACAAAACTTTCTGGTTTTGATTTTTCATACGACGAAAATTTAATTCTGGAAGACTATGGGAAGATTAATCTCTCTGTAAAAGGTACAAGTTTTATTGAATTTTTAACTCCTGAAATTGGAGCAAATCCGTCTTCAAATCTAGTTAATAGGGTAGGAAGGTTTAATTTTGATGCGAATACACACTCTATACCAAAGTACAGAATCAATTCATTTCTAAATTGGAATTATGATAACTATGAGGTTGCCTTAAATACAAGATTTATTGATGGCTATATAAATGAAAGAAGTATTCCTGAGAGTGCATTGAATCAAGGCTATAAGAATAAAATTGATAATTTCTTGGTTTTTGATTTAACTTTTAGACAAAACTTCCCACAATTTTTTGACAATATGAATTTTAAAACTTCATTCTCAATAATTAATATTCTTGATGAGCAGCCACCAAAAATCTACGATGCGCCTGATTTTAGTTTTGACACAAGAGTTCATGACCCTAGAGGGAGATTAATTAATATTCAATTTGAACTCGCCCCAAAGAATTAGGGATATAATATCTAACATGAAATTCGTTCTAGTTTTATTTATCCTAATACTTTATATAAAACCTACTAAGGCAAATGAAAAAGACCATGAATTGTTAATGGCAACATTATTTGTTCAATCGTCGGCTGAATTTTACGCAAATTCAAAATCCTTATACAGTTCTGCTCAACAAAATCTTCTAGACGTGCTTGAAAACAAAAATCATACTGCTGCCCTTGAGCAAATGGGAAATTTTCAAGACAAACCACCAGCAATTATTTTAGATGTCGATCAAACAGTCTTAGATAATAGCGCCTATCAAGCAAGGCTAATAAAAAATAATTCTTCTTATCCTAATGGTTGGGTAAGTTGGGCAAAAGAGGAGAAAGCTGAATTTCTTCCAGGCGCACTAGAATTTATAAAATTTGCTCAATCAAAAGGCGTAGAAATTTTCTTCGTAACGAACAGAGTTATAGAAATTGAAAATGCAACCCTTAGTAATTATGAAAAGCTAGGTCTAAAACTTTCATCACGAGTTGATCATATATTATCTAGAGGAGAGAATGGATGGGATTCAAATAAGACTTCAAGGAGGGAACTAGTTGCAAAAGATTACAGAATATTAATGATGTTTGGCGATAACTTAGGAGATTTTGTTGATATTAAAGATAATTTATTAACACCTCAGAAAAGAGTAGAAATCACAAAAAAATATGATGATTTTTGGGGTATTTCTTGGTTTATGTTTTCAAACCCAATGTATGGAGCATGGGAGGGAGCTATTATCGATTTTGATTATTCAGTTCCTAGAAATAAAAAATTAGAGATGAAAGAATTATCTCTTGATGCAAAATAAAAAATTTCCAAAAAATATGACATCTTTTTTTTCAAAAAATACATTTAACTCTGGTTTATTTTTCTTCTTTGTCTTATTTTCTATATTCGTTTTAAGGCCTTTTAGAAATACAATTGCTGCAAATATTGGAACTGCAGATTTGCCAATCTATCTAATATTGATTGTCTTTTTGATGTTAGTTGCGAACACAGTTTACTCTTTAGTAGTATCTAGAATTAGTCTTAAAAATCTAGTTCAGTCAATCTATGGATTTTTTATTATTTGCCTTGGGGCATTTCTTTTAATCTATTCGTATTTCCCTGAAAACAATGCAATAAAATCAACATTTTATGTGTGGTATAACATATTTAATTTTTTTATAGTTGCAATTTTTTGGGCCATGACTGTCAATTCTTACGATATAGAGGATGGTAAAAAATTCTTTGGGATAATAAGCGCTTTCGGTTCCTTAGGCGCCTCTTTTGGCGGACTACTTGTCGATAACTATTTATATGACAAAGAAAACCTGTCTCTAATGATTACTGTTGCATCTCTATTGCTAGCAATTTACTTTTCATCAAGGGTTCAAAGAAAGAAAGTAAATTTAAATTTTTCTTCTGAAACAAATTTATCTAGTTCTTTTGAGCAGTTTTCTCAAATAAAAAGTAACCCACTTATAAGGAAGTTTATTTTATATGCTTTTGTATGGACGTCTTTATCAACTGCCTTATGGTTTTTCCAGCTAGAGATTATAAATAGTTACACTAACGACTCAGATATAAAAACGAAAATCTTTGGAAGGGCAGACTCTATTGTTCCTTTGCTGACATTATCTATTCAGCTTCTACTGACCTCCTCGATACTTAGATCGAAATACTTTGGTATTAAATTCGTTCTTTCAATTTACGGAGTCATTTTTAGTTGCGCATTCTTAGCTATTTCCGGTTATTTCTCTGAATATTTGTTGGCATCATCTGGAGTTTTAGTTTTTCTTGTTTTGCAGGGGGTAATAAGACCTTTCGAATACGGTCTAAATAAACCAGCTAGGGAAGCGATTTATACCACTCTAACATCAAAAGAAAAATATAAATCTACGGTTTTTATAGATACTTTCACAAATAGGTTTGGTGATGCCACTGGTGGTCTTCTTTTTAACCTTCTATTGACACTAGGATTTGTTATGTACACAGCTCCGTTAGCATTAATTCCTTTGTGTTTATTTCTTGTATATCTTGGATTATCGATATCAGAAAGTGTCAAGAGTGTTAAATAATTAAAAAAAAGGGCGATTAAACGAAATATTAGTTGATATTTTTTCTTTGACACATAAAATATCTTCTTTGCTTATGCTTACAAAAGATAAAATCTTAAAAGCTCCTAAGAAAAATTATATGAATAAGGAGCAACTTCATTTCTTTAGAGATTTACTTGATGATCTCAAAAAAGAAACATTAACTCACATCAAAGATGCAAAAGATCGTCTGAGCAATCCTCCTGCATGTAGTGATGAAGTTGATAGAGCGCAGCACGAAATAGACTCAATGTTATTCCTAAGGATTGTCGAAAGAGAATCAAAATTACTTCCGAAAATAGATAAAGCTATTATGAGGATCAAATCTGGAGACTATGGATATTGTTTAGAATCTGGTGAGCCTATTGGTCTTGCAAGACTAATTTCTAGACCAACTGCTGAATTTTGCGCAGAAATTAAAACAATTAACGAAGAAAAAGAAAAACATTTTGTTGATTAAGAAAATTTTTCCCCCTTTCTAAATCTCTCTACCCCTACTAGAATAAATATATGAGTAATTTTTTAAGTGTAATTTCCAATTCAAAATTAGAGGTACTTTCAGTGCTAGCACTTCGAGTCACTCTCTCATTATTAATGTTTTCACATGGAGAGGGGAAGCTATATTCACTCATTGAGGAACCAGAACAACCATTAAACTTTATAATGAGAATGACTTTTTTTAGTGACTTTCCACTTATCTCCTCTTGGATAGTGGCAGTTAGTGAAGCAATTATAATACCTGTATGCATTCTGGTTGGCTCTTTTAATTTTATTGGCGACTTAAATAAAACCATCTCTACGTTTGGTGGCTTAATCTCAACAATTCTTATGCTGGTGATAATTTTTGGATTTCATATTGATGTTTTAGAACAAGGTTGGGCTGACTTCAAATATCAAATATCACTTTTAGCAATTTCAATATATTTCTTATTTAAGTAATGCTTAGATTCACAGTGGCTACAGTGATTTCCACAGTTTTGCTCTCTACAATCATGTCAGGGCTAGTAAGTTTCTTTATCACCGCTTTAAATACAGGTGATTTTCCACCAGATTTAGCACCCTGGATCAGTTCATGGATGTTGGCATGGGCTATTGCTACCCCAATCGTTTTTATCACTGCACCCTTTTCCAAATTTGTGGCCAATAAACTTTCTGATGACCCAAGAGATAAAGAATAGTTGTATTTTTTGCTTTTGATATTTATTATTTGAGGTCTTGGGGCTATAGCTCAGCTGGGAGAGCGCCTGCTTTGCACGCAGGAGGTCTGCGGTTCGATCCCGCATAGCTCCACCATTTTCGTTATTGTATTCGACTTAAATTATGACAGAATCTAGGGAGTAATTATTAATTTATGAAAACATCTATGAACAATGAAATCTATTTTGTAAATTCATTCACTGATGAAGTTTTTTCAGGCAATCCTGCAGGCGTAGTATTCCATGAAAAAAAAAATAGATATAAATTTGATGCAAAAAATAGCGGCAGAAAATAACCTATCAGAGACTGCATTTATTGAACTTCCAACAAAGAAAATTCTTTTTTTTACTCCAATCATGGAGGTTGATTTGTGTGGGCATGCGACTTTAGCTTCAGCATTTATATTCTTTAATTTCATAGATCAGAATTCTAAAGAAATTAATTTTCAATCTAAAAGAGGAGAGCTTAGAGCAATAAGAAAAGATGAAAAAATACAGATGGAGCTCCCAAGAGATTTTCCAAAACCATCTGAAGATCTTGATTTAATCCAATCATCAGTTAATTCTGAAGTTCTTGAGCTTTATAAAGGAGTTGACGATTATTTAGCAGTTGTAGATTCAGAAGATGAGGTTTTAAATTTAGATTTAGATTTTGAAGTTATAAAAACCTTTGACTCTAGAGGTTTGATTATTTCATCTATTGGGAGTGATGTTGATTTTGTTTCAAGGTGGTTTGGCCCTCAGACTGGAGTTGATGAAGACCCAGTTACAGGATCTGCACATACACTTTTGACCCCTTACTGGGCAAAAAGACTAAATAAAACAAGAATGGAAGCAAGACAACTATCTAAAAGAGGTGGAAATTTATCCTGTGAGTTAAAAGATAGCTCTGTTCTAATTTCTGGCAAAGCAAAACTTTATCTGAGAGGGGAGTATTTTTCTTAAGATTATTTTTTATGGTTTATAATACGTTCACTGGTCCAGTTCTTTAGGTTCAGAATAGGCCCATTTTTTTTAAAAAAAGGAATAAATGAAAAATATTTATATATTAATTTCTTTAGTAATTCTTGGATTTTTAATTTATGTTTTTAACAAAGGAGAGACGATGCCAAAAGTAAAACTAACTACTTCTGTCGGCGACATAGTTATTGAGCTAGACAGTGAAAATGCACCAATATCGACAGAAAACTTTCTGTCCTACGTAGATAGCGGTTTTTATAACGGAACTATATTTCACAGAGTTATATTTAATTTTATGATTCAAGGAGGCGGTCTCCTTGAAGATATGTCATCTAAAGATCAAAAACTAGAAGCAATATTAAATGAGGCTGATAACGGCTTATTAAATGAAAGAGGAACGATTGCAATGGCTAGAACATCAAGCCCTCATTCAGCAACGTCTCAATTTTTTATCAATCATGTAGATAATGGTTTTCTGAATTACAGGGGCAATCAAAGTGATCAAGACTGGGGTTATGCTGTTTTTGGAAAAGTGGTGGAAGGAATAGAGGTAGTTGATAATATTGCTGGTGTGGAGACCTCTGCGTCGCCACCACATCAAGATGTTCCAGTTGAAGCAGTAGTTCTAGTAAAGGCAGAAAGATTAGACTAGCTAAATACCTATAGCTTTCTCAATTTCTTCTTGAGTTTCATATGGTTTTGAAATTTCCGCCCAATCAGGTTGGAAATTGTCTTCCATTTCTTGGTAACTAAGTACACCCAGTTTGTCATATTTTGGTTTAACTTTATCTGTAATAAGACCAATTCTCGTGAGGTTAGGAATGATCTTGGTAAATAACATATTTTTAAAATGCTCGCCCTGTTGAGAATTTGCAGTAATTCTTGTTGCTTCTTCTTTTGAAATGTCTAGGAACCTTGAAATTACATCACCTGTAATTAATCTATCTCTCATTACAACACACGCCTCAAATGCAAATTGTGCTCTATCTTCAATTTCAGCTTTCGTTAAAGTCTTGAGATAGTCTTCCAAATAATTTACTCCAAATGTTACATGTCTTGCTTCATCTCTAATTACATAATGTAATAGCTGTTTCAATAGACCATCATTTAAAATAATTTTCATATTATTGAATGCTGCTAATGCAAGTCCCTCAATTATGATTTGCATTCCAATAAATTTTAGATCCCATCTTTCATCAGTCAAAATTTTATCTAACAAGGATTTCAATCCATCTGTAGCAGGATATTGGAATCCTATTTTTTCTTTTAAGTATTTATTGAAGCCCTCTACGTGTCTTGCTTCATCAAAAGTTTGAGAGGCTGCATAAAGTTTTGCATTAAATGTAGGTGCACATGATACAAGTTGAGAGGCCACTAACAAAGCGCCTTGCTCTCCATGCAAAAATTGACTCAACTGCCATGAAACTCTATGTCTATCCATTTCTATCCTAGTCTCTGGAGATAAATCGGAAAACCCTGGAAGTTTTTCTTCTGGAAATTGAAAAATCTCAGGATTTACCAGTGGTTTATCTTTTGGATATTGTTGCTTCCAATCTAAATCAAATTCAACATTCCAATTGAGTTTCTTTCCAAGCTCATAGAGTTTTTTGATTCGATCCTCAACAACCACATAATCCCAATTGTAGGATCCTGTTAAGGGGCTTTTGAAAATCTCATTAACACATTCAACTGCATCTTGGTCTTTGGGGTTAATTTCAGGATATGAAGTAACCTTTTGTGGTTGATTTTGAACAATTTTATTTTTCATAATGTTTGCTGTTTAATGATATATTATAATGCCTATTTTTTGTAATTATGCCAAATAGATTAAAAAATAAGACAGCCTTTATAACTGGTGGAGCCCAAGGTTTCGGAAAAGGTATTGCATCTAAGTTTAAAGAGGAGGGGGCAAAAGTAATTATTTCAGACATCAATAAAGCCCTTGGAGAAGAGACTGCTAAAGATTTGGGAGTTTCATTTTTAGAGCATGATGTTGGTGATCCAACACAATGGGAAAAAGCAATTAGTGAAATTAAAAGAAAAGAAGGAAAGCTTAACATTCTTGTTAATAACGCTGGCATTGGTTATTTGGGTAATGTTGAGCAGACCAGTGTAGAGGACTGGGATAGAGTCCACAAAGTTGATTTAGATTCAGTATTTTATGGATGCAAATTCGCATTACCGCTTTTACGAGAATCTGGTAATGGTTCTATAGTAAATATCTCCTCAATTTCAGGAATTATCGCAGGACACAATTTTAGTGCATATAACAGTGCAAAAGCAGGAGTTAGACATCTTACAAAATCTGTAGCACTACATTGTGCAAGAACTACTGACCTCGTTAGATGTAATAGCTTGCATCCTGTTTTCGCAAGAACAGAAATTCTTGAGGCATTGCTCAGTGATACGTCATCAGGCATGTTGGAGAAGTTAGAAAAACAAATCCCTGTAAGAAAGCTCGCAGAGATTGAGGATATTGCTAATGCAGTTCTGTTCCTATCATCAGATGAATCAAAAATGATAACTGGTACTGAACTAGTTATTGATGGTGGGCTATCAGCACAATAATAATGGATCCCAAAAAACTAAGTCAATCTGAAAATTCATTTGAAAGCGTAATTGATAGGCTGTCTCTCGAGCAACTAGATACTTACTTATTCAGATATAAAGGAAAAAATGCAGGTATTGTAAGAATTTTTGGGGGCCAAGTAATAGCCCAAGCTTACATTGCAGCAAATTCGACTGTAAGTGAAGAAATGTATCTCCACTCATTGCATGCATATTTTTTGCGCCCAGGAATTATCAAGCAACCTGTTCTCTTTACAGTAGATCCTGTAAGAGACGGAAAAAGCTTTTTTACTCGTACAGTAAAAGCAATCCAAAATAATGAAATTATTTTTATAATGACCGCTTCTTTTCAAAAGGAAGAAGATGGCTTAACTCACAGCATTGAAATGCCAAAAGTTCCAGACCCAGACCAGCTTAAAGATGAGATTCAAATGAGAGAAGAAAATATTGAAATTATCCCAAAGGAATTAAGAAAATTTTTTCTAAAGAAAAGGGAATATACACTCAAATGTGTGGAATGGAATGATGTCTTTGACCCAAAACCTATGCCACCTGTGCGAAATGTTTGGCTGAAGCCAAATGGCGATATTCCTAATAAAGCGTTTTTACATCATGCATTCCTAGCCTATGTTTCTGACTCTGGTCTTCTGGCCCCATGTTTATATCCTCATGGGATGAGCTATATGTCCCCAGACTTAATGATGGCAAGTCTTGACCATGCAATGTGGTTCCATAAAAGAGACTTTCTTTGGAATGATTGGATTCTTTACTCTACAGACAGCCCATATACCGGTGGCTCAAGAGGTCTAGGAAGAGGTACATTTTTTACCAGACAAGGCGAGGTTATAGCTTCAGTTACGCAAGAGGGATTATTTAGAGTTAAGAAAACGTAACTTATTTAGAAAAACGCTTACTTTGTCTGGATTAATATCTGGAGTTAATCCTGATCCTAAATTACAAACATAATTGTATTTCTGGGAGTATTTTTCAAAAATTTCTTCAGCCAATGACTCTAAATAGTTATCGTTTTCATGGAAAATATTTGGATCAAGATTACCTTGAATAGCAATTTCTTCATTAATGTATTCTCCAATATTTTCGTTTACATTAAGGTTAAAAATTTTTGCACTAGTCTCTTTAGTAAATGGTTTAATCTTCAATCCTCTTGCATACAGTATTACAGGAATAGAATCATGAAGGGAGTTAATAATTTTATCTACATACTGCAATGAAAACTCGTGATAGTCATTTTCAACTATACCTCCCCAAGAATCAAAAATTTGTAGACAATCAGCGCCAGACTGAGCCTGATTTCTTAAATATTCTACTGTTATCTCGGTAATTATATTTAGTTTTTCATGAGTGCTTTCGCTATTGTTTCTTACATAATCTTGGATTTGATTAAAGTTTTTTGGTGATTTGCCGTAATACATATATGTGAAGATTGTCCAAGGGCTCCCACAAAAACCAATAAGCGGAACATCGACCTTACTTTTAATAAGTTTAGTAGCCTCATATACGTAGCTTAACTGATCATCAGAATTAAATTTTAATTTCATATCTGGAGAATTTCTAAAGCTATCAGAAAATACTGGACCCTTTCCGGAGATAAATTGAATTTTAGACCCTAGAGCTTCAGGCACAGTCAGAATGTCAGAAAAAGTAATTGCAGCATCTAAAGGAAACTTTCTAAGTGGTTGCAGGGTAAGCTCACAACATACCTCTGGTTTTTTAATCATGTCAAAAAAATCAGTGTATTTTGATCTTATACTTCGGTATTCAGGCATATACCTTCCAGCTTGCCTCAAAAACCATACAGGAACATATCCTTTCTGATTCTTTCTATTTAATGCGTCTAAAAAAATTCTATTTTTCAAAATCTTTTGCAAATGTATTTAAAAAATTTAAAAGTTTGTTTGTATCTGTTTCTTCGTAAATTACAGGTTCCCCAAATCCATTAAGTAAAATTAATGAAATACTTTGATTTGATGAATTCTTCTTGTCAGATTTCATAAAGTTATAAATTTTATTTGGATCTAATTCTATTTTAGAGAAATCATAGTTAATTGATCTCAAAAGATTAGAAGATTTATTAAAATCATTTTTACTCAATAATTCTTGGTCATATGAATATTGAAGAGCCATTAACATTCCAATCGCAACTGCATGACCATGGAGTATTGAGTTTTCTACATTTGCAGATTCAATTCCATGCCCAAAAGTATGACCAAAGTTTAAAAATTTTCTTTTACCAGCTTCAAGGAAGTCTTCGTTAACAATATCTTTTTTAATGTTTATTGATCTATTTATGATTTCCTCAAGAGATTTTGTATTTCTTTGATTAATTGCCTCAATATTTTCATAGATATAATCAGTTTCAGCCTCAGATGTAATAAGAGCATGTTTAATAATTTCTGAGACCCCAGTGAGATACTGTTGTTTATCTTGCGACATCAGGAATTCAGTACAAATTACAATTTCATTAGGATTATAAAACGACCCAATTAAATTTTTTACTTCTAGAAAGTTAATAGCAGTCTTTCCTCCTATACATGCATCAACTTGAGATAGAAGTGAAGTCGGAATTAAACAAAGTTTTATACCTCTCTTAAACGTTGACGCAATAAAGCCTACTAAATCTGTCGTAGCTCCACCACCAATTGCAACAACAGTGTCATTACGTTGAACATTAATTTCATGTAAAAACTCGTAACATTGTTGTAGCTTAGCGAAACCTTTATCTCTTTCAGGATCCTCCAAAACAAAAATTTCTAATTCAAGCTTTCCTAGGACATTGGAAATTACATTGTTGCTTTCAAGGACCGCCTTATCAATAAATACAACTTTAGGTTGAATGTTTTCAAGGTATTGCAAAACACTTTCAATACTCACCAATGAATTAACAGTTACTTCTGAACTTTTCTGACTTATTTTAAAATTCATAATATTCCATAATTTTTTTCACAGTTTCCCTAATATCTGTGTTTGAAGTATCAAGTGTTAAATTTGAAATGGAAGAATAAATTTTTCTTCTTTCATTGTAAAGCTGCTCAAATTCTTTGTAATTTAGATTTTTCAATAAAGGCCTGTCATCCTTACGTTTCGATGCCCTTTGAAATAATATATCAGGATAGGCATCTAAAAAAATTACCTCATTCCCCAAAAAATGGTTTTTACAACCTGAGTTGAGTGGAGCCCCACCTCCAGTAGATATAACTTTTTCATTATCGATGGCTATTATTTCTGAGAAACATTCAGCCTCTATTTTTCGAAAATACTCTTCGCCATTATCCTCAAAAATTTTTGGAATTTTCGAATTATGTCTTTTTTCAATCCAATGATCTAAATCGTAAAAATCTTTTGATATTTTCCCTGCGAGCCTATTTCCCACTAAAGATTTTCCAGCCCCCATCATTCCAATTAAAATTATGTTCATAATGTAAAATGTAATTTAAATTGAATAATAATATATATCTAATGATTTTGAGACCATTACTGATTCTACTTCAGATATTTTTTATATTGATAGGGGCCCTTTATCTGTCATTCTCGAGAGACTTGCCATCTGTTGAGACAATTACAGAGATAAAACTAACAAATCCAATGCGCATCTATACAAAAGATGAAAAACTTATTGGATTATTTGGTTCAGAAAAAAGGAAGATAATCTCTTACGATGAAATCCCAGAGACTTTAAAACATGCAATCATATCTGCAGAGGATGCAGGCTTTTTTAATCACTCTGGTGTCAAATTTACAAGTTTACTAAGAGCTGCTTACGGCCAATTAACTGGGCGATCATTAGGTGGTGGAGGGACAATAACAATGCAAGTTGTTCGTAATTATGTTCTTTCATTTGAAAGGACATATGAAAGGAAAATAAGAGAAATAATCCTTGCATTCAAATTAGAAGATAGCTTTTCGAAAGAAAAAATATTTGAGCTCTATTTCAATAAGGCTTACTTAGGGAACAGAAATTATGGTTTTGCAGCGGCATATCAATTTTATTTTGGGGGAGATTTTTCAAACGCAACAAATTCAGAATCTGCATTATTAGCAGCTATACTTCAGCGTCCATCAAAAACTAATCCTATAAATGATCCTGTAGCTACAAAAGCAAGAAGAGACTTAATTTTAAATCTCATGTATCAAAATGGCCACATTACACAAAAAGAGCTTGTTACCTCAAAAAAAGAAGATGTGACCACGAAAAGTTTTGGTCCTCAGATTGATATCGAGGCAAAATATATATCCGAATCAATTAGAGAGGAACTAATCAAAAAATTTGGTGTGTCTGCGTATGAAGATGGTTTTAATGTTTTTACAACAATAGATTCAAAAAAACAGAAGAATGCGGTTAAGTCATTAAGAGAAAATCTTTATAAGTACCAAAGAAGAGCAGGTTGGGAAGAAGAAGCAGTTATCAAGGATCTAAATTTCAATGTCTTAAAAATGCTCTATTTGCCTAATCGTTTATTTTTGCTTCCAAAACAAATTAACTTTGAAAAAGTCTCAGAAATGAACCTTAGTAAAATAAGCCAAATTCTTTCAGAAGTTCCACAGTTTAATAACTCTTCAAATGCAATTGTAATTAATATTGAGGATGATTTAATCCATGTTTTAGATCAAGATTTAAATATGTTCCAAATTGAATGGAATGCAGAAGAATTTTCATCAAACGGTTTTCAATCCTTCTTTGATTTTCTTGAAGAGGGCAGCCTTATCAACTTCAAAGAGGAATTAGAGAGTTATAGTATTGTTCAAATACCCGAAGCAGAGGCTGCATTTGTTGCAATGAGTTCTGAAAGCGGTGAAGTTCAAGCATATATTGGGGGATTTGATTTTAAACGTTCGAAGTTTGATCGAGCGAAAAAATCTCAACTTATGGTTGGATCAAGTATTAAACCTTTTATATATGCATGCGCTTTTGAAAACGGCTTAAATCCCTCATCGGTATTTCTAGATGGTCCAATAACATTACAAGATGAGCTGCTTGAGGATATTTGGAGACCAAAAAATAATTCAGGTGACTTTTTAGGGCCTGTTCGTTTAAGAGAGTCTTTAATTGATTCTTTAAACTTAGTATCAATTAAATTGGTTAGATATTTGGGATTAGATAAGACCTTAGAATGTTTAAGAAAATACAGTTTTGGTGAATCTTTATTACCAGAAAATCTCTCAGTAGCACTAGGAACAGGCACTACAAATCCATTAGATTTTGTTGAGAATTATTCCATATTCACTAACAAAGGGAATCTTATTGAATCCCATATTATTGATAGAGTTGAGGATATTAATGGAAATATTGTCTATGATCCAAATCATAAATATACAAGTGGAAAAATCCCCTTAGTCAAAAAAGTTTTGGATGAAAGGGTTGCATTTATGCTTGCCGATATTTTAAAAGATACTCTTTACAGAACTTCAGTTGCAAAATCTTTTGATCTACCGTTAGAAAATCTTGGAGGAAAGTCTGGAACAACAAATAATTCTACTAGCACGTGGTATGCAGGTTTTGCTGGAGATATGATAATTGCAGTATGGGTTGGTAAAGATAATTTCAGTTCATTAGGGGATGAAGAGTTTGGTGGAACCATTGCTTTGCCAATCTGGTTGGATTTTTTATCTCACTCCAAAGATAGCATCGTAGACAAGCCCTTGATCCTACCTGAGGGAGTTTCAGTAGTGAGGGTGAACAAAAAAACTGGCAACATCTCAAATACATTTGATGATAGTGTTTTTGAGTTTTTCTTGGAGGAGAATTTAGAGCAATTACTTGAGGAAGCTTACAAAACCGATTTCTTAAATGTATTTGATTAAATCTATGTGTATTTTAATTCTAGATTGGGAAAAATTCTTTTGAGGTTTTTTTCAAATTCAATTTGTATTTTATTCAAGCTTTCCTTCGAGTTACCCTCAAACCTTAATACTAGCTTGGGAGATGTATTTGATGCTCTTATCAGACCCCAACAATCCTTATAACTTACCCTCACACCATCAAGAAGATTGATATCAGCATTAGGAAAATCCATTTGCTCCGTAAACTGCTCAACAAAGAGAAATTTTTCTTCATCAAGAACATTTAAATTTAGTTCCTCAGTTGAAAAACTTTTTGGAAATTCAGCAATAATCTCATTTAGATCTTTATTATTTTGCGAGACAATACTAGAAATGACAGCTGCAGTATAAATAGCATCATCAAACCCATACCATTTATAATTTATAAAAATATGTCCAGACATTTCTCCCCCTAAAATGGCAGATGTTTCTTTGATAGTATTTTTTATATTGAAATGCCCTGTTTTTTCCATGATAGGTTTACCACCATGGCTCTTAATTAATTTAGGCAATTCATTTGAGCACTTAACGTCATAAACAACTGGCCCTTTTTTAAATTTTAAAAAATAAGAGCTCAAAAGCATTATGATGTGATCTGAGAGAACCTGGTTACCTGATCTTGTAATTAAGCCAACTCTATCGCCATCACCATCAAATGCAAAACCAAGATCTGCTTTATTTTCCTCAATTGTACGTTTAAGCTGCACTAAATTTTTTTCTTTTCCTGGATCGGGATGATGATTGGGAAAATTTCCATCTGGCTCCTCATTAATAGAGATTATATCTATACCTATACCTTCAAAAACTTTACGAGCTAGAGGTCCTGAAGCTCCATTTCCAGCATCCAAGACAACTTTTAATGGCTTTTTTATAAGAATCTTTTCTTTTATTTCATTCAAATACTGATCTGTAAAATCATGACTAATAACTTTTCCATCTTTCTTTTTATTTTCTTTGAAGTTAACTACTTTATCTTTTATTTCTAGGCCTGAAACAGGATTACCTTTAATTACAATCTTCATCCCATTATCTTCTTTGGGATTATGACTTCCTGTAATCATTACACCATGTTCACTCCCAGTAGCCTTAGTCGCATAGTACACCATAGGCGTTGGAACTAAGCCTAAGTCATGAACATCAACACCAATAGAAGTGATACCAACTATAAGATTTTTTTTAATTCTATCTTTTGAGAGCCTGCTATCATGACCAACATAAATAGATTGATCGCCCGCTTTAACAACATAATTACCCAGAACAGAACCTATTTTTTGAACGACATTATCCGTTAAATCTTCATAAGCATTTCCTCTAATGTCGTATGCTCTAAAAATATTTTCGTTCATTTGGTTTCCAAAATCGGTTACAAGTAATTATACTACCTCTATGTCAGATACGTATTGGGTTGACGGCAAATATCTTAAAAAGGAAGATGTTTCTATAAGCCCACTAACACACACTTTTCACTATGGCCTTGGAGTTTTTGAGGGAGTCAGATCTTATGGAGCTGAAGATGGAAGTGTAAATATCTTCAGACTAGATGAGCACACAAATAGACTTCTTGAATCTGCAAAAATAACTGGCATCGATATTAACTTTTCATATGATGAAATTTTTGATGCTCAGATACAGGTTGTAAAAAAATCGAATCTACAAAATGCTTACATAAGACCCTTGCTTTATCTTGGTAGTGAGCGCTTAGGCTTAGATATTGATGGAATAGATTCTCATGCAATGGTAACTTGTTGGGAGTGGCCAGCCTATTTTGGTGAAGATGCACTGGAAAAGGGAATCGATGTAATGGTATCTTCATTTACAAGACAATTTCCAAATAGTTTAATGACAAAATCTAAGATTAGTGGTGGATACGTTAATGGAATAATGGCTCATGACCAAGCAAAGAAAAATGGATATCAAGAGGCGGTACTTCTCGATACTAATGGATTTGTTGCAGAGGGAAGCGGACAAAATATTTTTGTAGTAAAAGATGGATCTTTAATTACACCCTCATTAAATTGTTGCCTAAATGGGATTACAAGGAGGTCGGTTTTAAAGTTTGCGGAAGATGAAAATATTGATGTAATTGAGCGAAATATTACCCGAGATGAATTATATACTGCAGATGAATTATTTTTTTGCGGAACAGCAGTTGAGATAACCCCAATCAGATCAGTTGATAAAAAACTTATTTGTAATGGAAATAGGGGTGAAATAACAAATTTAATACAATCATTGTACCTTGATACTGTTCAAGGCAAATCTAAAAAATATCAAGATTGGCTCACTAGAGTTTAATGAAAAAACTCAAAATTGCTTTCTTAAGCTATAGGAGTGATCCATTTTCTGGAGGCCAAGGGATCTATTTAAAAAATGTCTGTGAGTCTTTAGCTGATTACGGACACGAAATTACAATCTATTCAGGAAGCCCTTTACCAATTGTCTCCAGTAAAATTTCAATTGTTGAGGTTGAAACTCCAAAATATTTTGAGACGTTTAGTTTTTCTAAAAGAATTAAAATTTTTAAAAATCAACCAAAAAGTCCTTTGGAATTCCAAGATTTTTTTGAAACAATTACTGGAACCTTTTCCGAACCAATGTTTTTTGGACAACGATTACAAAGGAATAATCACTTTAAGGCAAATGAAAAGAAATATGACGTTTTTCATGATAATCAATCTCTTGGCATATATCCGGGCACTATTAAAAGCAGATTAGTTACTACCCTTCATCATCCAATCCAAATAGATAGAAGTATTGATCTAATGAATGAGAAGTCGGTACTTAAGAGAATATCGATCAATCGCTGGTATTCATTTCTTAATTATCAAGAAGCAAATGTGTTCTCATCACGTCTTGTTATAACCCCATCTAATAATTCGAAGAATGATATAACTAAGTTTTTTAAATATCCTTCAAATCAAATTGAGGTTTTATGGAATGGGATTAATCTTGACGATTTTCAATTTAGAAAGAAAAAAGATTTTGGTAAGAAACTTGTGACAATAATAAGTTCAGATGTTCCTATGAAAAATTTAAAAAATATTTTAATTGGCTTTTCAATTGCACTTAAAAATGATGAAGGCCTTACTCTGACAATAGTTGGTGATGTTAGAGAGGAAAATTTGAAATTAATAAAAAGTCTTGGCTTAGATGATTTTGTAATTATCCATCAAAAACTAACTAAGAAAAAATTAATTGAGATCTTATCGGCATGCGATATTGGCATAAGTGGTTCTTTATATGAAGGGTTTGGTTTTCCACTCATTGAAATGATTGCTATTGGTTTACCAATACTGGCTTCAAATAAGGGGTCTCTTCCAGAAATTATGGGAGATGCAGGAATCACTTTTAACCCATATGATCCAAATGAATTATCAGATTCTATTCAGAAATTAGTTAATAATGATGAAATGCAAAATAAAATTTCAAGTAATTGCCAAATTCGAAGGGATGATTTTTTTGGTTGGGACGAGTATGCTAAAAAGCTTGAATTCTTCTACCAAAAAATAATTGATGGACACATTTAATTTTAATTCTATAAACCTTAAAAAAATTAAATCATTTGCTGATATAGGTTGTGGAAACGGAAGACACTTAAAATCACTTGGTTTTAAGCTTCAAATGTGCCGTATGACTGGAGTCGATCATTCTTCAAGTGAAATCATGCAGTTGAGATCAGAATTTCAGAATTATATTTGTAAAAATCAAAATTCATATGAGTTTATTGACGAAGATATAAGAAAACTTTCAATAGATAGCTCATCACAAGATTTGGTAATTTGTTCGGAAGTTTTAGAACATGTTCCAAATTTTGAAATGGTTCTTAAAGAGTGTGTACGAATCTTGAAACCAAACGGAGTTTTACTAATAAGTGTGCCCAGCTATCTCCCTGAAAAGTTTTGTTGGCTTTTCTCAAAAGAATATCAACAAACACCTGGAGGACACATAAGGATTTTTAAGAAAAATTTCCTCAGGGAGGTCTTTAAAAGACAAGGCTTAAAAATATTTAAGGCACATAGGCAGCATGCTTTTCATTCTTTTTATTGGATAATGAGATCTAAAAATAAAATGAAAGATTCTAAATTTTTGCAATCATTTCATGAGCTCCTCGTTAAACAGATGTTCGGTAAAGCTAAGATTAGTGAAAGGTTTGAAAAGGTGATTAATCCATTATTTGGAAAGAGTGAGTGCTTCTATTTACATAAATGAACAAAAGAGAATTTATAGAGAATATATCTTGGATAAAAAGAAATCAGAATGCTGATGGTTCCATACAGTGGGATGAGAAGGGTAAGTGTGATCCCTGGGATCACATTGAATGTCTGATTGCTTTGGCAATTTATAATGAAAATGAATCTTTTTTGGCAGGCATTGAATGGGTCAGAAATAATCTAAATGAAGAATTCATGGTTGCACCAGTTTTTCATAGACAAAAAGCTAGTGAAGATCATTTTGAGTACCATCATGCTCCTTATTTTGCAGTAGCATTGCTTCAGTATTACTACAGCTCCAATAACAAGAAAGTTTTACATGATAACTTAGAGATACTTAGAGGAATAGTATTAAAAACTCTTGCTGCACGTGATGAATATGGATATTTTTACTGGGCAAAGGATGAGAATGGCTTTAATGATAATTCCTTAATTACAGCAACTAGTTCAATTTTTTTGTCACTGAAGTGTGTCTCTGCTATCTATAAAATTTTGGGGATAAGGTCATTAAAACTGGAAAATGAGATTGCTTCTATAAAACAAACTTTTGATTTGAAATCAAAAAGATTTAATAGGGACAATATTGATAGATCTAGGTTTTCAATGGATTGTTATTACCCTTATTTAAGTGGTTTAATCATGGATGCAGGTTTAAATAGAAATCTAGAGAAATTCTATGTGAAAGATCTTGGAATAAAATGTGTCATCGAAGAGCCTTGGGTGACAATTGCTGAGAGCTCAGAAGCTATAATCGCATTATTACGTTCTGGAGATAAAGCTTTTGCTCATAAGATTTTCGAGAATATTTTGAAATTAAGAGGAACTGATGGGCTATTTCCAACTGGTTATCAATACGAACAGAAAATTTTTTGGCCAGATGAAAAATCTACCTGGACAAATGCTGCTGTTGTAATAGCCGCAGATGCTCTTTTTGATCTAACAAGCAAAAATAAAGCTATTCTTGTTTAATTAGTGCGACAAGGCTTTTCTCTCTCTTTACTAACTTAAAACCTTTCTTTAGCGCTTTCTCCATTATGGCCTTCGGTGCTTGCCCCCCTTCTTCAATAGAATCGTATATATCATGAATGGCCATTATTCCGCCTTTTTTAATTTTTTTATTCCAGAAATTAAAATCATCTTCTGCAGATTCAAATGTATGACTTCCATCAATGAATAATAATGAAATATCATCTTTAAGAATCTTTGAGGCTGTTTTAGAACTCGTCACCATAGGTATGACAAAATCATCAAGATCGTTATCAGTCAGATTTTTAATGAATGAAGGGAAAGTGTTGATTCGTCCTAAAACATGATCATATTCTTCTGAATCATGGTAAAGCTCTCCAAGCTGATGTTCTTCAGAGCCCTTATGATGATCAATTGAAATAAAGGTAGCAGATACTTCTTTTGCAGCTGCAGCCAAATAGCAAGTTGATTTTCCACAATACGATCCGATCTCCACTGTGACTCCATCTTTTGAATATTCTTTTACAAGTTGAAATAAAAAATTCCCCTCCTCAATGTCAAGAAAACCTTTTACGTGCTGATAATTTTTTCTACTCATAAATTTCAGGGTACTGTGATTTGAATCTTCGATGATGCCACAAATATTGCTCAGGTGCCTTTGAAATACTGTTTTCAATTTCAATGTTAAGATTTTCTGCAAATTTTTTCTCTGAATCTGATTCATTATTAAAATCCTTTATTACAGCTCTGAAACCACCACTAACTCTGAAGAAGTCAAAATAAACAACATTACATCCAGATATTTTCTTTAATTTTGCTGGGACCGTAGTTGTTAAACACCTCTTCCCATAAAAGCTTGAAATAATGGAATGTTTATTTCTATAGTCTTGGTCTGGTCCATACATCACAATCTTCCCATCCTTCAATATTTTTAGACATTGTTTTATATCAGAGTTAGAAATGATCCCTTTCAGAGACTTTGTTCTACCTTTCATTTGAATCATTTGAATTAGGGCATTATTATTCGGTCTTTCTAAGCCGTACATACCAAATTTAGTTGCTAAGATTCTAGCAGAGAGCTCAAGATAAAGTGTATGTCTAAATAAGACTAAAGCTCCCTTATTTGAACTCTGAAATTTATCCAAAATCTCTAACCCGATAAATTCAATATTTAGTTTGCTTATCTGCTCATTGCTGGCATTCCAAGCAAAATTATTTTCATATAGAGCTCTATATGTTTCATTCCATATGTTTGTCTTCAACAATGACTTTTCAGAATCAGTTAGATTAATAAAACAGTGATCAATATTGGCATTTATAATTCGCCTCCTTCTTTTAAGAAACATGCTCAAAAATCTCCACATATGAGAGTCATTGCCTTTAAACCAGCGCCTTGGCAAAATACAAATAAATTTTGTGAAAATAAGTATTAATGGGAGAATAATATTATTCATAAATGTTTATTGTATATAACTTAATTTATATTTTTGTCCTGCCACTATTAATTCTAAAAGATTTCTTTAGAAAAGATCATGGAGGCATTAGATTGATTTCAAAAAGATTTGGTCTTGGGCTATCAGAGCAAAAGCATACACACATTTGGCTTCATGGCGTAAGTTTAGGAGAAATTAAAACACTAATTCCAGTAGCTAATTCTTTTTTACAAAAAAATGAAAGAATTCTTTTATCTTCTACAACAAATACGGGAATCTCTAAGATAAATAAATTATTTGGTGAAAACCCAAATGTTGAAATAATACCATTTCCATACGACTTTCAATCAATTCATAACAAAATAATTAAGAGTTTTCGTGTTAAAAAGATAATTCTTTTTGAAAGTGAGTTTTGGCCAAACCTATTATCTCAAAAGAATGATGAAGTAAAAATTGTATCGTTTAATACAATTATTTCTGATAACACTTTTTCGAGATATAAATTTTTTAAATCATTCATAAAAGAGGCACTAAGTACTATAGATATGTTTTTTGTACAGTCACTAGATGCTGCGTCTAAACTTAAAAATTTTGGGTTATCCAATGTAAAAGTTTTAGGAAATATTAAGATATACAAAGAAACCTATGAGGCAAATCAAAGTGATTACCAAAGAATAAAAAACAAAATTAGTGATTGCTCAAAATGTATATTTACTGCAGGTAGCACACATAACAATGAAGAAGAATTTATTATTTCTAGTTTACCGGAAAATAATGAGCTCCTTCTATTTATTGCTCCTAGGCATCCGGAAAGATTCATCAGTGTAGAGAGACTTTTAGAAAAACAAAAGTTTAAGTGGTCAAAATTCTCAGAAATTGAAAAGGTTACTGATGAAAAAATAATTCTCTTTGATGAAGTAGGGACATTATTTGAGTTATACATGAATTCAAATTTTGCTGTTGTTGGAGGGAGTATAAAATATAAGAAGGGACATAACTTTTTAGAGCCAATATTTGCTGGAACATCAGTAATAACAGGAGCAAATCTTGAAAACTACTTAGAAATAAAATCACTATTTTGTGATACTGGAGTTATTGAAACATTTACGTCTGAATCTGAGTTGAGAGGGCTAGTAAATTTATATATTGATCAGAAAGTCAGAGAAAGGCGACTAATAGTACAGAAAACAGAAATTGATAAATTTGGAGGCAAATATAAACAGATCATCCAGGAATTACATGAAATATAAATATAATATTCCTGCAGTTTTTATCCTTGGACCAACAGCTTGCGGTAAAACAGAAATCTCTTTGGAACTAATTGATTCATTCCCATTTGAAATTGTCAGTGTTGATTCGGCAATGGTTTACAAAGATATGAATATCGGCACTTGCAAGCCTTCTAACGAAATTCTTAAATCTAAAAAGCATCACCTTGTGGATCTGATAACACCAAAACAAAATTTTGATTTAGGGGTATTTCTAAAAAATTTAGATCATTCTATTGAAGAGATTTTGTCACATGATTGTGTTCCTCTTTTTGTTGGCGGATCAATGATGTATCATCACATTCTTCTAAATGGATTCCATGATTTTCCATCTGAACCCAATATTAAACAAAGAATTCAAAATGATTACGATCAAAATGGCATTACTTCATTGCAAAAAAAGCTTAGTTCTCTTGATTCTGAACTCTTCACTCAGATCGATATATCAAATTACAGACGAGTTATAAGAGCTCTAGAGATTATTGAGATAACTGGTGAAAAGCTTTCGGTACTTAAGGAAAAACAAAAGACCATGTTCTTCAATCAAAAAAAATGCTTAACACTTTCTTTAAATACCAATAAAGAAACATTGATTGAACATGCAGCAAATCGCTTGGATAAGTTAATAGAAAAAGGTTTTATAGATGAATTTAAAGAAATAATTTGTAAATATGAACTTGAAGAAGAAGATCAAAGTATGCAATCAATAAATTACAGACAATACTTTAATCATGTTCGGGGTAAGAAATCATCTCAAGAATCGTATACAGAAGCAATGATCGCAACTAAATTGCTTATTAAATCACAACAAACATGGTTGAAAAAAATCAATGCAGACACATCTATTGACAGTACAAATATAAATTTGAAGAAAGAAATTTCTGATACAATAAGCAATTATCAAAGGAGAATAATGCGATGAGTTGGAATCCAAATGAAAAAGATCCTTGGGGAAGAAAAAACAACAACCCACCAGATCTAGATGACGCAATTGAACAATTAAGAAAAATGTTTTTTTCTGGTAATTCTGGAAAAAGCTCTGGAGGGGGAGGCAGTCCTTTCAAATTCGGATTTAAATTCTTTTCCTATCTCCTTTTAGGAGCAGTTACACTCTATTTATTTCTTGGTGTAAGAATTGTCAACGAGGCTGATAGAGAGGTTGTATTTACACTAGGTAAATATAATAGAGTTCTTGGTCCAGGGTTGCAGTTTCATTTTCCAGTGGTTGAAGAAATATATGCGTCAGAAAATATTTCTAAAATAAGAACATTTGTATTGCCCACAAATATGCTTACAAAGGATGAAAATATTGTTGATGTTGAGTTGAATGTTCAATACACAATTAGTGATTTAATGAATTACTCACTTAATGTTGAAGATCCTGAAATCACAATAAGACAAGCTGCTGAGAGTGCTTTAAGACATGTTGTAGGAGAAAACTTAATGGATGATCTTCTAACATCTGGCGCTGCAGCAATTAGTTCTGGAATTTTACTCAGGCTTGATGAATATTTGGCAATTTACGACGCTGGTATATCAGTCCAACAGGTCAACATTGAACAAAGACAACCGCCTGCAGAAGTAATAGATTCATTCAGGGATGTTGTGGCAGCAAGAGAGGATAAAGAAACTCTAAGAAACGAGGCACAAAAATATGCACTTTCAATAGTGCCAGTGGCAAGAGGTGATGCACAAAGACAATTACAGGATGCCGAAGGCTACAAGCAAAAGGTGATAGCAATTGCTGAGGGTGAATCTCAAAGATTTGAAGCGCTTTTGACAGAATATCAAAAGGCTCCTGAAGTCACCAGAGAAAGATTATATCTGGATGCTTTGGAAGAGGTCTATTCCTCAAGCACTAAGGTAATGATTGATGTAGAGGGCGGCAATAATCTTTTGTATTTACCAATAGACCAAATAATGAAAAAAGCGGAGGAAGATGATGAATAACAACCTTATAGGAATAATATCACTTGTAATAATTATAGTTTTAGCTCAATCGATAGTGATCGTTAAAGATACTGAAAAGGCACTACTTTTAAAACTTGGAGCTTTTGAAAGAACTCTAGAACCTGGATTAAATTTCAAAATTCCTCTCATGGACACTGCCTTAAAGTTTGAAGGAAGATTGAGAACACTTGATACTCAACCAGATAGGGTATTATCAAGCGAATCAAAACCTTTATTGGTAGACTCTTTCGTCAAATATAAGATTGTTGATGCAGAAACTTTTTATACATCGACAAACGGTGGCCAAGATAGAGTTGCAGAAGATACACTGCAAAGAAGGGTAAGAGATAAGCTTAGAAACGAGTTTGGTAAAAGAACTCTCCAAGAAGTTGTGTCTGGAGACAGAGATGGTCTTATGTTGTCCTTAAAAGAATCATTAGGTGAGGATTCAAACGAGCTTGGAGTTGAAATCGTTGATTTTAGAGTCAAGAGAATAGACTTTGAGAGAGAGATAAGAGCATCGGTATTTGAAAGAATGAAAACCGAGAGAAATAGGATCGCTGAAGAGCTGAGAGCAGAAGGGAGAGAGCTCGCAGAGGAAATTAAAGCTGATGCGGACAAGCAAAGAACTATTATTCTTGCGAATGCTACCAGAGAATCAGAAAAAATTAGAGGTGAGGGTGATGCTATTGCAACAGCAACCTATGCATCCGCCTTTAACAAAGACCCAGAATTCTATGATTTCACTAGAAGCTTAAAAGCATATAAAGGCACGTTTAATAATAAAGGCGATGTTTTGCTTCTTGATCCAGACAGTGACTATTTTAAGTATCTAAATAAATCAGACGCAAGGCCTTAAATGAAAAAGTCCCTGATTCTAGTGGGCACTCAGTGGGGCGATGAAGGTAAAGGAAAAATTGTTGATTATTTTTCTTCAAAATTTAAGGCTGTCTGTCGATTTCAAGGAGGCCACAATGCTGGCCATACAATTTATCAAGGAAAGGAAAAATTTGTTCTCCACTTAATACCTTCTGGGATCTTCTATGATCATGTAAAATGCTTCATAGGTCAGGGTGTCATTCTTTCACTTGACTCTCTTTTAAGTGAGATAGATGAAATTGAATCAAAAGGAATTAATTTAGAAGGAAAATTACGCATAAGCAGATACTGTAGTTTGTTGTTACCTATTCACGCAAAAATTGATCAACTTAGAGAGGATCACAAAAATTCAATTGGAACTACTCGAAGGGGGATAGGGCCAGCATACGAAGATAAAACTGCTAGAAGAAGCATAAAAGCTTTTGATCTTGAAGATAAAGATTTATTAAAAAAGAAAGTTTTTGATTTAGTTAGTTATTATAATTATCAGATAGAGACAATTTTTAATTCTACAACTTTTGATCCTGGTGAAGTTCTCAAAGAATTAATAGAAAAATACAAAAAAGCTTCAAAATATTTTGGCGATGTTACTGATACCCTTGAGGACATTTATGGGGATGGCGATCCAATCTTATATGAGGGAGCACAAGGAACCCTTTTAGACGTTGATTACGGTACTTATCCTTATGTCACCTCCTCGAACACTCTGGCAACATCTGTTGGAATTGGTTCAGGGTTCCCAAAAAGTATTTTCTCTGATGTGCTCGGAGTTGCAAAAGCCTACACCACAAGAGTAGGTGAGGGGCCTTTCCCTACAGAACTATTTTGTGATGATGGAAAGAAAATTGCTGATATTGGTAATGAATATGGTGCAACTACTGGAAGACCAAGAAGATGTGGATGGCTTGATTTAGAGGCTCTTAAATATTCAGCTAAATTAAATAACCTAACAAGTTTATGCATAACAAAGTTAGACGTTCTTGATGATTTTAATCAAATCAAAGTCTGTATAGGGTATCAAGTCGATGGAGAACTATCTTCTTTTAAATCTCGGTTGCTGCACAAATCAAAGCCAATATACAAAACAATTGATGGTTGGGGATGTTCTTTAAAGGATGCTAAAAATTTCAATGAACTACCAATTGAAGCAAAAGCATTCATAGAACTAATAGAGGAATTTACAAAAATACCAGTGTCACTTATCTCAAATGGACCTAATCGAGAAGATTTAATCCTTAGATAATTCTTGAGCCCTTGAAATACCTTTATCTACCGCTTCTGAAAAAATTGAATTGAAATTTTTATCTCGTAAAAGTCTAAGACCAGCTTCAGTTGTGCCGCCTTTAGATGCGACAGAATCTACTAAAGCATCTAGACTTTCATCATTTTTAATTGCACTAATTATACTTGTGAGGAACAATATTGTTATTTCACGTCTTATCTCTTTATCAATAACTATACCCTGCATTTTATCTTCAAATTCATTCAAAAGGTCAAAGAAAAATGCTGGAGTGCTTCCAATAAGGACAGTATGTAAATCTATCTGATCTTCGCTATCAACAATGATAGCCTTCCCTAGAAAATTAAATAGTGAAACAATGCTTTTATTCTTATGGTTTGAGTAAATTGCAGTTACTCCCAAATTATCTTTGGTACCAACATTTGTCATCACTCTGGTAATTTTTGTGCGTGGAAGCAGCTCATTGAGCTTTTCAAGTTTTACTCCAGCTGCAACACTTATTATTTCTTGCCCTTCTTTAGTGACACGTGAGAGATTTCCACAGAGGTCTGGTAAGTCTTGCGGTTTAACACATAAAAAAATAATATCTGCATTTTTGCAACAATCATCAATTGATAGAACGGTATGCCCGTTATCGACTAACCAATCTAAGCTTCCTTGAAAAATATCATGTCCTGATATCCTTATTTCACGATCTTTTGAAAGACCAGATATTAGACATTTTGCTAAATGACCACAACCTATAAAACTTAATTTCTTCATTTATAAGACTCTAATATTTTTTCAAGACTAGCGTTCACAAATTTATATGAATTTTCTGCACCAAATTTTTTTGCGAGCCTGACAGATTCATCCAGCAAAATATTTTTAGGCGTTTTTTCTATCTCTGCTTCTGCAAGTGCTATTAAAAGTATATTCTGTTCCATCTTTTCAATAGTCTTAATTCCAAATAATTCAAATTCTGCATTTCCTTTAATCTTTTCTTGAAGCTCTTTATAGGATTTGGTGAGGAACCTAAAAATATTTTTAAAAAAAATATAATCTACTTTGGTTTTTGTATAGTTTTTTATAAATGATTCTTCAATCTCATTAGCAGCATTATGACCAAAAGAAAATTCATACATTGCTTGCACAAGTAGATTTCTTGCATTTACTTTATCTTTAAATCTTGCAAGATTTTTCATGAGCCTTTTAATAGACTCAATAGTGCTTGAATATTACTGGAAGTATTTTTTACAATTCTTTCATCAAGCTGATCTTTGTTTTCAACACAGATTACATTATTGATCATTGGAACATATGGTACTTCTAGTGCAAGGCTTCCAATTGACCTAAAAGTTTCAGAAGTGACCAAATCATAATGAGAAGTTTCTCCACGTATAACGATTCCACAAAATATTAAGGCATCTGGGCCTTGTTCAAGAAATGCTTTACCACCTGCAGCCAATTCAAGTGAGCCAGGAACCTTTTTTATTTCATATACTGGTCCCTGAACACTCGTAATTGTATCAACCATAATTTGTATTTGATCTTCGTACCAGCTGGTTTTTATTACGCCAATTTTAAAATTATTCATCAACAAATTCCTCTATATTTAAATCAAAACCGGAAAGACCACTATACTTTGTTGGAGTTCCTAAAAACTTTATCTTTTTTAATCCTAGTGCTCTTAAAATTTGTGAACCGACTCCAATAACTCGTCGATTTCTTTTTACCTCAACAGGCTTCCCCATTAGCATGTTCAACCAGTAGGATTTTGCATCTCTGTGATTTATTAATACGAATATTCCCGCATCCTCTTTTGCCAATCTCTTTAAGGAACCTCTTGTTGACCACTTCTTACCTATTTCGTCAATGCTAAGCACATCTTGTAAAACACTTTGAGTTTGAACTCGTACCAATGGAATTGTTTCCTCAGTTATGCTGCCCTTGCTTAAAGAGAAATGATGTTCATCAAAAATTATGTCACGCCATACGCCTAATTTAAATTCACCGTATTCGGTAGTTACATCCTTTTCCAATATTCTTTCTACTGTGGATTCTTTTGAAAGTCTAAAATCAATAAGGTCAGCAATTGTTCCAATTTTTAGATCAAACCTTTCTGCGAATGTTATTAAATCGTCTCTCCTTGCCATACTGCCATCATCATTCATAATTTCACAAATTACCCCAGCTGGAGTGAAACCTGCTAGTGATGATAAATCACATGCTGCCTCTGTATGACCAGCTCTTGCCAACACACCCCCATCCATGGCTTTTAGAGGGAAAACATGACCTGGTTGAACAATGTCGTCTGCAGACGCGTTTTTATTTACAGCGGTCAAAATAGTATGAGCTCTATCATTTGCTGATATTCCAGTAGTAACTCCAGTTTTTGCCTCTATTGAAACAGTAAAAGCTGTTTTATTAGAAGTTTTATTATTTGAAGTCATGGGCTTTAGATCAAGTTTCTTACACTTGTCTGAATTAAGTGTTAGGCAAATTAAACCTCTGCCATGTTTTGCCATGAAGTTAATTATTTCCGGAGTTACTGACTCTGCAGCACATACAAGATCCCCTTCGTTCTCTCGATCTTCATCATCTAAAATGATGACCATTTTTCCTTCTTTTAAATCTTGTAAAAGTTCTAAAATATTATTCTTATTCATTTTTCAAAAACCATCTTAGTGTCCGGCCCAATAGTATAGTTTGATTTAACTTTAAATCCATATCTATCAATTAAATCTGGCGAATCAAACCAAGGTACTCCCGCATCTCCTAATTCCTTATTTGATTCATAAATTATGAGTTGATCGCACAACTCATTTTTTATAAAAGAATTTACTAGTTTTGGACCTGCTTCGACCAAAATAGAGTTAATCTCAGTTTGTGATATAGAGTCAATTACTTTTTTTAAATCACCCAAGTTGAATATTTCTACGTCTGCATTTTGAAAAAAGTGAAGATTTTTATCCCAGTTCCTTTGTGCTGTTAGAAGTATTTTTTTTGGCTGATTAACTGGAAAATTTACTCTTGCATTCATTCTTGGATTGTCATTTCTAACAGTATTACCCCCTGTCAGAATTGCATCATGCTTAGCACGAACTATCTGAACGTCACTCCTTGAAGCCTCAGATGTAATCCAAGTAGAACTTCCGTCATTATTATGAGACTTCCCATCTTTTGAGCTTGCTAATTTGATGGTTATGAAAGGGCGTTTTGTTTTGTGCTTGAAGAAAAAAAATTTATTTAAATTTATTGTTTCCTGCCTTAAAACATCCTCTATAACTTCAATTCCATTTTCCACCATCTTTTTGATTCCTGTGCCTGAAACTTTAGGATTGGGATCATCCGAGCCAATCACTACTCTCTTTATACCTGAAGCAATTATTGCATCTGTACATGGAGGTGTTTTTCCAAAATGATTACACGGTTCTAGAGTGCAAATTAAAGTAAGGTTTTCTGTATTTGTAATATTTAATTTTTTTAACTCGTTTAGACAGTTAACTTCAGCATGTGCTCCACCATATTGTTCATGAGCACCCTGACATATGACCTCGTTCTTATGTAAAATTAGGGCCCCAACCACAGGATTAGGTTTAGTAGTATATCTATACTTTTGAGCCAAAAGAATGGCTTGTTGCATGAATTTTTCGTAATCCATTATTTTTTTGAAAGTTCAGAAATTTCGTCGGTAAAGTCTTTTACATCTTGGAAATTTTGATAGACAGAAGCAAACCTCACGTATGCAACTTCATCCAATTCTTTAAGTTGGTTCATGACTTGCTTTCCAAGAATCTGCGACCCAACCTCTCTTTCACCAATCTTCCTTATAGAGTCTTTAATTTCTTGAATAGCATTTTCTATCTTATCTGAAGAGACTGGTCTCTTTTCAAGAGCTTTATGAAAACCAGCTCTGAGTTTTTCTTCATCAAATGGCTCTCTTCTATCATTTGATTTAATTATTCTTGGCATAACAAGTTCTGCTTCTTCATAGGTTGAAAATCTCTCCCCACAATTTGTACACTCTCTTCTTCTTTTTATTTGTGATCCTCCTGCTACTAGACGAGAATCAACCACTTTGGTCTCTTCATTACTGCAAAAAGGACAAAACATTACTTATAAACCGGAAAATTCTCACACAATTGGTTTACTTCTCTAAGGATTTCAACATGTTTATCACTTTGATCTTTGTATTCAATTGCGTCGCAAATTAGGTTGGCAACTTTATTAGCCTCATTTCCTTTAAAACCTCTTGTCGTTATAGCAGGAGTACCGATTCTAATCCCAGAAGTAACAAATGGTGATTGAGGATCATTAGGGATAGAGTTTTTATTTACAGTTATATTTAATTTCCCAAGAAGCTCTTCTGCCTCTTTGCCAGTAACGTCCTTATTTGTAAGGTCTAAAAGAACCAAGTGATTTTCAGTTTTAGGACTTACAGTTAAGAAGCCACGTTCCTGAAAAACTTTACACATCTCTGAGGCATTTAATTTAATTTCTTTTTGATATTTTTTAAATTCCGGTGTCATTGCNTCCATAAAACAAACTGCCTTCGCAGCAATAACATGCATTAATGGCCCACCCTGAGTTCCAGGAAACACNCCGAAATTTAATTTTTTTTGAAATTCTTCATTTTCNTTTGAAAGGATNATTCCTGATCTTGGCCCTCGAAGAGATTTATGAGTTGTGCTTGTAACGACNTGTGCAAATGGAATTGGGCTTGGNTATTCNTCTCCAGCAACCAATCCAGANACATGTGCCATGTCCACAAGCAAATATGCATTNACACTGTCTGCTATCTCTCTAAACCTTTTCCAATCCACAACCCCCATNTAAGCNGAAAACCCAGCAATAATTAATTTGGGATTATGTTGTTTAGCNAGTGATTCAACTTGGTCNTAATCTATTTCCTTAGTATTNCTATNAAGACCATATTGAATTGANTTNTANTTCNTNCCAGAAAAATTCACCTTAGATCCATGAGTGAGATGNCCNCCTTGGTCCAAAGCCATTCCAAGAACNGTATCACCNGGNTGTAGNAAAGCTAAGAAGACAGCAGCATTTGCCGAGGCACCAGAGTGNGGTTGCACATTAGCAAATTTAGCTTTAAANAGTTTTTTTGCTCTTTCAATTGCAAGATTTTCTGCGCCATCAACAAATTCGCAGCCACCNTAGTANCTCTTGGAGGGATACCCTTCCGCATACTTNTTTGTTAAGACACTNCCTTGAGCCTCTAGAACTCGGTTNGAAGCATAATTTTCAGAAGCTATTAATTCAATGTGTTGTTCTTGCCTATTTTTTTCAGCATTCATAAACAAGCTAAGTTCTTTATCATACTCGTCAATATTTACTTTTAATTGGTCTCTAAAAAAATCCATAATTTACGGTTTCTTGTGTATAAATTTCCTTTTTCTGTTTTGATTACAAGTTTTNCAAATTTCACAATCCAATCCAAAACAGGATCTGGCNGTGCAAAATTTTCTTGCATACATAATAATTTGAATATGAAGTTTATTCCATTCTTCTTTTGGAAAAATTCTCTTTAAATCTTTTTCTGTTGTTTTTACATTTTTTCCAGATGTTAAGCCCCATCTNTGAGCACATCTNTGGATGTGGGTATCTACCGGAAAAGCTGGAATATTGAAAGCTTGGGAGACAACNACNGACGCAGTTTTATGACCCACCCCAGGTANTTTTTCNAACAAAGATAAATCACTAGGNACTTCACCNTCNTAATNTTCAATAAGAATCTCTGATAATCTTTTAATNGCTTTAGATTTTTTGGGNCCCAAACCACAAGGTTTTATTATGCTGTAAATAACANCTACATCTAACATTGCCATCNTTGANGGATTANTAGCNCTTTTAAATAGTNTNGGGGTAACCTGATTAACCCTTTCATCTGTGCATTGAGCAGANAGNAAAACAGCAATAAGNAGCGTGTAAGGATCGCTGTGATCAAGNGGTACNGNAGGTGCAGGAAAATANTTATTNAGTTTTTCAGATATTTTCTTTGCTTTTTCGCTTTTTTTCAATGTCCCAAAAGTTTGCCAAGTAAGATATTTGTTATATTATATTGGAATAACGACTTATGGGGGAAGAGCTATGAGATACTTACTATTTCTNATTATANTACTATGTAGTTCCTTTNCTTTTGCTCAAGAAGATGATGAATCTTTAGATAACATTGAGGAGGTTGTNACATCAGCCTTTAGAAAAGAAACGGCATTGCAAGATACAGGANTAGCTGTAACTGTTATTACAGCNACCGATATAGAATCCAAGAATTTNAAAGAATTCTATGATTTTCAATTTAATGTGCCTGGAGTCCAATTCCAAAAAGGAAATTTTTCAGGAACTGGTGTTCGGATCAGAGGTTTGGCAAATTATGCAGTTGGAGGATCATTCTCTGGTGTAGCAACTTACAGACTTGACGATAATAACGTTGGTGCTACTTCTATGGCTATAGGGGAATTGTGGGATATCGATTCTTTTGAAGTTTTACGAGGACCACANGGTACTTTATATGGTGGTAATAATCCAGCAGGAACATTCCTTATCTCAAGNAAAGATCCTGGTGAAGAAGTTGATGGCTATTTCAGAGCAGAATTTGGTGACTTGGATATGCAAAGATACACTGCAGCTTTCACTATTAACGCTGGGGAAAAATTTAGAACAAGAGTATCTTTAAGATCTTTGACAAGAGATGGTTATGTACAAAATGTATTTAATGGTACTGATGTTGATGATAGAAAATTTCTTGGTGTTAGAGTTAAAAGTATTTTTGACTTTTCTGACGATACTTCGGCAACTTTAACTCTTGTTTCAAANAATATGAATGATTCAAGAAATAGAACTCAAAGAGCAGCTTGTAATCCTGACCCAATAATGGGTTGTGAACAATGGGGCGATGNNCTTCCATTAAAGGGCTCTTCACACAGTGGAGTAACAGCATTTGGTACTGTTGATTTTTTAACTCTTAACTATCCAGGAGATCTANTTGCTCCAGATTTAAGACTTAGNTATAACGATGATGCAATTTATTTTGATGACTTAAGAAAAATTAACACCATGACAAATCCTAGACTTCAAAGTGATAATACCAATGCAAGTTTAAATATTGAACATCTTTTAAACGATGTTTGGACANTGAACTTCATTGCAGCTAATTATCATCAAGACTACGATCATATGCAAAGTTTGAATGGTATGGTATCAACTCGTCCATATAGAATGGGACCTGTTATTGCCGATTTATTCGGAACAGGAACAAAATCTTATCAGAGCGATGAGCCCCTAGATGCATCATTATCAAATTTTGATGAGCAACAATATGAATTGAGATTTTCATCAGATTTTGGTGGTGCTACAGAAGTGGTTACAGGTCTATATCATGAGATATCTTCAGCCTTCACTAATTATCGTGTTCAATCTCCAGGATTTACCTATTTTTCAGATGTTAGTGTAGGACCAATCGGAAGAAAATTTCCTGATCTTGCACAATATGGTGGATTAGGGTTCTGGGCAAATTACTTTGGAGCTTACCAAGCAGTAGGCGNACAAGCAATNCCAGCAGCAATNNTNGGTGCTGCAGTAGCNTACGTTGGAGCNGATCCAACNACACCTGCNCANATNGCAGCATTAATTCCACANNTNCTTGCNTCNGGNNNATGTGNNGATGTNGCATCATGTACAGCACTTGCTCAACAAGTNCTNGTTGGNNANGCAGCNNNATTACCTTCNGTNNTNTTTGCAGGNACNACNGCNGGNGTTGAAGCAACTCACCAAGGTGCTGCACAAGCAATACGTGGTATAGCAGCTTTAGGACCAAATTTTGCACTNGCAGGGGCTCCTTTCCCTGTAACTCCAGCATTACCAGCATGGCAGCAACAATTCCAATCTTGGAATAANACCTACAGAGATACTTGGGGTGCATTTGCTGAATTTACTCATGAACTAGATGACAGAACTAATATTACTGCAGGCGCAAGATTCAATGCTGTTATCATTAAAGATTATGTGATGGATGGAGTTGGAGATGCTTCAGGAAGTCTCTCAGGATACAACGGAACTGTAAATGGATTTCCAATTTTACCTGAGTACTCAGCTGAGTTAGATGAATTTACTGGCCGTGTNATTATTGATAGAAAGTACGATAATGGAACATTGTTATATGTTAAGTATGACCGTGGGCTTAAATCAGGTGGGTTCAATCCAACTACTGCATCTGGTGCAGATAATGCAGTTGGAGTTGGAGCAATAACACTTGTTGANCCAGAAATACATAACGTAATTGAAATTGGTTCAAAAGGTAGATATTTAGGAGGAGCCTTAACTGTTAATGCTTCTTACTACTATAACCAAGTTGAAGGTATGCATCTAAATAAAATCATAGGTCTTGCTTCTGAAACATTTAATGCAGATGTTGACTTAAGTGGTATAGANATGGAAGTATTGTTTATTCCAAATGCATTCACTAGGTTAAATTTTGTGGGTGCTTANAACAGTTCTGAAATTGCAGGGTACTTNGATTTTGATCCAAGAAACCCATATGGAGCAAGTTCAAGTACTGGAGTAACACAAGTTGTTGCAGGTGGTACTGTAATGGGAATGACAGATGTTGGTCCATTATTTAGATCATTTGGTGGAACATGTGCAGCATACTTTAATGCTTTATTAGGANTTCCATGTACAACTACACCACCACTTCAGGATCTTGCTGGNAAGCCTCTTCCAGGTGCACCAGAAATATCATATACATTAGGAGCAGANATGGATCTAATGAATAATGATAGTGGTTTGGTTACAGCAAGAGTTGATTATATTTACCGAGATGGCTTCTTCTTAGANGTCTTCCAAAATTCTCATTCAGAAGTTGAAAGCTTTAGTTTTGTTAANGTTGACTTAAGCTATACCCCGCCAAGCGGAAACTGGGGTATTGAATTCTACATGCACAATATTGAAGACAAAGATGTTGTGGTTGGAGGTTTCGTTGGCGCTTCAAGTAATGGTGGAGGGTATAACCTCTTTTTCCAAGAACCAATGACTGGAGGACTTTCAATAATATATAATTTCTAAACCATAAGAAATTTANTAGNATAAAACCTCCGCTTAGCGGAGGTTTTTTTTATGCAATTTAAAAATATAAATAAATACTTAGAAAACTTAATCAAAGCTCTCCAAGAGGAAAATGAGGCAAATAGGGAGATGCTTGATAATTTTTTTAAGTACCTTGAGACAGACGAAAAGCGATANTTAAAACTTGCAAACANTCAATTAAAAGANATTCTTAAAGGAGCAGGGTTTGGCATACTTCTTATACTGCCGTTTTCACCAATTACTATTCCTTATCTGTTTAAAAGGGCTGAAAAAATTGGAATCGATATTATCCCCAGTTGGTATAAAAAACTTGATTCAAATGAAGAAGAAAACAAGTTAGAATAGGCAATCTGGAGAAAATAATGAAAAATGTAGTACTAGTCGATAGCGTTAGAACTGGCCTAACAAAATCATTTCGTGGAACTTTTAATATGACAAGAGGCGATGACATGGTCGCACATTGCGTTGATGCGCTTCTTGATAGAAATCCTGATTTACCTGCTGATGCAGTTGAAGACATAATTATGGGCTGTGGGAACCCAGAGGGACCATCAGGTCATAATATTGGAAGAAATGCTGTAGTCTTGTCTAAGCTACCAATAACTACAGGTGGAACCACTGTTAATAGGTACTGTTCTTCAGGCCTTCAAACTATATCAATGGCTGCAGGCCAAATTATGGCCGGAGGTTACGATACCATTATTGCTGGCGGAGTAGAACAAATTTCTCAAGTGCAACCTGTGATGAATATGAACGGGTTTGTGAATGACAAAATTAATCAAAATGAGCCAGGAATATATTTTCCTATGGGACAAACTGCAGAAGTTGTTGCCAAACGTTACAACGTTTCTAGAGAACTCCAAGATGAATATTCTTTACAAAGCCAAATTAGAACTGGAGAGGCTCAGGAGGCAGGAAGATACAATGACGAAATCATACCAATGAAAACCCAAATGCTTATGACTAATAAAGAGAGTGGAGAGCAAAAAGTTATAGATGCAGAGTGCACTCGAGATGAATGTAACAGACCTCAAACGACTCTTGAAGGTTTGTCATCTTTAAAACCAGTTTTTGATCCTGAAAACGGAAGCATAACGGCTGGAAATTCATCACAACTATCTGATGGGGCTTCTGTTACATTGGTCATGTCTGAAGAAAAAGCATTAGATCTTGGACTTAAACCAAAGGCATACTTTAAAGGTTTTACAACGGTAGGCTGCAAGCCAGATGAAATGGGAATAGGACCAGTGTTTGCAATACCAAAACTGTTACAAAGATACAATCTCTCGGTTGAAGATATTGACTTGTGGGAACTAAACGAGGCTTTCGCAGTGCAGGTAGTTTATTGCAGAGATGAACTTGGCATTCCAATGGAAAAACTAAATGTTGATGGTGGGTCTATTGCCATAGGTCATCCATATGGGATGACAGGGTCAAGATTGGTTGGCCATATGATCAGGGAATTACAAAATAGAGATAAAAAGTTTGGTGTAGTTACCATGTGTGTAGGTGGCGGAATGGGTGCAGCAGGCCTAATTGAACGTTACCCAGCTTAGTGTCAAAAGAAAAATATTTAATAGAAAAATTTTTTAAATCTATTGAAAAACCATCTTCTGAGATTGATTATGGTATTGGAGATGATGGAGCTATTTTTAAGGCACAAAAAAACTTTGTCACCTCAATCGATACATCTATTGAGGGAACACACTTTCCTCTTGGATTAGACCCCTTAGATATTGCTTACAGAAGTCTTGCGGTAGCATGCAGTGATATTTATGCGATGGGGGCTAAACCTCATTCATTTCTAATTTCGATTTCAAATAAAGATTCAAAAGAGGAGTGGTTTTCATCGTTCTCTAAAGGGGTAGAGGAGTTTATGAATGATTATGAGTGTCATTTGATAGGTGGCGACATCACCAAAGGATCTACCAGCATCACAGTAACCTTTTTTGGCAATATTATAGAGAAACCTTTAATGAGATCAGGTGCTCAAGAAGGAGATTATATTTTTATTAGTGGCCTTTTGGGAAGAGGGCATCACGACAGATTAAATATAAAAAGCACTGAACAGAGTAACCATTTCCTTAGACCAGAGCTGCCAAAAAAATCGATATTTAATATTGTTAAATATGCAACATCATGCATTGATATTTCAGATGGACTCTTAATTGACCTTGAAAGGCTTTGTGAAGCATCTAAAGTAAGTTATGAAATTATTTTTGATTCTGAATTCGTTACTAGTGGAACTGAAGACTTAGCATGTGGTGATGATTACGTATTGTGTTATACGGTAAATAAAAATCATGTAGACAAAGTAAAAAAACACATCGAGGGCTCTCATTGTATTGGTAGGATTTTAAACATATCGAAGCCCAGTGAAATACAGATGAATGGTCGTGCACTCCTCATGGACGCTAAGGGTTGGGATTCTTTTAATCAATAAATTTTAAAATACTTTCCTTGATTCCTTGGGGATCCATATTATTTATTTCTAAAATTTCATTTCTCGTGCCATGCTCTGGAAACTCATCATTTAAGCCAAGTGTTAAGAGTTTTGCATTACTTTTTGATTTATGTAGGTATTCACCTACTGCACTCCCAGCACCTCCTACAATTGAGTGATCTTCAATTGTAATAACATAAGAAAACTTAGTTAACACAGAATCTAAGACANCNGTATCAAGAGGTTTTATAAATCTCATATCATAAAGCTCATAATTTTCCTCTTTTGCTATTGAAAANACCCTATCCAATAAAACGCCAAAATTTAAAATGCAGACTTTATTTCCATCAAGAATTTTATTTGCTTTTCCAATCTCTAATACTTCTTCTTTATCANTGACTAATGATCCTGTACCCGAACCTCTTGGGTANCTAACTGCAGCTGGTCCTTTNTGNTGAAAAGCAGTGTTNAGCAACTTCCAAAGTTCATTTTCATCTGAAGGGGCAGCAATTACAATATTTGGAATACATCTCATAAAAGCTAAATCAAAGTTCCCTGCATGCGTTGGACCATCTTCACCAACTACTCCCGATCTGTCTAAAGCAAANGTAACATCAAGATTTTCAAGACAAACATCATGTATTAATTGATCATAGGCTCTTTGCAAGAAACTTGAATAAATAGCAACTACAGGCTTCATTCCTCCTAAGAAGAGTCCTGCNCCGAAGGTTACAGANTGCTGTTCTGCTATTGCAACATCATAAAATCTATCTGGAAATTTTTTTTCAAACTCAACCATACCAGATCCCTCTTTCATAGCTGGTGTTATNCCTATAAGTTTTGGATCATCTTTTGCTTTATGGCATAACCATTCTCCAAAAATATCTTGAAATTTCGCTTTAGATTTTTGAGGACTTTTTTCAATCTTTGAGATTGCATGATACTTAATCCTTTCATTTTCAGCAGGCTCAAAACCGGCACCCTTTTTTGTTATCACATGCAATAAATATGGCTCATCTTTTTCTAACATTCTTTNNAGTGTTTTGAGAAGNAGAGGTATATTGTGCCCATCAATTGGGCCAATATAGTTGAGACCTATATCTTCAAATAAGTTTCCTGGCATCACAGCATTTTTGATCCCGTCTTTAATATTTCTTGAAAGATGAAGAGCATATGGCATTTTTTCAAGAGCTCGTTTCCCACTAGATTTTAATTTTTTATATGTTTTTGATCCCCATACATTTGCAAGGTAATTTGATAAACCACCTACATTTTTNGAAATAGACATATCATTATCATTTAAAATAATTTTTAAATTTCTNTTTAAGTGACCGGCATGCATCATAGCTTCGAAGGCAATCCCAGCAGTCATGGCGCCNTCACCAATAACTGCCACAGAATTACTATTTGTATTGAGCAATTGCGTTGCCTCNTTCATNCCTAAGGCTGCGCTTATTGANGTACTTGAATGACCAACACTCATNGCATCAAATCTAGATTCATTTATTGAAGGAAATGCTGCTAAGCCATTTAANTTCCTCATGAACTTCATTTGATCTTTTCTNCCTGTTAAAATCTTNTGGGGATANGCCTGATGACCTGTATCCCAAACTATTTTNTCCGTAGGTAGATCAAGTATGTAATGAAGTGCAACAGTNAATTCNATCGCTCCTAGTCCCGCTCCAAANTGTCCACCAGTTGTGCTTACGGAATACAGTAAAAAATCTCTGACTTCATCAGCTAGCTGTTGAAGATTTTGAGGTTTTATCAGNTTGGTATCNTCAGGAAAATGTTTTGCTTGCAATAGNTNATACACCGATGGCTGTTGAGGAAATTCTTTAAATATTTTCATCAATGCACTCTCTTAAATAGGTTTTCAATGTAATGTTTTAGTGGGTGANCACCAAGACGTAAATTATCTAATTTCTTAAAAGCTTTTATCTTATAGTCATTAATTAATTCCTTTGAAGCTTCAACTCCCTCCAAGATAGGTAACGTCTTTTTTTTACTGTCTATGTCTTTGCTTGCTGTCTTTCCAATAATNTCTGTCGGTTGAGTCACATCAATTAAATCATCAATTAATTGAAAGCTTGTTCCAATTAGTCGTGCAAGATCTCTCCAGTCCTCGTTTAACTTATCACATATTAATAGAGGAGATATAATAGAAAACTCTATAAGNAGNCTTGTTTTGAGTTGATACATNTTAATTATTTCGTCTCTCATGGGACTNGTATTTTCAAATTGAAGATCTAGATATTGACCAAGGATCATCCCATTATGGCCAACTGTCCTGCATAAAGATTGCACAAGCAGTATCTTTTCATCAGAAGTAAGATTNTTATCCTCAGATATCAACATAATGGCGAGAGACTGTAGAGCATCTCCTGTTAAGACTGCNGTAGATTCATTATATTGAATATGGATTGTTGGCTTTCCTCTCCTCAGGGAATCATTATCCATGCAGGGCAAATCATCATGCACAAGCGAATATGTATGCATTACTTCAATNGCTGCTGCAAGGCCATCAACTTTCATTAAATCAAGATTAATTGCATCTGCTGTGAGATAGGCCAAAANGGGTCTTACCCTTTTACCTGGGTTCGACAACGAATAATTAATAGGATCATCAATTAAANCTTTCTTAAGTGAGATGTTGTTAATCTTATTATTTATTCTCTCAAAAAGAATTGATTCAAAGTTGTGATTATTAAGTACTACTTTCGTTAAATGGTTTGATTGCCCCATCTTTTGTTAATTCTTTAATTTTGACATCTGCAGATTCTAAATCTTTNTGGCAAGATTTAATTAAGGATATACCTTTTTCAAATTTTTTAAGGGACTCTTCTAAGCTAGGCTCACCATCTTCAAGGAGCTTCACAATCTCTTCAAGTTCTTTAATTGATTCTTCAAATTTTGCCATATCTGATTTTAACTTAATTAATATTAAATGCTATTAGACANTTTCCTGCTGTTTATCTTCTCAGAAATATTCTCAACAACTGTTAAGAATGCTGGAGTAACTAATAACGTAAGAATTGTACTAAANCCTAAACCCCAGCAAATGCTAATTCCAAATGCTTGATACCACTTTACTGTTGAAGTCCCCTCGTATATAACTTGATTCACTAAATCAACACTGTAACCAAANGCCAAAAAGATTAATCCAAAAATAGTTGTAATTGTTGTTAACAAAACAGGNCTCAACCTGCTTAAACATGTTTCTGTGATTAAATCTTGAATAGAAGACTCGGGTTTTTGTGCTTTAAGCCTATTATAGGTATCNATAAGAACAATATTATTATTAACCACTATCCCAGCTAGACCCACCAAAGCAGTTCCTGTCATAATGGTTGATGGTGAAACTTGTGCAATTGTAAGCCCTAAAAAGACACCTGCAGTTGAGAATAATACTGATACTAAAATAATAAAGGGTTGTGAAATACTGTTAAATTGAGTAACAAGGATTATGAACATTAAAAATAAAGCACCAACAAAAGCTAAAATAAGGAAACTTGTTGCCTCATCTCCTTGTTGAGTAAGCCCACCAAANCTTACNTCCATCCTGGGATCTTCAAAGCCAGTTTCCTTCATCCAATTCTTAATTTGATTNATCTCTTCGTAAAGGTTGTAGCCAGGTCTATTAATGCCACTTATCTCATGATAAAACTTTCCATCAATTTTATTGAGAGATGCTGCATTTTGTCTTGCATCAACTTCCACAAAGCTTGAGACAGGTATTGGGCCATTTCTTGTGTTTACAGTGATTAGATCTAGGCTTGATAAGGTTCTTTCACCAGAGGGAAACCTTGCTCTAATATCAATTTCCTCTTTAGCATCATCTGGTCTATATTCTCCTAATTTAATACCCCCTGTGACCATCTGGACCGCCGAACCAACATCAAATAAATTAATGCCAGCTTGANATGCTCGTTCTTTATCAACATCTATTTTCCATTCAATTTTATATTTAGGCATCGTATCNGCTAAACCAGTAAGACCATCAACATTTTCTTCAATATAATTTCTCAGGAGAACTGTTTTTTGATCAATNAGTTCTCTGCTTTCACTTAAAAGTTTGATTTCTACAGGCGCGGTCCATTGCCCGGGACCTTCCTGAACTTCCCTTACATTTACCTTATAGCCTGCAGGATTAGCNACTGCNTCTCTAGCATTATTNAGAACGTCCCAACCACTTATATCNAGAGTTTTTGGATCNTCAACAAGAATATATCCTCTTGCCACTCCATCTCCNCCACCCCATCCAGAATTTTGAACTGTGATAAGCAAATCCTCTACACCCTTTAAACCTATGAGCTTATCTTCAACTTCAACAGCCATATCTTTNGCTTCATAGGGTGAAATATTGCCTCTAGCTTGCAAATTTACATTAATAATCCAAGGATCAATTGAAGGGAAATAAACAAACCCNTTACCATAATTGCCAACAATTCCTAAAGGTATAACAAAAAGGACTANAAATAGCGTATAAAAAATNGTCTCGAGTGGATTCTTNACTGCAAAGCCAATTGCACTTTTATAATTCTTTTTAATAAATGTATCNTCTGAGTCATTTTGAAGGTCTGATTTGCGCTTTTGCCTGCCAAAAAGAGATCCAATGACNGGTGCAAAGATNAATGCATACGCTAAAGATGCCATAAGAACTACAAAAACTGTTATTGGCAAGTACCTCATAAATTTTCCTGACATACCGGGCCATACCATGAGAGGAGTGAATGCAGCAACAGTTGTTAGAATNGATGCAACTACTGGAGTAAACATTCGTTTTGCTGAATTTACATATGCTTCTCTTCTGTCTTGCCCTTGATCGATAAGTTTATCTGCATACTCCACAATTACTATTCCCCCATCTATTAGCATTCCTAGACCTAGNAACATTCCAAACATTACAAGGAAATTAAATTCGTATCCAAGAATGTAATAGAGCACTCCAAAGGTAACNAGAAAAGAGAAAGGTATAGCTATACCAACGATCAAACCATTTCTTAATCCTAATGTTGCAACAACTAACACCATTACAAGGACCACTGCAGTAATAATATTTCCCTCCAGTTCACTTACCATATCGCTTGCAAATTGTGTTGTATCAAGACCAGGTTCAATTTTTAGTGTTGATGGATATTCTGCTCTAATTTCTTCGATTTCGTTTTTTACGGTATTTGCAATATCTAGCTCGTTAAANCCTACACGTTTTTGAATGGAGAGGGTTATTGCATCAAAGCCATTTACTCTCGAAAAGCTTGTAGGATCTTTGAAGGTTCTTTTGATGTCTGCTACATCACCAAGCGTGACAACTTTTGAGCCAGATGATTTTATTGGTAAGTTGAAAACATCTTCTCTGCTTTCAAAAACACTTGGAATCTCTACTGCAAATTTACCTGATCCAGTATCTTGGAATCCCGCTGGAATAAGAACATTATTCGAACGAACTGCATTTCCAATTTCAAGCANCCCTACACCAAGTGACTCAAGTTTTGGTCTGGAAACAACAACTTCAAGTAGNTCCTCTGGAACGCCATCAATTTTGATCTCCAGAATACCAGGAATTTTTTCAAGTCTTTCTTGAATATCCTTTGCGATTACAAATCCAGACCTTAGGTTTGCAAACCCATAAACGCTATACACTAATATGGGTTGATCGTTATCAGCAAACTCCATAACTCTAGGATCTTCAGCTTCTGGAGGAAGTTGATTCCTNACTTCTGAAACTGCTCTCTCAACATCCAGAACAGCCTGATCAATATCATAATCAACGTCGTATTTAATNCGAACATAAGTAAAACTTTGTGAGTTTACTGAAAAAACNTCTTCCTGGCCCTCAAGTCTAAGCATTCTATTTTCAAGTGGTTTTGCAACGAGNCGTGCCATATCTTCGGGCGAAGCACCTTCTAGAAACACTGCTATNTTTACCCATGGAAATGTAACATTTGGNTTTGATGCAATAGGCATACTAGTTCTACCAAGGACCCCAGCAATAATACAAAACAACATTATTAATAGTGTTGTTCTAAATTTACTGACCGCTGATGAAACAATACCCATTTAACTATCCAAGAAGTTTACTTCCTCATTTTCTTTTACAAATCCTTGCCCTGAAACGACTATCCTTACGTTATCATCTAGGCCCGTTATCCATGCACCCTCTTTAGTGTCTCGAAGGATCTTAACAACTGTGATCTTTATTTTTCCATCATCAACTTGAGCTAATGCAACATCNCCATTATCTGCTAAAAGNAATGCAGAAGTTGGCACAAAATGTGCTTTTACNGCCGTAGTATAAACAATCATTTCTCCGGTTAGGCCATCTTTAATATCATAGTTTTGGTTAACAAGTTCAGATTCAACTCTAAATGTTTTGGTCTGAGAATCAGCACCTCTGCTTAAGAATGTTACTTTNGAACTATATTCTTGACCAGATAGAAATTTGATTAGTACCTCTTGCCCAACTTCAACCTTTGAAACAAGAATTTCAGGAATGTTGCCTACAACTTTAAGTGGTGAAAGAGATATAATTCTTGCACAATTCTGTCCATTCTGTAACAACTGCCCNTCCTTTGCTAANTCNTCNACAAANCCGTCAAANGGTGCAGAAATTTTTGTTCTTTCAAGTTCTATTCGAGCACTTTCAAAATTTGTTTCTGCACTTACAAAAGCTGAGTCTGATATTAAGCCATTTTTTTTCAATTCTGTTTGNGTTTTATATTCTATCTCTGCCCTTTTAAAATTTGCTAACCTTTGCCCTGAATCAAGTTCNCAGATCATTTCTCCCCTTTTTACAAAATNTCCATCTTTGAANTGTATCTTGATTATTTTTTCTGAGGTTTGTGATTTAATNAGCACTTTTGAAAATGCTTCTGATTCACTTTTAGTATAAATTGGNAATTGGTAATCAACTGAAGATGAGTTTTTAGTTAAAACAGTTATCTTAGTTGATTCTCTTGGACCAAAATCATCTTCTGTTGANGAAAATAATCCAAGAAGCATCCACAAAACTACTCCAGCAACCATTATGCCGGCCATTCTGAGATTTTTCTTNTTCATACTCTTATTACTCCANTAAAACTTTAAAAGTTGCTATATTTTATACTTATTTCCAAGGTCACTGAGTTTCACGNTACTTTTAGTTTTTTTGACTTGAGTATCTTCTTCGTAAGGGTTATAAAAGTCAAATTTTTCTGGGCTTTCGCTAGGCTGNTGATCCATTTTATAGNTCCACTTATTTTTAATAAAATCTAAAAATTTTATGTCCCATGATATAAAGGCTCTTCCATCATTTTTCCAGTAAAGAATAAATTCNGGTAGGAGCTTTTCTGCAAACTCGTANGAAATACCGGTCATTTTGATGATATCAAAACAATCTGAGGATGGTTTCCAATCTTTTTTTATGATGCTTGGCATGGTTTTAGTATCTGATTCAGCATTTTTTTGCGCCCATTTAATTCTGGCATACTCAACAAACTTGGAATTAAATGAAACTAGAGCAGACGGCCTATCTTTCCAATAAATTATAAATTCCTTAACTAACCCATCTATAAAGGCTAAATCTATACCTGAACGAGAAAGAACCTCTATTACATCTTCAGATGGCACCCAATCTGATTCAATCTTCTGTGATTTTTTGTAAGTTGGTGACAAGGTCCTTTTTTTATTTAATACTTTTTTAATTGAAATTTGTTCTTTGNTTTCATTGTAGCTAATTAGCCCTTTTTCCGATAAATCCAATATGGCATTAACAATTTCTTCTTGAGTTAGAAAAGTAAACTCATTTATTACTAAATTTAGTCTGATNATCTCACTTTGCTCNTTTAGAAACTGATAAATAATCGCTTTAATTAAACCNATATTTTCGGCTGCAGATTTTTCAAATTTATAATACTTATTCAAATTCTCTCCGAGCTATNACTGCCTTTGACAGCTTNAGNATTAATTNTTTCGTTTCTTCAAAATCTATNCAAGCATCTGTTACACTTTTGCCATATTCCATATTTTNTGAAATTTNTTGGTTNCCAGGTTTAAGGTTACTTTCAATCATTGCTCCAATAATATTTTTATTTCCATTTGTGATCTGCTGGCAAATATTTTCNCAGACAATCTGTTGATTCTCATGCTTTTTCATTGAGTTTCCATGACTAAAATCAACCATAATATTTGGATTGACTGTAGAACTNTTNAATTCCTCAATACATTTGTTAACAGCNTCTGCATGATAATTAGGCTGCTTCCCACCTCTCAATATTATGTGAGTATCATCGTTTCCAGAGGTTTTNAAAATTGCAACTTTNCCNTTTTTTGTTGTTCCTAAGAAAACATGTTGAAATTGAGCTGATTTTATACCGTCAATGGCAGGTTTAAATTCGCCATTTGTTGAATTTTTTATACCAACTGGACAGGATAGACCAGATGTTAATTCCCTATGAACCTGACTCTCTGATGTTCTTGCACCAATTGCACCCCAACTAACNAGATCGGAAATATATTGTGGAGATATGAGGTCTAAAAACTCTGTTCCAGCTGGCAAGCCTATCTCTGAAATATCTCTTAAAACTTTTCTAGCAACNCTTAATCCGTCATTTATTTTGAATGAATTATCTAATTGTGGATCATTTATTAGGCCCTTCCAACCAATAGTTGTACGAGGTTTTTCAAAATAAACCCTCATTATTATTANTATTTCATTTTCAACAGTTTCTGAAAAACCTTTAAGGAGGCTTGCGTACTCGAGAGCTGATTCTGGGTCATGAATTGAGCAAGGACCTACGACAACTATCATCCGGTCATCAAGGTTATGAAGAATTTTGCTAATATTCCTTCGGGCTCCAAATACTAATTTTGAATTGTCTTTAGAAATTGGAAGTTCATTAATGATTTCCTCTGGAGTAGATAGCTCCTCTCTTGATAATATTCTGCTGTTGTCGGTTATGTACATATAAAAAATTTGGACTGTAAATTTTACACTACATGAAGAATGAAAGTGTTTATTTTTCTAATTTTTTACAAAAAACNTATTTNAAACTAAATAACACAATATTTAGTATTTTTTTGGATAATTATATACAATATCTTGTGTATGGAAGCAGTCCAAGAAATTAATCTACCAAAGGTTAAAGGCTCAACTGTAGAGCAACTACCAGAAAACTTATATATTCCNCCGAAAGCNTTGTTATTGTTNTTGGATGTATTTTCTGGACCAATGGATTTTTTATTGTATCTAATACAAAGAAANAACCTTGATATTCTTGAAATAGATTTAGTTGAAATAACAAATCAATATATCTCATATATCGAAATGATGGANGATTTTGANTATGAATTAGCAGGCGACTACCTAGCTATGGCTGCTTATCTTGCAGAAGTTAAATCTAGGATCCTACTTCCAAGAGAAGAGAATGATGATGAGATATCTGATGATCCAAAAGCAGANCTAATTAGAAGGTTGCAGGAATATAAACGATTTAAAGAAGCTAGTGAAAACTTAGATGCAATACCCAGAATTGATAGAGATGTTTTTATTGCATCCTCAAAACTTCCTGAATTTGAAATGCCAAAACCAAAAAATAAATATGACAAGTCTGACCTAGTTTTTGCTCTTCAATCTTTNCTCGATCAAGCAGCACTCTTAACAAGCCATACGATTAAACTAGAAAATATAACTGTTGAATCAAAAATGAAACTAATGTTGGATGAACTCAACAGNAGAGACTTTATCTCTCTNCCAGAGCTTATAAAAAAAGGGGAGTCTAGGNTGGCTGTNCCAGTTATCNTGGTAGCTGCTTTGGAATTAAATAGAAAAGGNTACATAGAAATAGTACAAGGAGAGTCATTTGGTGAAGTGTATTTNAAGAGTTCTGAAGAGGTTGTTCACTGATGANTATNAAGAACAGGGTTGAGGCNTTATTGTTGGCTTCAAATAGGCCACTTAGCCNNAAAGATTTAGTTGAGTTAATGGAAATTGATTCCAAGGAAGATGAATCTTTNCTGCTGACCTCAATATATAAACTTCAAGANGAATATAAAAGTAGAGCAATGNACTTAATAGAAGTCTCAACAGGNTTTAGAGTACAAATTGCAGATACACACTCNGAGGATGTTGCAAAACTTTGGGAGGCAAANCCTCTAAGGCTTTCNAAGGCAACTTTAGAAACTCTTTCAATAATTGCTTATATGCAACCNGTNACTCGAGGNGACATTGAAGATATTAGAGGAGTAAGTGTTGCTACAAATGTGATNAAGCTTCTAATNGATCAGGGCTGGATTAAGATTAAAGGCTANAGGGATGTGCCTGGNAGGCCGGCACTATTCATATCAACANACAAATTNTTAGATGATTTTTCATTGAAATCTACAGAGGATTTACCGAAATTGCCAGAGCTACCTGAGTTGCAAAATATNTCTCCAGAACTAACATTAGATAATGAAGATNAAGGGCAACCAGNTCAANAAATCTGAAGAGAAACTNCAAAAGTACTTAGCTAATTCTGGGTTCACAACTAGAAGAAATATCAAACAGTTTCTTTCTGAAAATAAAGTAAAAAAATNAAATAAAACCCTCGTAGCAGAAAGTCTAATATTTGATAATGATTGTTTAGATATCAATGGCGAGGAGCATATTGTGGAACTTAATCCACGATTAGAAATATTAATCTATCACAAAGCAATTGGGGAAGTTTGTACAAATGTTCCACAGGATAAAAAAGAAAGCGTTTTCTCAAAAATCCCCCCTCGAAAAAAAGGNAAGTGGATTATGGTTGGTAGGCTAGATATNAATACTTCTGGACTACTTCTTTTTACNAACAGNGGTGATTTTTCAAATAAGCTTTCTCACCCAAGTAGTAATATTGANCGAGAATANTTATGTAGNGTTTATGGAGAAATCACAGACCAGAAGATAATGAATCTACGNGAAGGAGTAAAAATTCANGGTGAACACTCNAGTTTTTCAGATATTGTTCCAGTAAAAAAGCAAGGAAAATCTAAGAATCATTGGTTTTANGTNTGNTTNTTNACAGGAAAAAACCGAGAAGTAAGAAAACTTTGGAAGACTCAAGGTTTTAGTGTGAACCGTTTAATANGNGTACGATATGGTTCAGTGCTTTTACCAGAAAACTTAAAAACAAGCGGTTGGAAAAAGCTNTCCCTAAGAGAAATAAAAAACTTAAAAAATCTNTATAAAATTTAGTTTTCCAAATCCCATTTGATAATGGTATCTACTCTAATGTCTCTCCATGAATTCTTATCAAGTGACCAAACCATAATAGTATCACTATCTTCTGAAATGCTATTTATTTTTGATCCAGCTGGAATAAGATTTGGATCNAGTGTTGAGGGCATNACACGTATCTCNCCAGTATCAATTTTTTTAAAACTGATAGTNACAANGCCTTTTTTTAAATTATTAATAAGATCATTCATTAAAATCGTATGNTTTTCCNGTANTAATATTACTCTCTGAAAGAAGCCAAAGGTAGTCNTTTACNCTTTCTTTTGGCGTTTTTAANCNCTGAGGATCCTCAGCAGGAAAAGCNTGNGCTCTCATACTAGTTCTGGTTGCCCCAGGATTATAAGAATTNATTCGCATATCTTTTTCATANTCATCCGCAAGAACTTGCATTAAACCTTCAATGGCAAANTTTGAGACACTATAGCTGGTCCAAAAAGCTCTGCCTTTGCGTCCAACNCCCGANGATGTAAAAATTATTGATGGGTTTTTGCAATTCATCAATAAAGGAATACATAACTGAGTTAAAAGAAAATTGCTTTCAAAATTNACCTTCATTACAGTCTGTAATTGACTTAAAGAGGTGTTAATTACAGGAGAGAGATAACCTAAGATACCTGCAATATGTACAAGGCCGTCTAGCTGAGTGTACTCTTCANACAATTTCTCGAACAAAGTTAAATAGTCTTTTTCCTTTGCTTTATCAAAATCAAATTCAANAACAAGTGGCTCAGAATTNCCCATTGAAACTATACTNTCTTGCAGAGAATATAGCTTTTTAGGATCTCTAGATAAAAGAATTAAATTAGCTCCATACTTAGAGCAAGCAATAGCAACTTCACGCCCTATACCTGAACCAGCACCAGTTATAAGCACATTTTTCCTTTTTAAAAANCTTTTTTCTGGCTTAAAGCTCGGTATTTTTAAAATATCCATTCAATTATTCCATCAGGATGTGAAACNATAAGATCTGNGTTCCANGTATTATAATCATCCTCCCAATATCCCCAATCNCAAGCAATTGTAAGGGTCCCTGCATTTTTACCTGCTTCAATATCNCTTCGGTGATCACCNACATAGNATGAGATAGTATTTTNAGCATTCAGTTTAGATAGTGCNAAATTTATTCCTTCAGGATCTGGTTTTGAATTTTTAAGATGATCCGGACAGATAATGGCAGGAGTCCTCTTATCCCAACCAAATTCATCAATAATTGGCTTAGTATATTTCCAGGATTTGTTGGTAACTATGCCCCATGGAACTTCCTTTTCATCNAGTTTATTCANCATAGAATCAATTCCATCATAAAGAATAAGATTATCAACAAGCATATCTTTATAGTAATCTAGAAATTCAGCTNTCANATTAGATAACGATTCCTCCGTTTCATTTGGAAAACAATGTTTTAATATNAAATAAGCCCCTCTTGATGAGTATTTTCTCACCATCTCAAAATCTACAAGTNCTTGCTTCTTTTTAGATTTAAGAATATTTACGATTTTTAAAAAAGTTAAACCTGAATTAAGAAGTGTNCCATCCAAGTCAAAGAGAATAGCTTTATTTTTTTCTTGCATGAATAATATAGTTAACAGATGGATCATCTGTAAGTTTTGCAATATCAAAAAATGGCAGATATGACATGCCTCGTATTTCTTCAAAAAATAANCCAGATTTATCAATGTAATTTCNAAGTTCTGATGGTTTNATTAGCTTTTCAAAATCATGTGTTCCTTGAGGAAGAATATTCAAAATATATTCAGCTCCTAANATTGCAAATACAAAAGATTTAAGATTTCTGTTTATTGTTGAAAAAAATATATGCCCATTTTTTTTAAGAAGTTTCTNACAATCAGAAACAATTTCTGAGGGATCGGGTACATGTTCAAGCATTTCAAGNCANGCTATCACGTCNAATTTCTCTCCTGAATCAACTAATTGATTTGTTGATATCTTTTTATAATCAATATCTAGATTCACTTTTTCATTTCTTATTTGAGCAACTTTCAAAGGGCCTTCTGATAAATCTATTCCTGTAACTTTTGCACCCTTCCTTGCAAGAGATTCTGAGAGAATTCCTCCACCACAACCCACATCCAAAACAGACTTACCGGATACATTTATTTTTTTATTTATGTAATCTGATCTAAGTGGATTTATCAAGTGTAGGGGTTTAAATTTTCCATTTGGATCCCACCACTGATTTGCAAGTTGTGTNAATTTTTCTAATTCTTGTTGATCAAAGTTTTTCATCAGTTAAAGTATAGCTATTAAATTAATTACTTAATTCTATGATTTTAGGGGCTATAACGCCAAAAAACATTGGTGATAAACGAACAACTCTTCACCCACAGAGCATAAAAGCTGTTCTAGATATAGGTATTAAAGTAGTTTTTGAAAGTGGTATTGGCTCNAATGCTGATATNTCAGATGAATCACTTGTTGAATTAGGTGCAGAGGCTTTAAGTCGAACAGAATGTTTAAAAATTGCAGATGTTNTGTTTTCATCNGAACCTCTTGATGATGAAGAAATAAAATNGATGAAAAAAGGTTCTTGTCTCATCGGCATCTTAGAACCATTCAGTAATAAATCCCAATTTAAAACACACGCAGCGTGTCAAATAAATACNATTTGTATGGAATTCATACCCCGAATTACNAGAGCTCAAAAAATGGATGTATTAAGNAGCCAGTCTAATTTAGCTGGNTATGTATCCGTAATTGAATCGGCAAAATTAATAAACTCTGCACTTCCAATGATGATGACAGCTGCTGGCACCCTTAAGCCAGCCAGAGTTTTTGTCATAGGTGTTGGTGTTGCTGGACTTCAAGCAATAGCTACAGCTAAAAGACTGGGAGCTCGAGTTGAAGCCTTTGATACCCGTCCNGTTGTTGAAGAGCAAGTAAAATCTCTCGGGGCTAAGTTCATTAAAATTGATTTAGGAGAAACAGGTCAAACAGATCAGGGTTACGCAAAAGAGCTTACTAGCGAACAAATAAAAAAACAAAAGAAACTTCAAGCTGATGTATGTTCAAATTCCGATATAGTCATAACTACTGCTCAACTTTTTGGAAAACCTGCCCCACAGCTAATAGATAAAAAAACAATTGAGCGAATGAAACCTGGAAGCGTAATTTTTGATATGGCAGTTGAATCAGGAGGCAATGTTGAGGGATCAGTTGCTGATACCCTACAAAACTTTAATGGTGTAAAAGTAATTGGTTATAGCCATCTNTCNTCNTTTGTTTCAGATCATGCCTCATTTGCGCTTAGCAATAATCTTATAAATTTTGTTATGGACTTTTATAATGAGGATAAAAAAGAAATCATTTTTGATNTGGATGATGAAATAATAAACTCATCAATGTTTGTAAAAAATGGAAAAATTTTAAAAAAGGATTTTTGCTAATGGAAATTTTTATACTACTGTTCTTCATACTAGTNCTCTCTATATTTCTAGGGCTTGAATTAATATCTAAAATTCCAAGTACTTTGCATACTCCTTTAATGTCNGGCGCTAATGCAATTAGCGGAATTACCTTGGTAGGAGCGCTTAGCTTGCAAACANCTGGGACNCTACAANTAGTTCTAGCATTCTTGGCAATTACCTTTGCAACAATTAACGTTTTCGGCGGATATTTAGTNACAAATAGAATGTTAAAAATGTTTAAAAAGAAGTGATGGATATNAGTAACGAAATTTTCCAACAGATAGGTTATGTCGTCTCGGCAATCCTTTTTATTTATGGTCTAAAAATGCTTGGCAAAGAGGATACAGCCGTTAAAGGAAATTCTATATCNGCNGCTGGAATGCTGATGGCAGTTTTAGTAACTTTTATAAATGTTATTGATCCAATAATGGTGATNTCAGCAGTTTTGCTGGGAGGNACGATTGGTTCATTGTTTGCATTGAGAGTAAAAATGACATCAATCCCTGAAATGGTAGCGTTATTTAANGGGTTTGGCGGATTATCTTCCTTTTTTCTTGCATGGTCGGAATTTACAAATTATCAGGCAGTAAGCGCANTGTTTTTGATAACNTATCTTACGGTATTTATAGGNGGNGTAACATTCTCAGGAAGTGTNATAGCCTATTTTAAGTTATCTGAGATTATTAAATTTAATGGAAAAGTTATTAATACAGTTTCCAGATATTTCTTTGTNATATTTCTATTCTCTTTAGTTGTTTTGGTTTCGCTTTTATGNCTTCAGCTTTTCGGAATACTTAATATTANTTTTGAATTAGTCGAACAAATTTTTCTAGGCCTGTTAGNTATATCAATTCTTTCTGGTTTTTGTTTTGTTATTCCAATCGGGGGAGGAGATATGCCTGTTGTCATCTCTTTACTCAATTCTCTATCAGGCATAGCTGCAGCACTTGCTGGCATTCTTCTTACTAACACAGCATTAATTGTTGCTGGATGCCTAGTTGGAGCGTCAGGGCTAATACTNACNTTGATAATGGCTAAATCAATGAACAGAACACTTTTTAATATTTTTTTTGTTGGCTACTCTGAAAGTAGTTCAAGTNCNTCAGAAATTGATGGTGAAATCAAACCAATTTCAGCAGAAGATTCGTATTTAATTNTAGAAGCAGCTTCCTCAGTACACATTGTCCCTGGCTATGGTATGGCTGTTGCACAAGCCCAACATGTAGTTAAAGAGCTTGGAGACCTTATTGAGGAAAATGGAGCAGAGGTTTCATANGGAATTCACCCAGTTGCAGGGAGAATGCCAGGNCACATGAATGTCCTTCTNGCAGAGGCAAATGTTCCATATGATAATTTGTTAGAGCCTAAAGATATTAANCCNAAAATGGAAAGTATTGATGTCGTTCTTGTAATTGGTGCAAANGATGTCGTTAACCCAAGNGCAACCGAACAACCCGGCAGCCCCATATATGGAATGCCAATTATTGAAGTGCATANAGCAAAAACGGTAATGGTTTTAAAAAGGTCAATGTCGTCAGGTTTTGCAGGAGTNCAAAACCCATTATTTTTTAAAGAAAATACAAGAATGTTATTTGGTGATGCTAAAGAATCTATCTCCAAATTAGTGTCAGAATTTAAGGAATAAAAGCGATTTAAAATTATAGCTGTGATAAAATNTTTTAGTGCAAGAATTCGCTAAAGAAGTCCTNTCTGTCGACATTAAAGATGAGTTAAAAAAGTCTTATTTAGACTATGCNATGAGTGTCATNATTGGGCGTGCGTTGCCTGATGCTCGTGACGGAATGAAGCCGGTTCACAGAAGGATTCTTTTCGCAATGCACAAACTTTCAAATACTTACAANAAGCCAAATAAAAAATCAGCTCGGGTTGTTGGAGATGTCATCGGTAAATATCATCCACATGGAGACTCTGCAGTCTACGATGCNATTGTTAGGATGACCCAAGATTTTTCACTNAGATACCCGTTAATAGANGGNCAGGGAAATTTTGGGAGCATTGATGGTGATTCNGCAGCCGCAATGAGATATACCGAAATNAGAATGCAAAAAATCACTGATCAGATTTTAGCTGATATCGAGAAAGAGACTGTTTCATATTCTCCAAATTATGATGGAACAGAAGATATACCAGATGTTNTACCCACCAAGATACCAAACCTTTTAATAAATGGGTCATCTGGCATAGCGGTNGGAATGGCTACTAACATGCCTCCTCACAATCTAACAGAGGTTATTGATGCGTGCATACATATGCTGAATAACAAAGAAACATCAATTGATGATCTTTTGAAAATNATTAAGGGTCCTGATTTTCCTCTTGGAGGAATNATTACTGGGATTGATGGAATTGAACAAGCATATAGAACAGGGCAAGGAAAAGTGTATGTCAGAGGAAAAACATCTTTTGAAACATCAAAGTCCGGTAGGGATTCGATAATTATTACCGAGATTCCATACATGGTAAATAAAGCAAGAATGCTTGAAAGAATTGCAGAGCTTGTGAAAGAAAAGAAGCTTGAAGGAATTGGTGAAATNAGAGATGAATCTGACAAAGATGGAATGAGAGTNGTTGTTGAATTAAAAAAGGGAGAGGTCCCTGAAGTTATTCTTAACAATCTGATCAAGAATTCTCAATTGGAACAAGTTTTTGGAATCAATAATGTTGTTCTAGTCGATGGAAGACCAAAGCTTTGTAATTTNCATGAGTTGCTTGAGATATTCTTAGATCATAGAAAAGAAGTNATCACAAATCGATCTCTTTATGAGTTAAGACAGGCCAAAGATAGAGGTCATGTTCTTGAGGGTTTGATTGTCGCGATTGCAAATATTGATGAGGTTATAAATATTATAAAAACATCAGAAAATACCAAGGTAGCAGCTGAGAGATTGTGTGAAGAGAATTGGTCTTCAGAAACAATTAAACCTTTATTGGATCGGGTCGATGATCCAAANATTTGCAAACCTGAAGGTCTNGAAGATGGTTTTGGGCTTAATGGAAAAAAATACAANCTNTCTATCGTGCAAGCTAAAGCTATTTTGGAATTAAGATTAAGCAGATTAACAGCATTAGAAACAGANAAACTTAATGATGAATATGAAGAACTTGTAAAACAAATAAAAGAATTACAAGAAATTCTTTCAAATGAATCGCGCCTTGTTGAAGTTGTAAAGGAAGAGTTAAATGAAGTTAAGCAAAGCTTTGGAGATGAAAGGCGAACTGAAATTATAGAAAAACGTTTAACCATAGATGATGCCGACCTTATNCCAGAGGAGGAAAGAGTTTTTACAATTTCTAATAATGGGTTTGTAAAAACACAGCAACTTGCTGAATATAGATCACAAAGAAGGGGCGGCGTTGGTAAGACNGCTTCAGCTTTAAGAGAGGAAGATTTTATAAAGCAAGTTCTCGTATTAAATACACATGTACAGGTTCTATGTTTTACTACAAAGGGGAAGGTGCANTGGTTAGAAATTTATAAATTACCAATTATGTCNAGAACAGCAAAGGGTCGGCCAATTTCAAATGTTTTGCCTCTAGAAGATGATGAAAAAGTTACNTCATTTCTTCCTGTNGATGAATATAAAGATGGACATTTTGTTCTTATGGCTACTCAAAAAGGAGTNGTTAAAAAAACAGCACTCAAAGCNTTTGAAAAACGNTATGCTCCAGGGTTGCGTGCAATTAATCTTGACGATGGTGACAAACTTATCGGAACAATTATTACTAATGGATCTAATGAAGTATGTCTTGCATCCAAATCTGGAAAAGCAATTCGTTTTAANGAAACAGATGCAAGGCCAATGGGTAGATCAACACGAGGTGTTAAAGGAATGAACATAGCAAAAGAAGACAAAGTTATCTCTTTGATTAAGGTGAAACCAGAGTCAAACCTTTTAACCTTGAGTGAAAATGGTTACGGAAAAAGAACTAATATTTCAGAATTTAGTGGNCAAAAAAGAGGCGGAAAGGGAGTCATTGCCTTAAATACCTCTGAGAGGAATGGAAAAATGGTTGCTGCTGTTCAAGTTCTTGATGGAGATGAAGTCATGNTAATAGGCAATAGAGGGACAATGATTAGAACAAAGGTAGATCAAATTAGTGTTATTGGAAGAAATACGCAAGGTGTAAAAGTTGTAACCACAAGGGAAGGCGAATTGCTTGTAGATGCAGTAGGCTTCAAAGAAAGTCTAGATGAAGAAGAATAGGATCCATAATTTTAGTGCAGGACCAGCACAACTCCCATTAGAAGTGCTAGAAGAAGTGCAGCAAGAGTTTCTAAATTACAATGAAATAGGNTCGTCAATTATNGAAATAAGCCATAGAGATAANACTTTTATTGAAGTAGCAAATGATTGTNAGAACCAAGTTAGAAAACTTTTAAATCTCAATGATGATTTTGANATTATTTTTATGCAGGGAGGAGCAACTTTACAGTTTTCTTTAATCCCTATGAATTTTGCTAGNAAAGATGGAATNGTGAGCTATGCTGAAGTTGGCTCTTGGTCATCAAAAGCAATAAATGAAGCAAAAAAAATATGTGATGTAGATGTATGTTTTTCNTCAAAAGCNAGCAACTTTACAGAAATCGACAGTTTNAATAAGTGGAACATCCANCAAGATTCACAGTTAATTCATTATTGTAAAAATGAAACTATCCAAGGTATTTCAATTAAGGANGANCCAGANTTTGATANGCCTGTTTTTGTTGATATGAGCTCATGTTTGTTTTCTGAAGAAATTAATTTTTCAAAATACGATTTTATTTATGCTTGTGCACAAAAGAATTTTGGGGCTTCNGGGCTTACTCTGCTACTTGTAAAAAAAGACCTGTTAACCAAAGCGAATCCTAACCTACCAAATATGTTAAATATTAATTCTCATAATGAGGCAGAATCAATGCTNAACACTCCTAATACATTTGCAATGTATTTAGCAGCNAAGATTTTTAAATGGTATGCAGATCAAGGAGGAGTNTCTGAGATGGAAAAAAGAGCTAAATCNAAATCTACTANCCTNTATAGNCTAATTGATGAAAGTNATTTTTATTTAAACCCTGTTAATAAGCAACAACGTTCAAATTGTAATGTTGTTTTTACAATCCATGATGAGTCTTTGGAAAAAAAGTTTTTAGAGCAAGCTGAAGAATTTGGCTTTATGTACTTGAAAGGACATAGATCNGTTGGGGGGATGAGGGCAAGCATATATAATTCGATGGANGAAACTTCTGTAAATGAACTAGCAGAATTTATGAAGGAATTCGAAGATAAAAATGGATGAAGAAAATAAACTNTATTATCTTCGGGAGGANATAGACTCTATAGATGCCGAGTTAATTACTTTATTAGAATCTAGATTAAAGCTTACAGATGAAATTGGAAAANTTAAATCTTCAATAAAGAAACCACTTCTTGATGAGAGTAGAGAAAAGAACATTATTGATAGAATAGAATCAATTCANACGGANTACCCAAAAAAAGAACTAAAANAGTTATTTAAGCTAATAATGTCTACNTCTCTTAAAAANCAGATAGATAATGAATAGNTTTCTGATTATTGGCTCAGGTTTTATGGGACATTCTTTAGCTCTTGCANTAAAAGAGAAAAATGAGAAATTTCTTATTTCTGCAACAGAAATATCTAAAAACCACCGNTACCTTTTAAGTGATTCTAAAATCTANGAAAATGTTTATAGAAGCTATGAAGATGTAGATNAAAATTTTGATGTAGTNTTGTTNTGTACACCCCCATTAACAACATCAGAAATTTATGAAAATATTTGTAAGAAGTTTGCTAAAAGCNTTCTGATAACTGATATTTGTAGNACAAAATCNTTTNTAAAAGANAAAGTTTTNCCTGATAATTATGTTTCATCACATCCTATTTGTGGCAGTGAAAAAAATGGACCTGCTGAAGCAAAAGTANATCTATACAANAAAAATACATGCATCTTAATAGGGGAGGAAAACCAAAGTTTTAAAATATGTNTCAATATGTGGCAGCTANTTGATATGAAGATTTTTAAAATGTCTGNAGAAGAACATGATCAGATATATTGTCATAGTAGTCATTTGCCACATATCATTGGCAGAGCTTTTTTTAATTATCTTGAAAGTAAAAAAATTCCAGAGNAATTCTTAGGAAATAGCAGNAGAGAAATGATACGAATTGGCTCATCTAATAAAGAGCTTTGGAATCAAATTTTTAACGGCAANAANGAGAATCTAAAAATTTCCATTAATGAATTTCAAGAATATTTAAACAACGTTAANAATAAGCTTTNAATATAAAATGTCTAAAATAAGAATTAAAACCTCNAAAAATTTTAATGGAACTGTAACATTACCCTTAGATAAGTCTATTTCACAACGAGCAGCAATTCTTGATATTCCAATGAACTCAGGCATAGTTGGGAAGGATATTGACGTAACAAGATCTGCGTGTGAAAAAGCCTTAATTCAAGGTGAAGAGAATCTATACTTAGGTAATTCTGGAACTGGGATACGTTTACTAACAGGCTATTTATCAGGTATTGGGAAAAAGTACGTCCTAAAGGGAGATGAATCATTATCAAATAGGCCTATGAGTAGGGTTTCAGATCCATTAAATGAATTTGGAGCAAAAATAACCCTTAATAATGGAAAACCTCCGATTGAGATAATGCCTTCTGAACTAAAAAGCTCCTTTTCGTACATACTGCCTATACCAAGTGCACAACTTAAGAGCTCGCTGCTATTTGCTGCTTTAAATGCCAAGAAAAAAATAGAAATTATTGAACCGGTATTATCACGAGATCATACTGAAAGAATGTTATCTTTTCTAGGGTGTGACATAGAAATAGATAATGGTAATAATTTTAGAAAAATTACTTTGGATGGGTCAGTTCCTTTCGAAAAAAAGGAGATATTTGTACCAGGTGATTTCTCCTCAGCATCCTTTTTTATTGCTCTTGCTATTTTGTCAGAGAGTTCAGCTGTTTTCATACCCAATGTAGGAATTAATCCATCAAGAATTGCATTTATTGAAATCTTAAAAAAAATGAATGCTGATATTGTGCTTGAAAATATAAGAGAAAAAAATAATGAACAATTTGCTGATATAAAAGTATGCTCGAGCAAGCTCCAAGGAGTTAATGTGCCTAAGAGCTTGATTCCAAATTTAATTGATGAGATTCCATTACTATCTGTACTTTCAGCATTCTCAGTTGGCCAAACATCTTTTGAGGGATTAGCTGAGCTTAGATTTAAAGAATCGGACAGATTGAAGGCAATAATCAGTCTTCTAAAGAAAATTCAAGCATACTTTCATCTTAAAAATAATGATTTAACGATTTTAGGATGCGGACATGATCATGTTTTTTCAAAGGGTAATTTCAATTCGTTCAACGATCATCGTATAGCTATGTGCGCAGCAATCCTTTCAAGCAGATGCGCTCAAGAAGTTTCTATAAATGATATAACCAGCGTTGAAACTTCATTTCCGAATTTCTTTGAAAACTTAGCTAACTTAGGGTTTACAATAGAAACGAAATGATACCAATTGTAACTATTGACGGACCCTCAGGATCAGGAAAGGGTACTTTAGCGAAAAGATTATCTTCAGAATTAAAATGGAATTATTTAGATAGCGGCTTACTGTATAGATGCTATGCATTTTTTTATAGCCGAGAACAAGTCAATATAAGAGAACAAATCAATAAAATAACTTTTTCTAATCTTAAGGGTAAGGAAAAAATTTTATGGCAAGGCAATGATATAACAAATGATCTAAGAGGAAAGGGTATAACCCTGCTATCATCTGAACTATCACAAAATAAAGAAATTAGGCAAAAGTTATTTTTAATCCAAAAATCTTATCATAAAAAGCCTGGTCTCATTGCAGAAGGAAGAGATATGTCTTCAATTGTATTCCCAGAATCTAAAATTAAAATTTTTTTAACTGCAGCAATTGAAGAAAGAGTTCAAAGGCGTGCAAATCAGTTGAGAAATGCTGGACAAAAGGTTAATATCTCTGAACTTAAAAAAGAGATACAGTTGAGAGATAGAAGAGATAGTGAAAGAACTCATTCTCCCCTTTCTATAAGTGAGGGCGCCATTGAGATTGATAATACATATGAAAATATTGAAATAACAATTGATAATATAAAAAAACTTATAAATGAAAGATACAAATAACGTTTTCCAAGACCTCTTAGATAAGAGCTTCAAAGAATTTAATCTTGTTCAAGGCTCATTAGTAAAAGCAAATGTGCTTCAAATAGGTAAGAAATGGGTCACATTGGACATTGGTTTTAAATCAGACGGCCTAGTTCCTATTGAGGAATTTCAAAATAATGCAAGCCAAGTTCAAATTAAAGAAGGTGATGAAGTAGAGGTTATATTAGATGCCTTAGATGATGGATTTGGAGAGATTAGACTATCAAGAGACAAAGCAAGAAAGCAAGAAACTTGGGAAATGTTAGAAAAATCACATCAAGACGGCCAATATGTTGAAGGCAAAGTTGTAAATAAAGTCAAAGGCGGATTTACAGTTTTTGTAGATGTAGTGAAATCTTTTTTACCGGGTTCACTCATTGATCCGAAGGGAGGAAAAGATTACCCAGATTTAACGGGCCAAACCTTAGAATTTAAAGTAATGAAATTTGATAAAAAAAGATCAAATGTCGTTCTTTCCAGGAAAGCTGTGTTGCAAGAACAAAATTCAGAGGAGAGAGAAAGGTTGCTAGAGATTATCAAAGAGGGCGAAAAGATAGAAGGAACAATCAAAAATTTAACAGACTATGGCGCATTTGTAGATTTAGGGGGCCTAGATGGGTTGCTTCACATAACAGACTTATCTTGGAAAAGAGTAATGCATCCTAAGGAAGTTCTTAATGTAGGCGATAAGAAAGAATTTCTAGTACTTTCATTCGATGAAGAGAAAATGAGGGTATCTTTGGGATTAAAACAACTTAGTGAAGACCCTTGGAAAAACCTTGAAAGTAAATATCATGTTGGACAAGTAGTTGAAGGAGAAGTTGCATTAACAACAGATTACGGATGTTTTGTAAAACTTGATGATGACATAGAGGGCCTTGTTCATATTACAGATTTAGATTGGAAGAATAAAAATATTAATCCTTCTTCCATCCTTGATAAAGGCGATAAGATAACTGTAAAAGTTATGGAAATTGACCTTGAAGAGAGAAAAGTCTCTTTAAGCAAAAAACATACTACTGAAAATCCTTGGAAAGAATTTGAAGATAAGCATAATGCAGGTGATATACTTGAGGGCCTTGCTATTAAATCAGTTACAGATTTTGGTGTCTTTGTTGAGCTTGAAGGTGAAATCGATGGATTAATTCATCATTCTGAGATAAATGTTGGAAGTGGCTCTATTGAAGACCAGTACAAAGCAGGCGATAAAGTTAATGTCTCAATAAGTGGAATGGATTCAGAAAGAGAAAGAATATCATTATCACTAGTTTCCTAGCAAAAAAAATCAACATTAAATACAATTTCATATATGTCATATAAAAGACTTATAGTTGCGTTAGATACAAACGACTTTTCAAGAGTAAAACAAATTGTTGGCCATTTAGACTCTACACAATGCATGGTAAAGGTTGGGCTAGAATTATTTATTTCACAAAGAGAAAAAGTCTTGGAATACCTTTCATCTCAAGGTTTTGAAATTTTCTTAGATTTAAAACTGCATGACATTCCAAATACGGTATCAAAGGCAATTCAAGAAATTCAAAATTTTAATGTTTCAATGACCACCATCCATTTGCAAGGTGGTTTAGAAATGATTAACGCAGCATGTGAATCAGCTCAAAGTACTAAAATACTTGGGGTAAGTCTTTTAACAAGTTTGGCAGAAGAAGATACAGAGAAATTGTACGGGAACACTTTTGATACACAATTTAAAAAATTGATAGACATTGCAAATAATTCAGTTGTGGACGGTGTTGTGTGTAGTCCACATGAATTAAGCCTGCTTACAAATCTTAATAAAATCAAAGTTGTTCCAGGAATTAGAAATGATTTTACACAAGATGATCAAAAAAGAGTTATGAGTTCAGCCGAAGCTTATTCACTNGGTGCTGATTTTATAGTTGTAGGCCGACCTATCACTCAAGGGGATAANGTTTCNGAGAGGTTTAAGGAGTATTTNTGCTAGAGAAGTTAAACCTTAANAAACCTGAATACAGAATTAGGGAAGATTGCATCAAGTTTAAAGAAAAAGTTTACGGTATAAATTTCAATTTTGAATATCANAATATCCCAACTGAGTTTTATAGTGACTTTGAGAATCTAGCGCTCATGAATGATGTTTTTAGTAAATTTAAAGACATCTTCGATGGCCAAAGAGTAAACAACACCGAAGATAGGCCAGTAACTCATTTTGAATATAGAAAAAATCCNTCNCTNAAGGAATTTAATGATCAAACTAATTTTATGTTAGAAATTGCTGATGCTATTTCGCAAGAATCTTTTGANAAGATTATTTTCTTTGGAATTGGAGGCTCTCAATTAGGCCCATTATTTCTNGGAGAAGCCTTAATTANTGATTTTTATAAAAATGTTGTGATGATTACAGGTAGTGATCCNGAAGAGTTTAAGGAAAAAGTATCAGGGCTTAATCTCGAAAAATGCATTTTTATTATTGCTTCTAAATCCTTCGGTACTATNGAAACTTTAAGATCTTATGAAGATGTGACCGGAAGAAACTATNTGAAAAATACATTCGCAATCACTTCAAATATNCAAACTGCAGAGAGCTATGGTATAGATTCTAAAAAAATAGTTTCTTTTGATGCCTCTACTGGTGGAAGATTTTCATCTTGGTCACCAATTTCAATACTTTTAGCAATTTTTGAGGGTGAGGAAAAGTATAGAGAATTTTTGCACGGCGGTTTAACTGCTGACGAAGACTTGCTAAACANTAAAAATAAAAGTCCATGCTTTTTGATGTCATGCCAAGATATATATAACAATAATATTCTTGAAAATCAGACTTCATTGATACTNAATTACGATTGGANACTTAGAAATTTTTCAAAGTATGTTCAGCAATTAGAAATGGAATCAAATGGAAAATCAGTAGATAAGAATGGGCACCAACTAAAGATCCAAACTTGTCCAATTGTTTGGGGAGGCTATGGCCCTGAATCACAACACTCTTTCTATCAAATGATATACCAAGGGACTAANGACTTTAATTTATATTTACTCTCTTCATCATCAGACTCTCTTAATGTTAAACAGTTTAATGGGCAGTCTGATTCACTTATTAAGGGCACAGCAATTGATATNGAAGAATGTAAACAAACTAAAAAAAGAAACCCTACACTNATTACCATAGATAATATTTCACCATCGACAGTTGGGGCCCTCATGGCTACATGGGAAAATAAAACAATATTGAANAGCATATTTTGGAACATAAATGCTTTNGATCAGTGGGGAGTCGAGCTTGGGAAAGAGAACACGAAGAAATATTTGTAGTGGTTCATAAAATAGCAGATAAGATAAAATCTTTTCCAGAAACACCTGGTGTTTACAGATTCTTTGGAAAAAANAAAATTCTNTATATTGGCAAAGCTAAAAATTTAAAAAAAAGAGTTCAAAGCTATTTTAGAACCTCTATTAAAGAATTTAAAACCAATAAACTAGTTGAAAGAATTGAAGATCTTGACTACTTAACAACAAATAACGAAACAGAGGCTCTTTTGCTTGAGCAAAACCTTATTAAATCAAATCAACCACAATTCAANATCTTANTGAGGGATGATAAAACCTTTCCGTATATAAAAATTGATGATGCACATGACTATCCATCNATCACATTTAAAAGAACAACTAAGGCAGAGAAAAATTTATTTGGACCATTTATAAGNGCCAAAGGAACAAGAACTGCCATTACAGAACTACAAAAAGCTCTAAAACTCAGAACCTGTAATGACATTTTCTTTTCAAATAGGACAAGACCATGTCTTCAATACCAAATTGGAAAATGTTCAGCACCTTGTGTGGGTTTTATTTCTAAAAATGATTATCAGAAAGATATAGACACCACAAAATCAATATTAAAGGGAAACTTTAAGAAGATATTNAAAAATNTAGCAATTGAAATGAAAGATTACTCAGCAAATGAAAAATTTGAAAAAGCTGGAGTCGTAAAGCGAAAAATAAGGATCTTAGAGAGAGTTGAAGAATCTCAAATTATTTTTTCAGGCGGAGATCAAACTAAAGTAGTATCAATTGCATCATCTGGAGAAGATGTNTGTTTCGTAGTAATTGACATTGAAATGAATTCTTTTACAAATATAAGAAGGTTTTCTTTTAAAAACAAAGTNAATAAATCTGAACTTAATTTAATGGAAGAATTTATTAGCAGATTGATTTTATCTAACCCGCAAATTAAGGAGATTGTTTGTTCAAACGAAAAATTTCATTCCCCATTTTTTCCAAATATAAAAATTTCATTCCCTACTTCTGGCAAGAAAAAAAGATGGATAGANATGGCNAAAAGAAATGCAAAAAATCTNCTTAGCTTAAAGCTTCAGAGATCAAATAAATATTCTCTCTCTATAAANTATCTGAAAGAAAATTTTGATATCAATGANGAAGATATATCAATAGTAGGTTTTGATGTGAGTGGAGGTGTTGGAGATATTCAGACAGTTTCATGTGTTTTTTTTAACTCTGAAGGACCAATTAAATCAAAATATAGATTCTACCATGTTCCGNTAAAACACGGTAAATCAGACCTTTCTGCACTATTATTTGGGGTAAAAAAATATCTAAAAAATAATTTTAGCATCAATTTAATTATTATCGATGGGGGGCTGACACATTTAAAATNCATAGAAAATGGGCTGGGAAAAAAAGCTTTTGAGGTTGTTTCAATTGGAAAAGGAGAAAAGAGAAAATATGGAATTGAGAATCTATTTTTTAAGAAAAATAAGGTTGAATTTAGGCACGATGATTCAATGTCAAAAATTTTCCTAGATGTANGAGATGAGGCGCATCGTTTTGCACTNAAAAACTTTAGGTCTACAAAAAGAAAGAATCTNACNCAACATTTCTTACAAGATATTCCAGGCATCGGCCCTAAAATAATTAGCAGGATATACAGAGAATTTAAGTCACTAGAAGATNTATCTAAAGAAGANTATTTATCATCGGCNCTAAAGNTAGGAATAAATCCTATGAAGGCAAAAAAAATACATGATTTNCTCAAGGAAATGTATAATTANNGTATGTATTCAAAATTTCATCTAGCTTTTAAAGTTCCATGCTTAAACAAAGCAAAAAAATTTTATTGCGAGGTATTGGGTTGTGATGAGGGCCGCTCAGAGTCAGGTTGGACTGATATAAATTTCTTTGGTAATGAGCTTACTCTTCATGAATTTCCACAATTAAAAAAATCTAAACTTGNNTCAACAAAATTTGTNGATATGTGTGACATACCTGTACCTCATTTTGGAGTGCATCTCGAACAANATGACTTTGACACAATAAAGAAGAGNGTAGAAGTAAATGAAGCAAAAGTCTTGCTTAAACCCTTNATACGTTTTGAAGGACGAGCTCCTGAACAAGAAACAATGTTCNTGTGTGACCCCTTTGACAACATTATTGAATTTAAAACAATGCGTAATCCTGAAAGCTTATGGGATAAAAAATCTTGATTATATTTTGTAATCATTTAATATCGGTTTTCTATGATAATTAAATTTCAATCCTCCCCATGCTAAGCATGCACTTCAGTAAACATATAAACTAATTTGAGACCTCAAAGAAGAAGGCCACCCCAGGCTCCAATAAACCAATTCATGAAAGCTGAAAGGCTNACAGTNATATCTGAAACTGGAGAAAAACTTGGGACATATTCAAAATNAGATGCTGTTGAAATTGCTAGAGANAANGGTTTAGATATCTTACAAATNACATTTGATAAAGAGCCATGCGTTGCAAAAATCATAGATTATGGGAAATATAAATTTGACCAAAAGAAGAAACAATCCCTAGCCAAGAAGAATCAAAAAAGACTTGATCAAAAAGAAATAAAAATGCGNCCTAANATTGATANAGGCGATATTAATGTAAAGCTTAAAAAAATTGTGGCTTTTATCGAAAAGAAAGCAAATGTTAAAGTATCTATAACCTTTAGAGGAAGAGAGCTTGGAAACACAAGTTTTGGTAAAACTTTACTTGACAGNATCATCAAAGAAACCGAAGATATTGCATCTGTATTAGCGGAGCCAAAATTTGAAAATAGAACATACAGTGCATTATTGGCTCCTAAGAAGATAAAATGAGCAAATTAAAAAATCACTCAAGTGCAAAAAAGAGATTCAAAGCAACAGGTTCAGGTCTTAAAATGAGATCTGCAGGCAGGAACCATATTTTATCAAAACACAAAACCAAAAAGAAAAGNCATCTTAGAGGTTTATCAAACCTTNAAGGTGCAAACTTAAAAGNAGTAAAAAAATTATTGGAGGCCTAACATGCCAAGAACAACTAAAGGTAATATTGCAGCAANAAAACANAAAGCGNTTGTTGCGCGAACTAAAGGGCATTATGGAGCAAGATCTCGTCTTTTTAAAACTGCAAAACAGTCTTTAATNAAGTCACTTCAGTATGCATATCGTGACAGAAAAAACAGAAAAAGAGATTTTAGAAGGCTTTGGATAACNCGAATAAATGCACAAGTNAGAAATCTNGGCTACTCNTATTCAAGATTCATCTTTGGGCTAAATCAAAAAGGCATAAAGCTTGACAGAAAGATGTTGTCAGAGTTAGCTATACAGGATAAAGCAACTTTTGAAAAAGTTGTTAAAACTGCTATAGATTAAATGTCATCGAAAGAAATTTATTTACCATCANGCAATAAAGAGCTTGGGTCAGTCCACCCAATAAATAAAGTTAAATTTTCTTTAGAGAAACTTCTTTGTTCTTTTGGTTTTAAGATAGCTGAGGGACCAGAGATTGAAAGTGAAGAATATAACTTTGATATGCTNAATATTCCAGCTACTCATCCAGCTAGAGAAATGCATGACACTTTTTATATTAACAATAAAGAGAGCGTCCTCCGNACCCATACATCCCCAGTTCAAGTTAGATGCATGCTTGAAAACAAGATGCCAATGGCTTTTATTTCTCCTGGAAAAGTCTATCGAAAAGATGATGACTCCACACATTTGCCAATGTTTCATCAGATTGAAGGCATATATGTTGATGAAGATGTCAGTTTTGCTCAATTAAAAGATNTAATCTATAAAATATGCTTCTCATTATTTGGCAAAGATATCAAACTACGATTCAGGCCATCCTTTTTCCCTTTTACTGAGCCCTCTGCTGAGGTTGATATTCTTTTTGGAGATAAGTGGCTTGAGATCTTAGGATGTGGAGTNGTAAATCCTAAAGTTTTAGAAAACTGCAAGATCGATACAAGTANATATTCAGGCCTTGCATTTGGGTTGGGCATTGAGAGAATAGCCATGCTTAAGTATGGTGTTAAAGATATTAGAGATTTTTATAAATCAAACNTAGATTTCTTGAGGCAGTTCAAGTGAANATAGCATATTCACATCTTGCAAAGTTTTTTAAGAAACCACCNACACTGGATAAGCTGTCAAAAAGTCTATTTCAACTTGGGCACGAGCATGAAATAGTAAATGAAATATTTGATCTTGAGATTACACCCAATCGTGGTGACTGTTTATCTCTTTTGGGATTAGCAAGAGATTTAAATNCATTCTACCCAGTCAAAGATGANAGAAAAATTTATAATGGNAAAATTGATACATTTGATCCAAGNCTTACTAATAATTCAGAAAATTTATGCCCTAATATTTCNTTTCTNGAAATTGAGATAGANNNTAAGACNNNTAANTATCAAGCGTATCTAGAAAAATATTTTACTGAATTAGGGATTAATAAAAATAATTTTTTCACTGANATATCGAATTACTTAGCNTATGAAACTGGGCAGCCAACTCATTGTTTTGATGCTTCAAAAATGAATGGAGAATTTTCACTTCAGAAAAGAAAAAAGAATGAAAAATTTAAGACTTTGNTAGGGGAAGAAATTGAGCTTGNAGGAGAAAACCTAGTTTTCACATTAGATGGAAAAACAATNAGTCTTGCCGGTGTAATGGGTGGTGAAAGTACNAGCTGCACCTCNAACACAACAAAAGTTTGGGTAGAGTGTGCATATTTCATTCCTGAAGAGATTCTTGGTAAAGCAAGAAAATATAATCTTAATTCTGAAGCAGCTTATAAATTTGAAAGAGGTGTTGATTTTTTATCNCAAGAAAATGTTTTAAGAAGGTTTGTCTCGATTGTTGATGACCACGCGAAGATAAAATCTATTTCAATTCATCAGAATATGAGAAAAAAAGAGAAAATAAAAATTAGCTACAGCCAAGATGATGTTAATAAAGTAATAGGTAATGATATTGAAGAAGATCAACAGCTAGAAATTCTTGAATCTCTAGGTTTTGATAAAGTTGGTGATTTACTCATTGTTCCAAGCCATCGTTCAGATATTGGACAAATAAATGATTTAGCTGAAGAGATAACAAGAATAATTGGATATGATAATATTTCGGCAAAGCCTCTTTTACTTCCAGTCACTACTAAATCAATGGAAAAAATTTTTGAAGAAGCCTGTAGAGATTTTCTNGTAAATCAAGGCTTTTTTGAGGTNATTAATTTCCCATTTAATGATACTGAAAATCCAGANGCAAATACTGTAGATAANCCTCTAGACAANCAAAGATCAAAAATTAGAGTTTGTATAACTAAATCTTTAGCAGCAAATGTAGTTTATAACCAAAATCGTCAAAAAGACTCTATCAAAATGTTNGAAATATCTGATGTATATACAAAAAGTGGTGTAGAGAGATCAATTGGTGCAATTGTAAATGGTAGGGAAGGTAAAAATTTTAAAGAATTCAACTCAAAATTGGATTTTTCCTACCTCAAAGGAATTTTATTTTCTATGCTAAATGATCTTCTAAGCACAAATCTNGAATTCANAAAAGAAAACAGAGAAAACTATGATTTGGTTGAAAGTATTAATTTAGATGGGAAGAAGATTGGAGCAATTGGTAAATTATCAAATCAGTTTGTANGGTCTAAGACTAAATCACCCGTTTATAGTTTTGAAATAGATATTACAAATTTAANGATTCCAAATGTTNACTTTAAACCTATCTCTGAATATCCAGTTATCTTTAGAGACCTTTCNTTTTCAATTGAAAGCATTGAACTAATCGATGAACTCGATAACCTAATTAAAGAAATTTCTAAATCTTCCCTGATCCTTGATGAGCTATTTATTTTTGATTTTTTTGAAAATAGAAAATTAAATATTTTAAAGTTTGGGTATCGATTTAAATTTCAATCTGCTGAAAGGAGCCTGACTGATAGTGAGGTTGATAAAGTCATGGAAACAATNATNAATTCATCACTGGCTTTAAAGGGAATTAAAATCGAAGGTTTATAGGATGAAAATATCTGTNGTAAGTGGAGGATTTGATCCTGTACATTCAGGNCACATTAATTACATATTATCTGCTAGAAAGAAAGGTGATTTTCTTNTAGTNATGCTCAATAGTGATGAGTGGTTGCGAAAGAAAAAAAGGCAAGCCATTTATGCCGTTTCTCTGAAAGAAAAAAAATTTTAGAAAATATAAAAGGCGTTGATAGAGTAATCCAATTTCAAGATGANAACCTTGGAAGCTGCATAAATGGTCTTGAAGANATTAAGCTANATTATCCNAAAGATGAGATAATTTTTTGTAATGGAGGCGATAGGAAAAAAGAAAATATCCCGGAAATGAGGGTAAAAGACATTAAATTTGAATTNGGAATAGGNGGACATAATAAAGAAAATTCAAGTAGTTGGATTTTAAAGGATTGGAAATATGATTNTGAGGAAAGAGTTTGGGGAAGTTTTAATACTTTATTTTCTGATTCCAGAGTAAAACTTAAGGAACTTACTATTCTCCCTAAAAAAGGGATGAGCATGCAAAGNCANACCTTTAGAGANGAAATATGGTTTATATCAGCTGGNAAATGCAAAGTTAATTTTTCAAAAAATTCACCAGATATTTATGAAAAGGTCGATTTGAAGAAAGATGATATTTTTTCTGTAAAGAGAACAGAATGGCATCAAATATTTAATCCCTTTCAAGATGAATGTAAGATTTTGGAGATACAATATGGCGATAAAACTACTGAAGANGATATTGAAAGACATAAGTTTTTTTCGTCAGATGATATTTGATAAAGACTAAAGATAGAGTTAAAATAACNCAATTGCCGATTTGTAACGCTTGCAGGCANAAACTGCTAAATAGTTAACCCCTCCAAGTATTCGGCTAGGAGAAAAAAATGACTAAATCTAAAAATCCAGAGACAATATCNCTTCATGCTGGATGGAGAAAAGACGAAACAACTAATTCGGTTGCTGTTCCAATTCATGCAACATCAAGTTATCAATTTGATGATGCAGATCATGCTGCTAATTTATTTGCCTTATCAGAGTTAGGCAACATCTACTCTAGGATAATGAATCCTACTAATGCTGTTTTAGANGAGAGAGTAGCAGCACTTGAGGGTGGTGTAGGAGCCTTAGCTGTAGCATCAGGGCAGGCTGCATCCGCGTATTCAATTCAAAACCTTTGCGAAGCGGGAGACAATTTCGTAGCTTCCTCTCATTTATATGGTGGAACATATAACCAATTTAAAAATCCTCTAAAAGATATGGGAATAGAAGTTAGGTTTGTGGATCCANCAGACCCAGAAAATTTTCTAAAAGCCACTGATGACAGAACAAGAGCTTATTATGGAGAGGTTCTGCCNAATCCAAGCTTTGAAGTGTTTCCTTTAAAAGAAGTTGCAGACCTTGGAAAGCCATTAGGNATNCCGTTAATAGTTGATAACACCGCGGCCCCAGTAATTTGCAAACCATTTGATCATGGAGCAAGTGTACTGCTTCATTCAACAACAAAGTATATTGGTGGACATGGTAANTCAATTGGAGGAATTCTTGTTGATAGTGGAAATTTTGAGTGGGAAAAGTTCCCAGAGAGACAACCTAAANTGAATACTCCAGACCCTTCATATGCAGGNGCAGTTTGGACNGAGGCAGTTAAACCCCTTGGACCTATAGCTTACATCCTTAAAGCAAGGGTTACTCTTTTGAGAGATATGGGAGCAGCTATGAGNCCATTTAATGCCTTTATGTTCTTAACAGGAATGGAAACACTGCCTCTAAGAATGAGAGAGCATTCTAAAAATGCTGTCAAGGTTGCAGATTTTCTGAAAANCCATAAAAAAGTTGAGAAGGTCATTTATCCNACTGAAGTTGCAGTNGAGAGAGCCGAGAAATACTTGAGCGGTGGCAATGGAGGTTTAATGGGTTTTGAAATAGCTGGTGGACGTGATGCTGGAAAGAAATTTATAAACTCTTTAGAACTTTTNTATCATGTAGCTAATATTGGTGATTCNAAATCACTTGCAATACATCCTGCTAGCACAACGCATAGTCAATTATCTGAAGANGAACTTTCAGATGCTGGAGTAACTCCAGGGTTTGTAAGACTTTCAATTGGCCTNGAGCACATTGACGATATTATTGCAGATATTGAGCAAGCGTTAGATAAGGCTTAAAAGATTAAATCTTTTTGATGAACCATCAAAGAGAAATCTTTTCTTGTTCTCAGCCTTTTATTCTAGAGTCTGGAAAGACTCTAGAATCTTTCGACATTGTGTACGATACATATGGCAAACTTAACGCTAATAAAGATAATGTCGTCTTAGTTTTTCATGCATTCTCAGGCAGTAATCATGCAGCAGGAAAACTTGAATCAGACGATTCTATTGGTTGGTGGGATAAATTCATAGGCCCAAACAAAGCCATTAATACAAATGAATCTTTTGTAATATGTGCNAATAATATTGGNAGTTGTTTTGGAAGTACTGGTCCAAAATCTGTCTNNAATAATACAAACAAAACCTATGGTAAAAATTTTCCAGAAGTTTCCGTAACAGACTGGAATAATTCAATTTATAAATTATTAGACTCGCTNANTATAAAAAAAGTTAATACTGCAATAGGTGCTAGCCTCGGTGGAATGCAAGTAATGGATTTAATCTCAAATAAAAATAAATCTACAAAAAAGGGAATTATTATCGGAGCCNCNCCAAAGCCAAGACAATTTAATATACTCTTAAATCACGTTCAACGATCAATANTAAATTTAAGNGATAAACCAGATGCATTGCAAGTTGCNAGAATGTTGTCNCATATCTCTTACATATCAAGCAATTTNATAGAAGAAAAATTTCGTTACAATCTACAAAAGCCTGAGTCCAGAATCTCTGANGNNATTAAATANGAGTCTGAAAACTATCTCTCCTATCATGGAAAAAAATTTGAAAAAAAATTTGACAGAAACTCGTTTAGATTAATGACAAAAGCAATGGACAGTTATTTTCTAGATGAGTCAAAAATTAAGAACATTGAAAGTAAAGTTTTGCTAATAAGTTTTGATGATGATCTGCTATTTCCTTCAAAGGATATGCTAGAATTTCACAATCTTTTAAAGATGAGNGGTATTGATTCNTATCATGANAAATTAAAAGGAACACGAGGACATGATAGCTTTTTATACTTAACTGAAGATTATCAAAAGAAGCTAGTAAAATTTTTAAAAAAATAGGAGAAATAATGTCATATATTTTTACATCAGAATCAGTAGGAGAGGGGCATCCTGANAAAGTGTGCGATCAAGTTTCAGATGCAGTTTTAGATGCTTGTTTAAAACAAGACAAAAATTCTCGAGTAGCATGTGAAACTATGGTCAAAGATAATAATCTTTTCCTTGCAGGAGAAATATCAACTTTGGCAAAAGTTGATTTTGAAGGCGTAGCCAGAGATGTAGTAAACAATATTGGATACAATAATGATGACCTCGGTTTTAATGGCGAAAGCTTAAAATTTTATAATTTTTTATCAGAGCAATCACCTGANATTGCCCAAGGTGTTAATGAAGGTGCTGGATTAGATAAAGAACAAGGGGCAGGAGACCAAGGNTTGATGTTTGGTTATGCTTGCAGAGAGACAGACGTTCTGATGCCANTGCCTATACACTTATCTCATTTACTTGTGAAGAAACAAGCTGAACTTAGACGCCAGGGTACAGATTGGCTTAGACCAGATGTTAAATCNCAAGTTTCAGTTGAATANGATCAAAATTTTAATGCCAAGAGAATTGATTCTGTTGTGATCTCAACTCAACATTCCCCTGAGATTTCACAAGAAGACATTAGAGAATATGTCATTGATAAAATCATAAAAACAACATTGCCAGAGGCATTAATTGATTTAAATACAAATTTTTATGTAAACCCGACTGGAGCTTTTGTNATTGGAGGGCCTGTTGGAGATTGNGGTTTAACTGGAAGAAAAATTATTGTAGATACTTATGGAGGCATGGCTAGACATGGAGGTGGAGCTTTTTCAGGGAAAGACCCTTCGAAAGTTGATAGGTCTGCGGCATATGCTGCTCGCCATATTGCCAAAAGCNTAGTNGCTGCTGGTCTATGTGATTATTGTGAGATTCAAGTTGCTTATGCAATTGGTGTNTCAAAACCAGTGTCTGTNTATGTAAATACTTTTGAGTCCGAAAAAATNCCAGTAAGCGAAATAAATAAAATTATTGATAATAATTTTGATTTAACACCAAAAGGCCTCATAAATAACTTAGAATTACTCTCTCCAATATATCAGCCAACTGCGACTTANGGCCATTTTGGAAGAAAAGAAAATTCATTTACATGGGAAAAGGTAAAAAAATTATGAGTGACTATAAAGTAAAAGATATAAATNTAGCCGAGTTTGGAAGACAAGAAATTCTCCTTGCAGAAGACGANATGCCGTCTTTAATGCAATTAAGAGANAGATATAGAGAGGAGCAGCCTTTAGAGGGAGCAAGAATAGTAGGTTGCATACANATGACAATTCAAACAGCTGTCCTTGTTGAAACATTAATTGATCTTGGTGCTGAAGTTAGATGGTCTTCTTGCAATATTTTTTCAACACAAGACCATGCAGCTGCAGCTCTTGCTGATCAAGGAGTACCTGTTTTTGCATGGAAGGGNGAGACTGAAGAGGAATATGAATGGTGTTTGGAACAGACCATATGCAAAGATGGTNACCCATGGGATGCAAATATGATTTTAGATGATGGCGGCGATTTAACTGCAAAAATTCATAATGAGTANCCTCANATGTTGGAAAAGATTCATGGTGTCTCAGAAGAGACCACAACTGGAGTACACAGACTTAAGGAAATGCTCAANAACGGAACTCTTAAAGTGCCTGCAATTAACGTCAATGATTCAATAACAAAATCAAAAAATGATAATAAGTATGGNTGTAGACACAGCCTTGATGATGCAATAAAAAGAGCTACTGATATGCTTCTATCTGGGAAAAAAGCCCTTGTTATTGGTTATGGTGATGTTGGGAAAGGATCAGCCGATAGCTTAAANCAACAAAAAATGATCGTTGATGTCACGGAAGTTGANCCAATTTGTGCAATGCAAGCATGTTTTGATGGTTTTGAAATAGTTTCCACTTATAAAGATGGGCTAGTTACAAATGATGGTAAGAATGTGAACAGCGATCTTCTNAAGAGATATGATTTAGTTGTAACAACTACTGGAAATGTGAATGTCCTTGATAAGTATGTACTAGATGGGCTNAAATCCTCATGTGTAGTTTGTAATATAGGNCATTTTGATAATGAAATTGATGTTGAACACTTAAAATCTTATGAATGGATTGAGATCAAGCCAGGAGTTCACAAAGTNATAAGAGGTGAAAATGATTATTTNCTTTTACTTGCTGAAGGTAGACTTGTAAATCTGGCTGTAGCTACTGGTCATCCAAGCAGAGTAATGGATGGATCATTTTGTAACCAAGTTCTTGCACANATTCATTTGTATAAAGAACAATTTGCAGACCTTGATGCAGCAATTAAAAAAGATAATTTATATGTTAGGGTATTGCCTAAGAANTTAGATGAAGANGTTGCCGAATTGATGGTTAAAGGATTTGGTGGCACAATGACTAAATTAACTAGTGAACAGGCAGAATACATTGGAGTTGAAAGGGAAGGCCCATTTAAAGAAGATACTTACTCTTACTAACTACGGAGTTTTTTATTAACTTTAATTCATTCAAGGGATTTTTNTGGGGCTTCGTTAAATCCTCTAAAATTTCACTTATTATAGTTTTTTCTTTAATGTCATTATCTGCAATATTGCAGGCTACTACNGTTTTTGGGATCATTCCAATAGTTGACTATGTATCACAAACCTCCAGAGAAGATCTAAGCGCGGTTAGTAAAATTGTCTTTGATTTTATAAATTCAATTGGNTTNTCAGTATCTATGATTTCCCTAGGGCTNACTCTTGTTATTGTAATACTCCTGAGAGTTTTAATAAATTTCCTTGAAAACTATTTTAGATTCAAGACTATTTATGACTATTTAAAAGTTTTTTCAGTAGACTTTTTNTCTGTTGTTGTNAGAGCAAAGATTCCATCTTTTGAAAAGAATACCTANGGAAAGCTTTCAAACACNCTTACGAACGAAACACAAAAAATGAGTGCAGGNATGGATGCATTNATGAAAGTAGTTTTTTCTTTTGTAACTGTGGTAGCGTTTGCTTCAACAATGTTCTTCATATCACCAGCACTTTCGTTATTGATGGGNGCGCTNGGGCTTATTNTATTTTTTCCNATAACATGGNTAGCAAACAGTCTAAAAACTTTTTATCAAAAAAAATATGTTAATAACTTAAATTTTCTTGGAGATAATACNTACAATATTTTGTCAAATATCAAGCTAGTAAAAGGTTTTGGTAATGAAGAAAAATCTATCAAAAACCTTGATGGCAATATATCTGGATTAAGAGATTCGATTTTTAGATCATCACTAACCTCTTCAGTTAACGCAACACTAACCGAGCCTTTAATATTTATAATAATTGTCATTATCGCGTACTATTCACAAAATTATCTGGAGCTTGGTATCCCACTTCTTGTAGCATTTATGTTTTCTGCAAATAGGCTAGGTCTTTTTCTGAATATATTNTTTACTTCATTGAATCAATACTATGGTTACATACCATCTTATCGACAATTTTTTGAAATCCACTCGTTTCTAAATCAAAACAAAGAAAAGATGCAAGGAAAAGAATTAAAAGATTTTGTTAACCNTATTAATTTTGATGATGTTTCCTTTTCATATGACNCGAGTAATANGGTATTAAATCAAGCAACATTTAATATTAAAAAAGGAGAAAAGGTAGCAATAGTNGGTGAATCAGGTGCTGGAAAATCAACAATAATTGATTTGATTATGGGTTTTCAGAAACCTACATCAGGATCTATTTCTTTTGATAATGCAAATATTAATGAGCTTTCTTCAAATTCAATTCGAAAAATTATTGGTTATGTGCCTCAAAAACCNACTCTTATTCCGGGAACGCTAAGAGAGAATTTTCAATGGTCAAAAGAAAATATTACNGATGAAGAAATTAATAATATTCTTCANAGAACAGATTGCNTGAATTTCATGAGCAATCTTCAAGANGGTCTTGATACAGAAATTGGGAATATTGGGGATAAATTATCTGGAGGNCAAATTCAAAGGCTATGTTTAGCAAGAGCACTTGGAAAAAATCCAAGCATATTAATACTAGANGAGCCAACAAGNTCATTAGATAAAAAATCAGAAATTGAAATTAAAAATTTGCTGGAAAATCTCAAAGAAATAACTATCCTATGTGTAACTCATAGAAGAGAAATAGTTGAAAATTTTGATAAAACTATTTTTTTAGATAAAGGCAAAGCATCAAATATTTAATTGGCTGAGTGGCAGAGTGGTTATGCAGCGGACTGCAACTCCGTTAACATCGGTTCGATTCCGTTCTCAGCCTCCAGCTTAGAAAGAATGATCTCCGCAAATGGCTCCTGTTTGCTCGTTAAAACAAACCCAAAAAACTTCAATTGTTCCAACAGTTGAATTACATTTCCATGATATGAAATTAGAAAAATNACTATTTGTTTCAAATTCAAGAATAGAACAAGTTTCAGCTTTTACATGAACATGTTTTTCTACNGAGTTACTATTATCAAAAAAGGTAAAATCNAANTCACCGCTTTCCGTTTTNTTTGGATTGTGAGAGCAGTTTCTTAGAAAAAACATAGTCTTCCAACCAGGAAGATTAACTATTGAACCCCAGTGATTAGATTTTTTTGGATANACATTCCCCTTAAAACCTGTAGCTATATCAGTGGGATGTTTGGAGTTGGGGAGTGAGAAATTATAACTAATATTAAGTCTTGCAGGACAGTCATCTGTNGAGTAGAACTTTACAAATTTATCTTCTTTAACCTCTNCCTCAAATGCCTCTTCTCCAGAATTAAAATTAAATATAATNNCTGTATCTTGATTAATGGTNTCATCAATATTTGATTCTTTAGATTTAAAAATTACTTNACTNTNTATATTGGTTGGATATGAAATTAATTTTAANTTTAATGGCTTTTTGTTAAAGGCTGGCAAAAATGANGTAACAGGNTTTTCTTCAGAACTCTCAATAATATCNNCACTTTTAGTTACGGACATGAATGAATGTGTACAAAAGTGCATATTCTCTTTTTTAAGATAATTTCCAACAACATATCTTCCAAAAATACCTTTATTTTTNTGCTCAAANTCNATAAAAAACCTTTTCCCTTTGATAAGTTTTTTCTCAGAATCGTCAAGAAATTCATTTGCNTAAAATACTTTGGAACCAAAAGGATTTAAATTTAAGGAAAATGTTTTTTCGAGGATTAATTCTTTTACCGGTAATTTTAAAAACNTAATAGATAANTCCGTGTCCATTTCGTCCTGTCCNTTNAAAATTGATATGAAAGGAGACAAGTCANCATCATAAATAGTTAAAAAGTTTGACTCTCTCCAGGTGCTAGTTTGATGATTTTCATTTGAATTTAAGATCCTGCCTGCAGAATGAACAACACTTATATATTCCTTAGATTTGTAATAACAAAGAATTGCAGGGAAGGGNTATCCTAAATTCTTGTTACCAATTACTTCAATTTCTACAGTTCCTTTATCTATATCTACAGCATCAGATAAAATATTTTTAATTGATATTTGGTTATGNATATNAATCTNTANGGATTCAGAATGTATTAACTTTCCGCNAAGATCTCTTATAAATATATTTGCAATAANATTTTCAATNTTACTCTTCCATTGCCAATAGTTTTGAAAGACTAAAAGAGTATCTTCATTCTTGCCTAAAAAAAACGGAAATATTGCTGAGGATCTATAATTAACCCATAGAGCTCTTGCAGAAAAGTCTTTTTTCAGACTTGATGATTTACTCATTTCGGGATTATAACTTATATGCTCTNAAATCACGAATNAACAATCGTCTTAAGTCACCATTTAAAGCGAATGCAANGAGATTAACNATTCTTTTTAATATGCGATTTAGAAAGGAATTCTTTAAAAAATACGTACTTAAAAAAATTTTTGTAATAAATATATCAAAGTTNTTCACTTTNAAGATTGAAAGAATTTTAGAATCTAAAGNGGATACTTCCTTCCCAAACTGTTCTCTTTCCCTNGAAAGCTTGACTATGAGTTCAGTCATTCTAAATTGTTGTATAAATTTTTTTGGCTCAATTTTTTNNTNATAGTCTCTATACTGNACCAATTTATGTTTAATATTACAAATTTTGGCACCTGNATCTATTCCTCTCATAACTAGATCATAATCTTGAGCATATTTAAATTCNTCTCTGTAACNATTATTTTTTANAAAAAATAACTTTTTCCCAAAGAATGTAATATGTAGTATTGGCGANTGAAAGAATCTTTTTTTAAGAATTTCATGATTATTTGATGTCTGAATTTTTTCTGAGGTCACGTTGCCTAGCTCATCGATAATGTCCATACTACATCCACATAAATCAATAGATTTATTTTTTTGCATGAATTCATATTGTTTTTCAAGTCTATTTTTATAGCTGATATCATCTGCATCCATCCTAGCTATGTATTCTCCTTTNGAAATACTAATTGCAGTATTTAATGATTTTGCNAAACCCTCATTTAATTTAGAAATAACTTTAATTCTGGAATCAGCAGACTCAAACGACCTTATAATATCTAAACTATTGTCTGTTGATCCGTCATCTACAATAATAAATTCAAATTCTTTAAAGGTTTGATCNAGAATGCTTTGAATTGATTCAGCTAAAAACTCNGACCCATTAAAAACTGACATAATTACTGTGATCTTTGGTTCTCTATCCATTATTCTTTAAAAAATTAATAGTTTCTATAAATTCACTCTCACCTTGAATCGCTTCTTNNAGAATTAATTTTTGATCATGAAAGCTCAAACATCTTTTTTTNTAATCAAAAGTTGATAATTCATTTATTTTTTTTGATTTNGATTTTTTCTCTATTGCTACGGGCAGAACGTTATAATTCANAGATTCAGCTAAACCACTTGAAAACCAACCAAAAATTATTTTTGGCTCAAGGGCTAAGATATTTTCTACTACAGGNGTTCTGTTTAAAAGAAGTCGGTTTTCTTCAATTCTTAAATTTTTNCTAAGAACTTTAATCTTATTTTCGTCAGTTTTTGGGTGAATCTTAAAGTAAAGTTCTAGATTATTTTTATCTGCAAATGTTTTCACTNCTTCAATGTCATTCATATCCATCNNATCATCTGATTTTTCATCAAATTTTAGAGTTTGCCTTAACAATACAATCCCAGNATTACTATGATTAATGATTTTATTTGCTTNATAAATATGAATTTTTTCAATAGGAATAAATTTTGAAAAATAATCTTTTTCATCTTTTGAAAATAAGAATAGTTTTGTCANAGATGGAACTTGATATGGAAGAATTTTTACTGATAGTCCGTGAAGATAAACNTTACAGTTCAGCCCCTCTTTTTCAATTGCACACATAAAATTTAAAGGCATTGAAACTAAATGAATATCAGTCACACCCTTTTTTTTATGAAACTTAAAAAACGCTCTGTAAATTACATAAAAAATTATGTTCCTCAANGANGAAATGAATATTAAAAACTTAGCATTTAAACCAGCAACNTTCGTNATTTTGAGAAGGTCTTTGCATGCNTCTATNAAAATTTTCTGATAATAAAAAAAACCTATATCACTATTGAAAAAATTTGATGGATCAAACTGATTAAATTGCTCGAAACTCTTTCCATTATTGTCTAAAATTTTTTTGGGGTAAAAATAGTCAGTGTCGTAATCATTGCCTATGAGAANATCTTTATAATTAAATTCTTTGTGAACGCTTCCATATTTTATTTTATAAATTGCTAATCTTATGTTTGATATTAAAAAAGCTACCGGNATGCTNACCGCTATGATAAGAAAGAAAATAATATTCTGAAACCCAATACCTCTATCGAAAGATAATTTTTGAAATGAGTTAGTTATAGTTTGATCAGATATAAGCCACTTTGGTATTTCGGTCATATAACACTGTACCCACCATCAACTGGAATATTTTGACCGGTGACATAACTCGAAGCATCTGATCCAAGAAAACATACCATATTTGCAACATCATCAGTTGTTGCCATCCTTCTAAGAGGNACCTTCTTTAAGTACTTCTCAGCNAAACTATTATCCATATCTTCTTCTNTACCTGAAACATTACCCCTTATACCNCCAGAGCATATTGAATTTANTCTTATCCCATATTTTCCATAATAAGAACTTAGCTGTCTNGTAAGGCCACTAACNCCTGATTTNATAATTGGATAAGGCATGCTCATATTTATTTTCTCNTCTGTATATAGTTCTTCNTCTTGAGCAACAATTCCATAAATTGAATTTAAAAGAACAANTGATCCCNTCATATCTACNGATTTCATTTTTTCACAAATGATTTTAGACAAAACTGTATATGAGCCTAAATGNAANTTTATGTTCTCAATTATGTCTAANGAGTTTTGATTATTAAAATCACAATTAGCCCAATTTGAATTTTTGGGATACGAAGCNTTTATAAATAAATCTGGCACCCCAAACTCTGATATCACATTCTCAAATGCTGTTGCAATTTTATCTAATTNGGTGCAATCAAAGTGCTTAAATTGGTTCCCTTCTTTTATATTNTTTGGATTCTTTACATCAATAATTAATACTTTTGTATCAAATTCATTAATNTAATCCAAAACTTTGGAGCCAATCTGGCCAGCTCCCAACAAGATNACNTTTTTATCATCAAGACTTATGTTTTCTTTAAAGCTCATTTTCNATTAAGTATTTTACAAATTTAAAATCCAGTTCATTATCTATATCTAATGATCTTTCCTCTGGCATATCATAAACAATAGTATCTTTGGAAAATAGAGATTTTTCATTTATTAAGAAATCTTTAGACCAAACNTATATTGAGGCATTCATATCATAAACCNTAGGTGCAGATTGTCTNCCTGTGATATTATGCCCNGTTTTTACNAGTTTTGGACCTTCATTTGTAATTTCAATTTGGTTGAAGTANGGATTTTTTCTTGAATTNGTAACAGTTATTAGATTTTTAAAANCATGATTNTTAATGAATTCAAGGCAATTTTTNATATCACTAGTGTTTCTAAGGGGAGATGTAACATCAAGATCTATAACATAGTCAAANTCAATATTTAGCTTACTTTCAGCATGAGTCAGACAATCAATTATTGCATCTATCTTTCCTNNATCGTCAGAAGCAAGTTTGGCANTTCTNNGTAAAAGGATATCTGCACCATACATTTTCCCTTCTTCAAGAATATTATCAGAATCTGATGAGANAATNANACAATCAATATCCTCAANTGATTTNGCTTGAGTCAANGTATGTCCAATTAAGCTCTTANCACCAATCTCTAATAAATTTTTATTAGGTANGCCCTTTGAGCCACCCCTTGCACAAATAGTGCATAGAATTTGTTTATTTTTCATAAAACTAGTTCCAAAACTTTCTGACCGTCANTAATTGTAGCTGCTTTAGGNATATCACTTGAAATAATATCAACAAACTGTTTTTCTAGNGTANCCTCCTGAACATANGCANCNAGCTCAATCATTTTCTCTTGTCCATTTTTTACTTCAATTATTGAAGATTTTATTAGATCACANTGAATTAATNTGTCATTAAAATAAATTTTAATAGTTCTTTCTTCTTTTTGAGANAAATATGAAAAATTAAAATTTAACAAACTTTCTTCATTAGAAACCTTTGCAATTAAGCTGAATTGGTCTTCTGAATCTATTTCTAGATTGGAAATTTTTCTCTTCTCTGAAAAGATTTTATCAAGATCTCCAAATAAATATCTGCAATAATCAACTTCATGACTTAAATCTAGAGCTACACCCCCACCCTCAATAGATTTTGCACTATAACTAGATTTATAGTCTGTATTTCTCCATTTCCTTAGGTCTGTTTGANCTGAAATTTCAGCTTTGACAAAGCCGGANAGCTCAATATCGTTCTTTAAAAANTCAATTAAAGGGTGATATCTAAGATTGTATCCAACAAAATACCTGTTTTGTTTGTATATATCGAGGTTAATGAGTTTGTTAGACAGAGGTTTCTCGATCANAATAANTCTATTAGAAAAGTTTTTCTCAATTCTGCTTAACTCTGATTCGTGCTTCGAGGTTTGATTGCATATAAAGAAAATATCTGGATCAAATTTTTTTACGTCTTNAAATGTATCAAGTTTAATATCGGGAAGCTCATCTTTTGNTCTGCTTGAAAGTATTGCAATTTTTTCAACTTCTNGTCTGTTCTTGAGGTAACAGTAATGTTTGCTNCCTATTGAGCCAAAGCCAATAATTACNATTTTAAGGTTAGATTTTTTCAATTGTTTTCCTAAACTCATCCCATTGACCCACATCTGACCATTGAGTTTCATCTATAGGATAAATTCCAACTCTTTTTTNCTCTTCGAGTAATTTTTCAATTAAATCTGTAGCATTGAATGGTTTATCACTTGGGATAAGGNTTAGAATTGATGAATTAATTACATATAANCCTGTGTTTACAAGGCTTTCGCTTGATGGCTTTTCGATTATGTTTTTTAAATTACCATTTTTGTCTAAGTCACATACTCCGTAGGGGTTTGTAAATTGTTTTGTAGAAGCTACTAAAGTTAGGTCATTATTNGAATCGTTNTGATGATGATATAAATCTGAATAATCTATGTTAATTAAAATATCACAATTAGTTAAAAAGAAGGTCTTATGCTTTTTTAGATCTACTAAATTTACGCCGCCAATGGTTCCTAAAGGCTCCTTTTCATTGATAAAATTAATTTTATAGGNTGGTTCAAGTTCNGAGAAGTAGGCTTTNAATATTTCAGATTTAAAGTTGACAACCAATGAAATCTCTTCAATACCATATTCAGTAAATCCTCCAATAATTCGTTCAATGACTGTTTTCCCATTAACTGGAATTAGTGGCTTGGGAAGAATATCAGTAAATGGAGCAAGTCTGGTGCCTTTGCCTCCTGCCATTACTATTAATGGGATTTTAATTTTTTCTTTAGNTGGATCTGAGAGATAGTCTTTTAGATAAACAATATTTATTAGCCCTTTGCTTTTATCAANAACAGGGANCATATCAATCTTATTTTTTATAAGTTTNTCTTTCGCAAAGCTTTTTGAATATTCATTTTCATCAANAAAGATCGGATTTGAGTTAAAAATTTTACTTATNTTATCTGATAAATTATTTTTTGTAAGAATTGCCTTCCTAAGATCTCCATCACTNAAAGTCCCAAGTAACTTTAGCTCTTNATCAACNACTACAAGAGATACCCCTGCCTCTGCCCGAACTTTAAAAGCATNGTAGATAGTGGTATCGACTGTTATCGTTTTTCCTTCAAATTTCATAGTCTTAGTATATTATTTTTTTTAATTAAGTTTTGAGGTCATGNAATGACTTGTTCTTTTTCAATTCCCCCATAAGCTTTTCTTTAACTTTATTAACAATTAATTTTGATGGNCTTACATATTTTGTTTTTAATTTANATACTTTGTTCGATTTACTAAATAGCTNTNTAAGGCCCNTATNAATCTGAGTTTTGCTTGTTCCACAATCAATTGTATATTTTGTTTTTTCTCTTCCTTTCTGTCTNTCTCCAATATTAAGTGAGTATCTTTGAAATATTGGGGTTTCAATAATGCCACTTGAAGAATTTCCAATAAGACCATCACAAGACCGAAGTAGCGAATAGTANAATTGACNTCCCAGGGAATCATAGAAATAAAAATTTTTACACATTTCCACATTTTTCTTAATTGTTGAATTCAATTTTTCACCTCCTGGATCATTATTGGAGGCTGTAAAAATAAAGTTATACTCTNTAAAGACCTTCATTTCAGCAATTAAGTTNTTAAGTGCTTCTAAATTATTATCCGTTCCAAGGGTCTGTGGATGAAAGCAAACAAGAAAATCCNTNTTTGCTTTTAGAATCTTTAATCTTCTTCTCAATANAGTTTTAGATAAAAATTTAAGATCCAAAAAATTATCTAGAACCATGGGCCCTACATTAAAGACTTTTCTAGGTTGCTCACCNAGTTGAATTACTCGNTTTCTATGTGCAACGGATGAGGTAAAGTGTAAATCAGAAAATTTTGTAATTGAATGTCTAAAGCCGTCATCTAATGCACCTGATGTNACTTCTCCTCCATGAATATGAGCCAATGGAATCTGGAGAAGATGGCANGAGGTAGCTGCNGAAAATATTTCATATCTGTCTCCAAGAATTATCACTAAATCTGGTTTTAGTCNTTTAAAGACTGAAGAGAATTTTTCTATAAGATATCCAATAGTCTTTATCATTGAAGCTTTAGAAGTAGATTCAAGAACTTTGATTTTTGAAATGGTTTTTTTTCGTATTTTTGGGTGAATATCATTGAAGGTGTAGCCAAATGTTTTNAGCAAGTGTGATCCTGTAACAATTAATCCAAAATTTATTTCTTTNTNAGAAATAAGCTGATGCATCAGAGGTTCTAAAAGACTGTAGTCTGNTCTATTTGAAGAAACCACTAAAACTGATTTTCTNTTATTCAATTTCAATTAAATCACCTACCTGAAAATCTTTTNTTGCTTCTTTTGAGCAAACTAAATCCCAATCCCTAGAATTAATTCCAGATTTTGACCTTTTGGTTGTCATGTTTAAATTAGAAAACTTNTCACCTTTTAAAATTTGTTTTGATGCGAATATCTTCTTTTCAACAAATTTCTTTGTTTCTCTCTCTGAGTCAGTNGGTTTTTTTGTGCTAGAACCAAGAATTCTTTCAATTTTNCTTATACTTTTAACAAATTTTCTAAAGTCNTTTNTATTNAGGCTGGCTTTATGGTCAGGCCCCTCTAATTNATTGTCTAATGTGAAATGCTTCTCAATTATTGAAGCACCCATCGCAACAGCAGCACTCGAAACAGCATTATCACTGCTATGGTCAGAATAACCTACATCAACGCCAAACTTTTCACGAATTGTAACCATCGAGTTCATATTTATCTCNTCAAGATCGCATGGATAATTCGATGTGCAATGAAGNAGAGAGATACTTTTTTTATCAATCCCNNCAGAAGTAAGTATTNCTAATGCAAACTCTATATCATCAATAGTTGACATGCCTGTAGATAGGATAATCTTTGAATTGCAATTTNTAAATTCTCTTAGATAAGGAACATTGTTGATCTCTCCAGAGGGAATTTTCACATAATCACAATTAAGATTCAGAAGAAAATTTAANGATTCAAGATCAAATGCTGATGCCATAAATNTTACTTTATTTTTTTCACATTCCTGTTTAATTTCAACGAAATCTTCAAATGATAATTCAAGTTTTTTAAGCATTTCAAATTGTGAATCTGACTCTTCAGACATGTTTCTTTTCTGATAAGGTGCNTTTTCTGCATTTTCATCTACNAGGTTTTCAGATTTAAATATTTGAAATTTTACGAAATCAGCTCCGCATGATTTTGCCTCTTTGATAAGCTGAAATGCATTTTTTAAGNAGCCATTATGATTAACACCAACTTCAGCAATTATTATTGTCTTCATTTGATTAATGAATTTTCCTCAGTATTTTTTTTAACTATTACACCTGCACCAATAATAGAGTTTTTCCCTATGTTCACACCCTGCAGAATAGTGGCACCACTTCCTACAAACGAATTATCACCTATAGTTGCNTCTCCATTNATAATTGCTTTTGTAGCAATATGACAGTGATTACCTACANTGGCTCCATGTTCAACAATTGCACCAGTATTTACAATGGAATTAATGCCTATTTTTGATTNAGAATTAATAAAAGNCTTATGCATAACTATAGTTCCCTCATTAATCTCAGCGGAACTTGAAACATAAGCTGTTGAAGCAATGATAACTGGNAAGGTGTAACCAATTTGTTTTAATTTATTAAAACTCGNTATCCTCTGGGAATTNCTTTTAATTTGCCCAATACCTATGCACGCAAATTTAATACTTTCAAAAAGTATTTCTAAATCAGAATCAACTCCAATAATATCTTTATCATTTTGTAAATTTTTTGAGATAAAGCCTGCGAAATTGAATTCTTCAGTGGAGTCAATTACTTCTCTGCAAGAAATAGCATGNCCACCATTACCTAGAATTAATAGTCTTTTATCCATAATCTATTTAATTATAATGCAATACAAGATTAGTTATTTTCAATGAANTACGGTGTTTTGCTGAAATTCATTTTGTTTATTTTCTTGCNATGTTCNGCAGANAACTCATCAAAAGCTTGCGTTGCTCCTTCTACCTGATTGTAATCATCACAAATAATAATGCTGTTTTTCTCAAGCATTGGATATAACTTATCTAAGCAAAATTTNGTTGGCTCATAAACATCCATGTCTAAATGTAGACAAGCTATTTTCAAATCAGGGTTTTCCTTTAAAAAAATTGGNACNGTTTCAAATACATTCCCTTTNATNAGATTTATTTTATCGGGAGACGAAAATTGCTTATCAGNTATTAATTTTTGGAGTGAGTCAANATCTATTGGATCNCCTGAAGCNTCTTCNAAGCGNGATATAAANTCATTATCTGAACCCAATTTAACATCTTCTCTNGGAAATTTTTCGTATGAATCAAACCCAAAGAATTTTCTATCNCTTCTTTTAGGNAATATNTCTGAAAATGTNACAAACCTNAGAAACGAAGCACCTTTAAATACCCCAAATTCAAGAAATTCACCATCAACTTTTTCNACCTTTTTGTATANCTCGTAGTGAGCAAGAACTTTTTTTAATCTTGATGGATCAGATTTAAGATGAAAGACATTTTCGGCNTCCCAAATGTCAATTTTGTCTAATAATTCAACAATATCCATAGGTATCAATTTAAGATGGNGTATTTTAAGTGATAATTATATGTTTTACAATTACGCATAATCTTAAGAGAGCTATNTANGAGGTATTTGAATGTTTGACTTTCATTTTGGNAACAAANAAGAAATTTTAGAAAATAATGAGGATTTTTTAATCTTCGTAAAGAGAATGATGCCTAGATGGATCAATGGTATTCCTGATAGTGAATGCCTTGCTCTTTATAGNGTTCTTAAAGANAGCAATTTAAAAAATACTTCACTGATTGAAACAGGCTGNGGTGCAAGCACTCTTGCGCTTGTACTNCANGCAATTTTAAATGACTGCAAAGTATTCTCATGGGATACAAANCCATCTAAAGGAAGTTTTCTTANGNGTGTTATNAACGAGGCAGTTTGCAAATCATTGGAAGTAAACTTAAANGATCANTGGGAATTTATAGCATTTGATAGTACAAATNCTAATCTTGGTATCCCAGTCCTAAAAGAGCTTAANGTTAAACCATCTCTTGGCTTTTTTGATAGCTTGCATACACTTGAACANCTCCTCAAGGANATCAANGCTTTTGCTGAATGTGCTGAACAAACTTTCTATGTGGTTCTNGATGATGCTAATTATCAAAACAAAACAGAAAATTATTCTTATATAAATATGCTAAGGACCAAACTAAAACTACATGAANTTGCCGAACCAAANGAGAATATTTGTAAGCCATATCACGAAGAAATTGAAATAGTTCTCTCAGACAAGTACNCCAGTATTGAAAGANTTGAAAATGATTTTGAAAATCTCATGAAAAATGATATNTACTTTGATTATTTTCATAGCGATTGGAAACAGATGATTAAAAAAGGNATGGCAAAAAAAACAAAGGACCGATTNGTCTCTTTTAAAATCAAAAAATAATATGCCAAAAGAAAGACAGCTNTCAAGGGAATCATTTTTACAAAATAAAATTATATTTGTAGATGGTTTTGTTGGTGGAGGAAAGACGCTCTTTAGCCAAATTATTTCAAGCCTAGATAGAGTTGAAATGTGGGTTCATAGACCATTAGTAGAGCAAGTTTGTGGGCTATACTCTCACAAAAATATTGATATGAANACNGCGGTGAGTCTACTAAATTGTTGTTTTGACAATGAAATTTATAACCAATCTCTACTTAGAGATCAAAATTTTAGACCTTACGATCATTCGAGCGTATTTAAGTATCCAACAAAACAAGACTACATACATAGAATGTCAAACTCTAATGATCAAGAGCTATTTAAAAAATTTATTAACGATAAAAGAGTTCTTCATTTTATGAGTCATGGCATTACTGCTCTTTCCGCACCAATATTTGAATCACTTGGGGANAGATTAATATTTTGCAGACTCACNAGATGNCCATCAAGCATTTATATGCTNAATCATTTGGCAAGATGGAGCAAAAGGTGGGGGAAAGAATCAAGAAATGGGATGATGTATAANGATATNAAAGGACAAAAAGTACCACATTTTATTGTTAATAGAATTGAAGATTATGCAAAGGCAGATGAATATGAGAGGGCGATTATAATGCTTGAAGAGTGGCTTGAGGAGGGCAANAAAATTAAGGATGACAAAAAATTTAATATNATTGAAATTCCTTTCGAAAGACTTGTTTTTGAGCCTATGAAATATNTGAAACAAATCTCATCTNAACTTAATATAAAAATCNCAAAANGTGTNTTTAAGGAAATGAAAAAACAAAAAGTGCCTAGAAAATCCTTAGATGATGCTCCTGATAGTTCAATTTTTGAAAANTNNGGATGGAAAAANCCAACAAAACATTTATCCGTTGAGGACCAGATNGCAAANGAAATAAAAGAAATGAGAAGCTATTTAAAACCAAATATGATGAAGAGGGTTGAAANGCTTGTTGAAAATTATTCAGCTCGNCATTTAGGTAAGCTATGAAATCAAAAATACTAATTAGCACAAGTTCTTTNGGTGAATTAGACCCATNNTTGCTNAGTAATCTGATAGAGACNTATAGTTGTGTTTTNAATACACATGGCAGAAGGCTAANAACAGAAGAGCTATTAGAGCTGGTTGCTGACATAAATGGAATAATTGCTGGAACNGAGATTTANTCAAGAGAAATTTTATCNAAANCAAGAAACCTTAAAGTTATATCAAGAGTTGGTATTGGTACGGATAATATTGATTTGGATTTTTGTAGAGAACAAGGTATTAANGTAGCTACTACNAAAACAGACCTCTCCTTTTCCGTTGCAGAGCTNGTTATCTCNTTATTCTTTTCATTTTTTAGAAATATACCAGCACATCAGATGGAGATGAAAAATAATAATTGGCAGAGAGAAATGGGAGAGACGATAAGNGGCAAGACTCTTGGCATAATTGGNCTAGGGTCAATAGGTAAAAAGTTAGTTGAGNTAACAATTGGTCTTAATCTNAATATTGTTGCTTATGATCCATGCGAGGATAAAGAATTTTCATCTAAANACTCTGTAAAGTANTGTGATATCAATGAACTNTTAAAGTGTTCGGATATTGTCACTNTACACGCNCCAAGTGCAGAGGATAACCANCCAATTATTTCAGAGGANCAGNTCAAAATAATGAAACCAAATGCATTGCTCATCAATACCTCCAGAGGAAAAAATATTAATGAAGAGTTCTTATTTGAAGCACTTAAAAATAAAACCATAGCTGGAGCATGCNTAGATGTTTTNAATGANGAACCNTANAAGGGTAATTTAGCATCTTTAGACAATGTTATACTAACACCACACATNGGCGGATATACATCTGANGTTAGAANAGATTTGGAGAGTGAAGCAGTAGAAAACTTGAGGAAATTTTTATGAAAGTACTTGTGACTGGCGGTAGTGGATTTTTAGGAAAAAGTATCTCTGATTATTTTTCTAGAAAAGGTCATNAAATTTTAATCTTTGATAAAAATGAACCAAAAGAACTNTTAGATAATCAAGTATTTCTCGAAGGAGATTTATTTGATGGTAAAAAGCTNAATGAAGCACTNAAAGGTATAGACATTGTTTTACATTTTGCTGCACAAGCTGATATTGATCACTCAGATGAGAANCCTGCAGAGACNCTCCAGAANAATATTCAGGGNACAATAAATTTATTAGAGCAAGTAAAGGATTNNAATCTTAAAAGATTNTTTTTTTCGAGTTCTGTATATGTAAATAGTAAGCATGGTAGTTTTTATGGNGTTTCAAAACANTGTTGCGAAAAAATTATTGAAGAATACTCACGAAAGTATGGAATAGACTTNACTATTCTTAGATATGGATCACTTTATGGTCCACAAGCAAATGAATTCAACTCNATTTCGAATATTATNGAATCTGCNCTTAAAAATAAAAAAATTGAAAGGGCTGGAGATGGAGAAGAAATAAGAGAGTATGTTTTTATTGATGATGCNGCAGAGATGACTTATGAAACTCTTTCAGATGAATACATCAACAAACACATATTCATTTCTGGAAATCAGCAAATCAAGGTTAAAGACCTTTTNCTGATGCTTAANGAGATATTAGGTGGCAATATTGAGATCTTATACAAAGAAAAAAACAATGATGAATTGCACTANGGTATNACTCCTTACTCTTTNAAAATGAANAGCGCAAAAAGGATAGCTTTAAAAAACTTTACTGACTTAGGGGANGGTCTATTGCAGGTAATTCAAGGAGTATCTGAGAGAAAAAAATAATCAATTTATTCTTTGATTCTAAGAAATGAAAATTATCAGGTTTGCTGAAAAAAATAATCCAAATCAAATTTTTTATGGAAAGCTTGNAAATGATGGGGTTTCAAAAGTNNTAAATTCTCCTTTTGAGGACGAAATTTNAATAAGNGAACTTAGAATAGGTGTTGAGGAGGTGAATATATTCCCTCCAGTATCACCAGAAAAAATTATTTGCATTGCAACTAATTTTTCAGGGGCNACAGGTGTTGATGATCAGATGGAGGAGCCNGTAATCTTTCTTAAAGGCGCTAATGCAATAACTTCCCATTTGAACGCCGTTCATTTACCCTTTGACCTAAAATGTTGGGGAGAGTCTGAACTTGGTTTCGTTATAAAGAGNTCTGCTAAAGATATTCCAAANGAAGAATTTGATATATCAAGGNACATCTTAGGTTTTTTGCCCTGTAATGATGTTTCGTGTGAGAATATTTCCGGAAGAGATCACCATTTAGCTAGATCAAAAAGTGCTGATAATTTCTGTCCAGTAGGNCAGTATATNGACACTAGTTATAATCCTGAAAATAAATCAATNAAGGCNCNTCATAATGGAGAATTGCTAAGAGATGGAAANACTTCTGAATTNATATGGAAGCCNAGNAAAATTATTTTTGAGCTATCTAAATGGCTNACATTNTCTCCTGGAGATTTAATCTTAACAGGAGCTCCNAAAAGAATTAGAGATAGAATATTTCTTGAAGACGGAGATGAATACATAGTTGAGATAGAAGATTTTCCAGNACTCAAAAACACNTTTACTAAATGAAAAATTTTTACGTTTTTGATTTCGATGGTGTTGTTTGTGATAGCACAAATGANTGTTTGGTTTGCTCTTGGAATGCATTGCAAAAATTTAAAGGTAATAGTGNTATAAGATATAAAATCGAAGAATTTGATAAAGAATTACAAGANAGTTTTACAGCATTAAGGCCATTTGTNAAAGGGGGATCACAATATTACACGCTTTATCAAATTCTTTATTCAGAAATGAATNTAGAAAAAATTACTCAAAANGTTTTTGATGAAATTCATAATACATTTCTTATAGAGTCTGAGGAATACAAGCCTTTCTTTTATCAGGCAAGAAATGAACTTCAGGAGCATGATTTCTCTAATTGGATAGACCTTCANACGGTATACCGATGGGTTTTAGATTTCNTAAAGATTCAATTGAATTCAAANAGGCTTATGATTGCAACTTTGAAAGATAAGAGTAGNGTTCTAAAGATTTTGGAGCANTTTAATNTANGTGTAAATCAATCTCTGGTAATAGATCAGTTTGAAATTAAAACAAAGCTGGAAGCATTGGATCGNATTTTAGAGGAAAAAAATCTAAACAAAGAAGAAATGGTATTCATTGANGACAATATAGCCCACTTGTTAGAGCCNAAAAGAGCTGGCTTTCGATCTTTTTTAGCTGTATGGAGNAACGTNAGCNAAAGCTCAGTNAGNCTTGCTTCTGAAAAAAATATAGATATTCTTGAAGACCTAAATTTTTTTTTAAAANAAACATGAGGATTGTAATAGGNATACCAGCNAGGATGGGTTCGACCAGNTTCCCNGGAAAACCACTTTGTAANATNCGTGGACTNACAATGTTAGAACATTGTTATAAGAGATCTTGCCTATCAAAGNCTGCATCTGAAATATTCGTTGCAGGATGTGACATTGAAATCGAGAATGAAGTTTCCAGGTTTAATGGCAAATTTATTAATACNGATAAAAATATAACNAGACCTGGGCTTAGAGTTGCTGAAGCGGCAAAGAGTTTAGGATTAGATGACGATGATATTGTTGTTGTTCTTCAGGGAGATGAGCCATTAATAAGGCCAGAAATGATAGATAGTGTTCTTGAGCCAGTGGCTTCAGGTGCAGTTCCTGTTTCTAATGGTTGTTATGAGGCTAGNTTNGANGATCTTAATGATCCAGCTGAAATCAAAGTTGTCTGTGATAATGAAATGAATGCTCTATATATGTCTAGAGCTCCAATACCNTCTCAAGATCATGNGGAAGTGAGAACAAAATTTTTTAAACAGGTGTGTGTGATGCCATTCCAATGGGGNTTCATGAAAAAATTTAANAATGAATTGAAGCCTACTTCGTTAGAANTGCAGGAATCAATTGAGATGAATAGAGCAATTCAACATGGCTTTAAGGTAAGAATGGTTGANACGAAGTTTAAAACAAAGTCAGTTGATAATGAAAATGATAGAATAGACGCTGAAAATTTNATGGATAGTGATGAAGTNTTTCTTTCGGGGTATAAATAAATGAGCAAATCTAAACAAAGGTTTGGTACCTGGTGTTCATTGAANTCNGTAAATGCCATTGATGCTATATGCACNACGGATTTGGACTTTATTGTAATAGATGAAGAGCANAGTTCTGTNAGCTTTGANGATATGGAAAATATGGTAAGGGCTTGTGAAGCNCGTGGAAAACAAGCAATCATAAGATCATCAAACGANGAAAAGCAACACTTATTGAGGATATTAGAAACTGGTTCAAATGCTTTAATGGTTCCTCATGTTTCATCNGCAGAGGATGCAAAGAAAATAATNAACTCAGTTAAATATCCTCCTCTTGGAAATAGAGGGCTATCTCCATATACAAGGCANCATAATTTTTCAGATAAGAATCTTACAGANTCNTTATCNAAAGCAAATGACAAGCAATATTTAGGTGTATTGGTCGAGGGAGATGAAGGAATTAAAAATATTGCTGAGATTTCAAANGTTNAAGGNATAGATCTAATTTATATAGGATTATTTGATTTAGCNAAATCTATTGGAATGTCTGATAATCTTGAGGATCCTAAAATCATTGAATTATTAAAGGAAACTAAAGAAATTATCCAATCAAATGGNGTCAAGGTTGGGAGNATGGCTAAAGATGTCTCNTATGCAAANAGACTCAGTAATCTAGGATTTGATTTTNTTGCTTTTTATAATGATGCAGCAGCNTTAAAGTCTTTCTTTCAAGATTCGATTAGTTCCATCAAAGCAGATTAGTGTAAAAATTAATTTGCTCTTCNGTAAGACTNTATGAGGAGGGCAAACATATTGATTCATTNACNANCTTCTTTGAAACATCTATNTCAAAGTTTTGAAAATGCTTTGTATATTTTTGGTTNTGACAAAGGCCCCAAACAGGTCTNGCCATTACATTTTTTTTGTTAAGGGTNTTTANNAGGTTNTTTCTTTCTTTTGATTTGCATTTCATCACAAAAAGCCAGCAATTATTGTCTGAATATGGCGGCAATTCATGTAGCTCNAACCCTTTCTTTTCAAGAGCTTTTTCTGTAATTTTTCGAAGTGCTTTTTTTTGNGATATTATCTTTTTAAGTCGTTTTAATTGTGAGAGGCCNACNGCAGCTTGTAGATTNCTAAGCCTATAATTAAAACCTATTTCATTATGCAAATAATTAAAGGGATCACTTTTTGACTGGGTGGACCAAAACTTAATTTTTTTAATTATATTTTTATTACTTGAAACCACTGCACCTCCGCCTCCTGCAGTAATTATTTTATTTCCATTAAAAGAATAACAACCNACATCGCCTATTGTTCCAGTGTATAAATTTTGCTTTAAAATTTTTGTGCCAAGTGATTCGGTTGAATCTTCAAGGACTTTTATGCCTCTTTTTTTGCATTCTCTTGATACCTCAACAGCNTTTGCTGCATTTCCCCATACATGNACTANAATCAATGCAGATATTTTTTTTCGCGTTTTTTTATTGAAAGTNCCTGATTTTGTTGTAAAAGTTTCTGTTTCAAGNAAATATTTAAGCTTATCAATATCTAAACAAAANTATTTATCAGAATCTAAGAAAACAGGATTGGCATTCAAATATAAAATAGGGTTTATTGATGCAATAAAAGTTAATGACGGACANATTACTTCATCTCCATCCTTTACACCAAGTGCTTTTAAGCCTAAGTGAATTGCAGATGTTCCATTTGTAGTCAAAGCACATGCACCTGTTTTTGTATAGCTTGTTATTTTTTCTTCAAATTTATTGAGGTATTCTCCTGATGAAGAGATAAACGTTGAATCAAATGANTTTAATAAAAGATTTCTATCTTCATTTGTCAGACATGGTTCCGATAATGGTATAAATTTAGACATTATAATGACTCATTTTTTTTAATTTATTTGAATCAACATTTTNTATCCAATCAATAGTCTTTCTCAAACCCTGATTTAANTTATGGTTTGCCTTCCATCCAGTGCTTGAAGTTAATTTATCATTTTTACAAAAAAGCCTATCTACTTCTGAGCTTTNTTCTCTAATTCTTTGAACATCCTCTTTAATATTNGCTTTAATGCCCATAATTTTTGATATTTCATAAACTAAATTTTCAATGCTAATTTCTGTGGCAGTTCCNATATTAACCTCTTCACCNATCAATTTTTCACAACCAATTATTGATTCAAATGCTGCACAGGTNTCTTCAACAAANGTTAAATCTCTTGTGGGGGTAANATTTCCAAGGNTAACTTGACCATTATTTGCAAGAATTTGAGAAATTATATTTGGAATTACAGCTCTTGATGATTGTCGTGGACCAAAGGTATTAAANGGCCTTACGATTGTTACAGGTAGTTTGAAGGATCTATGGTAGCTTATTGCAAGCTGATCTGCTGCTATTTTGCTGGCACTATAAGGTGATTGTCCAACTTTTGGATGATCTTCATCCATTGGAACATACTGTGCTGATCCGTAAGTTTCACTNGTACTTGTAATCATAACTTGGTTTATGCCTTTTTGTTTCGANGCCTCTAATACGTTATAAGTCCCCTCAATATTTGTTTTNACATACGCTAGTGGAGACACATATGAATAAGGAATTCCTATTAAAGCAGCCATGTGGATAACTANGTCAGCCCCCTCTAGAACCTTTGNGACTGAATCATAATCCCTAATATCGCCAAGAACTACATTAAAATTTTCTTTAAGNGGNGAATCTGAAAGCCAGTAGTGNTCAGATTCGCTNTTGTACCTATCAAATGCGGTCACNTTATGTTTTTTACATAAAAGTTCAACGAGGTGTGAACCAATAAACCCACACCCTCCTGTAANTACAATTCTCTTACTCAATTTAATCCCTAAAAAACGTAAATAATATCATTTTTGGCAGTTTTAGAAATAGTAGCACTTTTAAAAGCATTCTTTTAGAAAGATAATAATTAGAGAGNATGTAAATATTTGTTTATAGAAACTAATAATTTGGTCAATTCATTAGTTTTTTAGGCTTTAATCAGATAATATAATGANTTTATTTTTGGAGAGACATGAAAAANATAGGTGTTGTAGGTAAGGGCTTTGTTGGTAGTGCTGTAGCGCATGGATTCTCTCCTGCGGTNGGCTATAATGCAAGTGTTCTTGTTTATGATAAGGATCCTTTGAAGTCTGTAAATACTCTTGATGAGGTCGTAAATAATAGTGAATTCATATTTGTTTCTGTGCCAACACCATCAAANAAAGATGGGAGCATAAACCTTGATATNCTTTTTGCATGTATTTCTGAAATTGAGAATGCAATTAAAGACAACAACCCAATTGTTTTGGTCCGTTCAACAGTAGTTCCAGGCACNTGCGAAGAAATACAAAAGAAATTTCCTAAACTAAGAATAGTTTTNAATCCTGAATTTTTAACAGAAAGATCTGCAACCTTTGATTTTTTATCGCAAACCAGATATATCTTGGGAGGNAAAGAATCAGATACTTCAGAAGTAGCANCNCTNTATAAGGATAGGTTTGGTGAGTCTATTGCAATAATTGAAACAAATTTNCAGACTGCNGAATTNATAAAGTATGTCTGCAATATTTATTTTGCAACAAAAGTATCATTTTTAAATGAAATGAAACTAATTTCAGATTCCATTGATGCTGANTGGGAAAAAGTAATAGAAGGCTTTNTTAGNGATGGANGGGTTGGTAGCTCTCATACCAATGTTCCNGGTCATGATGGTAAACATGGTTTTGGTGGAAGCTGCTTTCCAAAAGATATTCAGGCACTNATTAATTTTGCAGAAAATAATAATTTAGATCTCAATGTCGTAAAAGGTGCATGGAAGACAAATTTAGAGGTAAGACCAGAAAAGGACTGGGAAAAATTAAAAGGGCGAGCAGTAATTGATTAANTGCTCTATTTTGCCCAGGTGGTGAAATTGGTAGACACAAGGGACTTAAAATCCCTCGAAGGAAACTTCGTGCCGGTTCAAGTCCGGCCCTGGGCACCAACCAAATGAAAATTTTAGTNATACTTCCAACTTTAGGAGGCGGAGGAGCAGAAAAGGTACATATTTCACTTGCGAATAGATGGGCTGATCTAGGGCATAAAGTTACAATTTGTNCTTTGTTAAAATCAAATCAGAGNCCATTTGAGATTAATAAAAAAATTTCTATTGAGTATTTAAATGTTAAAAGAATCCGAAACTCATTTTTTAAGTTAAAGAAAATTTTTGAAAATCTTAAACCAGATGCAACCTTTGCTGCGATGTGGCCTTTAACTTTGATAAGTATNTTTNCATGGCTTACTTCTGGAAAGATAGGAAAACTTTTTCTTGTTGAGCACACATCTTTTAGCAATCAAAATGCTAAAAAGATAATGAAAACCAATTTATGGAAAATTTCATTNTCTATGAGGCTAATGTATAAATTNTCATCAGGTNTAATATGTGTTTCAAATGGAGTTAAAGAATCACTAAAGGCTATTTCTTCAGTACCGCCCAACAAATTACATACNATCTANAATGGNATTGATNTGCCTAAAATTGAAGAAGGCTCACAAANGNTAGATGAAAAAAAAATCAATATTCTTTCTATTGGTCGTTTGAGNGACGATAAAGATTATATAACCACGTTAAGATCAATAAAACATCTTTTAAAACAAGATATAAATGTTGAATTAAAAATAATTGGAGAAGGGCCAAACNTTGAAGATTTAAAAAAAGAAGTTCAAGAGTTANGTTTGGAAAACAATGTCACCTTCTTAGGTTTTCAAAAAAATATTTCTAAGTTTATTCTCAAATGTGACTTATTGGTTCANTCATCGAACTTTGAAGGTTTTTCTATGGCAGTGCTTGAAGCAATATCATTTGGTAAAAATGTTGTCTCAACAGACACCCCTCANGGNCCTTCTGAAATACTAAATAATGGTNAATTTGGGTCATTAGTTANGATAGGGGACTATATTGAGATGGCAGATGCCATAAAATATAGAATTAAAAACCCAATTTCNTCAAAATTATTAATAGAAAGATCAAAGAAATTCACTTTAGATCAGGCGTCAAAGGAATACTTAGAATTAACAAGTTGATGTTTTGCTGATACAATCTCATCTGTGAAAAGTGAAGGTAGACCTTTTTTAGGAAACGAAAATATTATTGAGATAATTAAAAGTCTTTTTTCAATATTTTTCGAAAAGATAAGACTTAACTTAATACTTGTTCTAGTGTCTGCAATTGTNNCTTTTTTTTACTTAACNTCATTAGATCCAATCTACAGAGTTGAAACAAAATTAAATGAGGTACAAGAATCAAGTGTTTCATTAGGTGACAGTGCTCTCTCAAATCTATTGAATGTTCAGGAAAGCTCAAAAAACTTTGATATGTTTTACTGGCAGCTNAATTCATCTCAGGTNGCAAAAAAACTTTGGGATGAGGGGTTTAATGACATTTATTATAGATTTTCGTATGACGAAGATAAAAATATTTATGCTTACAGTTCTACNTTTTNGGAAAGCTTAAATAATTTTATTTTTAGCTTAGAACCAAAGAGATCNTATAACCACAATGATTTAAAAAANTTAATCAATGGTAAAGTNAACTTTTTGCGAGATAAAAGTACTAAAGATTTATATATTCTTTACATAGATACCACCTCACCAGAAAGGGATCTAGCNCTTCTTCAAAGACTTGTGAAAGTTACAGATGAATTCATAAAAGAAAGAAAGCTTATNTCTATTAATGCGAAGATGGATTTTTTAAGTAAAGAGGCNAANACAACATTAGACAGAGATGCAAGAGTCTCCTTGAACTCCTTAGTGAGGCAAAATTTACTTGAAAAAAGTCTGTTAAGTGGAGATGGACTGCTATATTTTGAAGTAATTGAGGAACCTTTCATTCATGAAAATCCTAGAGTTACTTCTCCAACGTTTATTTTTTTAGGGTTTGTATTTATTTCTTGGGCTAGTTCAGTACTGATAACTTACTTGAGAAGGAATATTGTTTAACGTTGATGTAACTAATGTATTTAATGTTGATCAAGCCCTAGGATTCTTCCCAGGGTTCTCTATAGANTATTTTTTATCTGAATTATCAAACTATTTATTACTGGTTTTATTTCTAATCATTTTTGTAAGAATAAAATTANTTCCAAAAGAATATTTTTTAATATGGATGATCTTTCTGATAAGCCCATTTTTCTTTAACTATTTATTGTTTGATCCGGGTTATATGGGAGATCAATTTAGATATATGGGAGTTCTCAATTTCGTGCATCAAGGTGCAGAAATACCAGACAAATTCTTAGACAAATTCGGTTTTAGTACTATNAGTACAGTTTATTTTGTAGCCTCTCTATGGTCGTATGTGCCTATTTTTTCAACTATGACACTAATTTCTGGAGCATTTATCAATAAATTCTTGTTATTAANCTTCTATTGCTACCTCTATAGAATNGCTGATAAGAAACTAATNACACTCACCTTGATCATACCAAGCTTTCTACTCTATAGTTCTGTATCNTTAAGGGAAATCCCAATAATTATTTTCGCGACGTTAGCTTTAATCTTTATGTATAAAAAAAAGGTAATTTTAATGCTGCTTTCTCTGCTATTTTTATTTTTTGTTAAACTTCAAAATGTTCCTGGGCTNCTTGTAATTGCTTTAGGGTACTTTTTAAATTTGCAAAAAAGCTATTTTAGAATANCACTATATTCAATTTTACTAATAGCAATTAGCTTCTTATTTTATGATTTTTATATACCTTATTTAGATNTATATAAANTAGCTTTTTTTGTAGAAGATGGTGGTGGTGAAATTGATTACACATTCAATATAAATGATGGTTANTTTGCCTTTCTTTCTGATCTTATACCTTCTTTCTTTAATTTTTTATTCAGACCGTTTCCATTTGAAGCTGGTGGCCTTCTAGGTGTTGCAGTTTTCGTAGAAGTGATGGCNCTCTATGGGGTCTTTGCATTTTTTATTTATAAGCTTGATCACTTNAACATCGACATAAAAATATTTCTCATCTTNGCCTTAGGCCTGTTAGCAACAATACTTTTGTATAGTTTTATNGCATCAAATTTTGGAACTTTCTCAAGATATCGCTTCTCAATCTATTACCCATTTATTATATTTTTTATTTTCTTAATATCTGAAAATAANTCAAAGAGAATCTGATGTTCTTTATAAATAATTACTCTTTTTATTCAACTCATAGAAAAGAATTAATAGAATTTTTATCGGATTATAAGAGAATGTTTGTTGTCTGTAATATGAAGGGCAATAAAGATAAATNTAATAGGGTTTCATTCATTGATACAAATTTCTCNGATGCNTCTTTTAGCCTAATAAATATTTTAAAAGACACCTATTTATCATTTAGAGTGCTTTTCAAATCNAAAGAACATATAAATTTCTTTGTCTCTCCAAGAATAATACTTNTAGGAATTTTAAATTCNTTTCTTTTTCGTAAGAAAAAATTTATATATATTTTTTCTGGTTTTGGCTATTTATTTATTAATCAAACTTTATCTTCACAGTTAATNAGAGCAGTNTATATGTTGTTATTAAGGTCATCAGTTTTTTTCAATAAATCAGANTGCATTGTTCAGAANAAGGATGATTATGAGTTTTTAAAAAATTCCGGAATAAACAAGAAACNTATAAAAATTATTCACGGAAATGGCCTGAACCATAAAAATTTTGTTAACTCTAANAACAGTAAGAATTTATCAATTNTAAAATTTCTTTTTGTGGGTCGACTTTTAAAAGATAAAGGNNTAATTGAGTTTCTGGAATCATCTAAGGAAATNATAAAAGCTTATCAAGGACAAATTTTAATTGGTGTTGCAGGATCTAGTGATAAAAATAATCCTGCATCGTTAAACCAAGAAAATCTAAAAAAAGAATATGANTTTGAGGAAATTAATTTCTTTGGTGATTTAAGTCAATCTNAAGTAATGGATCTATATGCAGAATATAATGTATTTGTNCTTCCATCGTATAGAGAAGGATTACCAAGATCAGCTATAGAGGCATCACTAAGTGGCATGCCNTTGATNCTTAGTGATGTTCCAGGGTGTAGAGAGTGTCTAGAAGAAGGTAAAAATGGTTTTTTTGTCCGAGATCNGTCTGCCAAAGAGATCTTAAAAAAAATGAAATATTTTGTACAAAACAAAGAGAAAATAAACCAAATGGGAACCTACTCAAGAAAAATGGCTATCAAAAAGTTTAGTGGAGATAAAATTTTTAACGAGTACTTAGCAATCATAAAAGAATAAAATGTGTGGATTATTTTGTTTTGTTTCAAAAGATGAAGTAAGTGAAGATGTAATTAATTCTTCACTTGAAATTTTGAAGAATAGGGGGCCAGATGCNAGGGGAGTCTCTAAATATAGATTGGGGAATTATAATGTTGTCCTAGGTCACACAAGGCTTTCAATTCTGGACCTCTCTGAAAAAGCAAATCAACCATTTAGTGAAGATGGTTTTCATTTANTCTTNAATGGAGAAATTTATAATCATCTAGAGCTTAGAAAAAAATTCTTAAGCAATGACAATTTTCAAACTACATCTGATACCGAAACCTTAATNAAACTTTTTAAGAAATTTGACNATTCAAAATTNATGCACGAACTNAGAGGCATGTTTTCATTTGTAATTCTTAATGAACATTCTCATGAAATTGGNGTCTTTAGAGATNGGGCAGGGGAGAAACCNCTCTATATTTCATCTNCAGAAAATTTCCTCTCNTTCTCATCAGATTTAAGAGTAAATAGATTAATGAAGGGCTTCGATTCGAATATTTCAAGAGAGTCTGTTGGAAAGTTTCTTCGGTATGGGTATGTCCCTTGTCCAGATACAATATATGAATCGTCTTTTAAATTAAGNCCAGGATCAAAAATCAAATTTAATTTAAAAAANTTAAAGTTAAAAAAAATAACTAATATNAAGGAATTTGAGGAATCNCGAAATTNTAATATTTCGAATTGGTGGAATNTGCCTGAAATAGCAAATGAAAGNCTATCTCATGAAGACGCTAAATCACAGCTTACAAAGNCTTTAGAGGATTCAGTTAAAATGCAGCAAATCTCTGATGTACCAATTGGCACTTTTCTTTCAGGAGGCATAGATTCAAGTCTAATCACAAGTTTCGTAGCCCAAAACGCAAGTNATGTTAAATGCTTTAATATNGGTTTTGAATTCTCANANTTTGATGAATCCNTNTATGCTAAGAAAATATCTGATCATCTTGGTTTNAAAATGGAAAANCTGACATGTTCAAAAGAATTAGCATTAAATGAAATNCAAAATATTCATTTAGCCTATGATGAGCCTTTTGCTGATTCATCNCAAATACCAACGATGCTTATTTCTAGATTGGCTTCAGAGCAAGTAAAAGTGATATTGACAGGTGATTGTGGAGATGAAATTTTTGGNGGTTACAATCGATATTTATTGGGAAAAAAATATGCAAAATTAATATCCTCAATTCCATCATTTGGTAAAGATTTAATCTATGGATTATCAAAATCAAATGTTAGCTGGGTNTTTGATAAANTTGCTCCAAACTTTAAANCTAAATTTGAGAAAGGTGCAAGAAAGATAAAAGGGATTGANTCTGATTTTGATTTCTATAATTCAATGGTATCTGAATGGAAAGATGAGGATAAAATTTTTNAAGATACTCTCCCTGGNAANAAAACGATNGATCAAACTTTNCAAAATCAAGACGACCTAGACATCATTGATAAAATGATGATCAGCGATTTTAAAACATACATGACAGATGACATTCTTTGCAAAGTCGATAGAGCATCAATGCATTACAGTCTTGAAACTAGAGTTCCCTTTCTGGATTTAGATGTTATTGAGCTGTCTAGAAAAATAAAACAAAACGANAAAATTAGNGAAAAAGGTGAAACAAAAAAAATTCTAAGAGAAATNCTTAAAGAATTTGTGCCAACTCCATTATTTGATCGCCCAAAACAAGGATTTGGAGTCCCAGTATCAATTTGGCTTAAGGATGAATTAAAAGATTGGGCTNATGATCACTTATCAAAAGAAACAAATATGAAGCATAATTTTTTTAATCAAGAAGNAATAGAAAANACTTTTAATGATCANATTGCAGGCAAGANTAACAACGAATATAAACTTTGGTATTTAATACAATTTAATCAATGGTATCTAAATAATCATGAGTCGAAATAAGATCTTATANCTAACTTATGATGGATTGNTAGAACCTNTNGGCTATACNCAAGTTTTAAAATATCTTGAGGGCCTTTCAAGAAATTTTACAATNTCTGTTGTTTCATTCGAAAAACCAANNCATTTAAGTAATACTAAAAATGTAGAGAGAATNNAAAAAATTCTGAGAAATAAAGGAATTAAATGGATTGTNCATAAATACCATCANAAGCCACANATACCCTCTACAATTTANGACNTGTTAATTCTTACCTTCACTTTGTTCTATCAAAGAATTTTTTTTAATTATAATGTTTTGCATCTTAGAGGTTATGTTCTTGGAATACCTCTTGTTTTTTTAAACTGGCTACTAAACTTTAAAATTATTTTTGATATTNGAGGTTTTTGGGTAGATGAAAAGGTTGATAGAGACAACTGGTCTAAAGAAAGCTANAAATATAAATTTATGAAATTNATTGAAAGGATTCTCTTCAGAAAAGCNNTAAAAATNGTNACTCTCACAGAAATGTCAAAAAATATTATCAAAGAACAACANAATATAAATCNNGAAACAATCCTTGTGATACGAACCTGTGCNGAAAAAGTTAAAACNTTTAAAAGAATAGATAATAAAAAGTTAAATTTTGGATATTTAGGCTCTACAGGGCGAGCATATAATTTTGAGGAAACTCTGAAGTTTTTTAAAATAATGAAACAAANTTTTGATGTGGNAAAACTTTTTATATTTAGCGGAGATGAAAGATCANAAATTGAAGAAATGATTGCANCTTGTGATTTATCATCAGANTCATATGAAATTAATTTTGCTGAACGAAAAGATATTGCCTACGCTTTTAAAAAATTTGATTGTCTATTGTTNAATTTGAAAGTTAATTTTTCAATTTCAGCNTCNATGCCAACTAAAATTGGTGAATCNTTNTCTGCNAATGTGCCAGTGTTATGTAATAATTTCAATGAGGANATTTTAGAGATTTCAGCTTTTAATAATGCCTGCAAAATAATCAACTTTAATAATCNAAACCCCCAAGAGGTAAAAGACTTCCTTTTAAATGATTCTTTGGATGAAAGGTGTCAGAATACTTANAGAAAATTTTTTACTCTTGAAGATGGAGTNGAGAAATATAAACAAATCTACAAAGATGTGTAAGTGAAAAATAAAGANATACTTCTTTTACCTAAATATACTGAAAAAGGNCCTAGTAGCAGGTATAGATTGTTTCAATACGTGCCGCTACTAANAGAAAGTTTCACTATTTCAATCTCTCCNTTTTTTGATGAAAGTTATATTGAGAGTCTTTTAGNAGGAAATNANCCGCCAATCTTTTCAGCTTTAATGTCTTTTTTTAGAAGNGNNTTCNAGATAATTTTTATATCATCTAAAAATACAAAACTTGTTCTNATTGAATATGAGCTAATTCCTTATTTNCCAAGCATCTTTGAAAGCCTCTTGAAANTAAAAGGAATTAACTTTNTAACTATTTATGATGATGCNGTTTTCCATAGGTACGACAAATCTGATAATTTTATTATCAAACTCATTTTAGGGAACAAAATNAAAAATGTTATGAAAAAATCNTCTGCTGTAATTGTAGGNAATAAGTATCTAGAGAAGTATGCTATCAACGCAACAAANTCAAAAGTTTATCTNTTACCTACGGTGGTTGATACCAACNTGTATCAAGCAAAAAAAATATTTTCTGAGANGATAAGAATAGTTTGGATTGGTTCACCATCAACCTCTAAATATCTGTCTAGGGTAGATANAATACTTAAGAATTTGTCAAAAGATTATAGTTTTGAAGTAATAGTAATAGGCGCAAATAATTTTCAATTTAGTGACGATATTACACAAAGTTATGTTGATTATAATGATAGCAACGAGTCATCAAATTTAGATGAATATGATATTGGAATAATGCCTTTGTTTGATTCTGATTGGGAAAAAGGCAAGTGTGGTTTCAAGTTAATCCAATACATGGCATCAGGCCTTCCAACTATAGCTGATAATGTTGGTGCTAATTCAGATATCACTATAAATGGCANAACTGGTTTCCTCTGCAATTCAGATTCNGATTGGNANAATAGCCTGAAGTTACTTATGGAAAACAAAACTCTTAGAATGGAATTAGGAAGTAATGGAGTTAAGCGCGCCAGAAAGTTATACTCTCTAGACTCTACAAAGGAAAATTTATTANGAATTGTAAAAGAATCATTGGGGAAGAATTAAATGAAGCCAAAAATTATTACAAAAAATATTTTTGTTGATTCCAGGGGTTTTTTTGTTGAAAACTNTAAAGAGCAAAACTTTTCTGAAAAATTTATTCAAGATAATCTTTCATTTTCNTCTAATAAAGGGACTNTTAGAGGTATGCACTTTCAGACTGGAAAGTCATCTCAAACAAAACTNGTAACTGTTTTAAAAGGAAAAATTATTGATGTTGTGATGAATATGGAAACATTTGATGTTTTTTCATTTGAATTATGCTCNCAAAAGCTAGATAGTCTTTTGGTNCCAAATAACTATGCTCATGGCTTCATGACCNTTGAAGACNACACTNTAGTAAGTTATAAGGTTGATAATTATTACAGCAAGGACAGTGANGGGTCAATTAACTGGAGAGATAAAATTTTTGAAGGGTTTTGGCCAAANTTTGATGAATATTTTTTATCAGAAAAGGATGAGAGNGCACCTTTTCTGGAAAATGCAAAATGAAAAGAGAATTTAAATCAATATTAGTTTTTGGAGGTCTTGGATTTATTGGTTCTGAGTATGTGCTTCGTATTAGAAATAAATTTCAAAAAGCAAAAATTATAAATTTTGATTCACAAAATTATGCGACATCTGAAAATACTAAAGAGTTGCTTAANNCGATAGAGAATTACGAGTACATCAATTCTGATATTAGGGATAGAGAAGCGGTTAGAAGTGTTTTTGAAGACTATAANCCAGATCTTATAGTAAATTTTGCAGCAGAATCTCATGTTGACAATTCAATAGAAAGTTCAGAAATTTTCATAGATACAAATATCAAAGGAACTTATAACATCCTTGAATCAGCCAGAAAANTACAAAAAAATAAATCGANTTTTTTGGTNCATCATATTTCTACAGATGAAGTCTTTGGNGATTTAGATTTAAATGGANCTTCNAAATTTTTTGAGGAGACTCCATATGATCCAAGCTCNCCGTATTCNGCCTCAAAAGCAGCGTCAGATCACCTAGTACGTGCTTGGTCAAGAACTTATAAACTTGATTATTTNATTACTAATTGCTCAAATAATTTTGGACCAAGACAGCATCCAGANAAGCTTATTCCAAAGGCAATTAANTTGATTTTAGACAATAAGAAAGTTCCTATTTATGGNAAAGGTANAAATATAAGAGACTGGATCTTCGTTGGAGAGCACGTAGANAGANTGNTAGAGTTGCAGGCTAGTTCAATTACNAANGATACCTTTTTAATTGGAGGNAATAATGANCTTACCAATATTGAGATAATACAAAAACTTACGTCAATACTTGAGCCAACAAAAACATGGGATTTAAATGAAAGCATACAATTTGTTGANGATAGAAAAGGACANGATTTGAGATATGCCATTGATGATTCAAAACTTAGNAAGTTTCTTAACCATAAAAAAAGAGAAAGTNTTTTAGANCAACTGAAACAGACAGTAGACTGGTACCAAAATAATTTATCTTGGTGGAAATGAATATTATAGTCTTTGGCAAAAATGGGCAATTAGCTAAATCCTTAAGAAATCAAACTGATTTGAATGCACAGTTTGTATCTTCTTCAGATGTCAATTTTCTTAAACCTAGTGAAGTAACAAATTTTCTTGAGGGGTCAGACNCTGATCTAGTTATAAATTGTTCTGCATATACGAATGTNGTTGCTGCTGAAAGTGATGAAAATTCTGCTCATAAGATAAATGTGGAATCAGTTGAAAGAATNGCAAAATTTTGTGCNTTTAAGGATATNCACTTAATACATATCTCAACCGANCTCGTATTCGATGGAAAAAAAAAGCAGCCATATGTCGAGTCAGATGATACAAACCCATTGAATGTGTATGGCAAAACAAAAGAATTAGGGGAGAAAAAAGTTTTGGCGCATTGTAAGAAATACGCAATCTTAAGAACNTCATGGNTGTATAGNCATTATGGAGAAAATTTCCTGATGAAAATATNTAANGCTGCATTGAACAAAGATGCTATATTTGGTGTCTCTGATAGGCATGCNAATCCAACCTCAGCCTTTGANTTAGCAAGAGCTATCAATCAAATTACAAATCAAATAAAAAATGGNAAAGATATAAAAGGCATCTACCACTATGCTGGNTCTGAATCTACCTCTAGATTTAGATTCATNCAAATCATTTGTGAGNCAATGAAGGAAAAATCANTAATCAANGAATTTTCAATTCAAGAATCTTTNACAAATACCAGCTCTGATGGTGTNATGCGACCAGAAACTGCAACCTTTGATTGTTCAAAAATAAAATCATTGNTTGATTTAGAGCAGAAAACACTTAAGAATTGCATTAACGAGGTTATAGATTATATAAAATGAGAGGCATTATTCTTGCAGGAGGCATGGGCACTAGGCTGAGACCAATNACAAAAACGTCCTCTAAGCAGCTTTTACCAATTTACGATAAACCAATGATATTCTACCCGTTGACAATCNTACTTGAATCNGGAATAAAAGAGATTTGTATTGTTTCTACACCAAAAGANTTACCAGCATTTAAAAAACTATTNGGCGATGGAAGTAAATTTGGAATAAATTTAGTTTATTGTAAACAGCTTAAGCCGGTAGGTATTGCAGATGTNTTTAATGTAACAAGCAACTTTATAAAANACTCATCAGTTACNTTAATTCTTGGAGATAACATATTTTTTAATTTTGAAAAAAATTTACTTGAATCTGGCGAGATTGATGGTGCAAGAGTTTTTTGTAAGGAGGTAAAAGCNCCTNAAAGGTATGGCGTTGTAAAATTTAATGATAAAAAAATGGTAAGTGAAATTNTAGAAAAACCACTACAGCCACCATCTAACTTTGCTGTNACTGGGCTNTACCAATATGANAAGAATGTACTAAATTTAGTTAAAAGCTTAAAACCATCAAAGAGGGGAGAGNTAGAAATTACAGATCTAAATAATATATATATAAAAGAGAATNAGCTTCATGCAGTTATGCTTAACAGGAATACTGATTGGTTTGACACTGGAACATTTTCCTCACTNTTTGAGGCAAGTGAGTATGTCCATAAATTTCAAATAAAAAATAAAATGCCCTTAGGATCACCTGAAGTTGCAGCAATTGAAAGCGGATTAGTAAGNAAACAAACTATGCTTANGATTCTCGATAAAGAAAATAATCAGTATTCTGAGTTTATAAGTGCTGCTTTGAAAAAATAATTTAATTTCTCCAAAAATTTTTTATTGTTCTTAGAATTTGCAAAAATCCACCGAGAACATATCCTGGGCCTTTTACTAAATCTATATAAATCCCAAGNATACCTAGCTGNATGAATCTTAATGGAAATATCCTNTTCATAGGAACACCCTTAGAAATAGGGGAAAAAATCCCTCTTTGAGTAAAAGAAGCTAACAAGACCACAGCAATAGAGATTTTTGTGATATGTGGTATGTAGAGTATTGCCTCTTCAATCCAGCCCGCAAAGAGAGCGTTCCAATTATAAGATAAGTAAAATATTGCAAAGAATGATGTGAATTGAATAAGTTTGAAGCTTAAAGANTCTGTTTGCTGATTAATTAATCTTCTTTGCACACCAAGGAACAGGAACAAGACAAAAATGGCTAACAAATATAATTTTGTAATNTCTGGAATATATAATGGGTTTTCATCCCAACCACCTATCAAATAATTCCATCTTGGCACAATCAAAAGCGATAATAATANAAAAATAGAAAAATATATTTCTTTCTGATTGCTTTGTATGTCTATCAAGGCAGATGAAAAAGAATAACTAAAGTACTTTTCTGTAAGCTTNGTAATATTATTNTCGAATGTAGAGTACGAAATATATTTTTTTTCAGGATTGTAATACTTATAGTTTTTTTTAATNTTNAACCTCCATTCAATGTCATATCCTGATCTGCTATTTTCATTGAAAAGGTAATCTTTTTTAAATATTTNTTTTCTGAAAACAGTTCCTGGNACAGTNTCATGTNGAACTTCACCATATGAGCAATCTTTTATAAGATGTTGAAAATTNGTTTCAGCAAAGAATTTAGTTGATCCAAATACAATATCTAAATCCTTATTTTGAAGATATTTTAGATAATCTGATATCCAGCCTTTATCGGGTATGGTCTTAGTATCTAATAGTCCAATAANATCACTTGAAGCCAGTTTTATNCCTAAATTTGTACTTTTTCCTGCAAATGCAGGCGGGATTTTTTTATAAACTTTTGNCACANTNCCCAGATCAGAATCTTCAAAAATTTTTTTGATATCNTCATTTGAAGAGGAATCTATCAGAATAACTTCATTTGGTTTTTGTATCTGATTCTCAATTGACGCTAGTGTTCTAGAGAACACCCTTACATCATCGTTTCTTGCTGGGATTACAATTGAGATCATATTTCNATATTGTAGTAATCTAAATACCAAGCTATAAAATTCTTGACTCCATCTTTNATAGATGTTTTTGGACTGTACCCAATCTTCATAATCTCACTTATGTCNGCATGTGATGTTGGNACATCNCCTGGCTGCATAGGCAGATAATCTTTCTTTGCAGATTTTTGTAAATTATTTTCAATTTCAGTAATAAAATCTTCCAAATNTTCAGGCTTACCTCTTCCTATATTTAANATTCTATACGGNACCTCAGACAAAGCAGGATTCTTGNAGTCAAAATTTTCTTGGCTTTTAAAATTGCAATCATTTGCTGAAAGAAATATGCCCTGAACTATGTCATNNACATAGGTAAAGTCTCTTCTATGATTTCCNTTATTAAAAACTTTAATTGGCTTATTNTCTAGGATAGCTTTTGTAAAAAGGAATAATGCCATATCTGGNCTTCCCCATGGACCATAAACAGTGAAGAACCTCAGGCCAGTCGTCCTAANTCCATATAAATTTGAGTATGAGTGTGCCATGAGCTCATTTGTTCTTTTAGTGACAGCATAATATTGCAGAGGATGATCAACACCATGTGATTCTGAAAAAGGTAAATCATTATTAGCCCCATAAACTGAACTTGTTGAGGCATAAACAATATGTTTAAGAGATTTTGATGTCTTTGCATATTCCAGCAGGTTTANAAATGAATCAATGTTGCTTCTAGTATANTCATGNGGAAACTGTAAAGAATGCCNGACTCCTGCTTGAGCAGCTAGGTTCACAATATAATCTGGCGAAATTTTCTCTAATTTTTCAATAATTAGGCTTTCTGATAAATCTAATCTTTCAAATCTAAANTTCTTATTGTAATTTTCTAGAATATCTCGTCTTTTTCTCTTAAGTTCTTGATCATAATAATTATTTTCATTGTCAATACCAATAACTTCAAAACCCTCATCAAGAAATTTTTTAGAGGCATGAAAACCTATGAATCCACTGCTTCCTGTAATAACAACTTTCATAATTTAATATTGGACTATATTAATTCAATATACGATAATATCCCACTCATATGGATAAAAAAATTTCTTTGTTACTCATATTGTTAATTCAGCCATTTGTGTTATTTTCACAAGCNTCAGGCACTTCATCGGCTTTGGATTTTTTAAATAATNTACCGTCAAATACACAAGGTATGTTTTTGGGTGATCANGGANGTTCAGCAGGTCCAGAACAAGCNAGCAGCATAATTCAGAAAGAAAATCCNGANAAAGATATTTATACAAACCCAGAAGAACAAAAATTTGGTTTTGATTTCTACGATAATATACTTTATTCAACCAACGCTCCTTTGATGGATATACCGCTGATGGCAGATTATGTTATTTCTTTTGGAGATAANATTTCTGTGGTGATGTATGGAAACAGGTCCAGATCTATTACTCTNCCTGTTTCGCTCAATGGTTCAATNAACATNCCAGAGGTNGGTGAAGTAAACATTAATGGNCTTTCGCTTTTGGATGCTCAAGAAAAAATNGAAGAGATTGTTTCAAAAGCACTTACTGGGACATCTGTAGATATAAATGTAAAACAGGCTGGGTTCAGGAAGATTTCAATACTTGGATCAGTTAAAAGCCCAGGAATCTACATTATTAATCCTTATCTTTCTGTTATAGAGGCCTTGAGATACGCTGATGGGCTAAGTGATAATACGTCTTTAAGAACAATTACTGTAAAGAAAAGTAATAACCAAACGAAAGTCTTTGATGCTTATGAGTACTTAGTTTATGGAAATATGGAATCTAATGTTTCATTAGAAAANGGTGATGTAATTCTAATGAAAGAGACTAATAATTTNGTNAAGGTAAAAGGNGCAGCTATGCGTCCAAAGATATATGAATTTTTAGAGGGTGAAACCTTTGGAGACTTAATAAATTTTGCTCAAGGCCTTTCATCCTTAGCAAACGCAAATAATATCACAGCAACTTACTTAGAAGGCGGGGTTATAAAATCATCAAAAGTNAATCTAAATGATATTGTTCCTCCAAATCTNCGTGAACTTAACATNTCATCAAATATTGAACTTGATCAGAGAGATATTGAGGTTTATGGATCAAGTGTATCTAATGGTTCATTTTCAAAAGAGGAATTTACNAGTCTTAGTTCNTTAATTGACCAGCTANATTTTTCACCAAATATCTTTCCATACTTTTCAATGCTNGAACAAAATGATAATGAAGGATTTACAAAAGAAATAATTTCTTTCTCTTTGTCAGATGCTGAGACATTTAGGAACATCGAATTAAAAAACAATGTGAAAATTACCTTTTTATCTAGACAAGATATAGAAGATCTTCAATTTTTAACAAAATTTAACGAGATTGAGTTTGAATCACTTCAACGGATTAATGATTTAGAAAACCAAAAAAATGAGATCCTCGATGCTTACTTTGAGAGNGCNCCTGATTCATTTATTAATGATATNGACCTACAGCTTGCGGAAAATCAGAAAGAACGTTACGACACCAACCCATTTGAACCACCATCTACCGAGTATGACCAAGAAATAGAAAGGAAAGAACTNCTGTTNCAAGAACTAAAAAACAAAGTTGANACTCANACTGAATTTACATCTTTCTTTCAAANACAGCTCAGTGAAATCGACTATGAGCTCGATGTTGCAAAGAATGGGTTTAAAGAATTAAGAAAGAGAAATGTATCTGATTTTAATTGGAGTGCTGANATAATAAGTTACCTCGAGAGAAATTCATTGATTGTAAACTTAGGAAAAGAAAAATTTCTATTTCCTGTTACAGGTAATTTTAAGCCTGATAGGATCATTGACTATATAGGTCGCGATTACTCTAATTATGACTATGAGAATTCCAAGATTCTAATGAAGGGTTTTGATAGCCCTATATCGGAACTATCAACTTCAATTCTATTTCAATCAGGAGGTGTATTTTCAATACCTTTAGTTTTGGAGCAGAATATTCAAGTGAAGATTTTGGGTAATGTAAAGTCTCCAGGAGAATTCACTGTTCCAATAAACTCTACTCTTCAAGATCTTTATGTATTGGCTGGTGGTTTAGAGCCGTCAGCAGATGATAAATCAGTTGTATTTGCAAGGGAGTCNTTGAAAGACAAAGAAAAAACAGCATTAGAGTCTGCAAAAAGAATATTAATTGATTCGATTATTTCAAGATCAAGCTCTTCAGCAGGAGCAGGAAATATTGGATCTCTTATACCATTGATAGAATTAAGTGATAAGACTAAACCCGCAGGAAGAATTTCAGGCGATTTATCATTTGGTTCAAATACATCAAAAGACCTTCTTCTTGAAAATGGCGATGTGATAATGGTTCCTTCAAGAACTAGCGTTGTNAATATCTTAGGTCAAGTGCTNTCACCAACAACTGTNGTTTATGATCCAAACGCATCATATAAAAAGTATGTTGGGTTAGCAGGTGGATTCAATTATTATGCTGACAAAAAGAATGTATATGTCATAAGAAGCAATGGTCTNTCACAACCTTTAAGCAACTCAGCTTTTAGAAATGGTTATTATGATATTTTGCCGGGAGATACAATTGTTGTACCAAGAAATTTTTCGAGAGCTGAACTCCTTGGTAATTTAAGCATAGCAACNAGAGTTATTTCTGATATTTCAATAGCTGCNGCAAGCTTGAATGTTATTGCAGATTAGGCTTATAACAAAGTGAAGAAATTTATATTAATATTTTTTTTAATTTCCTTATTTTCTAAAGCNAATCAAATCTATAGTCACAAGTTGCAAGGAGGNATTGGTCTTATTCAAACTCCCACTGCAAGAATGATGGAAGATGGAAGCTTTAGTTTTGGCTATTCAAACTTTGCACCTTACAACAAATATTTTTTCTATGCTCAACCATTCCCTTGGTTGGAGGGATCATTTTTTTATAACGATACAAATACAATTCGTTATGCAGATATTGATGGAGACGGGTTGGGGGGTCTTGGGATCCAATCTCATAAAGACAAAGGATTTAATCTTAAATTTCGACTTTTAGAGGAATCAAGATTTTTACCTCAAGTTGCATTAGGTCTTGAGGATTTTGCTGGAACAGGAGTTTGGTCATCGGAATATATTGCAGCATCTAANTTAATNAACAATTTTGATATANCTATTGGTTACGGTTGGGGGAAATATGGTACGAGAGGTTCGCTTGANGCNAACCCGTTTTATCAAGTCGATGAGAGGTTTGCTACCAGAGGAGGTTTTCTCGGTTTTGGAGGTGTTCCNGGATTTAACCAATGGTTTAGAGGNCCTGCTTCNCCATTTGTAGGNATTGAAACAGGTTACGTGCTTAGGTTTAAAGATCAAGCTGTAAATATCCCACTATCTAAAAAAAGATTAAAAATAAACTCTTTTGGTATCCCTGTAAAATTAAAAATTGATTATGATCCAAATGATCANAAGAATGATTTTGGTGGAATATCAAGGTTAAGAGATTATCCTCCACCTGATTCACCAATTAGTTATGGTGTTGAAGCCGCATTTGGTGGTTTAAATTTAGGTTTGTATCATGAAAACTTGAATCAGCTTTCATTTAGGTGGACATGGAGTAAAAATTTTGCTGCACCTAGACAGCTTCCTGATTACCAAGTTACAGAAAATGAATTTGATAAAGAAACATTTTACTTAGATTTATTAAGAGAGCTTTACAATAATGAAATATATGTTCAAAGTGCAAATTTCTTAACNGATGATCATCTTTACCTTTCTTATAATCAAAACCTATTTAACAGCGAAAAAGAGGGTCGTATTTATGTTGATAGAATTGTAAGAGAAGCTTTTCCTTTTGTTGAAGAATTGACATTGATTCCAGTGCTCAATGAATTTACATACTTATCAACATCCAATTATCCAGATACAAGATATGTTTANGAAAATGATCAGGGGCCAAGGAATAGGGAGTTCTCAGAGCATTTTACACCTTCTGTGAATTATCCAGTGTTCTCTTATTCGTTTGTGCCTGGGTTTAAATCACATATTGGCTCAGCACCAAAATTCTTTTTTAGTGAAATAAATTTGACTGTACCGGGAGCAGTTGTCTTAAATAAAAACCTTGAACTTGGTTTTGCTTATACTTATCCCTTGAGGGATGATTACGAAACGCTGTCTTACAACCCCGTGCCAACAGATCTTCCACCNGTTAGAATTTACGTTTCTGAATATTTACGTCAAGGTAAAAAAGGATTCGAGTCCCTGTACTTACAGTATTTTAAATATTTAGGAAAAGATATATATTCCTCTTTGCAAGTAGGACATCTAGAGCAAATGTTTGCTGGCGCTATAGGTGAGGTTCTGTATGCTCCATATAATTCGAGGTTTGCGGTGGGTTTTGAGATCGGAGATGTTTGGCAAAGAGATTTCACAAAATCACTTGATACTTTTCAGGATTANAAGACAACGACTCATCACCTAAGCCTCTATTANAACGTCCCTTACCTAAATTTTGATTTCAAATTATCTTATGGTCGATATCTAGCAAGAGATGATGGTTATACATTTGAATTTTCAAAATCATATGCAAATGGCACACGATATGGAGCATTTTTTAGCCTCACAAATATTTCGTCAGATCAATTTGGAGAGGGTTCGTTTGATAAAGGAGTNTTCTTCTTTTTCCCTGTTGACTTAATAGGACTTACATTTGGCCAAAAAAGGAATCGTCAGAAAGGATACAACGGTATTGTTTGGCGACCTATGACAAGAGATGGAGCTAGCAAATTAGCAAGACCATCTGAANTGTACCCTCTTATTAAACAATCAAAATTCCACGAATTTTACAGAGATTAGNGACGCCTATAATCACTTATATATATTTACTAAGGTAACACCTATTACAATTAAAAAAAGCCCAATTATTACAGGTAATGTAAGAGTTTGCTTATAAATAACATAACTTAAGATCGAAACGCTAAAAACACCTAAGCCTGCCCAAGATGCATATACAACGCTTAAAGGAAGNTTTTGAACTGTTATTGATAATAAATAAAACGAAGTTAAATATGAGAGTATTAAAATAAGCGTCGGTAGAACCTTAGNGAAATTATTAGATAACGGAAGAAGCATTGTGCCTAAAACTTCCAAAGCTATTGCTCCAAAAAGATATATGTAACTCATAAGTAGAATTATATAAAAAAAAGGCGTCTCTANGACGCCTTTTTAATTTAGTTTCTATACCGTTATGGACATACGACCGAATTAGGATTTTCACAATTACTTGTTGTAGTAGTTGTGGTTGTAGTCGTAGTCGTTGTAGTCGCCGTAGTTGTTGTTGCAGCNGTTGTTGTTGCAGCAGACGGTGACGGTGTAGGCGCTGGTGTCGGNGCCGGTGTNGGCGCNGGTGTNGGCGCTGGTGTCGGAGCCGGTGTAGGCGCTGGTGTNGGTGCNGGTGTCGGNGCCGGTGTTGGCGCTGGTGTNGGNGCNGGTGTNGGNGCNGGTGTNGGCGCTGGTGTTGGTGCCGGTGTNGGNGCNGGTGTNGGTGCCGGTGTNGGCGCTGGTGTNGGCGCTGGTGTTGGTGCCGGTGTNGGCGCTGGAGTTGGTGCGGGATCATCATCATCATCGGAGAGACTTACAACTCCTGCTGCACCAGCTAAAATGCCAGCAATTTGNGCAGCACTTAAGTTGTCTAANAAGCTNCCNGATTCAGGTGCCTCTACNGNTTCCATNNCNTCNTCTACGTCAGCATNNTCGTCNTCANTATCNTCGACTTGAACTTCAGCTTCTTCTTCCTCAACTCTAACNTCATTGTTTTCATTTGAGTTTACGCTTTCATCAGCTACCACTAGAAAACTGGCTGGCATGATCAAAACCGCTATTAATAATCTTAAAATNTCTTTCATAACTGTTCCCCGCTAATGAAAATAAAGTTTAACTCCATATTATTGTTAATTCTATACTCTTCGGACAGAATTACAATGTGTTTGTCATAAAACCTTCTATCCATGTATCCTTGGTATATTATCAATAATTTACCTATTTACAAGAGATTTTGGGTTTTTTTTAAACAAAAGTCTGTAAAAGAAAATTATGTTAATTTGTGGATTATGTAATTTCTTTAAATCTTATATTTTAAATAGCCTTATANCGGCTATAATTACAATCTCGATTCATTGAAGAGAAAAAGTTTAATGTCTAAGGAAGATATATTTAACGAAGAGCTACAAGATTGGATTGAAGCGCTTGAAAATACTTTACTTTCAGAGGGGAAGGAATATTCAATCCAATTGNTATCTGCCTTGCTTGAAGAAGTAAGAGCCAGAGGCTTGGATATTAATAGACTTCAAAATTGGCCTTTTAAGAATACAGTCCTTAATGATGAAGAGATTTCATATCCAGGCAATTGGNAATATGAAGAAAAAATAAGACACATAATAAGATGGAANAGTCTTTTAATGGTCTTGAAGGCCAACCTANATGATGATCTTGGAGGGCATATTTCAACCTATTCATCAGCAGCAACTCTTTATGAGGTTGGGTTTAATCATTTCTTTAGAGGTTCAGACAATCAGCTTGGAGACCTAATTTATTTTCAAGGTCATTCNTCCCCCGGTATATACGCAAGATCATTTTTAGAGGGAAGNATTACAGAAGAACAAATAAAAAACTTTAGAANAGAAATCGACGGCAAAGGTTTGTCCTCATATCCTCATCCATGGTTAATGCCGGACTANTGGCAATTTCCCACAGTATCAATGGGTTTGGGCCCAATATTNGGTATTTATCAAGCACACATTATGAGATACCTTGAGAAAAGGGGCCTAATTCAAAATGACGAAAATAGAAAAGTATGGGTTTACTGTGGAGATGGAGAGATGGACGAACCAGAATCACTGGGTGCGATAGGTCTTGCTGCAAGGGAAAATCTAAACAATTTAGTATTTGTAATAAATTGTAATCTCCAAAGATTAGATGGNCCCGTTAGAGGCAACTCAAAAATTATCACTGAGCTTGCAAAACAATTTGATGGAGCTGGTTGGAATGTCGTAAATTTGATTTGGGGNCGCCATTGGGANGATTTAATTAANAAAGATAATAAAGGTTTGTTGCAAAAAATAATGGATGAAACAGTTGATGGCGAGTATCAGAATTTTAAAGCAAAAGGAGGAAAATATACCAGAGAGAACTTTTTTGCTAAAAATCCANAAGTTNTAGAAATGGTTAAAAGCATGTCAGATGACGAGGTAGAGAGACTTAACCGAGGAGGCCATGATCCATTAAAAGTTTATAATGCCTACAGNCTTGCTTATGAGAATAAGGTTAAGCCAACGGTCATACTTGCATTTACTATAAAAGGCTATGGNATAGGCTCTAGACAAGCGGACAATACTACGCATCAAGTAAAGAAGCTTACCCAGGAAAATATTGAGGGATTTGTGGAGAAATTTGATCTCCCNATAGATAAAANTAAACTTGATAATCCAAANTTTTTAGATTTAGAATCNCATCAAGATCTTAAAAGTTATCTTCATGAAAGAAGAAAAGCTCTTGGTGGCTTCNTTCCTATGAGGAAAGTCTCNAANGAAAAATTAAATACAGANAACNAAACTTTCAGTGATTTTAATGGCCCATTAGATAGAGAACAGTCTACTACTATGGTCTTCGTAAAAATTCTTACAAAACTTTTAAGAGATAAAAATATTGGTGAAAGAATAGTTCCAATTGTTCCAGACGAAGCAAGGACTTTTGGGATGGANGCTTTGTTTAGGCAGTTTGGAATTTACTCTTCAGAAGGACAAAAATATGAACCTGANGANGCGGATAAAGTTATGTTTTATCGAGAAAGTGAATCAGGGATTATGTTAGAGGAGGGCATAAATGAAGCTGGAGCTTTTTCTGCATGGCTAGCACTAGCAACCTCATATGCNAACAANCAATTACCAATGATTCCTTTTTATATTTTCTATTCCATGTTTGGATTTCAAAGAATACACGACTTAGCATGGGCAGCNGGAGACTCAAGAGCTAAAGGGTTCCTTCTTGGTGCTACCTCTGGTAGAACAACACTTAATGGAGANGGGTTGCAACATCAAGATGGTCATAGCCATATCTTTGCCTCAACAATACCAAATTGTCGTTCATATGACCCTGCTTTTTCTTACGAAATTTCGTCAATCATTGAAAATGGTATTGAGGATATGTATGTCAAAGGCAATGATCGCTTCTACTATCTCACATTAATGAACGAGAATTATCAGCANCCCAAAAGACCNAAGGATGCTACGACTGAAAATATTATGAAGGGTGCATATCAATTTTTAANTAATCCAAAAGCAAATATTAGANTACTTGCTTCTGGNGCTACACTAAATTTTGCAATTGAAGCAGAGCGTGAACTCAAAAAATATAATGTCATTGCTGAAATTTGGTCTATTACNAGCTTTAACGAGCTNTACAAAGATGCAATTGAAATTGATAGGAACAATAGACTNGAAATNAAAAAATCAATTTCATATGTGGAGAAATGCTTCTCAAAAGAAATGCCTACAATTGCGGTATCTGAATATATAAGAGCCTATCCAAACCAAATNAGAGAGTGGNTAAATGGAGAATACATTGTTCTTGGAACAGATGGTTTTGGCAGNAGTGATACTCGAAGCAAATTAAGAGATTATTTTGAAATTAGTAAAAACCACATTGTTTTAAATGCATTAAACTCATTAAAGATGAAAAAGGAATCAAAAAAGTATGTTGAAGCNAACAATATTAAACTNNGTAAAAAAGCNCCATGGCTGAAATAGAAAAGATAGAACTAAAGATACCTAACCTTGGTGATGCTGAGTCTACAGAGATTATTGAAGTAAATATTAAAGCNGGAGATAAAGTAAATCTAAATGATCCTTTGATTGTTCTAGAATCAGAAAAAGCAGCGATGGAAATACCTTCTGATTATGATGGTGAAATTTCTGAGGTTCTTGTAACAACTGGTGATTCTGCCAAAGAAGGAATGATATTTGCAAAAATAATTTCGAATGAAAAGACTATTTCNAAAAAAGTTACTTCAGAAAAAATTGCTAATAAAGTATCTCAAGAACCGATAGCTAAAGATAAAACTGAGAAAGTATATGAAACTAATAAATCCTCTTCCACANACAATGACAAAATTTTAGCAGGCCCTGCAGTCAGAAAATATGCTCGAGAGCTNGAGCTAGATTTAACAAGCATNAATGGTATGGGCAANGATGGAAGAATAACAAAAGATGACTTAAAACGTTTTATTCATCAAAAANTAACACCCTCTAAAAGAGNTGTTTACCCATCTCTTGAAAGCCTTGCNAAATTTGGACCATATAAAATTGAAAACCTTTCTGGAATCAGGAAAGCTGGACTAAAAAACTTGCAAAACTCGTGGTCATTAATCCCACATGTTTTCCATTTTGAAGAAATAAATTTGACAAGAATTAATGATATTAGNGAAAAAGTTAAATGTTCCCCATTGCCAGTTATCGTAAAAGCAGTATCAAATANANTAAAAAAACATCCTCTATTTAACTCAACACTTCTNANCGACTCTGAAGTTTTANTAAAAGATTATATNAACATNGGTTTAGCTGTGAATACCANAGATGGCTTAGTAGTTCCTGTTATAAAAGAAGTAAATAAGTTANNTATAAAAGACATNGATCAAGCTATAAAAAAACTATCCATGCATGCTCGAGAAAAGCAACTTAAAAAAACGGATATTGAAGGTGCAACATTTACNATCTCAAGTTTAGGAAAGATAGGTGGNCANGGATTCACNCCAATAATCAACCATCCAGAAGTGGCAATTCTTGGAATATCTAATAATAAAAANACCTTANCAATGCACAAAGAAAAAATTATTGAAGAATTGGTATTACCGATCTCTTTATCTTACGATCATAGGGTAATAAATGGAGTTGATGCNGGTGAATTTATGTATGATCTNAAGATTGAGCTTGAGGAGAAGGTTNAATGAATGATATTTTGCCTCTATCTTTTTTGATTGGCTTAGGATTTATTTTTATAAANANTACAGTTTCTACAAAATGGAGCAGAAANTTAAGGAACTCCCCGCAAACCATGCATAAGAAATCAGTTTCAAGGTTTGGTGGTATCGCAGTATTTTTTTCTCTNCTGATAATTTCAACAATATCTGACCTAAAAGAATATCAATTTTTAAGAGAAGCAGTTTTTGTNTCNTCACCAGTTTTTCTTTTNGGGCTTGCTGATGATTTTAATATTGAAATTAAGCCTGNCTTANGGCTTGCTGTTTTGTTNATGATCTCTCTTNTATTTTATTATGTTCTAGGAATCAAAGCATATAATCTCAATATACCTTTTGTGGANTACCTTTTTACTTTTGAAATCTTTGCNTTACTGTTTATCTGTTTTGCCGTAGCAGGCATGATTAACGCCTTTAACATGATAGATGGAATAAATGGTCTATTAATGCTTTTTTGCTTATCAGTTTGCTTNTCNATATTAATTTTCCCACAAAGNGCTATCAATTTAGAGTTTTATTTATATCTAGTTGCTTTATTCTTTGCGATCCTAGGAGTATTCATTTTGAATTTTCCTTTTGGTAGGATCTTCCTTGGAGACGGAGGAGCNTATTTCTTGGGCGCAATGATTGTAATAGGTTTAATTAAATACTACCAAGTAAATGATCTTTCTCCATGGTATGTNATGTTGATGCTAGTTTATCCCGTNACAGATGTNCTATTCTCAATATANAGAAGAATTACTTTGCAAGTTTCTACTCTTGAACCAGATAACCTACATTTACANCATCTAATCTACAAACGTGTTTCAAAGTTAGAACTTAAGTCTGAGAACAAGAAACACTTTCTTGTAACANTNATGACATTTATTATTTATTCACCATTTTTGCTTGGAGCAAATTATTTTTCAAAAGATACTCAAATTTTGCAGATTTTAACNTTAATTTTTGTCTCAATTTATATCGTTATATATTTTTTACTTGCCCCTCGAGGTTTTTTAAGGAATGGGTAATATCCTTGTAACAGGTGCTGCAGGTTATATNGGTTCTGCATTTTGCTTGGAGGGTATTGAGCGAGGATATAAAATTTTTGGGGTAGATAATTTCTCNAATTCTTCAGTNGAAGTNGTGGATTTTTTGAGCAGCTCTTTTCCAGATAACTTTAATTTCATAAAAAGTGATCTTTGCNAAAAAGAGGCCTTCCAANGNGAATTTTTTTCAAAAATGAAAATAGATTATGTTGTACATTTTGCTGGTTTTAAATCAGTTATTGAATCNCAAAATAACCCNTCACTGTATTGGGATAATAATGTTTCTTCCACCAAAAATTTAACTGATTTCATTCTAGAAAAAGATATTAAGGGCTTATTATTTTCCTCATCTGCAAGTGTTTATGGGGATTGTGATATTCAACCAGTAAATGAAAAAACACCACTGAAGCCTATGTCCACTTATGGTGCAACAAAAAAAGAGAATGAGCTAATTCTCAAAGATCTCGCATATAGCCATAATTTAAAATCAATATCTCTACGATATTTTAATCCAGTTGGAAGTGTAAAGAATTTACCAAAATGTAAGCCCAGACAGGATTCAAAAAATTTAATGGATAATATAGTTGATGTGTGTACTGGGCAGACCAAAAATTTAACAATTTTTGGTGATGACTACAGCACCTCGGATGGTACAGCAGAAAGGGACTATATCCATATTGAAGATCTTGTAAATGCGCATTTTGAGGCATTAAATTATTTTAATCACATAAATGGTTTTGATGTCTTTAATATCGGAACTGGAAAATCTGTAAGTGTTAAACAGATCGTTAAGACTTTCAAAGAATCAAATGAAGTAGATTTTGCAGTGGAGATATCAAAAAGAAGAGAAGGTGATGTTCCAATTTGTTACGCAGATGCCAACAAGGCAAAAAAGCTCTTAAATTGGGAAACAAAAAAAAGCCTTAGAGAGATGTGTATCGATGCTTGGAGTTTTTATAAATAATGGAAAGTAGTGCGTTACTAGAAATTGCTAAAGAGGCAGCTTTAGCCGCAGGTAAATTTTTGGTAGATAAAAAAAACTCCCTTAAAAAAGTGTCCTCTGAAATCGGCAGAGATATTAAATTAGAATTAGATTTAGAAACTGAGCTTCTTATAAAAAAACACCTTGAGCAAACAGAAATAAATATATTGGGAGAAGAAACTGGACTTGCAGCTCTCAATAAAGAAAATTTAATGTGGGTTATCGATCCACTTGATGGCACATCAAATTATTTTCGTGGGCTTCCAGCATGTTGCGTTTCAATTGCTTTGCTAAATAAAGATGAAGCATTTATAGGTGTAATCTATGATTTCAATGAGGGAGATTTATATTATTCGTTAAAAGGAGAAGGAGCTTTCAAAAATGGTGAAAAAATAACAGTTTCAGAAATATCTTCTAAAGAAAAAGCTTCGTTGACCACTGGAATACCGTTCTCTAAAGATATTGAAATGACCCAAGAATATATCGAATTTCTACGTCCATGGAAAAAAGTTAGAATGTTCGGAAGCGCAGCATTGTCATGCGCATATGTAGCCTCAGGAAAATGTGATTTTTATCACGAAAAAGGAGTTTATTTATGGGATTTTGCAGCCGGTATCTCACTTGTGCAGGAAGCTGGCGGGAAGGTTCAATCGAAAGAAATTGACGATAACAGATATGAAGTAATCATCACTAATGGCAAATTATGAAGATTGCAATTGTTGCTGACAAAAAATCAGGACACTTAAGTCAATGTCTTGGTCTTCGAAATATTCTTCACTCACAGGATCAAAAAAAAGATCTATTCTTTTTAAATCAAGATATTATTTCTTTTCCTGGTTTCTTAGAAAGAACTTTTGTAATTTTTGGAGAAAAAATATATTTATTTTTTTTAAAACTTTTAAACCCAAGCCTTGTTGAACAAAATTTTGATTTAATAATTTGCTCTGGTTCAAGAACAGCAATTCCTGGTTACTTGCTAGCCAAATCATCAAATGCAAAAATAATCTATATTGGAACTCCAAAATTCAGAATAATGAAAAAATTTGATGGGATAGTGTCAACTAAAAAAGATTTAAGTGATGTCTTTAAAGTCATTCCAACGGTTTTACCTCCAACAAAGTTTGTACCCTACAGTGATAGTCAAATTTCTTCTGCAAATACCCTTGTTTTAATCGGTGGAGATGGGAGTGGTTATGATTATGGAGAAAAAGATTGGTACAGATTGGCATATGAATTTAATTCTATTGAAACTACTTTCATTAATTCAAGAAGAACACCCAAGTATGCTTGGGAAAATCTTAAAGATAATAAGGGCAATAAACATCAATTTCTTGATCTAGAAAAAACATCATTTGAAGCACTTCAGGATGCAATAGATTCCCATGGTAATATTTTTGTAACAGCTGATAGCACAAGTATGATTGTTGAGATTATAACTAGAGGATATTTTGTAAATGTAATAGAGCTAAGAGGCCCAATTAAAAGGGAGCATCATCATGAAATAATTGAAAGTTTTGAAAAAAAAGGACTACTTAAAACTTTAAAATTATCAGAACTAAATCTAGCGGAATCAAAAATAAACGATCAGGTAAGAAATTTTGTACTTGAAGAGAGGGCTTCATTGAAAAGGCAAATATTAGAGTTAATATGAGATCAGCAATATGGTTCAGGAATGATTTAAGGGTCTTTGACAATCCAGCGTTAAGTCATTGTTGTGCAAACTCTGAAGAAGTTATTGCTATATACATAATATCCCCAACCCAATGGGAAAATCATCATGATGCAAAAGTCAAAATTAGTTTATGGATAAGAAGTTTGTTAAGCCTTCAAAAAGAATTGGAAAAATTAAATATCCCCCTTTTAATATTAGAGTCGAACAAATATCAAAATATTTCATCTGATCTCTACGGTTTATTAAAAGAGAAGAATTGTAAAAACCTTTATTTTAACAATGAATATCCAGTAAATGAGTTAAAGAGAGATCGGTCTATATATAAAGAATTTAAAGAAAAGGATATAGGAGTTTTCACATTTCATGATCAAGTTATTCATCCTCCTGGCACACTGAAAACAAAGGCTGGTGGAAATTTTTCAGTATACAGTCCATTTAAAAGAAAATGGTTTGAACAACTAACTGAAGAGCAGCTAAAGCTATATGATGTTCCAAAACCTAAGGCTACAATCAATATTAATGGCGCTTCACTATCTTCTTTCGAAAAAGATTTTAGTACCTCTCTGGATGGTTTATGGGCTGTAGGGGAAGAAAATATTCAAGATCAAGTTAAAGAATTCTTATCTAAAAAAGGAATGGCTTATAAAGATGATAGGAATTTTCCAAGCATTGATGGATGTTCAAAAATCTCTCCATATCTAAATTCTGGGGTGATATCGCCAAAATGGTGCTTACTAGAGGCAAAAAAATATAATAATAACCTTCTTGATGAAGGTGATAGAGGTATTGTTCATTGGGTTTCTGAAATTCTTTGGAGAGAGTTTTACAGACATATCATATATAACTTCCCAAAAGTATCTATGAACCAACCATTTTTGAGTTATACCGATAATCTAAAATGGTCAGATAACAAAGAGCATCTTGAGAGATGGAAAGCAGGAAGAACAGGGATACCAATTGTTGATGCCGGTATTAGAGAAATGATTAACACAGGGTGGATGCATAACCGTTTAAGAATGATTGTCGCAATGTTTTTAAGCAAAAACTTACTTATTGATTGGCGCGAAGGAGAAAAATTTTTCATGGAAAATCTTATAGACGGTGATATTGCCTCTAACAATGGAGGATGGCAATGGAGCGCTTCAACAGGAACCGATGCTGCTCCTTATTTTCGAATAATGAACCCCGAAACTCAATCAATAAAATTTGATGCAAAAGGTAAATACATTAAAAAATGGATCCCTGAATTAGCAGATTGCCCCATAGATGAAATACATATGCCTACGGAACCTCTAAAGTATAACTATTATGAACCGATTGTTGATTTGAAAGAATCAAGAAAACAGGCAATTGATGCTTTTGGAGAGCTTAGAAAAGACTAAATTGAATCTTTGAAGGCCTTTGAGAAATCAGAGAATTTAAAATTAAACCCAGATTCTAAAAGCTTTTTTGGTTCAACATTTTGACCCTCCAATAATAGTTCAGATGCATTTCCAAATAATGTTTTATAGAAAACTTCAGGAAGATGTAGATAATTAGGCCTGTGCAAAACTCTCGCTATCATCTCAGACATTTCATGATTTGTTACAGGATTTGGTGAAACAAGGTTTACTGGACCAAAAATTTTCCTATTGATAATGAATTCCATACTATCAATTACATCCTCGATATGTATCCAAGATAATATTTGTTCTCCAGAACCAATATTTCCCCCAAGAAAATTATTAAATTGAAGAAAAAGTGGTATTACAAAATTTGATTTCGATCCAATAACTGGACCAATTCTCAAAAGAGAATAGTTTTTATTTGTAGAAAAATTAATTGACGATTCCCACTTATGTACTAGCTTCGAAGAAAAATTTGCACTCATTTTTATCACATCATCTTCTGAGTAGATCTTTGTTTTTGAAGGGGGATAATAGCTTATAGCTGATGCTTGTACATAATGAGAAACATTAAATTTCTCTGCAGCCTCCAGTAACTCTTTTGAATAAAAATATCTACTTTGTTGAAGTTTGGCTTTTCTGGATTTAGTCCATCTATTTGGAAAAATAGTCTCCCCTGCCAAGTTAATGATTATATCGCAATCTTCAAGCTCGTTAATATCGTATGTATTTTTCGGCGACCTAGTTAAAATCTTAATCTGATACTTGTCTTTAAATTTTTTCTGAAATGAACTTCCTATATAACCAGAGCCACCAGCTATAACTATTTTTTTCAATTTGTACTCTCTTTGAATCTTATACAGTAAAATAACATATATGAAGATTAAACAATTTTATATCAATGGTGAATGGGTAACGCCTGATGGTAATGAAGAAATCAACTTAATAAATCCTGCAAATGAACAAACTGTAGGTTCTATAATTTCTGCATCAAAAAAAGATGTTGATAGTGCAGTTGAATCAGCAAATAATGCTTTTAATTCAGCTTCAAACCTATCTTTAGAAGACAAAAAACAAATTCTCCAAGAAGTTATTGATGGTATGTCAAACAGGAGGGACGATTTTGCCAAGGTAATTTCCGAACAAATGGGTGCTCCTCTAAAAATGTCATCTGGAGCACAATATGGAAGTGGGGTAATTCATTTTAAGAACACCCTATCAGTCATAGATGATTTTAAATTTCAAGAAATTCACGACAATATTACCATTAATAAACTTCCAATAGGTCCTGTCGGCATGATTACTCCTTGGAATTGGCCATTAAATCAAATGTGTACAAAGATTGCTTCTGCTATAGCTGCAGGAACCTCATTTGTCTTGAAGCCAAGTGAAATAACACCTGGCGCAGCACATATTCTTGCCGAAGTAATACATGATACATCCATGCCAAAAGGTATGTTCAATCTAATTCATGGACATGGTGCCACAGTTGGCAGAGAAATGAGTTCACACAATGGCCTTGAAATGATTTCATTCACTGGATCTACTCGTGCAGGAATAGATATACAGAAAAAAGCATCTGAAAATATAAAAAGAGTTTCTCTAGAACTGGGAGGGAAATCACCAAATATCATTTTAGAGGACGTAGATCTACCATCAGCTATAAAGATGGGAATGAAGCAATGTTTTTTTAATACTGGACAATCTTGCTCTTCCCCAACAAGGATGCTTGTGCCAGAAAGCCTTATGAAAGATGCTACAAGCATTGCGGTACAAACGTCTAAAGAAATGGTCACTGGCGATCCACTACAAGAAGAAACTTTTCTTGGGCCAATATCGAACAAAAAACAATTTGAAAAAGTTCAAGAATTAATTCAGGTTGGTATTGAGGAGGGCGCTACACTAGCATGTGGTGGTGTAGGAAGACCTGATGGAATTAAAAAAGGCTTTTTTGTTAAACCAACTGTTTTTACCAATGTAGATAATTCAATGAGAATTGCCCAGGATGAAATCTTCGGACCAGTCATTTGTCTAATACCATATAAAGACATAGAGGATGCCATTTCAATAGCTAATGACACTAGTTATGGTCTTTCAAGCATGGTCTCTTGTGCAGATCCCCAAAAAGGGCAGGAAATTGCTAAAAGAATAAGGGCTGGGCAAGTTATTGTTAATAGAATTTCAAGAGGAGATTATCCTGCACCCTTTGGTGGTTTTAAAATGTCAGGAAATGGTAGAGAGCATGGTACTTTTGGAATTGAAGAATACCTTGAGGTCCAAGCTGTAATTTCTTAATCTAAAAAATCTGGTTCAGTTTCCCAAAGAACATCAAGCAATGGCTGCATGCTAGCGAAGGCAGAGAGGTCATTTGCTACATAATCTCTTGTGTGCCTTGCAACATCATCGTCAATTTGTATAGGGTCTCCTATTGATTCTGCAATTAATTGAGACTGACAAGCCTCTTCCATATTGAGAAAATACCAAAGAGCAGTATCTACCATTGACCCAGTAGTAAGAATTCCGTGATTTCGTAAAATTAAAAAGTCTTTATCAGCTAGTGATTTTGAAATATTAATACCTTCATCAGGCCCATTAGCTACCCCATCATAATCTGTAAATGTTGCTGTTCTTTCAAAAAAAGCACAGGAATCTTGTGTCAAAGGTTTAAGCATCTTGTCTAAGGTAGAAAATGTTTTTCCATGCATAGGATGAGCATGAGCAATAGCATTTATATCATCTCTATTTTTATAAATATTCGAATGGATTGATTGAGCTGCGTCACCAGTTCGTTCCCTCCCAAACACAAGTTCACCCTCTTGATGCATTAAGCATAAATCTGAAACTTTCATTTGGGAAAAATGATAGCCTAAAGGATTTATCCAAAAACAATCCTTAAATTCAGGATCACGAAAAGAGATATGACCAACAAGACCTAAATCGAACCCTTTTTTAGAAAAAATTCTGTAAGCCGCGGCAAGGTGTTCAACGCCATACCGTCTTTGCTCTTCGATAGATTTTGAATTAATATCTATCGATCCAGACAATCCTCTTCCTTTATAAGGTAATTTTCCTTTATTTAAATCAATCTTATTAGCTATTGATGTATTAAAATTATCTGCTGCAGCCATAATAGATTTATAATAATTTATAATTCTTGAGAAATCATGAAAAAAGCACAAAATTTTAGAGTAGAGAAAGATAGTTTGGGTGACGTAAAAGTTCCTATTGACGCACTATGGGGTGCCCAAACACAAAGGGCATTACAAAACTTCCCTATTAGTGGCATTAAATTTAAGTTTCCATTTGGCAGATCATTTATAAAGGCAATGGGAGCTATTAAATATTCTGCAGCAGTTGCGAACCAAGACCTTGGCTTAATATCTGCAAAAAAGTCTAATGCCATAAAGAATGCTTCAAGATTAGTTATGAAAGGGGATGTTGATGACCATTTCCCTCTAGATATATTTCAAACTGGTTCAGGTACAAGTACAAATATGAATGCAAATGAAGTAATTGCAAATCTAGCATCTCAAAAAATTAAATCAGCTATATGCCCTAACGATGAAGTCAATAGGAGTCAAAGTAGTAACGATACGATACCAACTGCAATTTGTATAAGCGCTTTATATGATATGGAAGAATTTCTTTTGCCAAGTTTAGATTTATTGATCAAAGAAATTGATCTTAAGTCGAAAAGCCTTAAAGGAAAACTCAAAACAGGACGAACACACTTAATGGATGCAATGCCAATAGATTTTTCTCAAGAATTATCTGGATGGTCAGCACAGCTAAAAAGCTCAAAAGAAATATTGTCCCAAGCTAACAAGAGAATGCTTCTTTTGCCTCAAGGTGGAACAGCCATAGGTACAGGAGTAAACTCACATAAAGAATTTCCAAAATATTTTTGTAATGCAATGGAGAAAATAACAGGCTTTAAAGTGAAACCAGCTCCTAATTTTTTCCAGAGCCTCAGCTCTCAAGATAACTCAAGTGAACTTTCAAGTGCAGTAAAGAACCTTTCTCTCATATTGATGAAGATTTCAAATGATATTAGATGGATGAATAGCGGGCCGTTGACAGGCCTAGCAGATATTGAACTGGAAGCACTACAACCTGGTAGTAGTATCATGCCAGGAAAAGTAAACCCAGTTATTCCTGAGGCTGTTTCAATGGCTTGTGCAGATGTAATCGGGAATGATTTAACGATTTCAATTGGTGTTCAAAGCGGAAATTTTCAATTAAATGTTATGTTGCCAGTAATTGCATATAACCTATTAAAAAGCATTAATTTGATGGGGAATTGTATGCCACTCCTTGCCAAGAAATGCATTAAAACATTTAAAATAAATGAAAAGAATAGTTCTCAAAATCTTCATAGGAATCCTATCTTAGTCACAGCTCTGAATCCTATAATTGGATATAAGAAGGCTGCAGAAATTGCAAAAAAAGCATATAAAGAAAAGCGAGCTATTATTGATGTTGCTGAAGAGATGACTACTATAGAGAGAAAGGAGTTAGAAAGTTTGTTGGATCCAAAGAATCTAATCAAACCCTATTTTTAAATATGAAATTAACAGAAGAAAAATGCGAAGCATGCCAAGTTGGTGCTCCAAGAGTTAAGCCTGACGAACAGGAACAGTTTTTGAAAGAGCTTGATGATTGGATTGTCATCACTGAAACAAAAGAAGTTAGAAATATTGGAGACCATGATGTTTCAAACTCTTCAGAAATCGATAAATTATTTAAGGAGTATAAATTTAAAAACTATTCATCAGCATTGGAGTTTGCTACAAAGGTTGCTAATCTCGCGGAAAACGAAAACCACCACCCGCTTATTGCTCTAGAATGGGGAAAGGTTAGAGTTTGGTGGTGGACGCATGCAATCGAAGGACTACATAGAAATGATTTCGTTTGTGCAGCAAAAACTGACCAACTTTAGATGGAGAAAGCCCTAATAGTCTATTCAGGAGGGCTTGATTCTTTTACTCTTCTAAATTTAGCTAAACAAAAATTTAGGCAAGTCATGGCTGTAAGCTTTGACTACGGGCAGAAGCATCGAAAAGAGTTAAATTTTGCATCAGAATGTGCTCAAAGATTAAATATTGAACATAAAGTTATTCGTCTACCTTTTGAAGAATTTCTTTCTGAATCAGCTCTAGTAGGAGCTACAAAAGTTCCTGAAGGAAATTATGACAAAGAGAAAATGAAACTCACAGTTGTGCCCAATAGAAATATGATAATGATATCTGTGGCAGCATCATTAGCAATCTCTAAAAAAATAAATTATATTTGGTATGCTGCACATTCTGGAGATCACGAAATTTACCCAGACTGTAGACCAGAATTTATATCAAAACTCTCTAATGTTTTAGAAATTTGTGATTACCATAAAATCGTTCTTGAAGCTCCTTTTCAAAACCTTACTAAAACAGATATCTTAAAGATGGGGTTAGAAATGAAACTAGATTACTCACAAACGTGGACTTGCTATGAAGGTAAAGATCTACCCTGTGGAAAATGTAGTGCTTGCATTGAAAGAGCTAACTCTTTTAAAGAGAACAATGCTAAGGACCCATTGAATGAACTATAGAATAAAAGAGATCTTTTATACCCAACAAGGAGAGGGTAAAAATACAGGAATGAATTCAGTTTTTATAAGGTTTACAGGATGTAATCTTTGGAGCGGCAAGGAAAAAAACCGTGGCAATGCAATTTGTAATTTCTGTGATACTGACTTTTATGGAACTGATGGCATTAATGGAGGTATTTATACCAAGGAAGAGCTTTTATCTAAAGTTAGGTCTATTTGGTTAAATAAAGATGAAAATATAAATGTCGTTTTGACAGGAGGAGAGCCTTTATTACAGGTTGATCAACAATTAATTAATTTTTTTAAGGAAAATAATTTATATATTGCAATTGAAACAAATGGAACGATCATTCCACCTTCAGGAATTGATTGGATTTGTATGAGCCCTAAACCTAAAACAAAAATTAATGTTTCCAGTGGAGATGAAATAAAATTCATATACCCCCAACAAAATTTTAATCCTAAAATGTTTGAGGCAATGAATTTTAGTCATTTTTATGTTCAACCTATGGATTCAGAAAAATTACAAGAAAATATAAACGAAACCATTAAATTTTGTATGCAGAATCCAAAGTGGAAAATTAGCCTACAGTCCCATAAAATTCTTGGTATACAGTAAACATTAAGAAAAATCCTGCTATCCAGGAACCAAAAGCATGCTTACTCTTATATTGCTGAGTAAGTATAATTTTTAAAATTAAACTAAGTGATGCAAGTGTTAGTAAGTAGAATGATGCAGGTAATCCAAAATAAAGGAAAGCTGTAAATAAGAGTAAGATATCCGCAAGACCAATTCCTTCAGTACCCTTAATTTTTAGGTACGAATAATAAATGAGCAGTAAAATAATGCAAGCACAACTTGCAGCAAATAGGTTCTGTAAAATTTGGCTATTTGAATGGTTAAAGTAAAGCTCTAAAACCACCCAAGTAAGTATGAATAAATTATTCCAAATAGGTATTTCCTGATATTTCTCATCACAAAAGATGAGAAAGATTATAGAAATTGCTAAAAATGAAATTTGTAAAGAATTAGAAATTATTCCAAAAACAAAAATTAATGCTCCTAGGATCTCAAAAAAGATATATTTTTTTGTAATGGGTTTTTTGCAACACCTGCTTTTCCCACGCTGAAATAAATAAGAAAAAACTGGAAATAATTCAGAGAGATTTAAGTTTTTTTGACAAAAGTCGCATGTAGATCTAACAAAAACTCTATCTGTAAAATTTTTGTATTCTCTTCGATAATTATCATATTCTTGCACCAACCAACTTGCTATAGATGCTCCTATTATGCCTGAGAGCACTGGTATGACTAGATATAAGCTGTTCATAGTGGAAACAAATGTCCTGTTGATATATACTATATTATGGAAAAGGTTCAACAAGAAGCACTAACATTTGATGACGTTTTGGTTATACCAAAACACTCAGATGTCTTGCCCAAAGACGTATCTCTAAAAACAAAATTTACAAAAAACATTTTTTTAAACCTTCCATTTTGTTCAGCTGCAATGGACACAGTAACTGAGTCAAAAATGGCAATTGCCTTAGCATCTCTCGGTGGCATTGGCATTATACACAAGAACTGCTCCCCATCTGAGCAAGCTGAACAAGTTAAAAAAGTTAAAAAGTTTGAAAGCGGAATTGTTAGAGACCCAATAACTATTGAATCCTCAAATACTATCGCTGAATTAATACAACTTACTTCTGAATTAAATATTTCAGGTATGCCAGTTGTAGATAACGGTGATTTAAAAGGGATTGTAACAAGAAGAGATTTTAGAAATGCAAGAAATACTGAACAAAGTGTTAAAAGCATTATGACTTCCAAAGAAAAATTAATAACAGTCACAGAGGGCGAAGATCAAGAGACTGTTAAATCACTAATGTATAAACATCGAATTGAAAAGATCTTAGTTCTTGATAAACAAAAAAATTTAGTTGGATTAATAACAATGAAAGATATTGAGAAATCAATAGATTATCCACTGGCATCAAGGGATCCAGAGGGCAGACTAATTGTTGGTGCTGCAGTTGGTGTAAGTAAAAATTTAGATGAAAGAGCTAAAAAGCTCTCATCAGCTGGAGTAGATGTCTTTGTTATAGATAGTGCACACGGGGACTCAAAAGGAGTTGTGGATGTTTTAAAATCCCTAAAAAAACAATATCCAAGCATTGATGTGGTTGCAGGAAATGTTGCTACAAAAGAGGGAGCTCAATTACTTATTGATGCTGGCGCTGATGCAATAAAAGTTGGAGTTGGCCCTGGCTCTATTTGCACAACTAGAATAATTGCGGGCATAGGAGTTCCACAACTATCCGCTATTTTAGAAGTTCGAAAAGCATGTAAGAGCATCCCTATAATTTCGGATGGTGGTATAAGATTTTCTGGAGATGTGGTAAAAGCAATTGGTGCAGGAGCAGACTCTGTAATGCTTGGAAGTGCTTTTGCCGGAACAGAAGAAGCTCCAGGAGAAGTTGAGCTTTACCAAGGTAGAAGCTTTAAGACATATAGAGGAATGGGCTCGATAAGTGCAATGGCAAAAATGACTGATGCAAGCAGGTATATGCATGGAGACGATGTTGATGCTGATAAAATGGTTCCAGAGGGCATTGAGGGAAGGGTTCCTTTCAGAGGCTGGTTAAAAGATGTTGTCTTTCAAATGGAAGGTGGCCTTAGACAGGGAATGGGATATACAGGATCTGAAACTATTCTAAATTTAAAAGAAAGAGTTCAATTTCAAAAAATCACCTCCTCTGGAGTAAAAGAAAGCCATGTACATGATGTAAGCATCACTAAAGAGGCACCAAATTATAGAGCAGATTGATGAAAAAAATCTTAGTTATAGATTTCGGCTCTCAATACACACAACTTATTGCAAGAAGACTTAGAGAGCTTAATATATACTCCGAAGTACGCCCTTGGGATGAAGTCTCAAGTCTTGAAGATGTTGAAGGATTTGTTCTTTCAGGTGGTCCAGAGTCCTCAAATATAGATGGTAATCCTAAAATAGATAAAAGCATATTTGATTCTAAAAAACCTATCTTAGGTGTTTGTTATGGAATGCAAGTGCTTGCATATCAAGAAGGTGGAGAGATAGCCAACGAAGGCAAAAAAGAATTTGGTCACACTGAAATTGAGCTGAAAAATAATTCTTCGTTATTTAATGGTATTGAAGAAAAAGTTAATGTATGGATGTCACATGGTGACAAAGTGAAATCGCTTCCTGAAGGATATGAAATTATTGCCTCTTCTAATAACTCACCAATTGCAGCATTTCAAAATCATTCAAAAAATCACTTTGGATTGCAATTCCATCCTGAGGTTACTCATACAAAATTTGGTACTCAAATTATTGAAAACTTCGTAGAGAGGTGCGACATTAAGCAAAACTGGAATGCATCAGATATTCTTAATCAAATAGATGAAGAAGTTGCAAGAACAGCAAAAAATGAGAATGTACTACTAGCATTAAGTGGCGGTGTAGATTCTACAGTTCTAGCAGCAGTACTTTATAAAATATTAGGCAAACGACTAACATGTGTCATGGTAGATCATGGTTTACTAAGGATGAACGAAGGAAAAAATGTGATAAATAATTTGAAAGAGAAAATCGGTTTAGAAGTGAATTTAGTCAATGCTGAGGATTTATTTTTAAATAAATTAATTGGCATTACTGATCCTGAGAAAAAAAGAAAAATTATTGGTAACACATTTATAGAAGTATTTGAGGAGGAGAGTAAACAACTTGATGGTATTAAGTGGCTTGCACAAGGTACTATTTATCCAGATGTAATTGAATCTGCAGGTAACTCAAAATCAAAAGCAAAAGTTATTAAGTCTCATCATAATGTTGGAGGCTTGCCAGAAAGAATGAACCTTAAATTATTAGAGCCTTTTAGGATGTTATTTAAGGACGAAGTTAGAAAGATTGGAAAAGCCATTGGCTTGCCAAATGAGATTGTTGAAAGACATCCATTCCCAGGTCCCGGTCTTGGCATAAGGGTGATTGGTGAAGTAAATGAAAAAAGGCTACAAAGATTAAGAGAAGCAGACCACATTTTTTTAACAGAGCTAAAAAATTATGATTTATATTATTCTGCGAGCCAGGCATATGCTTTTTATATGCCAATAAAATCAGTAGGAGTAGTTGGAGATAACAGGATATATGCAGATGTAATTGGATTGAGATCAGTAAATACCACTGATTTTATGACCGCTAAAGCAACAAATCTTCCTCATGAGTTCGTAGAGCATGTCTCTACCCGTATAGTTAATGAGATTGATGGAATAAGTAGGGTGGTCTACGATATCACTTCAAAACCACCAGCCACAATCGAGTGGGAATAAAGTGAATAGATCTATAATTTAAAAAGAGCAATTGAGATGAAAGAAAAAATAACATGCCTGATAAGAGGAAAAGAAGTTGTAAAAACTCCTGAAGAAATTGTGAGACAGGATTTTATTGCAGAACTTATAGAGCACCATAACTACTCAAAAGAGCAAATTGCTGTAGAAGTCGGAATAAAGATGGGCTCTACTATTCACAAGAAAAGAGCAGATATTGTTGTTTATGAAGATACAAAAAAGTTAACTCCAAAAATTATAATTGAGAATAAAAAGAAAAATAGAATTGATGGATTAGATCAGCTTCATTCATATATGAATGCTACTGGTGTAATTTTTGGGGTTTGGACAAATGGTGATCCTGTTTTCCAGCTAAAAGAGAATGTTAATAGATTTAGAGTTATAAGTAATATTCCGAAAGATGGCGAGACTCTTGAGGATATCGATAACCCATTAACAAAATCAGATCTGAGAAAAATTGAAGATTTAGTTTCAGTCATAAAGGATTGTGAAAATGAGATTGCTCTTCAGCAAGGAGTTGATTTTTTTAATGAAATTTTTAAGATAATTTTTACAAAGCTTTACGATGAAAAAACAAATCTTTCTAAAGATACCTCTAAGTGCGAATTTAGAATTAAAGTCACAGACAGTCATAAAAATTCAGCAGAGACTATAAAAAAACTATTTTCAAAAGCTAAAACAAAATGGAAAGGTATTTTTGATGATAATGAGGAGATTAAACTTAACAATTATAATACTACATACACTGCGAGTGCTTTAGAAAATTACCATTTGATTGGATCGAATATAGATGTTATTGGAACTGCTTTTGAAGCGATGGTAAATCCTGATTTTAAAGGAGAATTGGGACAATATTTCACTCCTAGACAAGTCGTAAAGGCATGTGTAGAAATGTTAAATCCTAAAGAAGATGAAACAGTATTCGATCCCGCTTGCGGCTCAGGAGGTTTTCTTGTTTATGCTTTAGATCATGTTTACAAAACAATAGAGCAAAAATGGGATAACCCGGTTGAGGCTATCAGCCAACAAAACGAATATGCTCAAAGAAAAATTTTTGGACTGGATTATGATCCAAGATTAGTAAAAGTCTGTAAGGCTTATATGTTAATTTGGGGAGATGGCAGATCAAATATTTATTGGAAGGATTCAATAGATTCTGATGCTTGGGATAGTCAGATAAAACAATCAATTAAAGATATCGATATTATTTTTACAAATCCGCCTTTTTCTGGCGATTTAAAAAAAACGGAAGTTCTATCCCAATTTGATTTGTCATATAAGGGGGATCCTTCATCAAACAAAATACAGAATAAAGTAACAAAACCAATTTTAATGCTAGAACAATGTTATAAGGTATTAAAACCTGGTGGAAGGCTATGCATAGTTTTACCACAAGGAATTTTAAATAACTTAAATGATGACTATATTAGAGATTTTCTTAAAGATAAATTTAGGATTCTTGGAATTGTTGGCTTAGAACAAAATACTTTTAAGCCATTTACTACTCCCAAGACATCACTTTTATTCCTTCAAAAGTATAAAAAAACAGATATTAAAGAAGAAAATTATGAAGTTTTTATTGCTACATCTAAGTTTTCTGGAAAGGATAAAAGAGGAAATAATGTTTATGAAGGGCAGGAATTGATTAAAGGATTTAGAGTTGGGAAAGATCCTGAGAACGCAAATATAGAAGATATCAAAACTGACTTATATGAAATTTCTCAAGAATTTATAAAATTTTGTAAAAAACAGAATTTGGATTTCTTTTAGTCATGAATTTCAATATTGTTAAATTATCTGATTTGATTGATAAAAAGAGAATGGACTCAGAGTATTTCTATGCTGAGTTAATTAACGAAGAAAAATCAATTAAAGAAGGAAAGCTTTTTGAGGATTATTTTAAAGTTTTAGGAGATAAGTTTGATAAAAATAAATACGATAAGGATACTTTCAATTATTTAGAAATATCTGGCATAGATGTATATTCTGGGAATTATGTTACGGACATTCATAAAACAGACTTAGCACCATCTAGGGCAACAAAATTAGCAAAACTTGGTGCTGTAGTCGTATCTTCGGTGCGTCCTTATAGGAGTGGAGTTGCTATTATCCAGAAAGAATGTGTCTGTTCTTCAGGATTTATTTTGTTTGAGCCCACTGGAGATATCTCAAAAGAAGAACTATTTCTGTATCTAAAATCAGATTTGTTCAAACGACAAATTTCGAGGAGAACAAGAGCTACTATGTATCCTGCTGTAGATGAAATTGATTTCAAAGATCTCGTTTTACCAAATCTTGATTATAGTTTCTCGCAAGAAATTAAAACCAAGATACCTAATATTTATTCTCTTGAGGAAAAGAAATTAAAAATTGAGGATGAAACAAAAGAGGCGGTAAACCTATTCTTAACTAACTATTTTAAGGGTTTGGATATAGATTCTATTAAGAATTTATCTATATCAAAAATTGATATATCAACTTTATTTCAGGATAAAGAAAACAGAATAGACTCTGAGTTTTATCATAAATTTTATCTATCTATGGAGGAACTTTTCTTGAAATCAGGTAACTTCTTTTATTTGAAAGATTATTTCCAAACTATATTCAAGGGTAATACACCCTCAAAAAAAGAACAAACTGAAAGTAACTATGGATACTCAATTATAAAGGCTAATGCACTATCAGATGCAGGATTAAATTTTTTTAAGAGAGAGCCTATAACAGAAGATTTTTATAAAAAGTCTATTTCAAAATTAACTCAACATCTTGATATTCTAATTTTATCAGATGCTCATAGTCAGGATCATATTGGTAAGAAGATAAATATAATTACTGAAGATGAATCTTTGTTAGAGTCAGTGATAACATCAGGAGAGCTCATAACAATACGAGGAGGCAAATTATCTAATGGCTTAATTTTATATTTATATTTCTTTTTAGGCTCAAGATATGGATATTTATCTATTCAAAGGCAAGTAAGGGGCATCACTTCACACTTGTATCCTAATGATGTGTTGGAAATAAAAATTCCAGAACCAGATAAGCAATTGTTAAGCACTATTGAACAAAACTTCAAAATTATTAATAAGCTAGATAAAGAAAAGAAACAAATTTTAAAAAAATTGCTCGATAAGTATGATGAATTCATTTAATCGAGTTACAAAGTATAATTATGAAGCCTTTAAAGTATTGATTTTACAGGCTATTTTAGTAACGTAACTATTGAGTGGGAGTGAAGTGAATAATGGTTAATTCACTAGATCATATTATCGTCGCAGTAGAAGATCTTGAGGTCGCAAAAAATAATTATGAGAAAATCTTTGGTTTGTCACCAGTTTGGCGAGGGAAACATAAAGATTTTGGAACGTCGAACGTATTATTTAATTTTGAAAATACTTATTTCGAGCTTTTAGCCTCAACTGGAACTGGTTTGGGAGCAGAGCTTGTAGAAAAGCATATTAAAGAGAAAGGTGAAGGGCTATTGGGCTTTGTAATGGGCACTGATGATATAAATTTTTTAAGAACAAAAATTAATGATTCTGGTTTTTCATTACCAGACTTAACAAGTGGTGAGAGCATAAATGACCAAACTGGAGAAACAAGAACATGGATAAATCAATTTTTGCCCCCTGAGATGTCTCGTGGTTTATTTTCTTTTGTTATTCAGCATAAAACTGGAGTTTTGCCCTCAGTTGATTCATATTCTAGATCAGCGATACACAGATTAGATCATGCTGTAATTCAAACAAATGATCCTGATGGATTCATAAAAATTTATAGGGATGTATTTGGTATTCGGTTAGCACTGGATAAATTTATTAAGGCCTGGAAAAAGAGGATGTTGTTTTTTAGGACCAATAAAACCACTATTGAAGTCATAGAGGAACATGGTTCTGAACCAGAATGCAATGATACTCTTTGGGGATTAGCATGGCAGGTTAAAGATATTGTAGAAGTAAGAAATAGACTTTTAAAAAACAATGTCGAAATTACAGAAATTAAGGAAGGAATCAAAGATGGCACCCTAGTAGCTACTCTTAAGTCGCATAATCACAATGTTCCAACTCTTTTCATAGAAAATAAAATATAGTTTATTAATGATAAAATTTATAAAGAATATCAAAATCTGAATTTAAAGGCAGGAGTTAAAACTGAACTACAGAGCAGAAATTGACGGTTTACGAGCATTAGCCGTGTTGCCAGTCATCTTTTTTCATGCAGGCTTTCAATATTTTAGTGGTGGATTTGTTGGAGTAGATGTTTTTTTCGTAATCAGTGGATACCTAATTACGAACATTATTTTATCTGAATTATCGCAAGACAGATTTAGTGTTTTAAATTTTTATGAGAGACGAGCTAGAAGAATTTTGCCAGCATTATTTTTCGTTATGCTTACTTGCATTCCATTTGCTTGGTTTTTACTTACACCAAGTGATCTTAAAGATTTTGGAGAGAGCCTAATTGCTGTTTCTACTTTTTCATCAAACTTTTTATTTTGGTTTGAAAGTGGGTACTTTGAAACTACAGCAGAGCTTAAACCACTCTTGCATACTTGGAGTTTGGCAGTTGAGGAACAGTATTACATCATTTTTCCAATATTTTTATTAGCATTTTGGCGCTTTGGAATTAAATCGATACTGCTTATTTTAGGGCTAGCTTTTTTTGCAAGCCTATTAATAGCTGAGTGGGGAGCATACAACAAGCCATCAGCAACCTTTTACCTTCTACCAACAAGAGGATGGGAGCTATTAATAGGTGTATTTATTGCTTTTTATTTAAAATACAGAGGTCACTTTAAATCCTCAGCTTTGAACCAAATTTTAAGTATTTCTGGATTAGGGATGATAGTTTATTCAATAATTTTTTTCGATCAATCTACCCCATTTCCAAGCTTTTTTACATTAATACCAACTGTTGGTACAGGGCTACTAATTCTTTCGGCAGTTAATAAAACTATTGTTTATAAAATTTTAAGCCTTTCTCCAATTGTCTCAATTGGGCTTATTTCTTATAGCGCATACCTTTGGCATCAGCCATTGTTAGCTTTTGCAAAACATAGATTTTTGGAGGGGGTATCAGATCTTATGTTGATTATTCTCTGTCTGAGCTCATTAGTTCTTGCTTATATAAGTTGGAAATGGGTAGAGAAACCTTTTAGAGATAAAGCCAGAACTTCAAGGAAATTTATTCTTAATTTTTCTGTGTTAGGAATATTATTTTTTAGTGCTATTGGTATGAGCATGCTTTTGAGTAAGGGTTTTGAAGGAAGGGTAAATTTTTCTGAGGAACTAAAAGATTCTTTTAGTAAGCCTAAGGTAGGAGTTTGTTTTGATAGACCCTATAATCATTTCTCTGATGAATGGGGATGTCTTCTAGGAACTAAAAAAGAAAAGGTTGATTTCATACTATTTGGTGATTCACATGCTCTATCTTTAAAAAGTATTGTTGACAAAATTGCTACAGAAAGAGGATTAAGTGTATTTTTTACTGGATCTTCTGGATGCCCTCCTTTCATCGGAGCATTTCCCAACAGACCAGACCAGATAACCAATAATTGCAAAGCACTAAATGATAGAGTTTTAAACTATGCACGCAAACAACAAGTCAATGGAATTATTTTTTCTGCGAGATGGTCTTATTATATTGATGGAAGTTATGACGGCACTGGTGCTCAGCTAATTGCAAGGTCTAAGGATGGCCCATTTACAAAAGAAAATAGTATAAAAGCATTCAACAAATCTTTTCTTGAAACAGTAAAAGAGTACAAAGAAAATAATATTCCAATATATTTAATATCGCAGCCCCCTCAACAAACTTCTTCTCCAGAAACGTTTTATTTCAGAACAACAAGGGGCATTGGTAGCATTTATGATTTTTCAGTTACTCGAGAAAAGTTTGAGAGTTTGGAGCGAATACCCGTTACAACATTTAAATCATTTGAAGATGAAATCAATTTTTTTCACATTATTGATGAATTCTGTGATGAAGATAAATGTTTGGTTGGAGAAGTAAATAAAAGTTTTTATTATGACGATGATCACTTATCTACTTATGGTTCTATGAAGCTGAAAGGAATTATTGAAGAAATTCTAAAATAGACTTTTTAGAACATCCTATTAATTTTCATCTTTCGTTAATAGCAAAAGGCCAGCAATTATACCAAGATTCTTTATAAAATTTTGTGTTTCATGCTGCTGGCTTTCTTCTCCTGACATATTCCAAAAATCATGAATGTAGAAATTTATCAACAGAGTGACAATAACTAAAACTAGTGAACTTAGAGATACCTTTCTACCTAAAATTAACAGTAATCCAAAAATTATTTGTAAAACCCCTATCAAAAAAAGAGAAAATGTGGGGAAGGGTACTTGGCGCTCTAATACAAGGTCAAAATTACTCTCAAAAAGCAGGAATTTAGAAATTCCTGGAAGAATAAAATAAATCCCAAGTAAAACTCTTCCTAAGTTGTAGAAAGTTTCACTTGGAATTTGATTTAAAAACAAAGCTAATCAGATGCAGATTTAGGCCACTCCATTGGTATCTGCTGCTGAGGATTAAATAATCTTTTTGGTCCTACTGATGGTCTTGCAGATTCTGCTAAATTAATTTCTTCTTCAGAAAGGAATTCGCTAGGAAGGAGTTTAAAGACATCCAATCCCCTTGCAATTTCTGTTCCATATAAAGTACCTTCATAGAAATATACTGACCAGTATCCTCCAGTAACAAGCTCGTCCTCAAGAACTGGACCTCTGTCAAAATAAGCAATTTCTTTTGGATTAGAGGAGTCTGAGAAGTCTATTACTGATATTCCACCTTGATACCAAGCCTGTGCAAAGATATCTTTCCCTGGAACTGGAATAATTGAGCCATTATGTGCAACACAATTCTCTGATTCAAGTTGAGGGGCTGGCATTTTATAGTGACTCTTGTAGACCAGCTCATTATCAACTATGTCGTAAATTGCATCAGCTCCCCAATTAAGTGGATCCCAAGCTCTGCATCTTGGCCTGCCTCCGCCGCCCCATTCATCAGTAAAGATTACTTTTGTTCCGTCGTTATTAAATGTTGCAGAGTGCCAGTATGCAAAGCCTGTGTCTGTAACCACATCAATACGTGTTGGACTATATGGGTCTGAAATGTCAAATAGTATTCCATTACCAGAGCAGGCTCCAGCAGCAAGATTTTTTGTTGGAAATACTGTTATGTCATGACATTGATTTGTCATTCTCGTGGTTTGTGTTTTGTAGGGATCTCCATGATCTCCTCCACGCCAAAGTCCTGCAAGCTGCCCAGTCTCTTCGTCAGCAAATACAGCTGGACTTGAGACAATTTTCGAAGCACTTGGATTGTTTATGGGAATTTCAATTACATCAATTCTAAATAATGCCGTTCTAGTATCGCCAATATCATCAATACAAGACTCCATTTCTTCATCATCTCTAATTCTTCCAGTACCTGAATTGTATACAACTATTTTGTTATCAGCCGTAGGGCCTGCAACTACTGAGTGCGTATGGGAACCCCTGCAAGTTTGAACGGCACCAACTTGCATTGGGTTTGTAATATCAGAAATATCAAATATTCTTATCCCCCTAAAACGATCCATGCTTGCATCAGTACCAACACCTTCAAGCCCACAATCAACCCTTCCTCTTGTTTCTTCAACTGACATTATAAGTAGGTCACCAACAATTGAGACGTCACCTTGGCCTCCTGGACAAACTACAGATGTTACTAAATTAGGCACTCCATTGTCATCAAGCTCATACATGTTAAAACCATGATAGCTTCCTGCAACTAGTAAGTTACCACTAAATGCCATATCAGTATTTGAAAAACTAAACATTGGTGAACGTAGCTTTACAGATCGTTCCTCCAGAGACATATTTTCTTTTTCTTCAGAACTCTTTGCACTATCTGATCCTCTTAAAGCCGGATTATTAGGATCATAAAAACCAACTGGTTTATCTAAAGATTTAACTAATTCAAGGTTCAAAATAGCCTCCTCTGCATATTTAAGACCCCCTTTTAGGCCTGAGCGTGGATCATCTGATAATCCCACAAGAAGACCATTCATTCTTTCAATCTCAACGCCTTGATCATTCACTAAGTCTGAAACAAATTCGTTCAAAACAGGATCATAGGCAGAACCCGACTGTTTTCTTAATTCGGCCACCATTTTTATTGCGCCATCATGATGGTTAATCATCAGATTCAAGAAAAGCCTATCAAAGGTTGTTCCATCTGATTCTTCGAGCTGTTTTAATTGTTGAGGTGTAGCCATTCCTGCCATTTTTATATGCATTCCCATGCTATGATCCATTCCCATTGAAACATTTTCACCTCTTTCTTCTAGCCATCCGTCCATAAAGTTCATTTCGTCCTCTTGAGAGGCTTCAATTCTTCCTGCTAAATCAATGATTGAAGGAGAATTTGTTCTTGTAGGCGCAAGCTCAGACATTATTAAAGCTTGGTTATGGTGAACTATCATTCCCTGAAGAAAGGATACATCAGCATTTGTGTAAGATGTATTTGCAATTGCAATTGCAGTTTCCGGATCGATATTCTCTGTCGGCTTTCCTGGAGCACCAGGATTTACAATTTTTGGTTCTGCAGCAACTGCAAGCATGACCAATGGTAGAAGTAGAGTTGTTATTTTCATTTTCATAATTTTCCTTAATTAGAAATAATACCATTTTCAGAAAAAACAATTAACCTAGATATAATCTTTATACAAATCTAATGAACTATAGACCAGAGATTGATGGACTTCGAGCAATGGCAATTTTGCCAGTTGTTTTTTTTCATTTAGGGTGGCCGTTGTTTAACGGTGGTTATATTGGTGTAGATATTTTTTTTGTTATTAGTGGTTATCTCATTTCAACACTGATAATAAAAGAAATTGATTCCAAAAAATTTTCAATATTAAAGTTTTATGAAAGGAGAATAAGAAGGATATTTCCTGCTCTTTTTTTAGTTACAGTAGTGACAATGCTAATTGGGTGGTTCCTTATGCTCCCATCTGACTTCAAAGCATTATCTCAAAGTGTTTTCTCTGTCTCAATTTTTTCCTCCAACATATTTTTTTGGCTCACTAATCCTTATTTTTCCCCTCCAGCTGACTTGCAGCCGCTTTTACACACGTGGAGTTTATCTGTTGAAGAGCAATTTTACCTTCTCTATCCTGCTTTGGTCTTACTATGCTTAAGGTTAGGCTTTATCTTTTTCTTAGTCTGCCTTTCTACTATATTTTTTAGCAGTTTTTTATCTCAATATCTCGTCATATTTGAACAAGCAAGTTGGCAGTTTTATTTAATCATATCTAGAGCTTGGGAACTCATATTTGGAGTGTTAATAGCTATTCTTCTGTACAAGGCTAAGCCGAATTTTTCAAACACTCTAAAAGAAATCGGCTCAATCATAGGTTTTAGCATCCTTTTTTCATCATTTTTAATTTTTGATGAAAATACCCATCACCCTTCAATCTGGACATTTTTGCCTGTATTTGGCACAGGTTTAATAATAGTATTCTGTACTAAAGAAACTGCTCTTTATAAAATCCTTTCTCTTAAACCAATAGTCAGTATTGGATTAATTTCTTATAGCCTGTATTTATGGCATTTCCCAATTATCTCTTTTACTAAGTATAGCCAGTTACAAGAACTTTCATTTTATCAGTCCATTTTTATATTCATTTGTTCATTAGTCATTTCATATATTTCATGGAGGTTCTTTGAAAAAAAATTCCGAGATTTTAAAATCATTCCAACTAAAGTCATCTTTATCTTTGCCACAGTTGGTTCTATATTTCTTGCTTCTATAGGCCTTGTAGGACATTTCAACAATGGGTTTGATAATAGATTGTCAAGCGAGCAATCAAAATTACTTAACATTAAGAGCCTTAAAAAATTTAATGAACAATTAAGGACAGGCATTTGTTTTCTTGAAGATGGCCAGTCTGTTGATGGGTTTAATAAAAACTGTTCATCAGGAGAAATTCTGCTTTGGGGGGATTCACATGCTGCAGCCCTTTTTGAGGGATTAAATAAAATTAGCGCTGTTTCTCAGTTTACATCTTCTGGTTGTCCGGCAATCTTTAATATTGTCTTAGCAGATAATCGAAATTGTGGAAAATTGAATAATGAAATCTTTTCTAAGATTAAGTCAAATAAATATGAGTACATTATTCTTCATGCAAATTGGATTAGGCACGGTTACGGAAATTATGAAATTTATCTCAAAAACACGTTAAAAAAAATCGGTAATAATTGGAAGGAAGCCAATATTATTATTATCGGCAGCACACCACAATGGTTTAACTCTCTGCCTAAATATATTGTTTTAAACGACTTGAGTATCAATGAAATCGCTAAGAATGGTGGCTATGTTAAAACAGACCTAGATAAATTGCTTGTTGCTGACAAATTAATTAAAAAGATTGTCCAAGAATTGAATATGGAGAATATCAAATTTTACCCAGTCCTAGACAGATATTGTAAGGATTCCAAATGTTTAGGCATTGATCCAAATAGTGCAAATAATTTACTCTTTTGGGATTATGGCCACTTGACCGGAAGAGGCTCTAGCATTTATGTTGGGGAGGTTCTGAAATAAGTTTATTTTATTTTTTTGTTTCCTAAACTAGAATCGCCAACTTTAAATCCTGAATCATAAGGATCTACTCTTTGGGCGTAAGAAAAAAGTTTTTTTGATAAAAACTTACTTATCTTGTATCTATACATGCTTAGTATGCTCTTCACTGATAACCAATCTCTTCTAGAAAAATTTAGATAATTATTAAAAGGTTTTATATTCCTGTTGCTTGGTGCGTCTTTCAGAAGCTCAACAATGTAATCCGAATAACCATAAACCTTTGCTATTTCTAAAGAAGATAAAATAGCTTTATTCCAACTATCTTCATCTAATTCCTGAAGATCTATGTGAAGTTGTCTTGCATTTTTAAAAAAAAGCGCATCTCCTGAAACGAGCCTCCCTTTTTTAGCCCCAAAAAATAAAGAGTTTCGGTTCTTTTGAAAAACCCTTCTGATATCCCAAACTTCAAAACCTTGGCTTCTCAAAAATTGCTCTATTTCACTAAAAAGTGGCTGTCCCTCATACAATTCAGCAAATTCAATTTCAAGTTCAATGCAAGAAATCGTTTTGAGAGATTCTAAGCCTCCCTTTAAAGCTTCAAGCTCTGCACCCTGAATATCTAGCTTAATAAAATTAGGATTTTCAATGCCTTCATTTTTAAGAATATTATCTAAAGTATTTGTTTGAATCTTTGCAGTCTCTTTAACTTTGAATCTTTCTGAATAAGGATATTTTTCTAGAAGTTTTAAATTTGGTCTAAAAATTGATGAGCATTCTCCCTTATTCGTAAAATTAATCTCAATAGACTGCTTTTGTGATGATAAGGCCTCATTGATAATTACATAGTTTTTTGAAGAATATTTTGTCTTTAGCTCATCATAAGCCTCAGGATCTGGCTCAAATGCAATTATAGTTTTCTCTTTAACGCTAGAGAATCTGGGTAAAATCTCTCCTGCAGCCCCTACATCAATTAAAATCATAATGGGATTATAACTTATTTGCTCATAATCATACTTTAGTTTATTGTCATTTTATGAAGCCTAATGTAACAATTTCCAAAAATGGAGAAGTTCAAAGCAAGAATGAATTTGTAAAAAAATTTAATGAAAAATTGTTTCAATTAGAGAAAGAATTTACAAATAAAATTGACGGTTTTTTGGATGCAAATAAAAATGAACCATTTATTTTTTTATCAGCGACATTAAGCAGAAGCATACATCAATCTAAGATCTATTATGATTATTGTTTACTAAAAAATATTTCTGAGTTCCTAGATAACGGATATCAAATTGATTATATTGAAATTGGACCTGAACTTCATGAGACTATACAGCAAACCAAGAAAATAGATTCAGAAAAAATCTCAAAATTTGCTGTTATAAGTAACAATACCAACGAAGTAAAGAACCTTTTACGGTTGGTAAAGTTTTTAATTATTAAGCTATTTCAAATCACTCTTATAAGAACTAACTTTAACCAATCAAAAAATATTGGGGAATGCAAAGGTCTTTTTAGTTCGTATGTTTTCAAGGGTGCGGCACGCCAAAACTACTATTTTGGAAATGAATTAAATTCCGAAAATTCTGAATCAGCATTTTGTCCAGTAATTATCGATACTAGTCTAAGGAATTTATTTTCTACTATAAGTGAACTAAAAAAAATTAAATCGCCTTTAATTTTCAAGGAACATTATCTTAGTTTTAAAGACATACTTAAAGGACTAGCACACTACTCAAATGAAAGGAGATTCTCAAAAGATTGCGTAAAAACTGGCAGCATTAATTTTTTGATATCTAAACACTTATCAAATGCTTTATTTAATACACAATCACTAGAGGCTCACTTAAATATGTTTGGTTTTAGCAAATTATTCTCTAAGGTAGATATACCAAGAAAATTAATTGTTTCTTGGGAAAATCAAGCTTCTGAAAAAGCAATAATTTATTCAGCCCAAAATCATACTGATACAGAAACTATTGGATATATTTCCAGACCAATTAAGCAAAATGAATTTAACCTCATAAGTTCAGAGCAGGAAGTAAAAAATTGTCTTTGTCCAAGTAGATTATTTGTAACTGGAAAAAGTGCATTAAAAAAATTTAATGAAACTAACCCCAAACTTAATGTATCTCTAGGGCCAAACCTAAGATTTAGATGGAATGGTGATGCTCATAAAAAAATTAAAGACCATGTTGAAAAAAAGAATTTAATATTCTTATTTCCTGGCGAAAATAAACTCTTTGAATCTCTTGAACAGATGGTTGACGAGTTGATAGATGCTAACATCCACACACAATTCAATTTCTATGCAAAATTGCACCCTTACTTCAAACACTCAAAAGGTTTAAACAACAATATTGAATTAGTAGATCAAAAAATTGAGGATTTTCCAAACGGGGCAATAGTTGTTTCCACTGCAAGCATTGCAGCCCTTGAATCAGCTGCTAAAGGCTTTAGAACCGTATTATTTATTGAACAATACAACGAATGGGAAACAGCCCTGTACTCAAGTAGTGAAAACTATTCTATTCCCACATTTAAAGATACATCAGAACTTATTAAAATAATTAATGAAAATTCCCATTTTACATCTATAGATACTGAAAAGATTGAAAATGCTTTTTTTAATAACAGTATCAATGAAGGATTAGATTTCTTTTATAAGTAGTTTTTTTGATAGAATCTCTATGTGATTAAATATAAAGCACAGAAAAGTTTTCTAAAAGAAGATTTTTGTAAGAACTTAGTTCAAGAAGGAAAAACCTTTTTTGATAATAATATTTCAGGCGGTGATGTTATCCATGGTGGAAGAAACTTTATTCCAAATTCCTCTCTAGATTGGCATGATCTTTGTGAAAAGAATGAGTCATGGAAAAAGCTCAATAAAAAGCTAAATAGCCAAGAGTTCTTAGATTATGTTTCTGGCTTATTTGATCAAAACAATGAGCAATATAAATGCATCAAACTCTATACTAAAAAAAGAAATTTTAGTGCAAACCTCAATCAAAAAGTAAAAATTTCAGGTTTTAAAACTCTTTTAGGTGCAATGGTATACAAATCGTATTTATTCTTAACCAGACATTTAATATCTTTTTTTAATTCGATCTTCAGCAGAAAGGTAAGCTTAGAACTATTGATTGATTTTTCAATTGCATCGAAGGGTTATACCAGAGAAGTCCACAGAGACAGCAATAACAGAAAATTCGTTTTTCTTATATATCTTAATTCTCTAAGTAGCTCGGCGGAGGAGGGTGGTGAATTTGTTACATGGAAACTTAAAGAAAATAAAGACTATAAAAGTGGTAGGCCAAACCCAAATGATTGTGAAGTTATTGAAAAAATTTCTCCAGAACCTGGGAAGTTAATTGTTTTTAAGAATGATAATTTTTCCTTTCATTCAGTCAGTAAAATGACGTCAGTTGAGAATAGATACTTTATATATGGAGGTTTTACACAACTTTCCGGAAAAAATAAATTTATGGAAAAATACGATTATTCAATGAAAACTGAGTTTAACATCTACCTTTAATTCAACAATGCCATCTCCTAGAATCTCTGTAATTATAAATTGTAAAAACGGTGAGATTTTTCTTGAGGAAGTTTTTACAGCTCTTAAAAAACAAAAATTTAAAGACTTTGAAGTTATTTTCTTAGATAGTGGGTCTGTAGACGGCTCTAAAAAAATTTTTGATAGATACAAAGAAGATAATTATTTTTATGTTGAGGGCAATGAAAATGATTCTCTTGCTGAGTCAAGAAATAAAGCTGTAAAGAAGTCTAGAGGAGAGTGGTTATGCTTCAATGATCAAGATGATATCTATCTTAGTGAAAGATTTAGTGATCCAATGAAAATTGCTGAAAAAGATACAGATTTAAAATTAATATTTTCAGATTTTGAAAAAATTGATATAAATTCTAAAAGTTTAGGCTCTGGATCATTTGGAAAGTGCTCGTTTTCAAATGTTCTTCTTGGCATAGCTAATGTCGGCCTTTTAACGCTAACAGTTAAGAGAGACTGTTTTGATAGTTTAGGCGGCTTTGATGAAAGATATCCTCACTCCCAAGACTACCATCTAATTCTCAAAATAATAAAAAAGCATAAGTTTCACTATATTGATAAAGTCCTTGCAAAATATAGGATCCATAACAAAAGTATGTCATCTCAAATGTTAAGTGATGGAAGCCTATATTTAGAGACAGCAAAGATTGCAATGAATTACCTACCTAGGCCTGAAGCAGTATTTCGTGTTGTAGAGATGTATTCAAAATATCTATATAGAAAATTTTTTAGAAAGAAATGAGTAGTAAAAAGATATTTTTAAGGAAAAAACTTTGAAGAAAGTTGCTATTTTTAATGATACCTCTAAGGAAAACCATTATGGTTGCTATCAGGTAATGGAAGTAATTTTTCGTGAGTTAGAGCAACTTGATATAAAAATTGAATACACTTGGCCAGTAGGCATAGATTGGACAAATCAAATAAATCCAAAAAGCTTACAAAATCTTTCTGCAATAATCATTAATGGTGAGGGAACCATCCACGATACAAAGAACAACAAACCAGCAAGAAAGTTGTTAAAACTTGCATCATTTGCGGCACTGAACTCAGTGCCTTGCTATCTGATAAATTCAACTATTTATCAGGTTGAAAAAAAACATATTGAAGATCTAAGATTATTCAGAAGAATTTACGTTAGAGATAAAGCCTCGCAAGTTTTTCTTAAAGAAAATAATATTCATGCAAATTTTGTACCTGATCTCTCATTTTTCTTTGAGCTTTCATCAGATATTGTTATACACAAACATCAAAAAAATAAAGTATTAGTTACTGATTCAGTTTTAAAAAATTCTGCTCAGGAATTAAAAAAATTTGCGATGAATAACAAGTTTGAATACCTCAAGTTTGTAAAGCACCCCAACATATTTAGAAGAATTCTTGAAAAATTCAAAAGAGTAGCTGGAAAGTTAAATCTAATAAGCTCTAAGATAAACTCTAAACCATCTTGCCCACGAAATTTTCAAAAGTTTAAAGAATTATTTAGTAGTGCCAATCTTGTTGTTACTGGCAGATATCATGCTGTTACAACTGCTCTTTCAAACAAGATACCTGTAATTTGTATTCAATCAAATACCCCAAAAATTTCATTTCTTTTAGATGATATCTTTGAAGAAAAGAAAAGGTTAATGTCTTTTATTGATCCAGCTAAAAAATATTTAAACAGAAACTTTTCTAATAAGGAGCAAGCTCTTCTTAACGACTACATCTCGTTTGGAAGAGTACAAATGAAAACAATGTTTAAAGAAATTTCACAGGAAAGTTCATAAGAAAGGAATTTATGAAAGGAATAGCTATAGCTAAAAGCCAACACCACATAAATAAATCTTTTTATCTAAAAAATCTTCTAGGAGATAGAATTCTTGACATAATCTCATTCAGGTCGAAGTCTTTCAACGGCGAACATTTTTTTAAAAATAAAAGAAAAGTTAGAAGCATCAAGAGTTTTAAGCAAATTGAAAAGATATTTTCAAAAATTGACTTTGTGATTATCTTTGGCTTTCATGCTAACAAAGATAACATTGAATTAAAAAACATATCTGATAAATACAATGTAAAACTTATTCTTTTTCAAGAAACCCACATGCTAACAACTCACTTGGGAAAGATATATAACATCATCATGAATCCAGATTATCTAATTCCCTCCTCAGATTTTGAGAATGAAATGATTGAAGAGGGTAAATATTTCCCTAAGGAGAGATTAAAAAATTTTGGTAACATCTTTGGACAGAATTATTTAAATTTCTTACATGATAAAATCGAAAGAAGAAAACAAAAAAACCTTTTATTGGTGTTCTCAGCACCTATTAACCTTGACCCTATTGATGGAGAAACTTTCGAACAAAGATTGGCAATCATAAAATATTTCCAAGATAAAAAAGCATTTAAATCAATTATACTTAGGCTTCATCCATTTGAAGACACAAACTCTTTTCTAAGTTTTTTGAGTAAAAATAAAATTAAACTTTTCTTAGATGATCATAATATTAGTTTATTTGAAAGTTCCTTAGGATACTCAAATGTTGTTTCTTCCACCACATCAGAGTCCCTTTTTGAAATAATCTATAATCCATCAAGTGATATATTTATATATAGCCGCGATAAAACTTCCATAATTTCAGAGATGTTTTTAAACGAAAAATCAATTTATATTGATGCAGACCTTAATCTTGTTTTAAAGAAACTGGAAAATAAAAAACTTATTGAAAGATTCAAAAAAATGTTATCTGGTGGGGAAGATCCTCACATAGAAAAGTTAAAACTATTTTTTAGTAAAGAAAAAAAACATTACAAAGAATTTATTCTTACTCAAGGATGGGATGACTTTTTCTCATTCAATTATAAGAGTACCAAGGATTTATCTAAGATATACAAGATTAATGTGCCAGAGGTTAGAGATGGAAACATTATTAATCAAATTGAGCAAAGCGATACATTCTCTGCAAAAGCATTAAGAATCCAGGCACTTTCACAAACTATAGTTTCAAATTTTAGAGTGAAAATAACTCAAGAATTTGCTCAAAAAATTTCAGAAAAAATTTTTGTTTCTTCAATGGTTAAAAACTTTAAAATTCAATCCTTAATTTTTTGGCAATATATTAGATTCCATAACTTTAAATTAAATTTTTCAAAAATTGAGCTCCAGAGAGAGGTAATATTTTTAGTCGAAAGAGATTTCTATAATAAAAATCTCGCATTAAAAATTGCATTTAAAATCTTAAATTCAACCATGATAATTCTACGATTTAGTGCCTTTAAATTTTTAATAAGGTCTAAGGTTTTAAAATTACTTCTATTCATAAAAAATAAATAAAACTTGATTTATGTATAATAAGTTATGAAAAAATATAAATCTCTTAAAGAATTCTATCCTTATTATTTAAGTGAACATAGTGGAAAAAACACTAAATTGTGTCATTTTATAGGCACAGCGTTAACATTTCTTTTCCTATTTATTTTTTTAGCGACTTTTAATGTTTTATACTTACTATTAATACCTCTTTCTGGGTACGGTTTTGCATGGGTTAGCCACTTTTTTATTGAAAAGAATAAGCCTGCAACTTTTACTTACCCATTCTTTAGTTTAGTCAGCGATTACATAATGTTTTTTGAGATATTGCGTGGCAAGCACAAAATTTTTTAATCTAAAATATTTGCTTCGAAATTAAGCACTACCGGACAATGATCAGAGGGTTTCTCCATAGCTCTTATGTCATGGTCTATTTCTGATGAAATATACTTATCGGTAAGTTTCTCCGAAATCAAAAAGTGATCAATTCTTAAGCCCCTTTTTGGATCTTGATCAAATCCTCTTGATCTGTAATCAAACCAAGTACACTTTGTATTATCAGGATTTCTTTTGCGCCACTCATCTACTAACCCAAGATTAACAAGCTTTTCATACCATTCAATTTCCTCTGGCAGAAATGCAGTATGACCCTCTCTCAGCCACCTCTTAATCCCATCTTCTTTCATGCCAATATCATTTCGGTTTGGCGCAATGTTAAAATCTCCGGTTAAGACAACATGAGAGTCAAGATTTTTAACGTGGTTAGTTATTCTTTTGTAGTATCTTTCTTTATAGGGAAACTTATCGGGATGTTTTCTATTTTCACCTTGTGGAAAATATGAGTTACAAATAGAAATTACTCCTATATCTGTTCTAAAGTCACATTGAATAAATCTCTTTTGCGCTTCGTCAACACCTCCATTTAAGCCCTTTATTGTATTAAAAGGAGCTGATTTTGAAAAAATAGCTACTCCATGGAATCCCTTTTGACCATAATTTGCATACTTATATCCTAGATCCAGAGGTATTGATTCTGGAAAATCTTCATCACTGACCTTTATTTCCTGCAAGGCAATTACATCTGGATCATATTTATTCTTAATTTCAAAAAGTTGATGTGGCCTCGCTCTCAAGCCATTGATATTGAATGTGATTATTTTCATACTTATCCTCTTCCAATCATATCTAGAAGTACCTCTAAGGATTGCTCAATAGCCTCATCGATAACAATGTCTTCAACTTCATAACTAAGAAAATCTTCATAATTTTTGAATTGAGGTTTTCCTGCAAGCTCTCTTCTTAAGTTGGCAAGGTCTAGATTTTTTTCCTTTCTTTCCTGCTCAATTAAAAATCTCTCATCAAACTTAAGGGGAATATCCTCGTTGTTTTCGTTTATCCTCTTCATTTCATCAATAAGTGCAAATAAAGGAGAAGCAGAGATTCTGGATGAGTGGTTTTCCGCTATATAAGAACCCCATTCATTATTGAATGAAAAGTAAGTAGTGCTATCAATAGAGGAGGGCATAAGGGCATTATTATATTTTTTCTCACCAAAGTCTTCAGAGTTTAACAGTGCTGGAAGTTCTAAGTCTGGTGTTACTCCAAAAATTTGTGTTGGCTCTCCACTTATTCTGTAATAAAGAGAATCAGTAAACTTAAACTGTCCATTTAAAGTTGTTTCAAATCTTTGGACACTTCCTTTGCCATAGGTTTCTTGGCCAATAATTAAAGCTCTTTTATAATCTTGAAGCGCTCCAGCAAATATCTCAGAGGCTGATGCAGAAAATTTATTTACCAAAACTACAACGGGTTTGCTCCATGCTCTTCTAGTGCTCCATGTGCTGAACACATCAATTTCATTATTGGAATTTTTAATTTGAACAGTCGGGCCAGCATTTATGAAAAGCCTAGTTAATAAATCTGCTTCATAAAGAAATCCACCCCCGTTATTTCTTAGATCAATTACAACCCCATTAACCTCTTCTGATTTAAAATTAACAAGAATTTCTCTTACATCATTTCCAGCACTTTTACATGTATAAGGGTTGCTTAAATTCAAGCACTCAGCATCACTGTAAAATGATGGAAGATTAATGTAGCCTAATCTTTGTTCATTCTTTTCAAAAATTTTGAAGGAAGCATCGCTTTCTTCCAGTACAACTTTCCCTCTTTCAAGTCTTACAATTTCATTGCCTGTTTCATTCTGGATCTGAAGCTTAACAACTGTTCCCTCTTCGCCTCTAATTTTCTCGACAATATCATCAAGTCGCCACCCAACAACTCTTATTATTCTTCCATTATCTCCTTGCCCAACACCAACAACTCTGTCACCTACATTGATTTTATTTGAGTTAATTGCAGGGCCTCCTGGCATGAGCTCTTCAATTTTTGCAAATTCATTTTCATAGCTCAGAATTGCACCGATACCCTCAAAACTAAGATTCATCCTTAGGTTCCAGTTTTCAAGATCTCTAGTAGAAAAATATTGGGCGTGTGGATCAAGCAAAGATAAGAAATTGTTAGCTAGAATTCCAAATTTATCTGATGCTCTTAACTTATTGAGAGAGGAGATTCTGTCTTTGTATGTTTGTCTAAGATCACTAAACACAACATTTTTGTCCTTCTCATCTAATAATTGGTTAATTATTGAGTTTTTTAAAAATTTTCTATTAAAGTCCTCCATTTCAGCGTAGTTATCAAAATAGTACGCTGGATCTCGTGGAAGATATTCATCAATTTCAAAATTGAACTTATGTGACCAAAGAAGGTCTTTTCTAGTTTGTAAGGCCTCCTCATATCGTATGTAAAAAAGATCAGTAATTGCTTTAAGATTTTCAAAGATTCCCTCTGATTTATTATTTTTAATTACTTCAAGGTCTGTTTGATAGAAGTAAGTTTTTTTTGGATCAAGCTTTTCCAAGAAGCTCAAATAAAACTCTTTGTTTTCAATACTTTTTTTCTCAAAGTTTAGTATTGAAGAGTTTTCAAAATTTTTTAACAGAGATTCAAACTCTTTCTTGTAGTCAATCTCACGTTCATCAAACTCGCTTACACATGCAGTTAAAAATAATAATAAAAATAACTTAAAAAACTGATTCAATTTCATATTTCTTCTTTTCTTCCTCGATAATTTTATCTTTCTCATCCCACACCATCTCTAAAAAAGACCTAAGCTCTTCCCTGAGCGCATCATCGTTAGAATAATCTACTCCTCTAAGCTCTTTTGGTATTTTGTAGGTATTAATAGTCACACTAGCTATATTCATCTCACCACACAAAAAATTCCAAAAAGACCTTTTTTCTGATTTATATATCAAAGTAATGTCAGTCAAGGTATCAATATACGGCATAACCTCAAGTGTATAGCCCATACCACCAATCTTTGGAGGCATTAAATTTCTGAATTTACTATTTGAATTAATATACTTTTCTTTATCAATTCTTGTTCCTTCTATAAAGCCACAAACATTTGTAGGCATTAATTCAAAGACCTTACATGCTTTGAGTGTCGAATTTTTATCAGTCTCAGCCAATTTTGGGTTCTTTATTATCTCCTCTTTCTTTCTTCTCCTAACATAAGGCATTGCTAAAGCAATATTTGCAGCCCATGTAATGGGCAGCCACCAAAGCTCAGATTTCATAAATATCCTGGGGACTGAGGTTTTAAAATTTGTGAAATAACAAAATAGGAAAATATCAGCCCAACTTAAGTGATTTAGAGTTGTAAACTGCCAAACATTATTTTTCAGATTTTTTGAACCATATACCTTATATTCTGGTTTATGCATTAAATCTTGAATTCTACTATTAAAATATAGGAATAAATTTCCTAAAACCTCATTTATTTCAATAATTTTCACCTGTAAAGTTTTATTCGGAATATACCTTAGTAACCCTATAGGAATAGTTGTTATTATTACTTGTACAGCATTCAAAAGAATTAAAACAAAAGCAATGCTACCGATTAAAGTTTTTTTTATTTTATTTTTTGCCATAATGCTTCTAGTTCCTTAATGTTAAGCTTATCAATCATGATATTATCTTTAGCAGCCTCAGTTTCCATTTTCCTAAATCTATTCTCAAATTTTAGATTTGATTTACGAATGATATCTTCTAGCTCAATTTCATAGTGTCTTGTGAGATTTACTAAAGTAAATATTACATCACCCAATTCGTCCTTGACTCCTTCTTTGCAATTTTTCTTGTTTTCAATTTTTAGCTCTTTAATTTCTTCATCTAGCTTTTTAAAGACTTCTTCTTTTGTTTTCCAGTCAAACCCTATTCGAGCCGCTCTTTTCTGTAATTTTTTTGCTCTTGTCAGACTTGGAAGATTTTTTGGAACATCATCCATCAAAGATTCAAGTTTTTTATTTTTCCGTTCATCTGCTTTTATATCCTCCCAAATTTCCAAACTTTCTTGTGACGTATGAGCTTTGTGATTACCAAAAATATGAGGGTGACGTCTGATGAGCTTGTCATTTAATTCCGATATCACTTCATCAAGCGAAAATAATTTAGCTTCTGCTGCCATCTCAGAATGAAAAATTATTTGAAAAAGTAAATCACCTAACTCTGATTTTAAAGATTCATAATCTTCTCTTTCAATAGCATCAGCAACTTCGTAAGCTTCCTCTATTGAACAGCTAGCAATTGATTTAAAATTTTGTGTATTGTCCCATGGACATCCTGTTTCTGGATCTCTTAATCTTCTAAAGGTCTTAATCAGCTTAACTAAGCTACTATCTAATTTCATTATAAATCTTTTCTAAATCACCATTTATTATAATACTTGCCTCTGAGTCAAATGGAGTCGGATCTTTATTTAAAATAATAACCTCTGCTCCATTGTTTTTTGCAATTGTTAACATACTATTAGCTGGAGACACTTTGAGTGAGCTTCCCATCACTATGAAGTAATCACAATTCTCAGACGCTTTTTTTGCAGAGTTTATCACTGACGTCTTAAGTTTTTGTCCAAAAGATATCGTCCCCACTTTTACATAGCCATTTTTGCAAGATGGGCATATTGAATCACCAGTAGTTTTAACATTGAGGTTAAAAAAGTTTTCTGTTTCAAAGGCTTGACCACAATTCAAGCAATATGCATTGAATATATTGCCATGTAACTCAAGGACTTGATCTGCATTGCCATCTTCTATTTTATGTAAACCATCAATGTTTTGGGTTATATGGAAATTTTTTTTATTAATTTTTAATAATTTATTAACACATTTATGCATGTTTGATGACTCAGTTCCTTTAATTTTTTGTTGAATAGCAATATTATTTTCCCAGGATTTTACCCTAGATTCTTTTGAATCTTTAAAGTCTGAAAAATGAACAGGTTTATTTTTTTCCCAAAAACTATTCTTGTCACTTCTAAAGTCTGGCAACCCACAAGAAGTACTAATGCCTGCACCTGACAAAAATGTTATATTATTGTCCCCTTCAAGGATGTGTTTTAAAGTTTTAAAATAGTTGCTCATGTTTAATTATAAAAAAATATTAATTGTTGCTTTTGAGAAAAATAAATCAAATACAGCATTAAGTGAAATAAAAGAGATTTTAACTGAAAATAAGTTAGATCATGAAATTTATGATGAATCCAAAGATAATAATTTCTATTTAAGCTTTGATTTAGTGCTAGTTATTGGGGGAGATGGATCTATGCTCTCTGCTGCTAAGTTGTTTTCAGAACTTGATGTTCCGTTCTTAGGTGTAAATCTTGGCAAAGTAGGATTTATGGCTGATCTTGGTGCAAATAATCTTAAGGATGATTTAGTGCCAATTTTATCAGGGAAAAATTTAATTGAGGATAAGGAAACAATCAAGTGTTCTTATGATGGTCGTGAGTATACAGCTTTTAATGAGATAGTCTTACATACTCAAAAAAGCTATAAACTTATGGAATTTGAGGTGGAGATAGATAAAAACTTTGTATATCGAAAAAGAGCCGATGGTCTAATAATATCAACATCAAATGGATCAACCGCATATTCACTTTCCGCAGGTGGTCCAATTTTAACCCCTGAGACTAACGCATTTGTAATTACAGCACTAAACCCTTTATCTCTTTCAGCAAGGCCTCTTATTGTTCCAAGCAAATCAATGGTTAGTGTAAGTTTGTCTAAAGCTGTTGACGATCTAGAGAGCTTGATAATTATTGATGGTAATCAAGAAATAAAGATTAAAGATTCAATTAATAATTTCTCGGTAACTAAAAATAATCAGAGTTTTAAATTATTGCATCCAAAGAACCATGATTTTTTTAAAACGTGTCGAGATAAGCTCAACTGGAGTCTATCTAAATATGAAAATAGCTCTAACTAACTTAGTTCTGTATAATCCCCGAGATGGAAATTAAAAAAGCAGTTTTTCCTGTTGCAGGCTTTGGTACAAGGTTTTTACCCGCAACTAAATCTACTCCAAAAGAAATGCTTCCAATTGTGGATAAACCCTTAATTCAGTATGCAGTAGAGGAAGCAGCAGAAATTGGGGTTGAAGAATTTATTTTCATAACCCATCACGCTAAGAGCTCTATAGAAAAACATTTTAAAAAAGATGAAGGCCTATTAAGCATGCTGCTTAAAAGTGGCAAAGAGGATTTAGCAAAATCTATAAAAGATATTGGTGGAAAAAATGCAAAATTCATTTCAATTGATCAGGTTGAGCCAAAAGGTCTTGGCCATGCTATAGGATGTGCTGAACAATCAATTGATGATGATGAGTTTTTTGCAGTTATTCTTGCTGACGATTTAATTTATAACAAAGGAAATAACGTCTTAAAGCAAATGAAAGATGCTGCGTTTAAAAATAAAAAACAGGTTCTAGCTTTAGAGAAAGTAAACCAAGAGGATGTTTCAAAATTTGGCGTAGTTTCAGTAGACTCCAGCAAAGGTAGGGTCTCTCACCTTAATGATATTGTTGAGAAACCAGATATAGATGAGGCACCCTCAAATCTAGCTGTAGTAGGAAGGTACATTTTTAATAAGAGCATTTTTAAATTCATTGGTGATCAGGCTGGAAAAAACAACGAAATTCAAATTACAGACGCTATTCAGAGGGATATTGAAAATTTTATAGGATATGAATTTGAAGGACAAAGATTTGATTGTGGAAGTAAAGTCGGCTACTTAAAGGCAAATATCTTTCATGGTCTTGCCAATGATGAACTCAATAAGGAGCTAAAAAACTATTTAAGAGGAATAAGTAATTTATAAAATAATAAGAAAAATCCTATTTACCTTTCCCCCTGAATTCAGCCAGGCAATTTCTCATTACTTTTTAAAATTTTTCTCAAAACTTTATTATTTTGAACAAAGAAAATTTGAAGTAAAAGGACTAACAGTTAAAAATAGATTAGGCCTTGCAGCTGGGCTTGATAAGAATGGCCAACTTATAAAAAATTTTGATGACATTGGTTTTGGTTTTATAGAAATTGGAACTGTTACACCACTCCCTCAAAATGGAAACAAAAAACCAAGAATACATCGAATTATAGAAAAAGAATCATTGCTAAATAGTCTTGGCTTTCCAAATCAGGGAGCCCAAGTTATAAGAAAAAGATTAATGCGATTACAAAAAGATTATTGCCTAGGGATAAACATAGGTCCCAATAAAAGCACTACCCCTGAAAATATGCATAAAGATTATCTCAATTGCTATGAAAAATTATCTGAATTTGCTGATTTTATTACAATAAATATTTCTTCTCCAAATACTCCTGATCTTCGAAAGCTACATAACGAAGAGTTTGTTATTAAAATTATTGATGAAATTACTAAATCAAGAGATGAGTCAAAATTTAAACCAAAAATATTTATTAAAATTTCTCCTGACGAAAGTGAAAAAGAGTATATAGATATTATTAGTGCAGTGAACAAAAGTAAAATTGATGGCCTGATCGTTTCAAATACCTCCAATAATAAAAAGCTCAAATCAATACTTAATGTTGCTAACAAAGATGGCGGAATATCTGGCAAAGCTATTAAAGAAAAATCTAATAAAATCCTTAAATTTGTTAAAAGTAAATTAGACAAGAAAAAAATTATTGTTGCAGTAGGCGGGGTTTTTGATGTAGATTCTTATTACGAAAAACTTGATTTAGGTGCTGATCTTGTTCAAATGTATACAGGGTTTATATATGAGGGACCAAATCTAATTAAAAGAATAGTTAAAAATGACAACCAAAAATCTAGTAATAGTTGAGTCACCATCAAAAGCTAAAACTATCAGCAAATATCTGGGAGCTGATTTCTTAGTTAAATCAAGCGTAGGCCATGTAAGACGTTTGCCAAAGGGCAGCAAAGCAGTTAACCATGAAGATTGGTCAATCTCATACGAAATTGATCCAAAAAAAGAAAAAGTTGTAAAAGATTTAAAAAAATCTACTAAAGGAGTTGAAAATATTTTTCTTGCAACAGACTTGGATAGAGAGGGAGAGGCGATAGCTTGGCATCTAAAAGAAATCCTGGGAAAAAAATTTAAATACAACAGGATTAGATTTAATGAAATTACTAAAGGCGCAATACAGGAAGCTTTTAAAAACCCAGGAGAACTTGATCAAGGGCTTATAAATGCGCAAGTTACTAGAAGAATCCTTGATAGAATTGTTGGATATGGTTTGTCAGGAATTTTATGGAAAAAGATAGGAAGTTATGGGAAATTATCTGCTGGAAGGGTCCAATCGGTTGCAGTTAGATTAGTTGTTGAACGAGAAAAGGAAATTAATTCATTTTCCCCAAAAGAATATTGGGAGATAGAGGTAGATATAAAACACGAAGACAAAATAATAACTTTTAAATTAAATACTAAAAAATCAAATCTTGATATTTCATCTAAAGAAGAGGCTGATCAACTTGCAAATTCATTGGAGGGTTCAGAGATTGAGATATTTGAAAATGAAAAAACAAAACGCAAAATCCCTGTAAAACCTCCATTTATTACTTCAACACTTCAGCAAACTTCCAGCTCATTTTTAGGTTTTAGTCTTTCAAAAACTATGAAATTAGCACAAGACCTTTATACAGGAGGATACATTTCATATATGCGAACTGATTCGCCAAACATTAGTATTTTGGCACAAAATAATTGTAAACAGTTTCTTTTAGATAATTATGGAGACGCTTACAGTACACCCAGAAATTTTTCAGCAAAATCCTCAAATACTCAAGAGGCTCATGAAGCAATTAGACCAACAGATGTAACATTTTTAACAAAGGATCTCTCTTTAAGCCAAGACCATCAGAAATTATATAATCTAATCTGGTCAAGATTTGTTGCATCTCAGATGCCTCAACCAGAGATAGTTGTAAACAGCATAAGAGCAAAAAACGATACCAGAATTTTTGAAACTTCTGTGAGCAGTGTAAGCTTTGATGGATTTTATAAGGTAATGCCTCCTGGTAAATCTAGTGGCTACGTTGATTATAACTTGGAAGATTTATCTGAAGGTTTCTTAAAGAAAATTGAAAAAACAGAAAAATCACAGCATTTTACCAAACCTCCTTCAAGGTTCTCAGAAGCTAGTTTAGTGAAAGAACTTGAAAAAAGAGGTATTGGTAGACCTTCTACGTACAATGAAATAATTACTAATATCCAAGACAGAGGTTATGTTAAAAGTGAAAGTAGAAGACTCTTTGCTAATAAGATTGCAAACTTAGTTTGTGATAGATTGTCTGATGCTTTTCCAAAAATAATGGATTATGGTTTCACAGCTGAAATGGAAACGAGCTTAGATAGTATTGCAGAGGGTGAGGAAAATTTTAAAAACTTCTTAACTCAAACAAACAAGCAATTTGAGGGTTCATTAATAAATGCAGAGGAAAAAATGAAACCAAATTTAGCAATTGCAACTGAAGTTCAATGCACTGAATGTGATTGCGATAGAAAAATGCTTCTGAGAACAAATCAGAACGGACAATTTCTTGGCTGTGAAGGATATTCTGATGAAGGCGATAAACAGTGTAAAAAAACTTACTCATTAATATCAGATGAGTTACTTGCCGATAGCGATGATAAAGAGGCTGAAAATATCTTTAACAAACCAAAATGTCATTTATGCGGTGCCATTATGGATGGATTTATTATTGACGATGAAAGGAAACTTCATATCTGCTCAAGATCACCAATATGTAAAGGCACAAAGCTAGAAGAGGGAAATTTTATTAAACCAAAGAATGCAGATGAGGAACTCATTGATTGCCACAAATGTGATTCTAAGATGGAGCTTAAATTAGGTAGGTTCGGAAAATATTTTAGCTGCCAGTCAGAATCTTGCACTGCCACTAGACAGCTTATGAAAAATGGGCAATTGAAACCAGTATTTATGGATCCAATCAAACTTGAACACATTAAATGTCAAAAGTGTGACGATTTTTACTTATTAAGAGATAGTTTAAAAGGATTATTTTTAGCAGCTTCTCAGTTTCCAAAAAATAGAGAAACCAGAGCTCCTTTTGTTCATGAAATTAAAAACGTACTTTCGCTCTTACCCGAAAAATACCAGCATTTTGCCAATGCCCCTGATAGTGACACTGATGGAGATAGTCTAGTAATAAGGTTCAATAGAAAAGATGCGTCCCACACCCTGTCATCAGAAAAAGATGGTAAAAAGAAAAAAACTTTTTACGTTCATGAGAATTCTTCATGGCAAGAAAAAGCAAGAGATTAGTTAAAATCACTTTATATATTTATAAAAGAACCTAATATAAAACTATGTCCAAATATTTAGAATTAGTAGAAATATCAGATGGGGTAATAGTTTTAAGACGATCAGATACAAAAGAAGCACCATTAGTAAAAATTGAATTTTCAAAAGAAGTTAAAAACTTATTAAATGGAATGGAATTTGACGTTGCAAAAGAGATGATAAAATCTGGAATCGAAACTTTAAATTCAGATATTGATGTTGAGGGGCTTGATGAAGAACTCGCAGAACAATTGCTTGAGAAAGAAAGCCCAAACAGAGTTGTTCACTAGTTTACATTTTCTCTTACAATGCCCACAGCGATTCCTTCAATGATAAAATTCATAGATTCATCAATCAAAATGTCATTAAAAGATTTATTTTCAGCAATTAGATGAACTTTATTTCCAATTTTCTTAAATCTTTTTAAAGTTACTTCTTCATCAATCCTTGCTACAACTATCTGTCCAGTTTCTGGTTGAAAGCTTTTCTTGACCCCTACCAAGTCATTCTCTAAGATTCCAGCATCGACCATACTTGCACCTTTAACTCTAAGGAAATAATCAACATGCTTATTTAGAGGGTTAGGAATATTTTTTTCAACATTTTCAATAGCTGTTATTGGCATACCTGCCGCAACAGATCCTACTAAGGGTACGCCAGTTAGATCTTCAACTAACCTTATTCCTCTAGAACTTCCTGGAACCTTTTCAATCACACCCTTTTTAACTAAGGCTTTAATGTGTGATTCAGCTGCATTTACAGATTTAAAATTTAAGGTTCTAGCAATTTCTGCTCTTGTGGGCGGGTAGCCATTCAGAGATAAATGGTTTTTAATAACATCAAAAACTTTTATTTGTTGACTTGTAAGGTTTAACATACTGTAATTATATACAGTAAAAATAAAAAAAAGCAATTTAAATGAGTATTTTAAAAATAGCAATTAGTTCAAGGGCCCTTTTTGATTTAAATGATAGCCATAAAGTCTTTAAAGAAAAAGGAATTGAAAAATATTCTAAATTTCAAAAAAAACATGAAAATAGTGTTCTCAAGAAAGGTGTTGCATTTCCTCTTGTTGAAAAGTTGCTCAAAATGAATACAAAAAATGCAGATTTTGTAGAGGTAATTCTTTTATCAAGGAATAGCTCTGATACCGGACTAAGAATATTTAATTCAATTGAAAAATACGGTCTAAACATTTCAAGAGCAGTTTTTTCCGGTGGTGAAAGCCCATTTCCTTATGTTGATGCTCTTGATATTGATTTATTTTTATCTGCAGATGTTAATGATGTTCAGACCGCTATTCAAAATAACATCGCATCAGCGCATATTTTTACAGATAAATTAAATTTCTCACAGAGCAACCAATTAAGAATTGCATTTGATGCTGATGCAGTAATTTTTTCAGATGAATCTGAGATAGTTTTTAAAAAGAAGGGCCTTAAAAAATATCTAAAGCAAGAGGGTGAATCCAGGAAACCAATGCCTCCTGGACCTTTTAATAATTTTTTAAAAAAATTAAATCTTATCCAATCAAATTTCGAAGCAGACGATTGCCCAATTAGAATTGCATTAGTTACAGCAAGAGCTGCACCGGCTCACAAAAGAGTCATTAATACTTTACGGGATGAAAATATTAGGATTGACGAGACTTTTTTTCTAGGTGGTCTTCCGAAAGGAAAATTTCTTAAAGGTTTCTCAGCAGATATCTTCTTTGACGATCTTGCTGAAAATTGCAGGGAAGCAACTAGCCATGTTTCTACTGGTCATGTACCATACGGAATAAATAATCCTAAATGAAAATTCTTTGCACAGACCTTGAAGGCACTCTCGCCCCAGAAATTTGGCAAGAAATTGCCTCAGAATTTAATATTCCTGATTTAAATTATACAACAAGGGAAATTCCAGAATTTGATGATCTTATGAAAATGAGGATGAATGTTCTGAAAGAAAATAAAATTAAATTTTCTGTCATTAAAGATTTTTTAAACACTATTGAACCTTTTGATGGAGCAAAAAGTTTTTTAAATGCCCTTAATAAAAACTATCAAGTCGCAATAGTATCAGATACTTTTTATGAGCTAGCCTTGCCAATAGTTGAGAAGTTAGGTAATTACCCAATCTTTTGCCACCATCTGCAAATTGAAGAAAATTTTATTAAATCATTCATAAAAAGACAAAATGATCCAAAAAAGAATGTTGTGAGAGGTTTTAAATTAATGAACTATGAATGTTTTTGCATTGGTGATTCTTATAATGACATTCAAATGATTGATGAATCTAAAGGAGCTTTTATATTCGCCCCTAAAGAAATTAGAGAATCACGGCCTGATATAATGGGATTTAATAATTATGAAGAGTTGCAGAAATTTTTATTAAAATGAATACGTACAGTTTAGAAACCTTCAAAAGACCCAAACTAAAAATGCCTTATGGTGCTAAAAAGCTCTTAATGCATAGCTGCTGTGCCCCTTGTGCTGGTGAGATAATGGAAGCAGTTGCTGCATCAAACATTGATACTACAATATATTTTTACAATCCAAACATTCATCCAAAGGAAGAGTATGAGATAAGAAAAGATGAAAATATTAGGTTTGCAAAAAAGCTTGGCTTTAGCTTTATAGATGCTGATTATGATAAAGATTATTGGTTTGAAAGAGTAAAAGGTTATGAAGATGCTCCTGAGAGGGGAGATAGATGTACAATTTGCTTTGACATGAGATTTGAAAGAAGCGCTTTATATGCTCATGAGAATAATTTTGACATTTTCACGACAACTCTTGGAATTTCAAGATGGAAAGATTTAGATCAGATTAATAATTCTGGCTTAAGAGCTGCAAACAGGTATAATAAGCTGAATTTTTGGGATTTTAATTGGCGAAAACAGGGTGGATCTTCACGCATGCTTGAAATTTCAAAAAAAGAAAACTTCTACAAACAAGAGTATTGTGGTTGCGTTTATAGCCTGAGAGATACAAATAGGTGGAGAAAATCTAACGACCGTGAAATTATAAAAAGAGGAATTAACTTCTACGAGATAAAATAATGAAAAAACTTGAGGGGGCAGGCTTAAGAGGTCAAACAGCTGGCCAAACATCACTTTCTACAGTTGAACAAGAGGGTAGCCTTAGATATCTTGGTTACAGTATTGAGGATCTTTCAGAAAACGCTTCTTTTGAGGAGGTTGCATATCTTCTTTTGCTTGGCAGATTGCCAACATCTGAAGAGCTTTCTAATTTTGAGAAAGAGTTAATTGCAATGAGAAACATGCCAGATTCTCTTAAAACAATGATTGAGTCCATTCCTGGCTCTGCACATCCAATGGAAGTTATTCGTACAATTATCTCTTTTATGGGTGTTGTTGAGCCTGAAGAATCTTTTGATGATCAGCTTAAAGTTGCAAAGAGACTAATGAGCGTCACAACTACTGCAATAGTTTACTGGTATAACTTCTCTAAAACTGGAAAAAGAATTGAGCAAGTATCGAACGAAAAGTCGCTTGCAGCCCATTTCCTAAGTCTTCTTAGACAAGAGGATATACCTGAATTACACAAAAAAACTCTTGATGTGTCATTAACACTTTATGCAGAACATGAGTTTAATGCATCTACATTTACTGGAAGAGTTTGTGCATCAACATTATCTGATCTGCACTCATGCCTAACAGCAGCAGTTGGAAGTCTAAGAGGGCCATTACATGGTGGAGCAAATGAAGAAGCTATGAAAATGTTAGAAGAAATAAAATCAGTAGAAGAAGTAAAAGGATTTGTTGATCAAAAATTTGATAATAAAGAAAAAATTATGGGGTTTGGCCATGCTGTATATTCAATTAAAGACCCCCGTAGTGATATTATAAAGGAATACTCCAAAAAACTTTCTTCTGGTCATGAGAAAAAACTTCTTCACGATGCTGCAACGGAGATGGAGGCATATATGTGGGAAAAGAAAAAGTTATTTCCCAACACTGACTTTTTTCATGCACCTGCATATCATTATATTGGTATACCTACGGCTTTATTTACTCCATTATTTGCTATCGCAAGAATTGTCGGATGGTCAGCACATGCATTTGAACAAAGAGGTAATAATAGAATAATTCGACCTAGTGCAGAATATATTGGTCCAGAGGATAGAAGCTGGGTTGATATAGAAGAAAGGTGATGTCTAGTTTTAACCCTCTCATAGAGAAAATAACGAATTTTGCCCAAACATATGAAGCGGCCGGGGACACCCTGCAGGAAGCTCGCATATGTTTCTATGATAGCCTAGCATGCGCATTCCTTGCGCTTGAGCATTCTCAGGCACAAAATTTTTGTGCTCTTCCTTACATTAAAAATTCTTCCGGCTCTGTCGGAGTTATCGGAACAGATATTAAAACGAATGTTATCGATGCGACTTTGCTAAATGGCGCATTGATAAGGTGGTTAGATTTTAATGATACATGGCTTGCAAAAGAATGGGGTCATCCCTCGGATAATCTTTCTACAATCCTTGCATTGACCGACTATCTTGACAAAGAGCAGGATAAAAAATTTACATTTAAAGATATTTTAAATTTCATGGTTATTGCACATGAAATCCAAGGGTCGTTAGCGATTGAAAATAGTTTCAACAAAGTTGGCTTAGACCACGTGTTGCTTGTTAAAATCGCTTCTGCAGCTGTTGCCTCAAAAATGCTAGGCCATGATTATATACAAATGAGCTCTGTGATAAGTAATGCATTTCTAGATGGTCAAAGCCTACGGACGTACAGGCATTTTCCAAATACAGGAGCAAGAAAAAGTTGGGCTGCCGGTGATGCTGCATCGAAAGGATTAAAACAGGCATTTATATCAGAGGTAAGCGACGAGGGATATCCCACAGCTATTACAGCAAAAGTTTGGGGGTTTAATGATGTCTTAATGAGAGATAACCCTCTAAAACTCCAAAGAAATCTTAACTCATACGTTATGGATAATATCTTATATAAAGTGAACTTTCCTGCAGAATTTCATGCTCAAACTGCAGCAGAAGCCGCTATTAAGTTGAGCAAAAAACTCTCTGGAAAACTTGATGAAATTACAAAGATTGAAATTCAAACACAGGAACCTGGAGTGAGAATTATATCAAAGAAAGGACCATTAAAAAATTATGCAGATAGAGACCATTGCATAGAATATATTGTGGCTTGGTGTCTAATAAATGGATCACTTGATGCAAATTCTTATGATGATGTGTCCGCTTCTAATCCAAAAATAGACCAGCTTAGAGATCTTACTTCAACCCATGAAAATCAATCATATACAAATAGATATTATGATCTTGCAGAGCGGGCAATCCCAAATAGCGTGACTGTAAAGCTTGGTTCTGGCGAAATGTTTACAGAAGAGGTTATCTATCCTTTAGGACATAGAAACAGAAGAGATGAGTCAAAACCGTTTCTTGGAGCTAAATTTGAGAAAAGTTTAAAAAAATCCAACTTAGATAAATCTTTTTTGTTAGACGCTTATAAGAATGAAGCTATAGATAAAGTTGAAATTTACGATATTCTAACGAAAATATATAAATAATATGTCAGGCAATACATTCGGAAAACTTTTTAGACTTACTACATTTGGTGAGAGCCATGGTATTGCACTTGGGGCAATAGTGGATGGATGCCCCCCAAATATTTTACTTTCAGAAAATGACATACAGATAGAGTTGGACAAAAGGAAGCCTGGCCAATCAAAGTTTGTTACGCAAAGAAAAGAAGATGATCAAATACAGATTCTCTCTGGTATTTTTGAGGGCAAAACAACAGGCACACCAATAGGCCTGATAGTAAAAAATAAGGATCAAAAATCTAAGGATTACAGCAACATTAAAGATAAATTTCGCCCTGGGCATGCAGATATAACCTATCAAGAAAAATATGGTATTAGAGATTACAGAGGCGGAGGGAGATCAAGTGCAAGAGAAACAGTCATGAGAGTTGCAGGGGGTGCGATTGCCAAAAAAGTTTTGAAAGGACTTGGAATCAATACACAAGCTGGGGTTGTTCAAATTGGAGATATAGAAACTGACAATCTGAATTTAAATGACTGCTCCAAAAATGTTTTTAATTTCGCTGATAATTCAAAAACCAAAACAATTGAAAAATTTTTTCAGAAACTTACAAAAGATCAAGATTCTATAGGTGCAAAAATTTTAATCCAGGTAAGAGGTTTACCTTCAGGTGTTGGGTCACCAGTATTTTCAAAATTAGATGCAGAAATTGCAAAAGCTGTAATGAGTGTAAATGCTGTTAAAGCTGTTGAGGTGGGTGAGGGCGTAAAGGTAGCATTTATGAGAGGATCACAAAATAGAGACTTAATAAAAAAAGATGGATATCAAACAAATAATTCTGGTGGAATTCTTGGTGGCATTTCTAATGGGGACTTAATAAATGTCTATGCATCTTTAAAACCAACTTCAAGCATCTCACAACCAACAAAGACACTTAATAGTTCTAATAAAGAAGTAGAGCTAGCCATAAAGGGCAGACATGATCCTTGTGTAGGAATCAGAGCTGTACCAATATTAGAAGCAATGGTATCAATTTGCCTTCTTGATCAAATTCTTATAGATAAAGGACAATGTTTTAATGTTGAAAGAAAGCCTTAAAAACCTTCAGAGCAGTTATGACATACAGTTGCTTTTGATAGACCCCTCACTTTTCTTTTATAGATATTTTGATATTGAAGTTTCAAACGTTGAGATTTCAGTAATTCTAGGGTTATTTTTTCTATTTATTATCCAGTTGAAAATTAAGCATAATAATCAAAAGTTTTCTAAGAGCCAAAAACAAGAAATACCGTCTTCTTTGAAGCTTGATGAAAAGAACGAAATTAGTTCAGATCCAGTCACTCAAAAAATTGATTTAGCAATTGCTTATATGAATATGGGAAGCATAAGAAAATCAAAACTACTTTTAGGAAAACTAAAGAAATTAAAACTTACAAAAAAACAAATAAAACGAATAGACTTTATTCTGACAGATTTGAATAAATGATAAGGTATTTTGTTCAGCTGGAATACAAAGGAACAAATTATTCTGGATTTCAGAAACAAAAGAATACAAGAAATACTGTGCAAGCTAAGCTAAATAAAGCATTAAGTGCTGTTGCTAATCACAGAGTTCTTACTGTTTGTGCAGGCAGAACTGATTCGGGAGTGCACGCTACAAATCAAATTGTACATTTTGATACAAACTCTAAAAGAACATTAAAGTCTTGGATAAATGGGACAAATAGATATTTACCAGATGATATTTCAATTAAAGGTGTATATAAAGTCGAAAATAAACTTCATGCAAGGTTTGATGCAACATCAAGGACATATAAATATCTTATAAGAAGGAGTGAACAAAAAATTGGACTTTTATCGGATAGCTGCTTATGGATAAGAAAAGAATTAAATATTAACTTAATGAACAAAGCATGCATTCATCTTCTAGGGGAGAAAGACTTTACTTCATTTAGAGCTTCGGGTTGTCAAGCAGAATCAGCAGTGAGGTCTATCTATGAAGCTTATTTAAAGCAAAAAGGACCGTTTATTATATTCCATATTAGAGCAAATGCATTCCTACTAAATATGATAAGAATAATAGTTGGAACATTGATACAAGTAGGGACAAAAGAAATATCAGTACCACAGTTCAAGAGAATTATTCAATCAAAGAAAAGATCATTGGCTGGCAAAACAGTCGAACCAAAAGGATTATATTTCTATGGACCGGAGTATAATACTTTTCAATACGAAATAAATGAGTGTTTTATAGATGAATTGGATTAAAGATATAATTCCAAACATAAAAAGGAATTTAAGCCAAACCTTTGGTGATGATAAGCAAAGTAAAGTTCCTGAGGGTCTCTGGAAATCTTGTGATGTGTGCGGATCAATTTTATACATACCTGAACTTAAGAAAAGTTCTTATGTATGCTCAAAATGTGGTAACCACTTCAAAATTGATGTGAACGAACGAGTGGAAGTTACTTTTGATGAGGGCACGTATAAATCTCTAAATTTAAAAGAAGATTTTAATGATAGGTTAGATTTTTCTGATACTAAAAAATATAAAGATCGTTTTTTAGCAGCTACAAAAAAATCAGGCTCAGATGAGGCAATTTCAATTGGAATTGGAAAAATTAAAGGAAAGGAGGTCATATGTGCAATTTTTGAATTTGATTTTCTTGGAGGGTCAATGGGAGCAGTTGTAGGCAAAAGATTTGTTGATGCGGTAAACCATGCAATAAAAAAAGATCTTCCATTAGTTTGTTTTTCGACAAGCGGGGGTGCAAGGATGCAAGAATCAATGATTTCACTTTTTCAAATGGGAAAAACATCAGCCGCCGTTAAAAAGCTTAAAAAAGCAAAAAAACCGTTTATTTCAGTGCTAGTTGATCCTTGCTATGGAGGTGTAACTGCTAGCTTAGCAATGCTAGGGGATTTGGTAATAGCAGAACCAAAAGCTAGAATAGGATTTTCTGGCAAAAGGGTAATTCAAGACACAGTAAAAGAGGACCTACCCGAAAATTTTCAAACAGCAGAAAAACAACTAGAAAAAGGATTTCTTGATAAGATTGTAGACCGAAGAAATCTTAGAGATTTTTTAGAAAAAATACTTACCATAATGGACTAGATTTGAGAGAAATTTTTAAAAATATACTTGGCATATTAATTCTAGCGACTTTGGCGTACGTAGTATTTGTGAGCTTCAACGTCTACCAATTTACAAAAACTGATGAATCAAAAATAACCTCAGAGGGATATTCGCAGCAAATTAATCTTCTCAAAGAAGGGCTAGAAAATGCTGAAAATAATTTTTCTAAAACCAGTATTGAAGATTCGTCTAAAAATGTAGGCATTAATTTTGATGGAACACCAATTGTCTGGGTTATAGAGTTAGAGCAGTCTCAGGTTGAAATCTCTCTTGAAAATATTGAAAATGAATTGTTCGATCAAGGTTTCATGACTTTTCTAAATCAAGATCGGCTGATCATTGGACCTTACATAGATAAATCAAGCCTTGAGCTTGTGAATGCTTTCTTAAACGACAATTATAATCTTTTAGAACAGGATATAATCGAATGGAAGAACTAACTTTTAGTATTCTTGATATTCTTCTCGGTACTGGACTGTTATTAATACTTGTAAGAGTTTTTAAAAACGGAATTTTGAAAGAGCTTGTTTTTACCTCTTTTTTACTATTTTTTATGTATATTACTTTGAACAATATTGAAGAAGTCTATGAGTATTTTTTAGAACTTGGATTTAATTTTGGTAAAGAATTATCAAATATAGTTGTGTTATTAATAGCTCTTGCTGGTTTACCACTTCTTAATTTTGCAAGCGGTCTCTATGTTCCAAAGTTTGAAGGAAAAATCAATATTTTAGGAGGCATATTAGTTGCACTTGTAAGGTATTTGCTCTTACTTTTCTTTATCACAGAAATATTCCCTACTTTAATAGAAAACTCTTTAGTGTATGATTCACTTATAGTAAATATAATGCTTAGTTATTTTAGCGATATATTTATATACCTTTTATATTAGATTTTAAATGTGTGGAATTGTTGGAATAGTACAAAAAGAAGAGTGTTTTACAGAACTTTATGATTCTTTAATAATGTTACAGCATCGGGGCCAAGATGCTGCTGGCATGACTATCTGTGAAAATGGAAAATTAAACTCTAGAAAAGCAAAAGGCTTAGTAAAAGAAGTTTTTAATCAGCAACACTTTGAGAGACTTAAAGGAACTTACGGTATTGGGCATGTAAGGTATCCAACAGCAGGGGGAAACTCAAAAGAATATGCTCAGCCGATGTATGTAAATTCTCCGTATGGAATATCTTTGGCTCATAATGGAAATCTCTCAAATACGGTCGATTTAGCTGAAGAATTATTCCATAGTGACTTAAGGCATATTTCAACAGACTCCGATTCAGAGGTTTTGCTCAATATCTTGGCACACGAAATATCAAAAAGAGGAGAAAACAACCCAAGTCCTGAAACTTATTTTGATGCGGTTGAGAGCACTTTCAACAGGTGTGAAGGAAGCATCAATGTTGTTTCAATTATTACTGACTATGGTTTGTTGGCATTTAGAGATAAATTTGGAATTAGGCCTCTTTCAATTGGTTCAAGAAAAAATAGTGATGGGAATTTTGACTACATGGTTGCATCTGAAAGTTGTGCTTTTGCCTCGTCAGGGTACGAGCATGAACGAGATATTAATCCTGGAGAAGCAGTTTTCATTACTTTTAAAGGGGAGGTTTATTCTAGAATTTGTGTGAAGAATCCATCATTAAGTCCGTGTCTATTTGAGTATGTATACTTCGCAAGACCAGACTCAATAATTGATGGGGTTAGCGTCTACCAGTCAAGGCAGCTGATGGGAGAAAAGCTAGCAAAAAAAATTCAAAAAGAGATTCCAGATGATGATATAGATGTAGTTATACCTATTCCAGAGAGCTCAATTACAAGCGGCACAAAAGTTGCCAGATTGCTAAATAAAGACTTAGCTTATGGTTTTGTAAAAAATAGGTATGTAGGAAGAACCTTTATTATGCCAGAGCAGAAACTTAGAAAGGAATCGGTAAGAAGAAAATTAAATCCAATAGTTGATGAATTTAAGGACAAGAAGGTTTTGTTGGTTGATGATTCAATTGTGAGAGGAACAACCATGAAAGAGATTGTGACAATGTGTTACAAAGCTGGTGCAAAAAAAGTGTCGGTAGCCTCTGCAGCCGCTGAAGTTAAGTATCCAAATGTTTATGGAATTGATATGGCTGCTCGAAAAGATCTGATCGCAAGCACAAGATCAAACGACGAGATAAAAGATTTTCTTGGTTGTGATAACCTTGTTTATCAGTCGCTTGATGATATGGTTCAGTCAGTTCTTGAACTAAATCCAGAACTAAAAGGAGTTGAGAAATCAATTTTTGATGGAGCTTATCCCACAAATATTTCAGATAAATATTTAGAGGATCTCGAGCTCAAAAGAGGGTAAATTAATTCTTAATTTCCTCTATATCAAGATGTGAAATATCCATCTCTCTTACTTTTTTAAGATATTCATCAATTTCATTAAAATTCATGTATCTAAAGACATCCTCTGACATCGTGTTTAAATCCTCCATATATTCTTTATATTCTTCAATATTTGGGATTTTTCCAAGTAGCGACGATATAGCTGTTACTTCTGAAGACGCTAAATAAACATTACAACCATCACCCATTCTATTTGGGAAATTCCTTGTAGATGTTGAAACCATCGTAGTATTGTCTGCAGCTCTAGCTTGATTCCCCATACACAGTGAGCAACCAGGAATTTCTACTCTAGCCTTTGAGTTTTCAAAAATCTCATAGTAACCCTCTTGTTTAAGCTGGTATTCATCCATTCTTGTTGGCGGAACAACCCAAAGTCTTGTATTGGACTTACCATATTTTTTTAGTAATTTTCCAGCTGCTCGAAAATGCCCGATATTTGTCATACATGATCCTATGAATGTTTCATCAACTTTATCTCCAGCAACTTCGGATAAAGTTTTTACATCGTCAGGATCATTTGGACAGCATAAAAAAGGTTCTGTAATTTCACTTAGTTTAATATCAATAATCGCAGCGTATTCTGCGTCTTTATCTGCCTCCATTAGTTCAGGGTTTTTTACCCATTCCTCCATCAATCTTGCTCTTCTCTCTAGTGTTTTTGGGTCATGATAACCATCAGATATCATCCATCTGAGCAAAGTTATATTTGATTTTAGATACTCAATAATTGGCTCTTTGTTAAGCTTTACTGTGCAACCTGAAGCAGATCTCTCAGCTGAGGCATCAGACAGCTCAAAAGCTTGTTCAATCTTTAAATCTGGTAAACCTTCAATTTCAAGACACCTTCCAGAAAAGATATTTTTCTTATTTTTTTTATCTAAAGTAAGAAGCCCATCCTGCATTGCATAATATGGAATTGCATGAACTAAGTCCCTAATAGTTATTCCAGGATTCAATTTCCCTGAAAATCTTACTAAAACACTCTCAGGCATTTCTAATGGCATAACTCCTAATGTTGCTGCGAAAGCAACCATACCTGACCCTGCTGGAAAACTAATTCCTATTGGAAATCTTGTATGACTGTCTCCGCCTGTACCAACTGTATCAGGAAGCAACATTCTATTAAGCCAAGAATGAATTATGCCATCGCCTGGTCTCAGTGACACGCCACCCCGATTAATAAAAAAATCAGGTAAAGTCCTATGAGTAACTTCATCAACTGGTTTTGGGTAAGCAGCTGTGTGACAGAAAGACTGCATAACTAAGTCCGAAGAGAATCCTAGACAAGCTAGTTCTTTTAATTCATCTCTGGTCATTGGTCCCGTAGTATCTTGTGAACCAACTGTGGTCATTCTTGGTTCACAATACTGCCCAGCTTTAACACCCTTCATACCACAAGCTTTTCCAACCATTTTTTGAGCTAATGTATAGCCTTTATTTTGATTTTTATTATTGCCATATCTTTGGAAAGCCTCAGAGGGTTCTAGTCCAATTTTTTCTCTAGTTTTATCTGTTAACTGTCTCCCAATAATTAAGTTTATTCTCCCTCCTGCTCTCACCTCATCAAATATTACATTACTATTTAATTCAAATTTGCATATTTGTTTACCATCACTAGCATTCAATATTTTTCCCTCATAAGGTCTGAGTATTATTTTCTGACCATGGTCTAGGACATCAACATCAAGTTCAACCGGAAAAGCACCAGAATCTTGTAGAGTGTTGTAAAAAATAGGTGCAATTTTATTTCCAAAACAGAAACCTCCTGTCTTTTTTGCAGGTATATATGGAATTTTCTCCCCCATATGCCATAGCATTGAGTTGACTGCTGATTTTCTCGATGAGCCAGTGCCAACTACATCACCAACAAAAGCCAAATTAGAGCCATCACTTTTTAAAGACTCTAATTTTTCCAGTGGTTTTTGAATATTTTCTGACCACTTTAAAAAAGATTGAGCATGCAAAGGTATATCTGGCCTTGACCATGCTTCTTTTGCTGGAGAAAAATCATCAGTATTTGTCTCTCCACTAACTTTAAATATAGTTAATGGAATATTCTCTTCTACCGCAGGTTTATTTAAGAACCACTCAGCATTTGCCCATGAATTGATAATGTCGTTAGCAGACTTGTTGCTATTTCTCAGGTCAAAAATATCATTGAAAGAATCATAAACAAGAATCGTATTCTTTAGTGCTTCAGCAACACTAGGTCCATATTTATTCTCTTTAAGAACCTCTACAAGCGCCTCAACTGAATATCCACCAAGCATTGTACCAAGAAAATAAATAGCTTTTTCAGCGGGAATTAAGTCAATTTTTATGTTCTCTAGGGCTATATCTTTCAAAAATGCTGCTTTAACATATGCAGCCTCATCAACCCCAGGAGGAATTTCATTTATTAATAATTCTAGGGAATCTTGATCAGCGCTTCCATTCTCAAAAATTTTTATTAATTCTTGTGCCTGTTTTACATTTAAAGGTAATGCTGGAAGCCCTTGAGCCTCTCTTTCCTCTCTATGTTTTTTATAATCTGTTAACATATTGCCCTAAAAGTTGAACATAATTCTACAACTAAGTTATCTTAATAGGAACAATGAGTAATAATTTTCTTATCAAAACGCCATGTATTGGTATCTGTTCGACTACCTATGGTGATGAAATTTGTAGAGGATGTAAGAGGTTTTCTCATGAGGTTACTTCATGGATCAAATATTCTGACGAAGAAAAAGACAATGTTAATAGAAGATTGCAATCATTTAAAAAACTTATTCTCTCTGAAAAGTTCTTAATCTCTGACAAGAACCTCTTAAAAAAATCTCTCGATGAAGCTAAAATCATGTATAACGAAAAGCTTGAACCAATTTGTTGGCTTTTTGATCTTCTTAGAGCTGTATCTCAAGACTCTCTTGACCTTAGCTCCTTCGGCATTAAGGTAAAAGAATCTTATTCTGAAAATACTCTATCAGATCTTAAGGATCTTATTAATAAAGAATTTTTTGAACTTTCTTCAGCTCATTATCAACGATATATAAAAAACTTGAACATCATTTAGTCAAAGGAATTTCTTCTATTTTTGTGGTATATCTTTTGGACTTAATATGCCTCTTCATTTTCCATGTATTTCTATAACCTTGATTGCCAAAAAAAAGATATGAAATTTCTCTAATATTTATGTAGTCGACTGTTCTCATTAAGTTTTCTGACTCTTTGCTATCGAATGATTTGCCAAAAAGAGTCATTTGGTATCCAAGCTTTTCAGTGAAATTACTTAAAAGTATTCCCGCTTTTGAATACTCAAAACCTTCTCTATAGATTTTTTGTAAAATATTGTTAGCAGTTTTTATAATTATTCTTGAATCACTAGTTGCGTGCGCTATTTCCATGAAGTTTGAAGAGTAAATCTGGTTAATCTTTTTGTTAAACGGGTTGGAGCGTATGAATACTGTTATCAACCTACATTTTTGTCCTTCAAACCTAAGTTTCTCTGCAGCCCTTCCAGCGTGGAAGCTAACTGCTTCACGCAATACCTCTCTGGATTTTATAGACTTTCCAAAACTTCTACTAACCATAATTTGTTTTTTAGGCTCTGATAAATTATTTGTTTCAATACATGGTTGGCCTCTTAACTCTCTTATTGTTCTTTCAAGTAAAACATTAAAATTTGAACCCATTAACCTTGGTTCAGCTTTACTTAATTGGAGAGCATTTCTTATGCCTATGCTATTTAATTTATCTGTCATCTTCTTACCAATACCCCATATTTTTTCTATCTGTACTGATTCTAAGAAGTGACAAATCATTTTTTTATCTTCAAGAATAACGGCACCATCGAACCTGGCATCTTCTTTTGCAACCCTATTGGCAAGTTTTGCCAAAGTTCTAGTTGGAGCTATTCCTATACTGACAGGGATCCCAACCCAATCTCTAATTCTATTTTTACAATCAAATGCAAATTGAACTAAATCAATATTATTCTTATATGAGTGCAGATTTAAGAAGGCTTCATCTATGCTGTATATGTCAATTTCTGGACATAGCTCTGTCAGTATATTCATTACTCTATTTGATATATCTGCGTAAAGTTCATAATTTGAAGAAAAAACAATTCCTCCATTATCTAAATAATTTTTCTTCACTTGATACCAAGGTTGCCCCATAGAAAGACCCATTTTTTTTGCTTCCGGTGATCTTGCTATAACACAGCCATCATTATTGCTTAATACTATGACAGGATGATTTTTAAGATCTGGTCTAAACATCTTCTCACATGAAGCATAGAAACTATTGCAGTCAACCAGTGCATACATCAGTAAATATTGATAGAAGAAGTGACAGTTCCCAGGACCTCAAAATCTGTTATTTTATCTATATCTAGAAGCTTATTCTTATTGCAGTCCGTACTTAAAGTTTTTCTTTCACCCATAAGAATTTTTCTACATATAAATTCTCCATCAATTGAAGCAACTATAATGCTATTATTTTTTGGCTTTACGCTCCGATCTATTACTAGTATGGCATTGTCACTTATGCCAGAATAAACCATTTCATTACCTTTAAAGCGCATCAAAAAGGTAGAGCTAGATCTCTTAATTAGAAGGTCATTTATGTTGATTGGATTCTCAATATAATCATTTGCAGGACTAGGGAAGCCTGAATGTTTTTGATTTTTATAGAGAAAGGTATCCTTAATCTCACTTTTAAGATCCATAATAAAATACTGTATATATATACAGTAGTTTATATCAAATGCTTAGATAACAAAAGACCTAAGATCGAAATGATTAGAGTCATATTCAAAAACCCAGCCTTTATCTTCCCAGCTTCCTAAAACAACTTTGACCGAACCATTTGCAAAGTATTTAACTTCTGGCCTGTGGGTATGACCATGTATAAGGATATCAATTTCATTTTTTATAACAGATTCCTCAATAGCTTTAGGGTTAGTATCCATAATATTTTCAGGCTTATTACTATTGGCGGACTTACTTTTAGACCGCATATCATCAGCAATAAATAATCGCTCATCTAAAGGTTTTTTTAGAAATGATTTTATCCAGGAACTATTTCTGGTTTCGTTTTTAAATTTTTGATAATCAGTATCGTCAGTGCAAAAAGCATCGCCGTGAGAGAGCATAATTTTTTTATTATTAAGATTGATAATATGCATATCATCGAGGATTCTTATATTTGTATCTGAGGCAAACTTGTTGCCTATGAGAAAGTCTCTATTCCCATGAATAAAAAAGAGCCTAACACCTTGATCGGCAAGCCTGCTGAGGTTTTTTTTAATATTAGAAATAGTGAGATTATCTTCGTCATCACCAATCCAATATTCAAAAAGGTCACCTAGAATATAGAGTGCTTCATACCTATCAGACGCTTTTTCAAGAAAATTATTAAATGCTAGTGTTCTGTTATTTTCAATTGGCTCAAGATGAATATCTGAAATAAAACCAAGCATAAAGATGATAATAACTCTTTTTATTAGTTATGGAAAAACCAAAAAAAGAATAAAATGTAATTATGAATAGATTAGGTTTGATATTTTTAATAACGATAATAATAAATGCTTGTGGTATGAGCAATAATGATGACAACAAAATGAAAGATCCTTATCTGTGGTTAGAAGATGTGGAGGGCAAAGAGGCTCTTCAATGGGTTGAGTCTCAGAATGAACTAACAAAAGAAAGATATAGTCAAGCTGAAACATTTAATGAAACATATAACTATCTTTTAGATGATTATAACTCTGTTGATAGAATTCCCTTTCCAAGTATAAGAGGGCAATATATTTACAATTTTTGGAGAGATAAAAATAATATCAGAGGTATTTGGAGAAGAACTAGCCTTGAGTCCTACCAAAATGATGCTCCTGAATGGGAAACAGTAATAGATGTTGATCTATTAGCTAATGAAGAAAATAAAAATTGGGTTTGGAGAGGAGCAAATTGTTTAGGGCCAGACTTTAAAAAATGTTTAGTAAGTTTGTCAGATGGAGGTAAAGATGCCTCTGTTCTTAGAGAGTATGACATCGAAACAAAGACCTTTGTAGAGGATGGGTTTTTTGCTCCAGAAGCTAAACAGTACTCTGACTGGATTAATGAAGATCAGGTTCTTATTGCCACAGATTTTGGTGAAGGCACACTAAATGAATCTGGCTATGCTAGACAAGTAAGGCTATGGAATCGAGGGGATAACTTATTGAGTTCAGAAATTTTATTTGAAGGAGGTTATCAAGATATTTTTAGTTTTCCATTTTCAGAAATTCGTCCTGATGGCAATTATTTTGGTGTTCTGGAGGGCCCAACATTTTTTACAAAGATATTACATCTTTATTCAAACGATAAACTCATCAAGGCAGATTTGCCTCTGAAGGTAGACATATATGGAACATACCAAAACCTTTTATTAATATCTATAGCTGAAGAGTGGCTCGGTTTCGCTATAGGATCATTACTTGCAGTAAATATTGAAGATGCACTGGCTCAGAATATAACAAGCAAATCAGTAAAAATGTTATTTGAACCAACCGATACAAGCTTTTTAAGGAATGTTTCAATTGGTAAGGATCAAATTTTAGTAAATACTCTAGATAATATAAAAGGAAAAATTACCCATTTTAAAAAAATTGGTAAAACATGGTTTGAAAGCAACTTAAGAGGTTTTGATGAAGACATGCTATCAATTTCGGCCTCAGATAGTTGGTCAAATATTGCTTTTATTGGTTCTGAAAGCTTTACTCAGCCAACGGGTTTATATTTCTCTAAAGATAGTGAAGAATTTAAAAAGATCAAATCACTGCCAAGGAAATTTGACCCATCAGCTTATGAAGTAAATCAGTTTTTTTCTCAATCAAAAGATGGAACAGAAATTCCATACTTTCAAATTTCAAGAAACGATATGGTTTTGAATTCATCTAATCCGACTCTTTTATACGGATATGGTGGTTTTGAAATTTCTCTAACTCCTTCTTATCTTAGTGCTTTCTCAAGAAAATGGCTTGATCATGGTGGTGTTTACGTTATAGCAAACATAAGAGGAGGTGGGGAATATGGACCTAAATGGCATCAATCTGCTTTAAAAGCAAACAGACAAAGAGCTTATGACGATTTTATATCAATCGCAGAGGACTTAATTAGCAAAGGAGTTACTTCGCCTAAAAATCTTGGTATAAGAGGTGGATCCAACGGAGGGCTACTAGTTGGAGCAGTTGTAACACAACGTCCTGATTTATTTAATGCTGTAATCTGTGCAGTGCCACTCCTAGACATGTATAGGTATGACAAGCTATTAGCGGGAGCTTCATGGGTAGACGAATATGGAGATCCAGATAATGAAGATGAATGGGAGTTCATCAAAAAATACTCTCCATACCAAAATGTATTTTCTAATCGAGAATATCCTGAAATATATTTTTATACGTCAACTAAAGATGATCGCGTGCACCCAGGGCATGCAAGGAAAATGGCAAAAAAGATGCTGGATCAGGGTCACAAAATAATATATTACGAAAATGTAGAGGGGGGGCATTCTGCTGCATCAAATTATGAACAGTCTGCATTTATGTCAGCACTTCAGCTTGAATATCTAAATGATAAGCTTAAGAAATAATTTTGTTTGATGTAACTTTAGTAACTTGTAAAAAATACTTCGCGCCATCTTTAATTGATAAATATATCTCTAATATTCTAGTTGAAGAGGAGCTCTTAAAGAATGCTCTAGAAAAAATTAATTTGACAGTTGATATTGCTTACTGGGACGATCAGAATTATGACTGGTCAAATACAAAGATTGCACTTGTTAGAACTACTTGGGACTATTATCAGAAATTAGATAAGTTTGTTGATTGGATTGAAGGAGTTTCAAAGCAAACCAAGCTTATTAATGACAAAAATCTACTTCTATGGAATCTGAATAAGAAATACTTGCTTGATCTTGAAAAAAAAGGGATCAATATAGTCCCAACTAAAATGGTCACTCACAAAGAAACAGAAACTTTTTCGGAGATATGTGCTGAGAATGGTTGGAATGAGGTAATCGTAAAGCCAGCAGTATCGGCTGCTGCTTTCAATACATTTAGAATTAAATGTTCAGAATTTCAAAATTTTGAAAGTAAATTCCAAAAATTATTATCAGAAAGCGAAATGATTATTCAGCCATTTTTTTCAAGCATTTTAAAAAAAGGAGAAGCCTCTTTGATGGCAGTAAATGGAAAATTTACTCATGGTATTTTAAAAAAAGCCAAGCAGGGTGATTTTAGAGTGCAAGACGATTTTGGAGGAACTGTTCATCAATTTTCAGCGAATAAAAATGAGATCTATTTTGCTGAAAATGTATTTAAGTCTTGTGATGAGATGCCAATTTATGGTCGTGTAGACATAATGTGGAATAATTCAAACGATTTATTTCTTTCAGAATTAGAAATAGTTGAACCAGAAATTTGGTCAAGGAAATTTCCCAAAAATGCAGATTACCTAGCTGAAGCAATTAAGAAAGTTTTATAATAAATAGGGGGCATAACAAATTTGACTAAAAAAAATACCAAATCAAAACCGTTAATGAGAGGTTTGTTTCATCAGGCAATGTTTTTTATTTCTATTGGAGCCTGTACGCCTTTGATTGTTAAAAGTACCAATGCTTCCGAGTATATTTCAACATCAATTTATTCTGCTGCAGTTCTTCTAATGTTTGGATTAAGCGCGATGTATCACAGGTTTAATTGGGAGAACAACACTAAGAAAGTCATGAGAAAACTTGACCACCTCGGAATATTTTTAATGATTGCAGGGACATTTACTCCTATATGCCTTTTAATTCTCCCATGGCCTCAAGGACTAATACTATTAATTGTTGTGTGGTGCGTGGCTTTTTTTGGTGGCATTCAGGTAGTATTTTTCCCGAATATTGATAGGCGCATTAGGGCAGCAATATATCTTACGATGGGTTTTATTGCTGTTCCAAACTTTTCAGAAATGTTTGCAGTTTTTTCTACTGCAAATTCTGTATTGATACTGATAGGCAGTTTTCTATATATAATTGGAGCAATTGGTTACGGTTTGAAGCTTCCAAAACTCTCCCCAAATTATTTTGGCTACCATGAATTTTTTCATTCTCTTGTTTCTGTTGCAGCAATTTTACATTTCATTGTGATTTACTCAATTGTCTAGGGAAAAAATTTTCTTAATAAGATTTTTCTAAAACTATATAATAAATTCTATAATTTTATTTCGGAGGCTTTATGAGTTCAGAGAGTGTAAATAATATCGTTGAAATTTATATTGATTCATTAAAAGAATCAAGTGCAGAAAAAGTTAGACAAGCATTCCATCCAAATGGAAAAGTTGTAGGTCATCTACATGGCGATTTTTTAGAAATGAGCACTGAAGATTTTGCAGCTTTTGTTGCTGAACAGGAACCCTCAGATATTGAATATGAAATACTTTCTACAGTAGTTGAAGGAACAACAGCCGCCGTAAAAGTAAGAGACAAGTATCTTGGGATTACATTTCTCGATACATTATCTTTAATAAAAATTGGTGACGAGTGGAGTATTTACAACAAGCTTTTTAATGTTGAAGAATAAGCTTATTAATATATATAAATAACTATAAAGTGGCTCCCCGAACTGGGCTCGAACCAGTGACCCACTGATTAACAGTCAGTTGCTCTACCAACTGAGCTATCGGGGAACGAATAGGAATTATATACAACTATTACAAAATTAAAAACAATGTCAGGTTTTAAAGTTATATCAGATTTTGATCCAACTGGTGATCAACCAAATGCAATTCAGAAAATAGCCAATAATTTAGAGGACGGTCTTCTAAATCAGACACTACTGGGAGTAACTGGTTCAGGAAAAACTTATACAATTGCAAAAGTTATTGAGAAAACTCAAAGACCAGCCATTATTATGGCTCCAAACAAAACCTTGGCAGCACAACTCTATGGGGAGTTTAAAGATTTTTTTCCTGAAAATAGGGTGGAATACTTTATTTCTTACTATGACTATTATCAACCAGAAGCATATGTACCCTCCTCAGATACATATATAGCTAAGGATGCAAATATAAATGAGCATATTGAGCAGATGAGACTGTCTGCAACTAAAGCACTAATAGAATCAACTGATACTATTGTTGTTGCCTCAGTGTCTGCTATTTATGGTCTTGGTGATCCAAAGTCTTACTTAAGAATGATCATGAATTTAAGCAGAGGTGAAATAGTGAATCAAAGAGACATTCTTCGACAGTTATCAGTAATGCAATATTCAAGAAATGATCTTGATTTTCAGCGATCAAATTTTAGAGTGAGAGGAAATATTATAGATATCTTCCCTGCAGAAGCAGAAAAAGAGGCTGTTAGGGTAGAGCTTGAAGTTGACAAAATTAAATCAATTTCCTTTTTTGATCCACTAACAGGAGCTATTATTGAGGAAGTTCCTCGAGCCACAATTTATCCAAAGACACATTATGTTACTCCTAAACAAACTATTGATAACGCAATAGTAGAAATTGAAACTGAACTAAAAGGAAGGTTGCTTGAGCTTAAAAATAATAAAAAACTTCTAGAAGCACAGAGGCTTGAAGAGAGAACAAATTATGATCTTGAAATGTTAAATGAATTGGGTTTTTGTAATGGTGTTGAGAATTATTCAAGGTATTTATCTGGGCGAAAACCTGGAGAGGCCCCTCCTTGTTTATTTGATTACATACCCAAAGATGCAATTGTATATGTAGATGAATCGCATGTCTCTGTTCCTCAAATTGGTGGCATGTTCAAAGGAGATAGGTCTAGAAAAGAAACTTTGGTTGAATATGGTTTTAGGCTTCCAAGCGCCCTTGATAACCGACCGCTAAGGTTTGAGGAGTGGGATAAAATAGCTCCGCAAAGAGTATATGTCTCAGCTACTCCTGGAAAATGGGAAAAAGAAAATTCGGATGCTAAAGTTGAATTACTTGTCAGACCAACAGGTCTTATTGATCCATATGTTGAAGTAAGGCCAGCAAGCCGACAGGTAGAAGATGTTCTTGAAGAAGTTTTTAAGGTAACTGGACAAGGTTTTAGAACACTTATTACTACACTTACAAAAAAAATGTCAGAGGATCTCACGGATTTCATGCATGAGAAAGGAATTAAAGTAAGGTATATGCATTCGGACATTGATTCAGTTGAAAGGGTAGAAATACTTCGGGACTTAAGGCTTGGCGCATTCGACGTTCTCATAGGGATCAATCTTTTAAGAGAGGGTTTAGATTTGCCTGAGGTAGGACTAGTGGCTATTTTAGATGCTGATAAAGAGGGCTTTTTAAGATCAGAGGGCTCGTTAATTCAAACCATCGGTCGAGCCGCAAGAAATATTGAGGGAAAAGCTATTCTCTATGCTGATAAAGTAACTGGCTCCATGGAACGTGCAATGGGAGAAACGAATAGAAGAAGATCAATTCAAGAAGAATACAATAAGAAAAACAAAATAACCCCAAGGACTGTTACCTCTAAAATAAAAGATGTCATGGAGGGAGCTAGGTCAGTTAAAAAAGAAAAGAAAGAAGTTAAAAAAATTAGTGATGAATACGATATTTCGAAAGTTACTTATCACAATATAGGAAAAGAAATAAAAAAAATTGATAAACTAATGAGACTATCTGCAAAAGAATTAGATTTTGAAAAAGCAGCTTATTTTAGAGATCTAATTAAAGAATTAAAAGAAAAAATTTTGATCAATAAAGCATAATGTCCAAAAAAATTATTTTCCTTGAGGGAAGTCCAATAATTCATGAAAACCATTTCAAAACAGTCCTAGCAAACCAAGGCGACTATCAATCAAGATATATTTTCTACTTAGAGTTCGATAAAACACCAACAAGTGATGACATTCAAAAAATTTCCAAAGCTTTAGATGCAAAAGATAACTCATTTGTTCCCAATCTTGTTATTACTCCAAGAGTTGGAACACAAAGCGCATGGTCTTCAAAAGCACAAGATATTTTTAAAAATATTGGAATTAAGTCCGTAAAAAAAGTTGAAAGGTTCAAGACCTTTTTAATGAAAAAGAATGTAACTAAAGGCTTAATGTGGGATTTGATTGATAAAATGACTGAATCATATTTTTTAAGCTTAGAAGAATCAAAAGCAAGTTTTGTTTTTCAGGGCAGGAAACCCTCTATCACTTATCCAATCCACAAAGATCATAATCTATTAAACCTACTAAATTCGTCTCTTGGGTTAGCTTTAAATGAATCTGAAATAAAATACCTTAATTTAATTTTTCAAAAACTTGAAAGAGAAATCTCAGATGCAGAGTTGATGATGTTTTCTCAAATTAATTCAGAACATTGTAGACATAAAATATTCAGATCACGTTGGAAAACAGATATTCCTTTTTCTTATGACAGCTTGTTTGATGCAATAAAATCAACAACTGGGGAAACAGCTAGCCATGTGCTCTCCGCATATCATGATAATTCTGCTGTAATCAAATCATTCAGCTCAAACCAGCTTGAAACATCAGGAACAAATATTTTTAAAAATTATGAAGATAAAGTCCATACAACAATTAAAGTTGAAACACACAACCATCCAACAGGTATCTCACCTTATGAAGGTGCAGCAACAGGAAGCGGTGGAGAAATACGTGATTGTGCGGCAACAGGTAGAGGCGCGAGACCTAAAGCAGGATTTGTTGGTTTATGCCTTTCACACCTTCGATTATCTAACAAGCTTGAGCCCTGGGAAGCCCCTTTAGAAAAACCTGATTATTTGGCCTCACCAAAAGATATAATTTTTGAGGGACCAATAGGGTCTGCAACGTATAACAATGAATTCGGTAGACCTGCAATATTTGGTTATTTTAGAACGCTTGAATATCAAAATTATGGCTTCCACAAACCTATAATGCTCGCAGGGGGCATTGGCTCTATAAAGGAGAGCCTTATTAAAAAAGGTGCTCCAAAAGATGGTGATCTTGTGATTGTATTAGGTGGGCCTTCAATGTTGATAGGGCTAGGAGGGGGAACAGCTAGCTCTATTAAAGGTAAATCAAATCTTGATTTAGATTTTAGCTCAGTGCAAAGATCAAACCCAGAAATGCAAAGAAGAGCTCAACAAGTACTTGATAGATTAAACTCACGCAGTACGAAAAGCCCAATTTCATTTATACATGATGTTGGTGCAGGTGGGATATCTAATGCAATACCAGAACTAGCAAAGGATACTAATCTCGGAGTCAGAATAGATCTAGCAAATATCGACTGCCATGATTCAACAATGTCTCCAATGGAGATGTGGTGCAATGAGTCTCAAGAGCGTTATGTATTTTCAATACCGAAAAAGAAATTACCTGCCCTGCAACATATTTGCAATCTGGAAAGGTGTCCATTTTCTGTCGCAGGCGTTCTTACCGATGAAAGAAAAATTCATGTGGAATTTGAAAATAAAGTGATTGTTGATCTTTACTTAGATGATCTATTCGGAGAGATACCTCTTCCAGAACTCATTGGCAGTAATTCTGACAGGTCATTACCCTTAGAGACTTTACCCCATGATGATTTATTAAAACACTTACATAATGTTCTTAGATTTCCAGCAGTAGCTTCAAAAAAGTTCTTAATAACTATTGGAGATAGAACAGTAGGTGGTTTAGTTTTCAGAGATCAATTCATTGGCAATAAGCAAGTTCCCGTTAGTGATTACGCTGCTACATTGGACCAGTTAGATACTTATAGCGGCCAAGTATTTTCAATTGGAGAAAAACCTTCAATTGCAATTTCAAACCCAGAGGCTTCAACACGAATGGCTATGGCTGAGGCAATAACAAATGTTTGTGGGGTTGTGCATGATTCTATTGAGAAATTAACTTTTTCAGCAAACTGGATGAGTTCAACTAAGTCGTCTGACGAAAAAGGAGATCTTGTAAGAGGGGTTGAATCAGTTGTTAATTTATCAGATGACCTGGGAGTATCAATTCCTGTAGGTAAAGATTCATTGTCAATGAAAACACGCTGGCAAGAGGATTCTGATAAAGAAATAACATCCCCCATGACGTTAAATATCTCGGTTTTTTCAAATGTACGGGATTTACGTGAAAGTGTTACGCCAGAGCTCTCAAATGATGAGACTACATTATTACATCTCTGGATCAATGAAAATGATTTTAGAATGGGCGGCAGTTGTTTATATCAAAGCTATGGTTTGTATGGAGGAGAGACCCCAGATCTAGAGAAGCCCAAACAGTTAAAAAGACTATTTAATTCAACACAAAAATTATTAAAACAACATAAAATTTGTGCTTTACATGATATTTCCGATGGTGGCCTAATAACTAGTTTATTAGAAATGTCATTATGTAGTGGACAGGGGCTTAGCATCAATCTCAACCTTTCAGATAAAAGTAAAATCATTCCAAAACTCTTTTCTGAAGAAATTGGTCTTGTTGTAGAGGTTCCAAATAAGCATCTTAAAGGTGTAAAAGACTATTATCAGGAAAAAGATATCTACTGCGAAGAGATTGCCAAAAAATCTGTTGAGAAAACATTCAAATTGATAAATTTTAATGAAGAGATTTTTTCAGTTGATATTAACACTCTTTTCAAATCCTGGGACAGCATGTCACACCAAGTTCAAAGCGAAAGAGATAGCAAAACGTGTGCATCTGAGGAACAAGATAACTTTGTTAACTTTGATTATTTTATTACTCCAGAAATTAACTTTGTAACCCCAAAGATTTCTAGTTCCCTTTTTGGTAAAAAGCCTCGAGTAGCGCTTTTAAGAGAACAGGGAATAAACGGCCAATACGATATGGCAGCAGCTTTAATGGCATCTGGTTTTGAAGTTGAAGATTTACACATGAGTGAAATTGGAGAAAGAGTAAAAGACCTAGGCGCTTTTAATGGATTGGTAATACCAGGAGGGTTCTCATATGGTGACGTAATGGGAGCAGGACGTGGCATGGCAAATTCTATTTTATTAAAACCCAAAATGAAAAAGATTTTTAAAAGATTCTTTGAAGATAAAACAAAGTTTGCTTTTGGCGTATGTAATGGATGTCAGTTCTTATCAAATTTGGCAGAAATTATCCCAGGTGCAAATGGGTGGCCTTCATTTAATAGAAATACTTCCAATCAATACGAATGTCGTTTAGTACAGGTAAAAATTGAAAAATCACAATCTATTTTGATGCAAGGGATGGAGGGAAGCACCATACCAGTTATGGTATCTCATGGAGAGGGCAGAGTCGATTTTAAAGAGAATGTTGTAAGCAAATCTATTGCTCAATATGTTGATCCAAGACATAAACCAACAAGCAGTTACCCTTTTAACCCAAATGGTTCCCAAGAGGCAATTGCTGGAGTTTGCAATGATGATGGAAGGATAACAATTATGATGCCACACCCTGAAAGAACATTTTTAACAAAGCAATATTCTTGGGCTCCAAAAGATTGGGGCGAAGAGTCCCCTTGGTTCAAGATCTTTGACAACGCTTTTCAATTCTCAAAAAAGAATTAATCATCTAAAACTTTATTAGAAAAAGAATCTTTCCCATGATTGAGATATTGCTCTATTGTCAGCCTTACTGTTCTAAATGCTAAATCATCCCAAGGCAGTTCATTGATTTTAAAAAGCTTTACCTCAGAGCTTTCTGGTGTAGGGCCAAAATCATCGTTTACGATTTTACCAATAAAAAAAGAATAGATTTGATTAATTCTTGGAACACTAATCATAGTAAATAGCTTAATTTCACTTACTTCTAAACAGGCCTCCTCCCTAGTTTCTCTTAGTGCTCCTTCTTCAATGCTCTCACCATTCTCAAGGAATCCTGCAGGAAGTGTCCAGAAGCCAGATCTTGGTTCAATAGCTCTTTTACATAGGAGGATTTCATCATTATCGTTAAATGGAAGCACACCTGTAACTACATTTGGGTTAGTGTAATGAATATCGCCACAGTCCTCACATACTAACCTAGGGTGCGTGTCGCCTTCAGGTACTTTTTTAACTATTCTAGAAGAACCGCAATTTGAACAAAAATTCATAAAATCAATTTAATAATTATAATAGACATATGATATATGACTTGGGGAAATTAAAACCTAAAATTGATAAAAAAAATGTCTGGATTGCTAAATCAGCAGATATCATTGGAGATGTCATTTTAAAATCTAATGTTTCGGTATGGTTCAACGTGACAATCAGAGGAGATAACGACACCATCAAGATAAATAAAGGTTCAAATATTCAGGACAACACGGTAGTCCATACTGATGCAGGAATAAAAGTTAACATTGGTGAATATGTAACTATTGGGCATAAAGTCATTTTGCATGGTTCAACAATTGGGGATAATAGCATTATTGGAATGGGCAGCGTTTTAATGAATAATTCATCAATAGGTAAAAATTGTATTTTAGGAGCAAATTCTTTAGTGACAGAAGGAAAAGTTTTTCCACCAAATTCACTTATAATGGGTAGTCCAGCAAAAGTTATGAGAGAGTTATCTAAAGAAGAAATAGAATTTTTGAAACTAAGTGCAAAACATTATATTGAAAAATCAAAAATATTTAAGAAAGATTTAAATCATGAAGCTAAATGAATTAAGAAATAAATTCCTTGAATATTTTAAGAGGAATAATCATAAAATAGTTAGTTCAAGTAATCTTGTGCCTATTGGTGATGACAGTCTTCTTTTTACGAATGCGGGCATGGTTCAATTTAAAGATACTTTTCTTGGTGCAGAATCAAGAGATTACTGCGCTACTTCGTCACAAAAATGTTTAAGGGTTGGAGGGAAACATAATGATCTGGAAAATGTTGGTTTTACATCAAGACATCAGACTTTCTTTGAAATGCTTGGGAATTTTAGTTTTGGAGATTATTTCAAAAAAGGAGCAATCGATCTAGCATGGAGTTTTTTAACTGAGGAGCTGATGCTTCCTAAAGAGAAGTTATGGGTAACAGTTTATAAGGATGATAAAGACTCTGAGAATTACTGGCTTAATGAAATTGGAGTCGAATCAAAGAGATTAAGCAAACTTGGTGATGAGGACAATTTTTGGGCAATGGGAGATATAGGTCCATGTGGGCCATGTTCGGAAATTTTTTATGATTATGGTCCAGATTACGAAGGCATGCCACCTGGAAAAGGAGATACAGGCGAAAGGTATGTAGAGATCTGGAATCTGGTTTTCATGGAATTTAATCGCGACTCCACAGGCAAACTTCACCCTCTACCAAATAAATGTGTTGATACTGGTATGGGTCTAGAAAGAGTTTGCTCTGTACTGCAAGGGGTTGGATCTAATTTCGAGATTGATTTTTTTGCTGAACTTAAGGGGAAAATGAAAATATCTTTCTCTGAGCCAAACGATAAGTCATTAAATGTAATTGCTGATCATTTAAGAGCAATTTTTTTCTTAATGTCTGAGGAAATTTATCCCTCTAATGAGGGGAGAGGTTATGTTGTGAGAAGGCTATGCAGAAGAGCTATCAGGCATGGTTATAAGATGGGTGCTAAAGAGCCATTCTTAGCAAATTTCTTAGACCATTTAAAAGACCTTCTTTCCAATGATTTTATTGATGAATTTAAGCATTTTAGTGTAGTCAAAGAAAAACTGATAATTGAAGAGCTAGCATTTTTTAAAACACTATCATCAGGCATAAAAATATTTGAGCAAAACCTCCCAACAAAAGGAAAAAATATATTTAATGGTGAAGCAGCATTTAAAATGCATGACACCTATGGGTTTCCAATTGATCTAACAACAAGTATGGCTGAAGAAAGGAATTTGAATGTTGATTTAAAACGTTTTAATGAATTGATGAAAATTCAAAAAGCAGGCTCTAAGAATAATTCTATGTTTGATGTAAAAGGCATTGTTATTGATCCAAATATTAAATCTGAATTTATTGGTTACGAAAAGCTTAGTGCAGACAGTGAATGTATAACACTATTTGACAATGATGGTAAACAAGTAGAGAAAATATTAAAAAACGGTTTTGCTATTTTTTCTAAAACTCCATTCTATGCTGAATCTGGAGGACAAATTGGTGACATAGGAAACATAAGAAATGATAATTCTTATGCAAATGTGCTGGATACCAAGAAAGTTGGCAACTTTCATCTACATGAGATAAAAGTTTTGGATGGAGAAGTCTCCATAAATAAACAATACTTGTTGTCAGTAGATGAAGATAGAAGAGAAAACATCGTTAGGAACCACTCTGCAGCACATTTATTGCACTCAGCACTAAGAAAAGCTCTTGGTGAAAGTGTTGAACAAAAAGGATCACTTGTGAGTGATAAGAAATTAAGATTTGATTTCTCTTATGAAAAAAAGCTTAGTACTGATCAAATTCAAGAGATTGAAGATCTTGTTAATGAGCAGATTGAAAAGGAAATTGATACAAAAGTAAGAGTTATGTCATTTGATGACGCTAAAAAAACAGGTGCATTAGCTTTTTTTGGTGATAAGTACGGAGATAATGTTAGAGTTTTAAACATTGGTGGCAATTTTTCTGTAGAATTTTGTGGAGGGACGCACGTTAAAAATACAGCTGAAATTGGCGGCTTATTAATATCAAATGAAACATCTGTTTCAGCAGGTATAAGGAGGATTGAAGCAATTACAGGTTCAAATTTAGTGAAAAAATCAAAACAGGCTATCGATCTGTTAAATAAAATAGAGAACATCTTAAATGTTCCTGCAGAAGATTTACCTGAAAAAGTTCAAAGCTTAATAAAAGAGAATAAGACCCTTAAGTCAAACAAGAAATCTGACAAAAGCCTTAGTGCTGAAACTCTTGAAACCCAATCATATGATTTTGAAGGTGGTAAAGGCACGATAGTTATTCAGAAAAATGCTTCAATGGAGATGTTAAGAAGAGCTGCAGATAAATCGTATAGCCAAAAAGATACAATTTTTTCAATTCATATAAGTGATGAGGGAAACAAGATTTCTTATATTGTGACATCCAAGAGCAAATCATTAACAGCAAAAATACTTATCAATTTTGTAAATGAAAGCTTTGAAGGAAGAGGAGGGGGAAGGGATGATTTTGCTCAAGGAGGAAGCACCACCTCAGAAAATAGTAAGGAAAAATCAAAACAATTGATGAAGGCTCTTCAAAAGGAAATTAAGTAGTGACAATAGTTCTTAGAGTATTTTTAATCTGTCTTATCTTAACTTCATGCAGTAATACTATTCTAGAAATTGAAGACAGAGACTATAAGGTAGTTGAAGCTCCTCAGCTAAGTGTTATTGGTGAGGAGCAAGAGGACTATTTTTTATTTAAGGGCATTCCATATGCTGAGCCTCCAGTTGGTAACCTTCGATGGAAAGCACCAATTCCATTTAGTACAAATGAAACATTTGATGGTTCAGAGTTTAAAGATGAATGTGTTCAGCCAAAAGTTCAAAGCTCATTTATTGATAGAAGAACTATAAGTGGAAATGAAGATTGTTTGTATTTAAATGTTTATGTCCCAAAAAATAATATTGATTTCGAAAAGAATAATTTACCAGTAATGTTTTGGATCCATGGCGGATCAAATATTTGGGGATCGGGGAGTTCATATGATTTTTCTAATCTTGCTAAACAAAAAGATGTCATAGTAGTAACAATTAATTATCGATTAGGAGTCTTTGGCTGGTTTTCCTCAGATTTTATAAGGGAATCATCTTCTGGTCTAGATCAAACATCAAACTTTGGCCACCTTGATATAATTGAGGCCTTAAAATGGACAAATAGGAATATTAAGTCGTTTGGTGGTGATCCGGATAATATTACCATTTTTGGTGAATCAGCTGGTGGACATAATGTATTGACTCTTATCGCATCACCTTTAGCTAAGAATCTTTTTCAAAAAGCGATCAGTCAATCAGGCTATGTGGCTACACACTCTGTTGAGTTTGCTACCAAAAACTCAGAATTATCTTCAGAAAAAATATTTGAGGATGATATCAAATATTTAACAGACTCCCAGGAGATTGTTTCATTTCTTAGAAACTTAAGTTCTGAGGAAGTCTACAATAAATATATTTCAACTGCAGAAAAACATCCCTATCCCATAACACCTATTTCAGTACGTGATGACATTGTGATACCAACTGAGGGGCTTTATAAGTCACTTGAGAATATTGATCCTGAGCTAGTTGTAGTCGCAGGAACAAATAGAGACGAAATGAATTATTGGTACATAAGGTCTGGTTATTTTTTTGATACAACACTTGAGCTAAGAAGAAGTTTAATAAGGAGTGAAGAAAATTTTAAAAGCTGGAATAAATACAGAAGCAATATCTGGAGATACAGGGGAGCAGAGGAGCCACTCAGAAGAATGTCAAAATCAAACAATAATTTATATTCGTACAGATTCGATTGGGATGAAGAGAGAAATGGACCGCTTGGCAATTATCAGTTATTTTTAGGGGCAGCACATGGTATTGAGATTCCCTTTGTTGCCCAAACTTTTGATATGGAACAAATTCCATGGTACGTCAAACCACTAATATTTCCAGATTCTTCAGAGGCAGGAAGAATGGCACTTAGTGAGCAGATGATGACATTTTGGTCAAACATTGCAAAATATGGTGACCCTAATATGTTTGGAGAGTATAAGAATTGGGAAAAATTTACTCCTGACAATCAATCATATCTTCGATTAGATAATCCTAATGATAATTTGATCGAAATGATCAATGATCCTGTAGATCCAATAGAATTAGTAAATAAACTTAAATCTGATTCAACTCTAGAAATAAAAGAGCGATGTTTGTTGGGCTGGATAGCAGTAAGACAGTTTTCAGAATTTGAGGATCCTAAGCCTCCATTTAATTTTTGTGCTGATTTTTCAGAAGAAGAATTATCTTTATTCAGAAGAGAGGTCGAAGGACAAGAATAATTCTTGTATTATATCTGATCCGGAGAGGTGGCTGAGTGGTCGAAAGCGGCACCCTGCTAAGGTGTTAGACGGGTAACTGTCTCGAGGGTTCGAATCCCTCTCTCTCCGCCATTTTTTCTAAGGATTTATAGAAGATTTTATAAAACCACTTCTTGGTTCAGTTACACCTAAGTCATCCGAAAGTTGTTCTAGTAAATCACGTATGCTGTCTAAATTTCCTATCATTTCAGCTCTTGCGTTCACAAGACTCTGTTCCGAATCCCAAACACCAAAAAACAGATATTCTCTATCACCTGTCTTGACTGTATAACCTCTCTCTTGGCCAGTTGACATGTCCCAACTGTTAACAATTTCTAGATATTTATCTTCACAACCATCTTTCACAATAAAACGAACACAATTTGCAAATTTCTCCATAAATTTCTCCTTTAACTAATACTGGTAAATGTTTTTGTTTTTGTAAATTAAAAACAGCAAATTTAGGAATATTTTTTTGCTATTATTACTCTAAACACCTTTGGGCTATGCAAAATAATTACATTTCTAAATTTTCAGAAATACTATTACAAGATATTGAGATTGTTGGAGGCAAGAATGCTTCTCTTGGAGAAATGATCAATAACCTGACAGCTCTTGGTATAAATGTTCCAGACGGCTTTGCCACTACATCACAGGCATATAATTTTTTCTTGAAATCCAATGGGTTGGATGTGCACATTGAAAAGATATTAAAAGACCTTGATATAAGTTCAATAAAAGATCTAGAGCGATGTGGAAAAGAAATAAGAAATTTAATTCTAAATGCAGAAATTCCCAAAGATCTAGAGGATCATATCTATTCTGCCTGGCAAGAATTATCTAAGGGGAGAGTGTTATCATTTGCAGTTAGGTCTTCAGCAACTGCAGAAGACCTTCCATCTGCATCATTTGCTGGGCAACAAGAAACATATTTAAACGTAACTGGTTTTAAAAACTTAATTAATGCAATGCAAAAAGTTTTTGCATCCTTATACACAGACAGAGCCATATCATATAGAGTTCATCAAGGCTTCTCTAACTTAGATATATCTATATCTGTGGGGTTTCAACAAATGGTAAGAAGTGATATGGGCGCATCTGGAGTCATGTTTACACTAGACACTGAATCAGGTTGTGAAGATGTAATATTTATCAATGCATCTTATGGATTGGGTGAAACAATTGTTCAGGGATCAGTCAATCCAGATGAATTTTATGTTTTTAAAAAGGCCTTATCTCAAAAGAAACTGCCAATAATTCGAAAAAATTTAGGTGATAAGTCAGAAAAAATGATTTTTACAAAATACAAAGAAGCTGATGCTTCAGTAAAAATAGTCCCAGTTGCCAAAGAAGAGCAAACACAGTTCTCTCTTACTGATGATGAAATCATTAAGCTCTCAGAGTTAGGGCTTATTATTGAAAAACATTATGGAAAGCCAATGGATATTGAATGGGGGAAAGATGGACAGGATGGAAAAATATATATTCTTCAAGCTAGACCTGAAACAGTGCATAGCAAAACTAAAACAACATTATCTCAATATGTATTAAATGAAAAATCAAAAATAATAATTACTGGTAAAAGTATAGGCCAAAGAATTGGTTTGGGAGCTACAAAAATTATTGAGGACCCTAAGAATATGTATCAAATAAATGAGGGAGATATTTTGGTAGCAGATATGACGGATCCTGATTGGGAGCCAGTAATGAAAAAGGCTGCAGCAATTATTACTAATAGAGGTGGCAGAACATGTCATGCTGCAATTATTGCAAGAGAGCTAGGTATTCCAGCCATTGTTGGCACCAATGATGCAACTAAGATTTTAAAAAATAATAAAGAGGTAACTGTATGCTGTTCAGAAGGAGAGGTTGGTAGAGTCTATGAAGGCCTATTAAAATTTGATGTTGTTGAAACGGAAATTTCAAATTTACCAAATATTCCAACAAAACTAATGATGAATGTAGGTAATCCAGACAGGGCTTTTACATTTTCAAGGATTCCTAATGAGGGGGTTGGGCTAGCAAGATTAGAATTCATTATAAATAAGATGATTGGCATACATCCAAAAGCTCTCCTATCATTTTCGAATTTAGATCAGAACTTAAAAAAACAAATTCAGAATAGAATTTCAGGATATGAAACACCAATTGATTTTTATGTCAAAAAACTTTCAGAGGGAATTGCAACAATTGCAGCAGCCTTTAATGAGAAGCCTGTAATTGTAAGAATGTCAGATTTTAAATCAAATGAATATGCAAATTTACTTGGAGGAGAAATTTTTGAACCAAAAGAAGAGAATCCCATGCTTGGATTTAGAGGGGCTGGTAGATATATTTCTAAATCATTTAGGCAATGCTTTGAGATGGAGTGTGAGGCAATTAAACGTGTAAGAAATGAAATGGGACTTCGAAATATTCAAATTATGATTCCATTTATTAGAACAATAAATGAGGCACAACTGGTTATAGAGCTTTTGAAGCAAAATGGTCTCGAGTCAGGGAAGGAAGATTTAAAAATTATAATGATGTCAGAATTACCATCAAATGCGTTGTTAGCAGACCAGTTTTTAGAGTTTTTTGATGGCATGTCTATTGGTTCAAATGACATGACACAATTGACGCTCGGCCTTGATAGAGATTCCGCCCTTGTTGCCGATGTATTTGACGAAAGGGATGATGCTGTAAAATCAATGTTGTCTATGTCAATTAATGCATGCCATAGAAAAGATAAATATATAGGTATTTGTGGTCAAGGCCCTTCTGATCATGATGACCTTGCTTTATGGCTTTTAGAGCAAAACATCGAATCAATTTCCTTAAACCCTGATACAGTAATTAAAACATGGCTGATGCTGGCAAAGATCAATAAAAAATAGCAGGGTTCTTTTATTATTACTTAAGAAGCAAATCTTAAAGAACATCAAGATTGAAGAAAAAATCTTCGCCATTCATTATTTTCAAGCTTATAAGATTCTCTGTAGTTCAACCTATCATTGTTTGCTTCCCAGAATTCAAAGTAATCAATAGAAATCTGATAACCACCCCAATCCTCTGGTCGTGTTTCTTTTATTATTCCCTCCTCAATTTCTGACTTTATTTTCTCATATTTAGCTTCCAGAATTTCATAAGATTCAATTTCTTGAGACTGGTTAGATGCTATGGCAGCAATGTTTTTACCTGCCTCTCTGCCATAAAAATGCTCATCAGAAAATTTCTCTGAGCACTTACTAATTTTTCCTTCTAGCCTGACTTGAACATTTATACTCGCCCACCAAAAATTAACTGCAACATTCTGATTTGATTCAAAATCCTTAGCTTTATCGCTACTATAGCTTGAGAAAAAAATTAGATGATCTTCAAAAAAATACTTAAAATTAACATGCCTTGAGTGTGGATTGCCATCTTTATCAACTGAGGATATACATCCTGCCTCAGCAATAGGTTGATTATGATTCTCAGCATTTTGATAATAATCTTCAAAAAGTTTGAATGGGGCACTTTGGGGGAGATTTTTAAATAACATTAATCAAGAAACCTTACTTGAATTGCATCTGCATAGACATCAGAAAAGAACCCTGATATCACAACAAACTTTTTAGATTGTTTCATTTTAAATTTATCTTTAATTATCTTAAACGCTGACTTTATTGTTTTCTCATGATTCTTTTGAAACTTTAGGTAGACATTATGAACTGAAGAACACACTGATAATCTCGAATGTGTGTCAGAATCATTTGTTAGAGCAAACACAGGTAGTTTAGGCTTCGCTAAAGAAATGAGATTTGCTGTAAACCCACTTCTAGTTAAGACAACTATTGCATCCGCATTTATTTTGTCAGCAAGTTTTACAGATGTCGACGCTAGGATATGCCAATCAGATTTTTGTTTTGCTGTTGAGGGGAATTGTAATATTTCAGATCTTTCAGCATTTAAAGCAATGTCATTTAAATAGCCAACACAAGCAAAAGGATGTTCTCCAATACTAGTTTCTGCTGACAACATCAATGCATCAGCTCCCTCATAAACAGCATTGGCTACATCTGAAACTTCAGCTCTTGTAGGGTGAGGGTTTTGAATCATTGATTCAAGGAGCTGCGTAGCAACGATAGATTTTTTTCCGTGCTTGGTTGCAAGTTTTATCATTTTTCGTTGAGTATAAGGGAGATTAGTAATATCAGTTTCTATTCCTAAATCACCTCTTGCAACCATAACTCCGTCAGAATGAACAACTATATCCTCTAAGTTGGACAGCCCTTGTTGATCTTCCACTTTGACAAAAATTTCAATATCTTTTTTGTAGGATTTAAGAATTTTTTTCAGGGAACCAACATCACTTATTGAGCGACAAAAAGAAAGTGCTATGTAGTCAATGCCTAAGGATGCAGCATATTTAAGGTCCCTCTTATCTTTTGCAGTGATTGTTGGGAGGTTTATGGTAGCCCCTGGAAAATTCACATGTTTTTTCCCACTTATTTGGCCACTATCAAGGACATCACAAAGAATTCTATCTTTTGAAATTTTTACTATCTTTATGTTTATAGCTCCGTTATCTAGTGATATTTTTCCATCTTTTTTTATGCCTTTTACGTATTCAAGGTTATCTATCTGAATTGTTTTTGTATTTCCCATAGGTTTCTTTGAGCTCAATACGACCCTTTCTCCTTTTTGTAAATCAAGGACCTCTGAATTTTTTGCAGTTCTTATTTCAGGGCCTTGAGTATCCACCATTATGCCAATTGCACATGTAACAGTTTTATTGATTAAATCAATATTCTTCTTGATTTCTAAGAGGTCAGAATGTGATGCATGAGACATGTTGACTCTAACAACATTCATTCCTTTTTTGTAAAGCTTGAGAATTGAATTCTTTGACTTCGTTGATGGCCCTATTGTTGCTATTATTTTTGTTCTTTTAAGCATGCGAATTTTTTTTCGATTTTTATTATAATCTGTTTGTGAGTAAAAGTTTTTATTCCTCAATCGATAGTGAGGTGAAAAGTATAAAGTCTAGTGGGTTCTTTAAAGAGGAGCGACTTATAGCATCCCCTCAAAAAACAAAAGTAACACTCAAGGACGGTTCATCTGTTTTAAACTTTTGTGCGAACGATTACCTTGGTTTAGCAAATAACCAAGATGTTATAAACGCAGCCAAAAGTTCATTAGACCAAGATGGTTATGGTATGGCATCTGTAAGATTTATTTGTGGAACAAATGATGTGCACAGACAGCTTGAACATGAGCTAAGTAATTTCTTGGGCTTTGAAGATTGTATTCTCTACGTAGCATGCTTTGATGCAAACGGAGGTATTTTTGAGCCCTTATTTAATTCTGAAGATGCAATTATAAGTGATTCTTTAAATCATGCCTCAATAATCGATGGAATAAGGCTTTGCAAAGCAAAACGATTCAGATATGAGCATAGCAATATGCTTAGCTTAGAAGAGCAGTTAGAAAAATCTCAATCTGCAATAAATAGAGTCATTGTTACTGATGGGGTTTTCTCAATGGATGGTTCCTACGCAAACTTACCAGAAATTGTGAAACTGGCTGAAAAATACAATGCCTTGATTATGGTTGATGATTGCCATGCCACTGGTTTTGTGGGTAGCTCAGGCAAGGGCACTGCAGAACATTTTGGACTTGAAGGGAAAATAGATTTTTTAACTGGAACTTTGGGGAAAGCATTGGGTGGTGCATCTGGAGGTTTCATTTGTGCCAAGAATAATGTTGTCGAATTGCTCAAGCAAAAATCAAGACCATATTTATTCTCAAATGCTTTATCTCCATCCATAGTTAAAGCTAGTCTTAAAGCTTTAGATATAGTTAAAAGCCAGCCAGATAGAAGGCATAGAATTTATGAGAAAACAAAATATTTTAGAACAAAAATGAAATCACTAGGGTTTAATATAATTGGTGATCAGCATCCTATTACACCTGTAATGCTTGGAGATGCTAATATTGCACAACAAATGTCGAGGGAGCTGTTAGAAAATGGAATTTATGCGGTTAGTTTTTCATTTCCGGTTGTTCCAGAGGGAAAAGCAAGAATTCGACTTCAAATAAATAGTGAACATACCAAAGATGAACTTGATAAGGCTATTCAAGTATTTGAAAAAGTTGGTAAAAAATTAAAAGTGATATGAAAGCATTAGTTAAAGAAAAAGCAGGAGTTGGTCTTAAGTTAAAAGACGTTGAGGTACCAAAAATTGGTGATAATGACGTCCTGATTAAAGTTAAATCAACTGCTATATGTGGAACCGACATGCATATCTGGAATTGGGATTCGTGGGCAAGTAAAACGATTAAGACACCTTTAACGCTTGGACATGAATTTATGGGTGCAATTCAAGAATGTGGGCGAAATGTTAAAAACTTTAAGGCCGGCGATCGAGTATCTGTAGAATCTCACATCGTAGGAAGAAGAAGTAGAAATTCTAGAGCAGGAAAACTACATCTTGATCCTGATACAATAAGCTTAGGTGTTGATCGAAATGGGGCATTTGCAGAATTTGTTTGCGTGCCAGAATTGAATGTTGTTCCGCTTCCAGATCAAATAAGTGATTCTATAGGTTCAATTCTTGATCCATTTGGCAACGCTGTTCATGCTGCCTTGTCCTTTGATTTAGTTGGTGAAGATGTCCTAATAACTGGGGCTGGTCCAATAGGAATAATGTCTGCTGCCATAGCTTCCCATGTTGGTGCTAGAAAAGTCCTTCTAACTGACATCAACAGTGACCGGCTAAAATTAGCAAAAAAAGTCTGTAATGTGGAAGTTCTAAATCCAATGGAGATGACTATCAAAGAAAAAATGATATCCATGGGACTTCAAGAAGGTTTTGATGTTGGTTTGGAAATGTCAGGATCTGAAGTAGCAATAAAAGATATGATTAAGAATATGATGATGGGAGGAAAAGTTGCCTTGCTAGGACTGCCAAGCAAGTCGATTGATTTAGATTTATCTGAAATTATATTTAAAGCCTTAAATATTAAAGCTATATATGGAAGAGAAATTTTTGAGACTTGGTACAAAGGTATAGCACTTCTTCAGTCTGGACTGGACATAAGAAACATAATTACTCATGAATTTAATTATGAAGATTTTGAAAAAGCTTTTAAATTATTGAATTCAGGAAAGGCAGGAAAAGTTATTCTCAATTGGAGCTAAAATCTCCAAGTCCAAAAAAAAGATTTTGCATTCTGTTAACTCCTGGGCATTCAACTGGAGCAGTAAAAGGGCAATTTAGTTCAGATACTCCAAGAGATTTGGTATCTGGAAAATTTATACTTGGGTCGTCCTCAGGCTCTTTATCAGGCTCACTTTCAGAGGCCACTAAGGTGGTAATATATTTTATCCAAGAATACGGCATCCAGAGTAAGTACTCCAAGGGGCCAAATTTAACTTGATGCCCCTTTTCAGAATTATGAAAATACTTTGTAAATCTTACCATTGCTAATCTTTCCTCCGGAATAAAGAACATGGTCTGTCCGTCTGTCACTTCTAATCCGACAAGAGTTTTACTTTCATCATATTTTCTAATACTCCAATGTAGGCCAAACCACTCCCCAGTGCCGGAAGAAAGAGGTTTAATTGAATTAGTTATGAATCTTTCATCAATAATTTGAATATTTTCTAACTTGCCTCGATTCATGATTAGGTGAGCAAACTTAAGAAAATCCTTTGGTTTTAAATCAATCCCATAATAAGTCATATCATTTCCAGCAGAATCCTTCCAAAGACCATATTCTTCAATTTCTAAAGGTGTAAAAATTTCAGAAACTAAAACCTCATGTGGTGAGTCTCCAAATATATTTGATATTATTGGGTTTAAAAGCATGGTGTTTACATTATTGTATTCATATACATTCCCTTGTTCTGCTTTTGGTTCCACATTCATCGCAAAATCAAGATTATTTAATGAGAAAAACATTTCCTCATTTAAATATTCGGTAATTTCTAGTCCAGTTTTCATTGCCAAAATGTTATAGAGAGTTATTTCTCCTTTAGGGTCTGACTTTAATTGGGGTATAAAATGATTTATTGGTTTATCTAAATCGTCATATGCAATCAAATCTTTTTGAATTGCCACTCCAATTAAGGCAGCATAAAAAGTTTTTGCAATTGACCATGAAGTAGCTAGATCATCTTCATCATAGTTAGTGCCATAAAATTCGTGAATAATTTTCTCATTATTTGAGATAATTAAAGATTGTGTAGCACCGTCACTTTCTATTAGGTTAATGAGCTGTTCAAGAACTCGTTCATTTACTTTTGTTTCAGCAGACAACGAGCTGGCTGCGAGAATAAGGAGCATTAACCTTTTCATTTATTATTTTTCTAGATCGGCAATTCTTTCAACTATTGTGACATAATTTTCATAGAACTCTTTGGATTCACCCTCTTCAAGCGTGTAAGGAGTCTGAACACTACCATCGTCAAAGCTTATAAGACCCCACGAATAAAGAAGTCTAGAAACATTTAACGCAGCATTTACGCTTCCAAGAAATTTAAGATAAGAGAGAGGACCGAATTTTTGGATTTCACCTCCACTAGGATAATATTTTGTGATTCTGGTAAAGACTATATCTCTTTCCTTATCTATAAAAATGAACTGACCAAATTTTCCACTGGTGTTGTAGATTTTTGCATCGTCATCGTATTTTGAAATCCACCATTGAAGACTGTATCCTCTTGTATCGCTGTGCGACCAACCCATACTTGGAGTCTTGCCCCAGTATAGTTGAAGAGATTCCCCAACATATTCTTCCGAGATGATTTGTTTATCATTCCATTTTCCATCACGGTTAAAAAGTAGACCAAATTTTGAATAATCTCTTGCCGACATATCGAGACAGCAATACGTAAGTGTGTTTCCAGCACTATCTTCCCATGCTGTATAATCATTCACACCAATTTGCGAGAATATTCTTTCATCAAGTAGTTGTTTTGCTGTTTTTCCGGTGGCACCTTTCAAAATTTCACCGATGAGCATTGAATTAACGTTATTATATTCAAACATTTCTCCAGGTTTATTTGCTACGGCAACTTTGAGTGCATATTCAAGATGATCTTCCTCGAAAAACATCATTTCGTGCTCATGACTTGGAAACTCTAAGCCACTTGTCATATTCAAAATCTGTCTTATGGTTATATTCTGTTTTTCACCTTCACGATAGGTTGGCACATAATTGCCAACAGGCTCATCCAAGCTTTTTATCTCCCCTTTATCAAGAGATATTCCTATAAGTGCAGCATAGTAACTTTTGGCTGTTGACCAGGATGTACCGTATGAATTTTGGTCAAAATTTTCGGCATATTGTTCCCTAACGATGTAACCATCTTTAATTAAAACAGCCCCCATCGTTGAGGAGTCATCAAACGATAATTTAAACAATTGCTCGACTTTTTGAGCATCTAAACCAAGTGATGATGCCTCTTTTTGCTCCCAGGTATCTCCTGGAAAATAGTCATTTGAGCTGATTGAAAACGAAAGTATAAATATTAGTATTAATCTCAATTGAACCTCTCTTTAAATTTGAATGTAGAATAATAACATATGATGCAATATGAATTATATAAATTATTTGTAAGCATTGATTTTAAAGGGAAAAGCCATATTTATAAGGTAATAAAATAACAAGTAATAACCTATTCCTAGCAGCAATTATTTAGAAATTATGGATACTCTTATCACACTCAAAAATCTCAACTTTCGGGTAGATGAAAAAATTATTTTTGAGAAACTTAGTCTCAAGATTTATTTAAATAGAATTACGGAGGTAAGAGGGAATAATGGATCAGGTAAATCCACTTTATTAAAATTGCTTTGTGAAGAGATAACCTCAGAATCCAACACAAGTTCAAATCATAAAAATTTAGAAATTTCTTATTTAGGTCATAAAAATGCTTTGATAGAAGAGCTGACATTTAAAGAAAACTTTGAGTTAAATTCTATAAAAATTGATAAGAGCCTGTCTGAGGACTTAGGTGTATTTAGCTTGAGAAACCATAAAATAAACAATCTCTCTTTTGGCGAAAAAAGAAAAATTGCACTTTTAAGGGTTTTTCAATCATCAAGAAAAATTTGGGTATTAGATGAGCCCTTTGCAGGTCTTGATGAAACTTCAATAGAGATGGTAAAAAAAATTCTTTTCCAACACTTATCCAACCAGGGAACAATCATCACTAGCAATCATCAAGAAAAGATAACTGAAAGCCTTAAAATTGATTTAGGAGATAAGAATGGGTAGATTTCTTACAAGAGAATTTCTTTTATTTCTTAATATCCCAAAACATATTTATTTACCTCTATCAATCTACTCAATTATTTACGTTATTTTTATAATTTTAGATCTTTCAAGTGAGTTAAAGTTTGCAAATATTTTTATATCTTCCTTTATTGCAGTTTTTATAATCTCAGAAGCAAATTTTAAGGAAGATTTTGAAAGTGGGGTAATTGAAAAACTTATAATTGAAAATGAAAATCTGCCGATGTATGTTTTCTCTAAATTATTGGTGCAGTTTCTATTTATTTTTATCCCGATGTTAGTCATAGGGCTTGTATTTAATGGCCTTCCAGAGAATTTGTCATTATTTAAATACTCAATCTCTTATTTAGCCTGCCTTTTGACGCTAAGTATATTTTTTAATCTCGGAAGCATTGTTTCAATAAGAAAAGGTAGCTCTTTAAATGCTCTTATAACCATTCCATTTCTTATACCCTTTATAATTTTAGTTAAAGGACTTTTTGTAGATGGGCAATGGATCCCAAATTTTTATTTTTTAATGGCCTATTTTATTTTTTCAGTATCATTCATAAACTTGTTAATTGTTAGGGTCATAAGAATTCAAGCTAAATAAATATGTATAGATATATAGCTAAATATTTTTTATTAGAAAGAGTCTATAGATTCTGTAATTATTTTGCTCCAATATCGTTTTTCTTGGGTTTCTTAGGGTTTGCAATAATGAGCTACGTTTGTTTATTTATTTTGCCCGCCGATGGTGCTCAGCTCGAGGTTTACAGAATACTTTTTGTGCACGTACCAAGTGCAATTATTTCGGAACTAGTTTATTTGTTTTTGGCTGTGAATGGTTTCATATTTTTAGTTTGGAGAACGAAAATTTCAGCAATTTTTTTAAATTCAGCCATTACAATTGGTCTTATTTGCACTGGGTTAGTATTAGTTACTGGATCAATATGGGGCAAGCCAACTTGGGGTACTTTTTGGATCTGGGATGCGCGGATCACATCAACTTTTATCCTGTTTATCCAATACATTTGTTTGATTGCTCTGAAGACATCTTTCAGCACAAAACAAACCGCTGATCAGATTATTTCAATACTGAGTATAGTTGGGGCAATAAATATTCCAATAATAAAATTTTCTGTTAGTTGGTGGAACACGCTTCATCAAGGACCAAGCATTACTGCTTCAGGAAGCAGCATTGATGGTGAAATGTTGTACGCTCTGCCTCTAATGTTGTTGGCATTTCTTTTCCTTGCTCTCTTTATTTTTTTGAGAAACATTCAATATGAAATTTTATTGAGAGCTCCCTCAAATAGAAAGGTGTGGAGAAGCCATGGATAATTTAGTTCTTGTTTATATTTGTTACGGTATATCATTCTTTTGTTTAATGGCCCAAGCCTCTATTTCTCAAATAGTTCTTTCTAAAAAGGTAAAAGATTTAGAGGAAGAGATTAATGATTAGGCAAAATAGAGCAAATAAGATTTACTTAATACTTTTCTCTTTCATTTCAATTGCTTTAATTATCTATTTTGTGATTAAAGCTTTAGAAAAAAATATTGATTTATATCTTACACCTACACAGATTATATCTGGTGATTACAATACATTAACTAAATTCAATCTTGGAGGAATGGTTGAAGATGGAAGTTTTCAAGAGGTTGGAGCAAATAGCCCTACAGTAACTTTCACTGTAACGGATTTTTCAAACTCCATTAACGTAATTTATTCAGGCGTTCTACCAAATTTATTTAAAGAAAATAGTGGCGTGGTAGCAACAGGCTATTTAAATGAAAACAATGAGTTTGAGGCCATTGAAATACTTGCAAAACATGACGAAAACTATATGCCCATAGAACTTTATAATGATGACTAGTGTATATCTTGATTTTCTTGGAAATTCTTTGCTATGGGTTGCAACAGTTAGTTCATTGCTCAGTGCAATTTTTTCATTTCAAAAGCAACATTTAATAGCAAGAAATTTTATTTTTCTCACTTCATCCATCCTTTTGCTGGCGTCTTTCTACCTTGTATATCAATTTTTACAAAATAATTTTTCATTCTTATATGTTGCCCAAAATTCAAATATATTCTTACCGGTTTATTATAAAGTTTCTGCTTTCTGGGGAGCTCATGAGGGATCATTTCTTCTAATGATTTTGCTTTTAAGTCTATCTATGACTATCTCAAATTATTTAATCAGAAATGAAGGATTTATTATGCAAGCAAATGTATTTGCATCATTGATTTGTAGTGTCTATTTATTGTTTTTAACAACAGCTTCAAACCCATTTTATGTCCTATCAAACTCTCCAGTAAATGGTGCAGATTTAAACCCACTTCTTCAGGACCCCCTTCTGGCAATACATCCACCTTTAATTTTTTCTGGCTATGTATTTTATGCAATGACTTTCTGTTTTGTAATTTCAGGAGCAATCGGAAAATTTACCAAGGAACTCTTTGACACCATTAAAGTCTGGTCCACGATTTCTTGGTTTACATTATCTTTTGGTATTTTGCTTGGTTCTATATGGGCATATTATGAGCTTGGTTGGGGTGGATATTGGTTCTGGGATCCTGTAGAAAATGTCTCTTTAATGCCTTGGATTGCTGGAACTGCATTTTCACATAGCTTAATTTTCAGCAGGGACAAAATTATGCTTTCTTGGATGGTATTTCTTGCAATTATTACATTCCTATTGTCAGTTTTTGGTTCATTTATAGTTAGATCGGGAATTTTAAATAGTGTTCATTCATTTGCTGCTGACCCAAGCAGAGGAGTATTCCTTCTTGCTATTCTTGCGTTATTTACATTTGCTTCATTTATTATTTATATTAGATCGTCTGAAATTTTTAGAGGAAAATGGCCTAAATTCGGATCCCTAAATTACCTTTTGCTGTTAAATAACATTATATTAATGACAATCTTGCTAGTTGTCCTTTTAGGAACTCTATACCCAATTTTCACTGAAATTCTATTTGAATCTAAATTAAGCATAGGACCAAATTATTTCTCAGATTTGATAACTCCACTCACAGTTGCATTGATTATTGTTTTTACGTTTGAACAATTTATAAGACTGAGGATTAAAACAACTCTTTTGTTTTCTTTAATTATCGTCGCCATATGTTTAACGGTTTACATGTTCCTTGAACAGGCTATATTCATTTCATTAATATTAGTCGCAGCTCTAATAGCTATACTCTTAATGAGATTAATTTCTTATCTAATAGTAAATAACACTAAGTTAAGATTTCATAAGCTCTTAGGACATTTTTCAGTAGCTATTCTTACATTCTCAATTCTTTTTAATCATAATTTTTCTGAACGAATAGATATTAAAATTTCTGAAGGTGACTCAATTAATCTTTTAGATAATGAGATATTGTTTGAAGAAATTGAGATAATAAATGATAGTAATTTTAATGGAGTTAGAGCAAAAATTTTGATAAACAATGATTTTTATTTACACCCTGAAAAAAGAGTTTACAAAGTTGGCGGACAAATTACATCAGAAACGGCAGTGCAAACTACCTTGATAAAAGATTATTTAGTTGTATTAGGAGATAGATTCCAAGACGGTTCTTGGTCTATAGGGTTTTCTAAGAAATATGGAATTTTGCTGATTTGGATGTCTTCATTTCTTCTTTTATTTTCAATCCTGTATGGAGGCATAAAACGTAAGTTATGAAAAAATTTTTTGCATTTAGTTTTTTTGGTTTTCTTGTTGCTTTTGTATATTTCTTTTCCATTACACTCTCCACGCCAAGACTTCCAAACGTAAACCTCCAGGATGGTAAAACGATCCCAATACTTATTGAATCAGTAGACCTCGATGGCAACACCATAAATCATGAAGCTTTAGCAAATGGACCAATCTTACTAAATGTATGGGCTAGCTGGTGTATTGCCTGCCTTGTGGAACATCCATTCTTAACTGAAATTTCTGCAAATAAAGAACTCACCCTCATTGGGATTAATTACAAAGATAATTTGGAGAACGCAAAAAAATACTTAGAAAAAAATGGCAATCCCTACGATTTATCTATTTTTGATTATCAGGGAAATTATGCTTTGAAACTTGGAGTAACAGGAGCACCTGAGACCTTTCTGATAATTGACGGTAAAATAGTCAAACATAGAATTGGTGAGATTAACGAAAAGATATGGAATGATGAGTTTAAAAATTTTTTTTAGTCTTTCAATATTAATTTCATGCCTAATAAGCTCTGAACAACTTTATGAGAATCTTAGCAGCAACCAAATCGAGAGACTCAATTATTTATCAGACAACATTAGATGCCCAAAGTGCTCTTATGGAAATATATCAAGCTCAAATGCACCGATTTCAAAGGATCTCAAGAATGAGATAGCACTGCTCATTGAGCAAGGGTTTACAAACGAAGAGATATTTCAAAAGATGCAGGATCGATATGGTAGCTATATATTGTTGAATAGTATTGAAGATGAAAAGATGCCAATTTATTTAATACCCTTGATTGCTTTAATTATATCCATATTTGCAGTAACAACTTATACTATAAAAAAATCTAAATGAGACTTAAAAGCTTAAAATTAGCAGGATTCAAAAGTTTTGTTGATCCTATCCAAATTGAATTCCCTGGAATTATGTGTGGTATTGTTGGACCTAACGGGTGTGGAAAGTCAAATATCATAGACGCTATAAAATGGGTAAAGGGTGAGCTTTCTGCAAAAAGTCTTCGAAGCGAAAGTCTGCAAGACGTTATCTTCAATGGGTCAGATAATAGAAAGCCTGTAAGTCACTGTTCTGTTGAGTTATCTTTTGATAATTCTGAAAATTTTTTGGGAGGCGAATACCTTAAATTTAACGAAGTTAGCGTTAAAAGAGAGATGGGTAGAGATGGACAATCAACTTATTTCATAAATAATGCAGTTGCAAGAAGAAGGGATGTACAGGATTTATTTCTTGGCACAGGTCTAGGGTCTAATAGTTATGCAATTATAGAACAAGGAATAATATCAAGCTTAGTGGGCGCAAAACCAGAGGAATTAAGAAGCTATGTGGAAGAGGCTGCAGGCATTACGAAGTATAAAGAAAGGAAAAGAGAGACTGAATCAAGGATTAGAAGGACTGCTGAAAATATTTCAAGACTTAAAGACCTTGAGGATGAAGTAAAGAGATCAATCAGAAGATTAAATGCTGAAGCAAATCTTACTTCAAAGTACAAGAAGCTTCGAACTCAAGAACAAGAATTCCAAAAATTTCTAATTCAATCAGACTTAAGAGACTTAGAGAAACGTAAGGCAGATTCAGAAAAAGAAAATAAATCTATTGATACTGATATCGAAGGCGTAGATGCAAAGAAATTATCAATTGTATCAAAAAGGGATGTTGCCAAAACAAAATTAATGGAAGGACTTAAAGTCTTAGAGGATGAACAAAGAAAGTTCTTTGAAACTGGAGCCAAAATATCATTAGTTGAGGAGAAGGAAAAAACAACAAAAGCTAAAATCGAAGATTTAACCTTAGAAAAAGAAAAAATTATTAAAAATCTTGCAAATCTTAATGAGTCTCAACATTCTGAAGGTGAAGAAGAAAAAAATTTCCCAGGTGATCTTCAAAAAACTCTTCAGACAAAAATTAAAGCTGAACTTTCGCTCCTTAAAATAGAAAAACCAGAAATTGAGAAAAGCATAGGCACGTCTTTAGAAAAATTTTGGCGTGATGGATACAAAGTTGGAATAGGGAAAGCATCAGATAGCTCACAAACCTTATCAGCTCTCAAAAAGCAGTTTGAAGAACGGTTAGTTTCTATCGAGTCTGAAATAATTCAAATTAATGCTGAGAATAAGTCTGGAAATTCAGGGTTATCTGATTTAATCCAACTAAGAAAAGATTTGGAGTTAAAGGTTATTGATTTTAGAGCTAAACAAGACGAATCAAACGATGAATTAAGGTTACTAGAAGGTGAAATATCTAAGCTTGAAACTCAAAAAGAAGTAATCATTAAAGATCGTAATGAAAAAGAACTCAACAAAAGAAGTTTAGAAATTGAAGTGAATGAAAAACTCGACAGACTTAAAGCATTCACTGAAGTAAAAGATATTGAGGGCGAGAAAAATGAAATTGCTCAATCACTCGAAAAATTACAAAACAAAATTATGAACCTTGGGCCAATAAATTTTGCTGCACCAGAAACTCTTGAAGCAGAAAAGAAAAGAAAAGAAACATTATCAGAACAAATTTTGGAGTTAGAGACATCACTATCTAAACTGGATGAAGCAATTAAGAAAATAGACAAAGAATCTAATAAATCTTTTCACGAGTGTCTTAATGCTGTAAATAAATACTTGGAAGAAATGTTTCCAAAATTATTTGGTGGGGGTTTTTCTAAATTAAAATTACTCGATGATTCTGAGGAGAGTGGGTTGGTTCTAATGGCACGTCTTCCAGGCAAGAAAAACACAAAGCTTTCTCAGCTTTCAGGTGGGGAAAAAGCTCTTACTGCACTGGCTTTAGTATTCTCATTATTTTCAATAAATCCAGCACCATTTTGCTTGCTTGATGAGGTTGATGCTCCACTAGATGATGATAATACAATGAGGTTTATAAAACTTGTTTCAGAAATGTCTTCTAAGGTTCAGTTTATATTTGTAACTCACAACAAAATATCTATGGAGAAAAGCTCTCATTTACTTGGTGTTACAATGAGAGATCTCGGTGTATCTAAAGTTGTTTCAGTGGATGTAGAGCAAGCTATGGAGTTAGCACAGTCTTGAACCCTTTGTATGAATATAGTATTTATTTTGCCGCAGGTGCATTGCTTCTAATTTTTTTGTTATTTCATATAACCAAGTTACTTCTTCCTAAGAATAATATAAAAATCTCGAAAGGCTTATCTGTTGGTTCTAATAATAGTGAAAATAGTGCTGACTCAAACTCTCAAGAAAGCAATCCAATCAGAGCCCCTAAACAAAGTGAATTTAATCTTGAAGACCCAAACGAAATAAAATACTTAAGCCTACATTTAACTTCAAAAAAAGATGCTTCGTTAAGACTAAATCTGCTTCAGACAAAAATTAGTGCCTATGGTCTCAAATTTGAGGATGGAGTATTTCTTAAAAATAGATCAGCAGAAGCTCCTGACTATTATATTTTTAATGGTGAAGAAATAGATGGCTCTGAATCGGGAACTTTCCAAGAAAAAGAAAATATAAATCTTATAAGTATGGTCTTGCCTCAAAATGGACAAAAAAATACCCTCAGATCTTTTGAAGAGATGCTAGCACTTGCTAGAAACCTTTCAACATCATTTGAGATGAGATTATTAGATGAGCACTTCAATGGAATGTCAGAACAAACCATCACAGATTATAAAGAACGTGCTACTAATTTAGATCTTAAATTAAGCTCGTATGGCAGTTAGTGAAGAAATAAAAAAAATTAAGTTAGAACTGGAGAAACATAATAGACTCTATTACGAAGATGATTCTCCTGAAATTACAGATGCAGAATATGACGCTCTATATGCTCGCCTAAAAGAACTTGAAAAGAATTCCAATAGTGATGCTGAAGATTCGCCTACTAAAAAAGTTGGTGGAAAAGCCAAAAGAAGTTTTGAGAAACACAATCATCTTAAACCAATGCTCTCACTAAACAATGTGTTTAGCGAAGAAGAGTTTAAGAAATTTGATGAGAGGGTAGAGAAGTGGGTAAGTGAAGATAATACAGTTTATTCAGTTGAACCAAAATTTGATGGCATTGGAATCTCAATTACATACGAAAAGGGAAACTTAGTAAGAGCGGTTACAAGGGGAGATGGCTTAACAGGAGAGCTCGTTACTGAAAATATTTTACAGATTGAAAAGATTCCAAAAAAAATTAGATTAAATGCTCCAGATATTATTGAATTAAGAGGAGAGATTTTTTTTGGTCTTAAAGATTTTGAAAAGATCAATAATGAACTAGAAAAAGCAAATGGGAAAAAATTTGTAAGCCCAAGAAATGCAGCTGCAGGAACAATAAGAAACCTTGATACTGAAATAGTTAAATCAAGGCCTTTGGATATATTTTTTTATGGAATAGGCGGCCACTCTGACGACTTCACTATAAATGCACATGAAGATTTTATTAAATACTTAAAAGATAACCATTTTCCCGTTAATGACTTAATTAATTTTTGTAAAAAAACACATGTTCAAGGCCAAGTTCAGAAGATTTTGTCCTCGCGGGAGTCCCTTAATTATGAAATTGATGGAGCTGTAGTAAAAGTCAATGATTTCAAGAAACAAAATAAATTAGGTTTTGTCTCAAAAGCACCAAGATGGGCTGTTGCATGGAAATTTCCTGCATCAGAAAAGTATACAAAAGTAAACGATGTATTATTTTCTGTTGGAAGGACAGGAGTTGTAACTCCATTTGCGCAAATTGAACCTGTTCTTCTGTCAGGTGCAAAAATTTCAAATGTATCTTTGCATAACATGGATGAACTAAAACGTTTGGGCATCATGGTTAACGATACTGTTCTTGTTAAACGAGCTGGGGATGTTATTCCTCAGATTACCAAAGTGAATACTGATGTAAGAAATGGGTCAGAAAAAAGTATTAATATCCCTGAATATTGCCCTTCATGCAGCAATGTCTTGAAAACTGAAGGCCCTTTCTTGAGATGCGATAACGGAATGAAATGTCCAGCACAACTTTTTGGATTTTTTGAACATTTTGTTTCGCGCAAAGCTATGAATATTGAAGGCTTAGGATACAAGATTAATAAGCACTTAATTAATTTGGGTTATGTAAAGGAAGCAGCCGACTTATTTAAACTTCAAAACTTTGAAACTGAATTAAAAGCTTTGGAGGGGTTTGGAGAAAAATCAATCGATAACCTTTTCAAAAGTATTGAAGCTTCCAGAAAACCAAATTTAGAAAGATTCATTAATGCACTTGGAATGCCTGAAGTAGGAGAAACAACAGCATCAGCATTAGCAAGATTTTTTAAGGATTTTGGATCATTAAGAAAAGCATCATTTTTCGATTTAATGCAAATGGATAACATTGGAGAAGTGGTAGCAAAAAATATTATTCATTTTTTTAAAAATGAAACCATAGGCCTCGATAACCTATTAAATGAGATAGAAATCCAAGATTTTATAGTTAGTAAAGATAGTCATCTTGATAATTTAAAGATAGTGATTACAGGATCATTTGAAAACTTTTCAAGGGATGAGTTGAAACAAACAATCAAGGAAAAGGGAGGCATACCCTCTTCAAGTATTAGCTCAAAAACAGATTTTTTAATACTTGGAGAAAATCCAGGATCAAAATTTAAGAAAGCACAAGAACTTGGCATTCAAGTTGTTACAGAGGACAATATAGGGAAATTCTTAAAATTATGAAAAATATCCTAATTATTTTTATTCTATTATTTTTTTATGGTTGCACAGTCAGTGTGCCTAATAACCAAGATGATATTTGTAAAATTTTTGATGAAAACCCTAGATGGGAAAATGTGCTATTTAATTCTCAAAATAAATGGGGGGTGGAGCCTAGTACTGTAATGGCAATTATTCGTCAAGAATCATCTTTTATTCCAAATGCTGCTCCAGATAGAGAAAAAATATTTGGATTAATCCCTTGGAAAAGGCCATCTTCGGCAAGAGGGTACGCCCAAGCAGTAAATGGAACTTGGAATGATTATAAAAAAGAAACTGGTAACCCTCGCGCAAGTAGATCAAATTTCAGCAGTTCAGTTGATTTTATTGGCTGGTATCTATCAAAAGCACCAAGTGTAAAAATAAGAGAGGATGAGGTGGATAAACTTTATTTAGCGTATCATGAAGGATATGGTGGCTATAAAAGACAAACATATAAAGAAAAACCTTGGCTTTTAGATATCGCTCGCAAGGTAAAATTTAATTCTATAAAATACAGACGCCAGTTGAAAAGCTGTCCTATTAAAAATTCCAAAAGATGGTGGAACATTTTTAGTTAAAATTGGATCGCAGATTACTTTAAGATTTTTGGCAAACTAGATTCTTTTAATTACAAAACCCTCTTCAACCGCCCTTTTTTCAAGACTAGAGTTAACAATAGAAAAAAGACTCTTGGGTTGATCTTTCAATAAGTTCGCTGCTTCAACAATTTCATCCTTGGTTACTTGAATTATATTTGTTCTGTACTTAGTCCTTACCTTTTGCTCTTTCCCCTCGATATTAAACCTGTAATCTTTGAAAGCTTCTCCAGCAGGAGAAGAGGGTTTATCGTGATCTGATAAAACTGATAATTTTCCTTCAAGAAGTATTTCATCATCAAAATTACCTTTTGCAGCCCATTTGAATGATTCAGAAAAATCTTCATAGGTTTCAGTAAATCTAGGATCTCTGTATGAAAAAAGCTTAAAGGACCCTGCAAATGGGTCATATGTAGCTCCTCCTCCATAAGCACCTCCTTGCTCCCGAACTCTTCTATGCAAGTACTCATTTCTAAGGATACTAGAAAGTACTAAAAATTTTGGGGACTCTTTATAATCGAATACTGGTGCATCAAGCGACATTGCGGAGAAATTTACTTGTGTATTTATGGGCATTGCAATTTTTGGAAAATCTTTCCTGAAGTCAAAATTAATGCTCGAATCTCCAGTTTTATTAAAATCAAGGTTTTTAAGATTATTAATTTGGTCTTTTGTTAATTTAACATTTGAAACGAAGGCTAGTTCATTAGCATTATCTTTCAGCTTTTCATGGAGGGTTGAAATTCTTTTTATTTGCTCTTTAGTTGCATCCTCATTATTTGAAATAAAAGGAGCAAATTTGAAGAGAGATGTTAATCCACCGGAAATTTCGTGTATCTGTGCAAGTTTATTATGTGCTGCTGATGCAGAGAGCATTGCAAATCTATGGCCATTTTCCACAATTGATTGTTGAAGTCCCATAAAATTTTGAAACATTAATTCCTTAATTCTCTTATCATCAGCAAATGAAGATGTATTTAGTATTTCTAACATAATTTCAGAAATATCATTCGTATTTTCAGGCAAAAATTTGGACGATAGTGAAATCCTCCCTTTAATTTCATCAGATTTGTCTAGATAGAAATGAGTTGAGGTCGAAATTCCACCCGAAATTTTTGATATATTCTCTTGGAGCTTCAGATAGTCAGAATGTTTTGTGCCAACTTTACCCAGTAAATTTGACAGCAGCATTAAATCGCCAATTTCATCTAACGATTCAATTTTTAATGACCTTGAAACGGAGCTATAAGTGAGCCCATTAGTTGCCTCTTCATAAAAAACTGGACTGTATCCAAATGTTGATAATTTCTTCGGCTTTGGATATGAGACATCATTGGGCACATCGGATAATTCTAATTTAGGGAGCAGGTTTTTATCAGGTGTTGCTTCTTGTCTTTCAGCAAGAGCTTTTGAATCATTAACTAATTCAAGTTTTTCTTTGCTGCTCATGGACGATTTTATTTTTTCAAGAACTTTTGTGAAGTTATTTTCTCTGTTATTTATAAGCTCCATGTCAGGAATCATTTCAAGATTTACTCGATGTGGATTTTCTACGAAATGTTTTTTTATCAGCCCTGTTAAGAAATTTTTATCTTTAATCTTTTCTTTTAGATCTTTTAAAGCTTTGTCTACATTGGATAATGCGAGTGGATCAGCCTTATAAAGTGAACCTGGCGCCAAAGAAAGCAATACCTGAAGACCATATGGTAATGAACCAGAGGATATCTCTCTTCGACTAAGCTCTAATTGGTAAAAAGCCGCATCTATTTGGTCTTGTGTAAATCCGTCTTTAGCAAGTGCTGCAAAAGTAGAATCAATAAGTTTTACAAATTCTTTTTGTGATGTTTGCTCCGAACCCTCGATACCACAGATAAACATTAAATGTCTCATGCTATCCTCGAGCCCCAGTATTTGAGCTGGAGACTTTCCAACGTTATTAGATTCAAGAACTTTATAAAGTGGGGAGGCTGAGTTTCCGAGAAGAAGTAAAGATAATAAATGAGATTCAAGCAGCTCATCAATATTAAAGCTTTCACCTAATACCCATGCAGCATAGTTTTGATAGCCTGCTTGTTCTTTAGAGACAGGTGTAAAAGGCTCTTGAGCTTTTACAGAATTACTAAAAGGTTTTTGTTGCTTTACGTATTCTAATTTTGAGGACTCAATTCGTTTAAACTTTTGCTCAATCTTCTTATCAATGAATTTTTGTATTTCTTTTGCATCTATGTCACCCCAAGTAAAATATGTTGCATTGGATGGATGATAAAACTTTTTATGAAAGCCCTTAAGGTAATCATGGGTTAAGTCCAAGATAGTTTCTGGATCTCCTCCACTGTTGTGTTTGTAGGTTAGGTCAGGAAATAGGTTTTTTGTTAAAGCTTGCCAAGTAATACTTTGAATATTACTCATAGAACCCTTCATCTCATTAAACACTACGCCTTTATACTCAAGTGGCGAATTGCTTTTATCAAATTTTGAAAATTCGAGTCGGTGACCCTCTTGCTTAAAATCCTCTTTGGCAAGTATTGGAAAATAAACAGCATCTAAATATACATCAAGAAGATTAAAAAAATCTTTTTTGTTTTGCGTTGCAAAAGGATACGCTGTCCAATCACTCGCAGTGAATGCGTTCATGAATGTGCTCATCGATCTCCTTAACATCATAAAAAAAGGATCTCTTACTTTGTAATTTTCAGAGCCACAAAGGGTAGTGTGCTCCAGTATATGAGCTACCCCAGACGAGCTTTCAGGGATAGTTCTGAACATAACCATAAAAACAAGTTCTTTCGAATTATTCTTTAAGTGAATATGTTCTGACCCATATTCATCAAGCTCATATCTTTCGGCATTGAATCCTAGAGAAGGATTTTGTTTTTTATCTATGAGTTTGAAGCTTTGCATCTTGAATTAAATAAATGGGAACTAATATATATAATTAAAGTCATAATTGTATTATGTTTAAAAAATTTTTTCTTACATTTTTTTCATTAATTTTATTCACAGGTTGCAGTGTGAATCCAATTAGTACGCAAAAAACAGCAACATTTGATATTTCAGACTATCAATCTTTTAGTATCAGCATGTCTGGTGCATCAGACGAAGTAAGGGTCAGCCCCTTTACTGCAAGTGGCTTAAGAGATGAGTTTAAAAATCAATTGGAAGCGCTCAGTCTTGTTTTGAACGAAGAGTCGCCAGATGTTACTTTTCGAATTTCACTCGCTATCGAGGAAAACGAAAGGTACAGAACCAGACTTGTATATAGCAGAGGCTATTATTTCTATAACGATCCTTTTTATAATTTTTACGATGATGATGATCGATCCTTTATAAGAATTACCGCTGAAGATGTAGACGGTAAACCACTTTGGACTGGCTTGAGATCAATTAAATACGTCAGAACTCAACTTGTATTATCCGAGGAAGAGATTGCTAAGTATATTCAAAGCTTTATTGATGAATTGATAGCAGGTTAGGGCACTAACCAATAACTTTCTAGCTTATTCTTACTCCAAACAAATTTACATCTTCTATGACCAGACCTTTGAAGGTATAAAAACTCCAAGCTATCAAAATAAAAATTTAAAATTGAAAAATTTTTGTACCCTTCTTCAAGGTTTACATCTTTTATGTGAAAGTCATGGGAAGCTGGAGATTTAATTACAGAACTTGAACCGCTTTTTACTGAATAACATTTTTTTGAAATATGCTGAGAAGCATTCCAGGCCTCAGAGGTTTTGTTATCTTGATGGGAAAAACTAAGATTGCCTTGTAATCTAATTTGGATTTTCTGTGCGGGATCATAACCGATTACAGCTGCAACTGGATTGCTTTTAATTTCTTGAATCTTTTTTGACCTTTGATCTGTATGAAATTTTAAATATCTCTTTTTGGCAATGAATTCTCTTAGAACCATTACTCTTGAATCAATTTTGCCACGATCAATTGTGCTTAGGGTTAGGGTATGAAAAAGAGAATCCCTATTTTTAACACCATCACTTAAGATTTCGAATGCTTTCTTTTTTAAATCATTTTTATTTTCGAGATTCATTAAAACAGTTTAATTGATATTTCCTTCTTCTTGAATCTTTGCATTACAATACTGATATGCGCATATTTCAAATCTATATAATGCTTTTTCTTTTGTCAGCTTGTTCTGAAATTGATCAAGACCAAAATTCAGAAATTAAACTTAAAGAAGGCAATGTTAATGAAGATCTGGATTTGCTTAGAAAAGATTTTGAAGAACAGATAGTAAACCCAGCGCCAAATGTCCACGTGGCAGTAGGTTTTGGGCTTGCTAACTCTATCCTTATTAAAGGAGAAGGCGAAGACATTATTATTGACACGATGGGTGGCATTGAAACTGCACAGAGAATAATTAACGAATTTGAAAAAATATCCCTTAACCAGAATAAAACAGTTGTTTACACTCATTTCCATGCTGATCATATCTTAGGTGCGCAAGCATTCACTGATAATTACAACGTTGAAAGAATAGTCTCTCATCGATCTACAATAGAGGAAGTTGAAAATTTCTTTGGAATTAAACGAGATATTATTGGTCCAAGGTCGCTCAAAATGTTTAATTCAATATTGCTTGAAAAAGATAAAGGCATCACTAATGGAATTGGGATAAAGCTTGAAGCTGGAAGAGATACTCCAGGGTATGTAAAACCCAACATTCTTTTTGACCAAAAACTTAGCCTTGATGTAGGTGGAAATAAAATTGAGCTCTATCATGCTCCAGGTGAGACTGACGACCAAATATTTGTTTGGCTTGAAGATGGCAAGGTGTTGTTTCCTGGAGACAATATATATAAAGCCTTTCCTAATATTTATACTATCAGAGGAACTTCTTATAGAAGTTTTAGATCATGGTATCAAAGCCTTGAAAAAATGTTATCTCTAAAGCCAGAAGTCTTAGTCCCTAGTCATGGACTTCCAATTGTTGGAGCCGAGAATGTGAAGCAAATTCTGACGAATTATCGAGATGCAATCAAATATGTCCATGATCAGACTATGCGTAATCTTAATCTTGGCATGTCTCCATTAGAATCAGCACAATCGATAACCTTGCCTGAGTCCCTTAAAAAAGACCCTCATTTATATGAATTATATGGAACTGTTGAATGGAGTTCCAGAAATCTGTTTAATGGATATTTTGGTTGGTTTGATGGCAATCCAACAAACTTATTTCCAGAGGATAGCTCATTAACTGCTTCAAGAATTTTAAAATTGATTTCTGCTGAGAAGCTAAATAAAGAGCTTTTAGATGCTTCTGTAAATAACGACCATCAATGGGCCTTATATGTCTCAGATATCTTAATAAACTCTGGGAATGAATCAGATGAAATTATCAAGATTCGTGCAAAAGCTTTAGATGGCCTTGGAGATCAAGCGTATAACCCAAATGCTAGAAGTTATTATAAAAGTTCACATGCTGAGCTTGTAGGAGAATTAAACTCAGATAGTTTTATTGATGAGGATAATGAGATGGAAGATGAGATATTGTCTGAGCTATCAATGATAATGTTTTTTGATACAGCTTCAGTCAGGCTTGACCCTTCAAAAGTTGATGGAAAAACACTACAAACCATCGCTTACTTAACAGATATTGATGAAAATTGGCAACTTACACTTAATAACAATGTTTTTACTTATAAAATAATTCCTAATTCTCCTGCAGCTGACATAGTTTTGAGTTCTCTAACACTAAAAAAGCTTATGACAGGAAACATTAACCCTATTACAGGAATTTTACTATCAAACCAAAATGCAACTGGAGAGAACAAAAGGGGATTCCTTGAATTTGTTGCTAACTTTAGGGAATAATTTTTTATGAGCATTCCACCAAGAAGAAAATCAAGATCTGACAATCAACCAATATTTAGTGCCATCATTTTAGTGCTTGTCATGATCAGCATAGGGGGATCGTACTTTTTTCTTCAAAATGAAAAGAATTCTAATCAAGAATTTATTAATAGCATCTCAAGCAAAATAACCGTTATAGAGGATAAGCTATCAATCACTAATGAGGATTCGGTTCAAAATATGCAGACATTCACTGACCAAATGGCTTTTTTGGACAAAGAGGTAAGAAAACTTTGGGACCACAGAAAAGGATACCTAAAAAATTTCAAAGAACTTGATTTGAATGCATCTGAAAATAAGGATCAAATCAACAACTTGATAGGTAAATCACAGATACTTGATGATAAATTAGACTCATTTGATAATAAAATTGAATTAGCTAATGACCTTCAAACTAAAATTACCACGCTAGCTGACCAGATAAACAACCTTAAAGAGGTTATTGAGCAAAACCAAGAAGGCTTAGAGGCAGTTGATCAGTACAGGATCCAGAATAACCAAAAAATTACAGAGACCTTAAACAGGCTTAATGAGATTTCAAGAGAGCTAGAAGTTATTCAGAGGGAATTGGGTGTAAGGATACGTTAAATGAAATATATTTTAAACGAAAACTTTTTTAAATTTTTTTTAGTAATTTGTTTAGTTCCTGCTGCGTTTTTAATAGGGAAGGTATTTCTACTATTTCTACCAGTGATATTTTGGGTTCTTGCCTATATGGCATTTAAAAAGAAAAATAATAACGAGGCCTTAATGTGGATTGTATTTGCAATTATTGCTTTAATATTGGCATTCATAGTTTAATTTTAAGCAATTGTTTAATTTACTTTACTAGGCAATTTTCTTATATAGAATAAAACAGCTGGGGATGTGGTGGAACTGGCAGACACGCTGGATTTAGGTTCCAGTGCCGTAAGGCGTGGGGGTTCGACTCCCTCCATCCCTACCAATGTACTTTTCGTTGCTCAAAGCACAGTGGCATTCCTAAAACCATTGTTTGTGAGGGTAAAGGTAAAGTAAAAGAGAAAAAAAGGGAGATTACCCCCCTTTTTTATCTACACTCAAAAAATTAGAATCTCACATTAACTGAGGCATTTACGTTCATGCCAGGTTCTGAGAGAAGGTCTAGGTTGGCCGAGTCCACAGCCAGTCCATTGACACTTCCCCACTTCCAATATTTTTGATCTGTTAAGTTTCTTACACCAGCTTTAAGTGTGATGTTCTCATTTACCTTGAAACTTGAAAATACATCATAAATTGTATAACTAGGTAGAGTTAGGCAGGCACTTCCAGATCGTCCGCATGTTGCTGGTAGGCCTGTAGTACTTTGATCAAATCTAGTCATATATCCAGAAAATTTAAAGCGATTATTGTTTGATTTCCAATTAAAATTAACAATCATTTCAGCAGGATTAATCGATGTTAGATTCTCGTTATTTTTTTCGCCATTACTACTGTTATAACCAAATGAAATATCAAGGTTGTCATTTAATACTGTGTCGAACGATACTTCGTACCCATCAATAGTCACTTCATCAAGGTTTCTGTATTGGAATAACATGACACCCCTATTACTGAAACCTGCAAAGGCAGAATCGATGAAATCTTCATACTCATTGGTATATGCAGCCACTGAAAAACGTGAGTAATCAAAATTTGCTCTTACCCCAATTTCATAGCCACTACTTGTTTCGGACTCTAGATTCGGATTACTAATAATTGCATAGTTTCTTGCAAAGTTTGTGAAACTTAAATTTGCTGATTCATAATCTGGGCTTCTAAAACCTTCAGCGTATTGTACAAAAGCACTAAATCTATCTCCTAAATCTTGAAGCAAGCCTACCTTCAAAGAAGTCTCGCTGTCATTAATTTCAGCAACATCAGTGCTTACAGCTGTATTAGAATAGAGTCTATCTACATTTGGATTCAGTTCATGATTATCAAACCTCACACCTAGCACTCCCGTTGTACTCTCAGACAATGTCACTCTATCACTCAAGTAAAACGCAGTTCTAACTGTTTCAGTATCAGGGAAAGTCTTCCCAGGATACTGTTCACCATCGACCAAAGTTGAAACTTCCCTTGTAATCAAATTTGTTTCAGAACTGTTACGATACCTTTGTGTATCGAGAGTTTCTGTATTAAATCCATAAACTATGTCATGAATCATTCTCTCCCCAAATTTAAGTTGTTTATTCATTTCAAAAGTTATCCCTGAAATGGACTGATTAAACTGAAAATCTCTAAACACTGCCATCGGCATTGGTGGAGCAGGGGGCCCAAAATTAGACATTGTCAAAACTAGTCTTTCTTTATTAGTAATTTGTTGTTGATCTGTTTCCTGTTTATAAAGTTTTATACTTCCCACATCAAAAAAACTATTACCAGAAAAGTCATATGAGAAGCTAAGTCTTTCTCTACTTCCTTCGTCATCTCCTAGAGATGATGTTGTGGTTATAATTCTAGGGAAGTAAGCACCTGATGTTCCCAACTCTGTATTTAAAATCCAGTCACCAGACCAGGTTTGCTTATCAAACGTAACGGTTAATGCCACAGTTTCTGAGAATTTGTATTTAACCTTACTAATGAAACTCTTTCCATCGCCTGTAAAAGGATTTGAGGCAGAATCAGTTATATCGTCATGAAGTTCCATTTCTGACCTATCACGGTTAGCAACTTGTATATATGCTCCTACGCCATCAAAAGCAAATCCCCCAAGCATTGCAACTTTTGTATGTTCAGTATCTGCATGATGAGCATATGTACCAGAAAAGAAAGCACCATCACCAGTCACAAAGTCAAATGGATCTTTAGTGATATAAGAGATGGCTCCAGCCATTCCATCTGAACCATACAAAGCAGAGCTGGGCCCTTTTAGTATTTCAACTTTTTTCAGAAGCTCTGGATCAACAACATCCCTACCATATCCTGTGTAGGCGTCAGAAACTCTAATGCCATCGATAAGTATATTTACCCTTGTTCCTCCGAGGCCCCTTATAGAAACCCCATCATTATAATATCTGCCGTAGGCTGTATCAGTCGATACACTAACTCCAACAGTCTTGCTTAAAACATCCCCAATATCAGCTACTATTCTGTCTTCCATATCTTCTTGGGTGATCAAAGCAACTGATCCAATAACCTCACTAAGAACAACAGGAACTTTTGAGGATATCACGACAACCTCTTCTACATCCTCTTCTTGACCTTTCAAATCAAAGCATGTTGCTAAGATAAGAGGGACTAAAATTAAATAACGCTTTATAAACATAATACTCTTCCTTCAACTATCGAGAATGATTCTCATTTACACTAGTTAATGATTATCATTTACAAAATGAAAGAAATCAATACAATTTGATCATGGACCTTAAGAAAAAAATTCTTTTTTTTATTTTTGTAGCTGAACTTGCCGCCGATTGTGAGCAAGCTGTGGATCCTACAAGAGTAATAGTAGCTGGAGGTTCACTCACAGAAATAATTTTTTTTCTTGGAGAAGAAAGTGTTTTAACTGCAGTAGATATAACTTCTAACTATCCTGGGTCAGCTACTTCTTTGCCATCAATTGGATATGTAAGAGCACTTTCAACAGAGGGTATTCTTTCACTTAATCCTACCCTAATTCTTGGAGAAGAGGACATGGGGCCGCCACTTGTTGTTGATCAAATCAAGTCAACTGGTATAGATCTCAGAGTCATTGAGGAGGATTACTCATTGAATAGCATCAAAAACAAGATCATCTGTGTTGCGAAAATTTTAGGTATTGAAAAAAAAGGGGATCAAATCTTTCATGAAAAACTTAATAGCACTATTATTGACTTACAAGCATTAAGCCTTTTTAACCAAAACAATCTAAAGAAAGTTTTAATTATTTTAAATATGGATGGCACGTCTCCAATAGTTGCAGGCAAAAATACATCTGCAAATGGTTTTATTGAAATGATGGGAGCAGAAAATGCTGTAACTGGTTTTGATGGTTGGAAGCCAGTAGGGGCGGAATCAATCATTCAGATGAATCCAGATATGGTTATTATTACAGAGAGAGGAATTAGAAATTTTGAATCAATTGATGAATTTATTGAAAAAACTTCCCTTGGATTCACATCTGCTGGAAAAAATGGAAAAATTTTTGCTTTAGATGGTATGAAAATGTTAGGTTTTGGGCCAAGATCGCCTGACACTGCACTAGAGCTAGCAAAAATAATCAATTAGCGTGTTCGAATTAATATCTAAATTCAATAAATTAAAATTTATTAACAACCTACAGTTATTAATAATATTAATACTTGTTGTTGTTCTATTTATTTCTTTATACCTTGGTATTTCTCTTGGTAGTTTTCAAATTTCTTTTTTTGACTATTTATTTGGGAATGACTCAAAACTTCAGCAAAGAGTATTTGAGGAAATTAGACTGCCTAGAGTTTTTCTAGCAGGGATAGTTGGTGCAAGCTTAGCTTTGTCAGGCGCCTCATTACAAGGTCTATTTAGAAATCCTCTTGCTGATCCAGGCTTAATTGGAGTTTCTGCTGGCGCAGCCCTCGGTGCAACTTTGGTGATTGTTTTAGGATCAAGTTGGGTGCCAAGTTATATATTTGGTCCATTCATTCTTCCTCTTTCAGCAATAGCAGGAGCAGCATTTGTTATTTATCTGCTTTATTTATTTACAAAGGGCTTTGGATATAGTGGTATCACATACATGCTCTTAGTAGGAATAGCAGTAAATGCATTGGCTTCTGTAGGGATTGGAATACTAACTTTCATAAGCACTGATTCAGAATTGAGAGGCCTTACGTTTTGGACTATGGGGAGCTTCGGTGCAGCAAATTGGCTTTTAGTCTTACCTGCTTATATTTTCATAATTCCAGCATTCATTTGGCTGCTAAATTCAGCAAGAAAGCTAGATTTACTACAGCTTGGTGAACCTGAAGCAATTAGGCTTGGAGTTGATGTAAGAAGTTTAAAATTTAAGGTGATAATAACCTCAGCAATTGTTGTGGGAATAAGTGTTTCTTTATCAGGCATGATCGGATTTGTTGGATTAGTGGTGCCGCACCTGGTCCGTTTAATTGGAGGAGTAAATCATAATTATCTGATACCAGCATCAATTATTTTTGGGTCATCAATAATGATCATTGCCGATCTTTTATCAAGGGTATTGATACAGCCCGCCGAACTACCAGTAGGACTTCTTACAAGTGCAATCGGAGCACCCTTTTTTCTTTGGTTAATATTAAGAGTTAAAAAAACATGAGTATTGTTGGAAAAAATATTTCATATGAAATAAATGGAGCTAAGATTTTAGAAGATATTGATTTCAAGCTTAATCAAAACGAAATAGTGTCAATTATTGGCCCTAATGGTGCGGGAAAGTCTACACTTTTAGGACTGTTAGCAGGTGATATCCTTCCGACATCTGGCAAAGTTTTCTATCAAGGAAGAGAATTGGAATCTATAAGTATTCAAGATCGAGCCTTTTTAAGAAGTGTTATGTCTCAATCTCAGCAAATTATTTTTGACTACTCAGTCAAAGAAATAATAGAGATGGGCTGGATAGAAAGGGGGATTGCTAAATACTCGGGAAATTTTTCTGAAGCTGTAACAAATATTGCTGATGAGTGCGATCTTAAAAAGTTGTTACACAGAAAATTTAATGTTTTATCAGGTGGAGAACAAAGGAGGGTTCATTATGCTAGAACAATTTTACAGCTTTGGAGACACTCTAATTCTAATGATGAAAGATTTATGTTTCTTGATGAGCCTACTGCAAATCTCGATTTATATTATGAATTAAAATTAATGAATTCTATAAAAGAGAAGGCTAAAGAAGGATATGGAATCGGGCTAATTGTTCACGATTTAAATCTAGCCTCAATCTTTTCTGATAAAGTCTTATTACTTAAAAATGGTGAATGCATATCATATGGGGAGCCATCTGAAGTATTAACGGCAAAAAAACTAACAGAAGTATATGGGATTCCTATGAAAGTTAACGATAGAACAAAAAGAATCACTTATTATTAATAAATGAGCAAAGAAAAATACGAGATTGAAGCAATGAATTTATTAAGAACTTCAACTGAAGGAGTTCTTTCAACAATTTCCGTACAAAATAAAGGTTTTCCTTTCGGAAGTTTTTCAACCTTTTGTACGGACCGAGATAGATCGATATTGATCTATGCTAGTGATCTTGCACAGCACACAAAAAACATCATTCAAAATCAAAAGGCATCCTTCACATTATTTTCTTTATCAAAAGAGGCGGATAAACAAGATAGTAAGCGTTTGACCTTACAGGGATGCATGAAGAGGGTCTCGGATGATGAATATGACACATGCAAACAGAGGTTTCATAAATTTTTTCCAAAGAGTAAAGCTTATGAAAAAATGCATGACTTTAATGTTTACAAGATTTCAATTAAACACGCAAGATGGATTGGTGGATTTGGGCAAATTGCATGGCTTAAGGAGGATAAATGGAAGGAGAATAAACCAAAATGGTCCAGACAAGAGAGTGAAATTGTTCAACACATGAACGAGGATCATCAAAATGTTGTAATTTCTGCATTACACGCACAACATAATATCAAAGACAGGGAAGCTCGAATGGAATGTCTTACAATTGACGGATATTACGTAAAATCAAAACAAAACCTTTTTTTCATATTTTTTGAAGAACCAGTTTTGAATATGAAAAATTATAGAGAAGCTTTAGTAAATCAGGCAAAAAAATATAGATCTTTTGAGCTGTAAATCACTTGATAAAACATAAACAAATCATATATTTATTTATAACAAACATTTATATTATGAAATCTTTTGAAAAAACCGGGAATTCAAGCATCTCAGATAATTTTGCATATTCAATGACAATGTTTTTTAGATTCATAGCTGATACATTTTTTGCAAAAAGGTATGGCCATAGAGCCGTAGTATTAGAAACAGTAGCAGGTGTACCAGGTATGGTTGCAGGCATGTTGATGCATTTTAAAAGCTTGAGATCAATGAAAACCGGATATGGTGTACATATCAGAGAAATGCTTGCTGAAGCAGAAAATGAAAGAATGCACCTTATGTTTTTCATAGAAATAGCTAAGCCAAATATATTTGAAAGAGCGCTTGTAATGTTTGCGCAAGCGATTTTTGGAGCTTTTTATTTCCTAATGTATGTTTTTTTCACAAAAACTGCTCATAGAATGATAGGTTTTTTTGAAGACGAAGCGGTCAAAAGCTATGCAGATTACTTAACCCTAATTGAACAGGGAAAAATTAAAAATGTAAAAGCACCAAGAATAGCTATCGAATATTACAACTTACCAGATGATGCAAGATTAGTTGATCTTGTTAAATGTGTAAAAGCTGATGAAGAGCATCATAGTGAAGTTAATCATAAATATGCAGACGAGGAAATAGGATGAGAAATTTATTGTTATATGCCGTTTTAATTTGGAGCTTTGCTATAAGTAGCGAGGAGTATGAAGTGAAAATGTTGAATTTTGGAAGTGGTGGCTCGATGGTATTTGAGCCTGGTTTTTTGAAAGTTAATGTTGGAGATACAGTACACTTTAAATCTGTCGATATGGCTCATAATTCTGAATCAACTAAAGGATTAGTCCCTGCCAACGCTTTAGGCTGGAAAGGAAATATAAATGAAGATATTAGTGTAACTCTTACCGAAGAGGGTGTTTATGTATACCAGTGTACCCCCCATCTGATTCTAGGCATGGTAGGTGTGATTCAAGTGGGCAGACCGACCAACTTAGATGAAATTAAAGGCAATATCGGTAGTATGACGTTTGCAGTGAACGCAGAAAGATTACAAAGCTATATAGACCAAGTAAATTAAGATGGTTGAAATAGTTTCGATATTTATATCAGGTTTAATTACAGGAATGATTATTTTTCAGACATCAGTGGTTGCGCCTTCTGTTTTTAAAACCCTTCCTGAGGAAAGAGCGGGCCCGTTTCTAAGATCAATTTTTCCAAAACTATTTTTAATAATCTTAGTTTTAGGAGCTGTTCAAACTGTAATATCTGTCATTCAGGCCTCAATAATCTTAACAGTAATAGGTTTCGTTACATTCATATCAATGTTAATTGCTTATCTAATTGTGCCTGCAACCAATAAGGCAAGAGATGAAAACAACGAAAAAGCTTTTAAAAGACTTCATTTAACTAGCGTTATTTTGACTGTAATCGTCTTATTAATAAATGTTCTATTTATTTTTATGGTCAAAGCCTTGTAAAATATTACTTAATATTTAAGGAGAAATTATGTTCGTAAAATTAACTCAAAAATGTGACTCATTTGGAAGATGGATGGCAATGGCACTCGAGAACGGTGACCGTCTAAGACAGCATGGGGGCACAATAATATTTGCAGGAACGGAAAAAGACGATGATACCAATATGTTTGCAATCATACATTATGAAAGCATGGAGGGTCTAAAATCATTTAAAGAAGATAAAGAGTTCGCTGAGATTAGAGCAGCAGCCGGCGCTCATGTTGAAACAACAGCAGTGACATTCCTAAATGAAAACCCCTTAGTTAATCATCCAAGCTCTATCAAAAATCCGTAAAGCTTGTGAAAGTACTTAGAACAGATGATTCGAGGTTTGAAAATCTAAAAGACTACAACTTTAACCCCAACTATTTGGAGATTAATCACGAGGGTGTTTCTCTGAGAATGCACTACCTTGATGAAAATTCACAGTCCGATGAAGTTGTTCTTTTATTGCATGGAGAACCTTCTTGGTCATATCTATATAGGAAGATGATTCCATTGTTAGTGAAAGCAGGTAAGAGGGTTATTGCTCCAGATCTTATTGGATTTGGTAAATCAGATAAGCTTTCAGAGCGGGAAGATTATTCTTACTTGAATCACATTCAATGGACCTCTTCATTGCTGACACACTTAAAGCTAAAGAATATGATTTTATTTGCCCAAGACTGGGGTGGATTGATTGGTTTAAGGTTGCTGGCAAATGCTCCTGAAAATTTTTCGGGTCTCGTTGTGTCTAATTCAGGTTTACCTGTTGGGATAGGATCTTCCGAAGGCTTTAACCAATGGTTAAATTTTAGTCAAACAGTTGAAGATTTTAATTCTGGCAAAATTGTCAATCAAGGGAGTATGTCAAAATTGAATGAGGAAGAAGTTGCCGCTTATAATGCTCCATTTCCAAATGAGGACTATAAAGCTGGTCCAAGGGTCTTCCCAAAATTAGTACCAATAACCACTGAACATCCGCAAGTTAAGGAAAATATAGAGGCTTGGGAGGTTTTAAAGAATTTTGATAAACCTACAATAGCTCTATTCGGTGAACATGATATGGCCTTCAAGGAACAGGATAAATATATAATTGAAAAAATAAAAGGTGCTGAGGGAATGCCGCATCGTAGAATTAATGCAGGACATTTCTCCCAAGAAAATCAGCCAGAGGAGCTTGTAGAAGCCATTTTGTCAATTTAAAAAAACCAGATGTTAAAATTTAAAAATGAAACCTGAAGATCTAGATAATTTAGCTAAACACTTTTTTGAAAAATGTCCAACTGAAGCGCGAAATTTTTTTCATCAAATATTGGATAAGCTTGAAAAAATTGAAGAAAAATTAAGTGAGCTAGAAGATAACCAAACCAAATAAAGGCTTCTAATTTCCTAACAAGTCTCTAGCAACAAGCTCAAGCATAATCTCACTGGTTCCGCCATATATTTTCTGTATTCTTGCATCAGCAAAAGCTTTTGAAATTGGATATTCTTTCATATATCCATATCCACCAAAAAATTGAAGACATTCATCTGCCATTCTGCACTGTGCTTCAGTAGAGGAGTATTTGATCATCGATGCTGTTGAGGCATCTAATTTCCCTTGCAAAAAAAGATCCATACACTCATTAATGAGTGCTTTATTTAGCCTTAATTCCGTTTGCAGTTTTGCCAATTTAAATCTTGTATTTTGGAAGTTGGATATAGATTTTCCAAATGCCATACGCTCTTTGACATAGTTCTTAGTAATTTCCATCATAAATTCCATTGCAGCAACCGCATTCATAGCCAGCGCTAAACGCTCCCTAGGCAATTCTGTCATTAACGAAAGAAATCCTTTATCGACTTGCCCAATTACATTACTGTCCGAAACAAATACGTCTTCAAAAAAAAGTTCAGAAGTATCCGAAGAGTGAAGACCTAATTTCTCAAGATTTCTACCTGCTACAAACCCTTTCTGATCTGTATCAATTATAAAAAGTGAGACCCCAGCTGACCCTTTAACATCTTTATTTGTTTTGGCCGCAGCAATTACAAAATCTGCATGCTGTCCATTTGTTATAAAAGTTTTTGAGCCATTAATAACCCAACCATCTTCATGTTTTTTTGCGGAGGTTTTAATTCCTTGAAGATCACTTCCAGCACCAGGTTCTGTCATTGCAATGGCACCAATTTTTTCTCCAGTGACCATCTTTGGTAAATATGACTTTTTTTGTTCCTCTGTTCCTAGATTTAAAATATAGTGAGAGACTATATCTGAATGAACGCTGATTCCAACCGCAATTGAACCGTAGTTGCCATATGTAATTCCACAAGGAATGCTCATTGCCATCTCAGCATCTGCTCCATGACCTCCATATTCTTCAGGTATATCTATGCAAAGAAGACCAGCTGCACCGAGCTCATTCCATAATTGTCTGGGGAAAATTCCTTTGTCTTCCCATTCTTGAAATTTTGGTGCAACGTGGGATTTACAGAATTTTTCAATTGTGGATTGAAGAATAGCTAAATCTTCACGTGTGGGGTTTGGAGAATAGTTCATAAATAAAATTGTTTTTTCAATTATAATTTATAATACTTTCAAGGGAAATTTATTATGTCTGAAAAAATTATTGTAGCTGGTGTGGGAATGATCCCATTCACAAAACCTGGTTCAAGTGAGCCCTATAACGTAATGGGAGAAAAAGCTGCTCGTCTGGCTTTAGACGACGCAAATATTGAATATAAGAAAGTACAACAAGCTTATGTTGGCTATGTTTATGGAGATTCTACAGCAGGTCAAGCTGCACTTTATGGCGTTGGTTTGAGTGGAATCCCAATTTTTAATGTGAACAACTATTGCTCAACAGGATCTTCAGCGCTATTTTTAGCAAGGCAAGCAATAATGTCTGGCAACATAGATTGCGCATTAGCATTAGGCTTTGAACAAATGACGCCTGGTTCCCTAGATATTGTTTTTGAAGATAGGCCCAACCCTTTGATGAGATTTTACGATGAAATGGAAAGTCTGCAGGGTTTTGATGAAAGAGTGCCTTGGGCAGCTCAGTTTTTTGGTGGTGCAGGAAATGAGCATATTAAAAGGTATGGAACATCAATAGAAACTCTTGCTGAAATAAAAGTGAAAGCAAGTAGGCATGCAGCAAAAAACCCAAATGCTATATTTAATAAAGAAGTCACAGTTGACGAAGTTCTATCCTCTCCTCTTATTTATGACCCCTTAACCAGATTACAGTGTTGCCCACCTTCGTGCGGGGCGGCTGCTGCTTTAATTTGTAGCGAGTCGTTTGCAAAAGCAAACAATCTTAACTGTGATGTGTTTATTGCTGGCCAAAGCATGACAACCGACTATAAAACAACATTTGAAGATCATGACATGAGAAAAGTGGTTGGTTACGATATGGCAAAGCAAGCAGCAAAAAATGTTTTTGAAGAAACTGGAGTGTCACCAAAAGACATAAAGGTCTGTGAGCTACACGATTGTTTTACTACAAATGAACTTATATCTTATGAAGCACTTGGTCTTGCTGAAGAAGGTGAGGGTGAGCAATTTGTTCTTGATGGCGATAATACTTACGGTGGAAAATGTGTAACAAATCCTAGTGGTGGCCTCCTTTCAAAGGGCCATCCTCTCGGAGCAACTGGATTGGCTCAGTGTTTTGAGCTTGTAAATCAGCTTAGGGGCACTTCAGGTGGGCGTCAGGTCAATGGTGTGAATACTGCACTTCAACATAACCTTGGTCTGGGTGGTGCTTGCGTTGTAACTTTATACCAGACTTAAAAGAAACAATGTTTAACAAGACATTTATTGGCCATACTTTTGAGGATAAAGTTATCCACGTAGAAATGGGAAAACTTCAATTCTTCTCAAAGGTAATTGGTGAAAAGAATCCAATATATTTTAATGAAAAAGAAGCTCTTAAGCAGGGATATAGGTCAATACTTGCTCCTCTAACATACATTTTTAGCCTAACCTTGGAGCAGGAATCTTATGAAGAGAAATACGGAGCAATGGGCATTGATCTACAGAAACTATTACATGGTGAGCAGAGGTTTGAGTACTCTGGAGATGTTTGTGCAGGAGATATCATTACTATCTCTTCAAAGATAGTGGATATTTTTACAAAAAAAAATTCATCATTAGATTTCATGATTGAGGAAATGAATGTTAAAAATAAACAAAAAGAAAATATAGCCATACTCAGGCAAACTTTATTAATGAGAATTTAAAAATGAAAAAATTAGATGGCACAAAGGTAGCTATAGGATATGAGCTTCCTGAATATATGGTTCCAGCGATTAGCAGAACAACACTTGCATTATTTGCAGGCGCATCTGGAGACCATAACCCTATTCATATAGATATTGATTTCGCTAGAGAAGCAGGGTTTGATGACGTTTTTGCACATGGCATGTTAGGCATGGCTTACTTAGCTCAACTGCTCACAAAAGTAACAGAACAAAAAAATATTCAAAGTTATAAAGTTAGATTTAACTCCATTACACAAATTGGAGCAGCCCTAAAGTGTTCTGGAACGGTAATAAATATAGAAGAGATAGATGGAAAAAAAACAGCTAGAATTGAGTTAAAAGCTTTCGATCAATATGATGATCTGAAACTTTTAGGTGAAGCAGTAGTAAAAATTTGAGGGTAAATATATGACTAAAGAAGTTAAAGACTTTTTTAATAATTATAGTGATTTTGTAACCAAAGTTACTAGCGATCCAAGCTTAGACATAGAAGCACTTAAAAAAAGTTTAGAAAATGTTGAAAATAATTCACCAATTAAATCAGCACGACTATTGACCGCTGCTCTAGGCCTTGGGAGCGAGACTGGGGAATTCGTTGAAATTGTAAAAAAAGTATTTTTACAAGGCAAACCTCCCTCAAAAGAAAACATTTTCCATATGAAAAGAGAGCTTGGAGATATTATGTGGTATTGGATTACTGCATGCAAAGCACTTGAGTTAGATCCATTTGAAGTAATCGATGAAAATAGAAAAAAACTTGAAGCAAGATATGGAGAGCAATTTGAAATAGAAAGAAGTGAAGTTAGAAAAAAAGGTGATCTTTAATGATCCGAAGACTAAAACATAAATGAGAATTAGCAAATTTAAAATTAGTGTCCCTGATAATGAAATAACAGACCTAAACAACAGAATATTTAATGCTCGTTGGCCCGATGAGCTAAATAACAACAAATGGGCTTTGGGCACAAGATTAAGCTTTCTTCAAGAATTGGCAGATTACTGGAAGAATAATTTTGACTGGCGAGTGCACGAAAAAAGGCTAAACGATGCTGGCAGTTTTAAATACGAAACTAGCTCTGGAATAAAATTACATTTTCTTCATAGTAAATCTAAAAAACAAGATGCTATTCCATTACTAATGACCCATGGATGGCCAGGAAGTGTTCAAGAATTCCTAAAAATTATTCCTATTCTTAATAACGGCATCAATGGAGTAAGCTTTCATGTAGTGTGCCCATCCATTCCAGGTTATGGGTTTTCAGACAAGCCTAATAAATTTGGGATGAGCTCTGAAAAAGTTGCTCCTCTATTCAATGAGTTGATGTTAAGTCTAGGTTACAAAAAATATATTGCTCAGGGAGGAGATTGGGGCGCAACAATAAGTAAGTGGATTGCGGAATTATTTCCCAAGAATTGTATTGGGCTTCATTTAAATCTAGTTCCAGCATTTCCACCTTCAGATGGAAGCTCCATGGAAAATTTAACAGAAGATGAAACTAAAGGTCTAGAAAATTTTGAGAAATATCAAAAAACAGGTCTGGGGTATTATCAGATTCAGATGACAAAACCTCAGTCATTGGGATATGGCCTTAATGATTCACCTATTGGGCTGGCAGCATGGATAGTTGAGAAGTTCCATTCTTGGACAAATGATGATCTTGATAGACTAGTAATAAGCAAGGATGAAGTTTTATCGATTATTTGTTTGTACTGGTTTACTCAATCCATAACTTCTTCAATGAGGTTGTATTATGAGAATGGATTAATTTCTTTCTCTCCAAACTATATTAGTACTCCGACAGCAGGGATAATTTTTGATAATGAGATTGTAAGACCTCCAAAAGCATGGGCAGAAAAGATCTATAACATTGTTCAATGGAATAGAGCAACAGGAGGGCATTTTGCTGCAATGGAAAACCCTGAAATTCTAGCTAAAGATATTGTAAGTTTTACAAAAGAAATCATATAAAAGTTATAATACAAATTGAAAAAGGGACTACACGTGGCAAAAAAAATTTCGCTTAACGATAAATATACACTCAAAGAAGGAAAAATTTTTCTTACTGGCATACAAGCCCTTGTAAGACTTCCAATTATTCAAAAAGAGCTTGATGAACAAAATAACCTTAATACAGGAGGCTTTATTTCAGGCTATAAAGGCTCTCCTCTTGGAGGTTACGATCTCGAGTTATTTAGAGCAAAAAAATATCTAGACGAAAAGTCTATTTTCCATCAACCTGGACTCAATGAAGAGCTAGGAGCTACCGCTGTTTGGGGTTCACAACAGGGTGAATTTAAAGAAAGAGGTAATAAAGATGGAGTTTTCGGTATCTGGTATGGTAAAGGGCCAGGAATGGACAGAACAATGGATGTGTTTAAGCATGCTAATGCTGCTGGAGCTTCAAAGTTTGGTGGCGTTCTAGCGATTGCTGGCGATGATCACGCTGCAAAATCATCTACACTTCCACATCAATCAGACCATAATTTTATGAGCGCATTTATGCCATACCTTTATCCTTCTGGTGTTGAAGAGATTGTAAGGTTTGGACTTTTGGGAATTGCTATGAGTAGATATAGTGGCTGCTGGACAGGTTTTAAAATTGTTTCTGATGTTGCTGATTCGGGTAAAAGGTATGATTCAGAAATAGAAAAAATCCCAATAATAATTCCTAGCGACCAGTCACTTGGAGAATATAAAGACCTCCCAAGAAATATTCTTTTTGAAGATACTCCAAGAGATCAAGACTTTAGGCTGCAAAGAGCAAAAGGTTTTGCTGCACAGGAATTTGTTCGTGCGAACAAAATTGATCGTTCAATTTGGAAGGATGCAAACTCAAAGATGGGAATAATTACAGCTGGGAAATCTTATAATGACGTCAGAGAAGCTCTAAGATGGCTGGGAATTGATGAGGCAAGAGCAAAAGAACTGGGTCTTTGTATCTATAAGGTTGGGATGCCTTGGCCACTTGAGCCACATGGTATCAGAGAGTTTTGTGAAGGATTGGATACTGTCCTAGTAGTTGAGGAAAAAAGAGAGCTTATTGAGCACCAAGTCAAATGGCAGTTATATAATTGGAAAGAAACTGTCAGACCTTTAGTAATTGGAAAGCAAGACGAATTTGGTGCTTGGCTTCTTCCCGCTGAAAATGATTTACCGATTCAAACAATTGTTGAAGCAATCTCAACAAGATTACAAAAATTAAGTGGTGATACAAGCCTGCTAAAACACCTAGACTGGTTCAAAGAAAGAAATGAAGCTTTTAAAAATCAAGAAGCACCAATTACAAGAAAACCATTTTTTTGTTCTGGGTGCCCACATAATTCATCATTGAAGCTTCCAGAGGGCAAACGCGCCCTTGGAGGTATTGGGTGTCATTATATGGCTGTTGATGCTGTCGAGGGCACTGAATTTTTTACACAAATGGGAGGAGAGGGAACGCCTTGGATTGGTATATCCCCTTTTTCAAAAGAAAAGCATATTTTTGCAAACCTTGGTGATGGCACGTATAAACATTCTGGAATCCTTGCAATAAGAGCCTCATTGGATGCCAATGTAAATATTACTTATAAAATTCTTTATAACGATGCTGTCGCAATGACGGGCGGACAGGAAATTGGAAGCAATTGGGATGTACAGGGAATAGTTCAGCAGGTTTTAGCGGAAGGTGTAAAAAAAGTCTCCATATTATCTCAAGATCCAAAGAAATATAAACATCTTCAATCTAGTGATGTTAAAAGCTTGCATAGAGATTCTATTGTTGTTGAACAAGAAGAACTAAGTAAATATGAGGGTGTAAGTGTCCTAATCTTTGACCAAACTTGTGCTGCTGAAAAAAGAAGACGCCGAAAAAGAGGCCTAATGGAGGATCCTAAAAAAAGGGTAATCATTAATGAAGAAGTTTGCGAAGGTTGCGGAGATTGTTCAATACAATCTAGCTGTGTTTCAATTGAACCCCATGAAACATCTTTGGGTAGAAAAAGGAAAATAAATCAGTCTAGTTGTAATAAAGATTACACATGTTTAAAAGGTTTTTGCCCATCTTTTGTAACAGTTGATGCTCCTGCAATAAAAAGCAATTCCGCATATGTGGATTTAGGAGAGATTCCTGAACCAAAAAGTACCTCAAATAATGAAGTATCGAATATCATGCTAACAGGAATAGGTGGAACAGGTGTCTTAACAATATCTGCAATTCTTGCTTATGCAGCACACATAGAGGATAAAGATGCTTCAGTTTTAGATATGACAGGGCTTGCTCAAAAAGGTGGAGCAGTCTGGTCTCATATCAAAATTTATGAAAAAGGAACTAAACCATATAGTCAAAAAATTTCACCCGGTTCCTCAGACACACTTTTAGCATGTGATGCTGTAGTAGGGACGAAGCCAGAAATCCAAGAAGTTGTATCAAAAGAAAAGACAGTAACAGTAATTAACAGTAACACTATCCCAGTAGCTGACTTTGTAACAAACAGAGATTTAGATTTTAAAAATAAAGATGTTCTATCAATGATCAAAGATACAACTAAAGAAATCGCAACGTCTTTACCGGCAATAAGAATATCTGAAACTTTATCGGGGGATTCAATAGGCACAAACATGGTAATGCTTGGCTCAGCATATCAAAATGGACTCATCCCCCTTAAGTCAGAAAGCATAATTAAGGCCATAGAGCTCAATAATATTGGTATTGAGAAGAATATTTATAATTTTAATTTAGGTAGACTCTACACAGTCAATCCTAATCACGAAATATTTAATTTTCTTGCAAAGGATGTAGTAAAAGAATTAAATTCTGTTGATCTTTTCAAACATCGGCTAGATAGAATTAAAAAATACGATAACCGTTTAGTCGAAAGCTTTATACAGTCAAAAGAAGTTATTGATAGCATACTCTCACAAGAAGTAGATTCGGAAATGATCAATAAGGAAGCAATAAAAGAACTATATAGAGTTTTTGCAATCAAAGATGAATATGAAGTTGCTAGATTACATCTGGAAACAACATATGAGACGATCAATAAACAGTTTTCCCAGTGGAAAAATATGAATTTTTACCTTTCTCCACCACTTCTTTCTTTAATAAAAGATAAACGTACGGGCAGGCCTAAAAAATTTCAGGTACCAGGTTATCTAGCAATCCCCGCATTTAGATTATTGAGATCACTAAGCTTTTTAAGAGGCACATGGTTAGACCCATTAAGCATTATGCCGGATAGAAAAAGAGATAAGAAACACAAATCTCTTTTTTTAAAAAGGCTTGATCAAATAAATGAGATGAAAATTGGTGAAAGATCAAAAAGGCTAAATGAGCTTGTTAATGCCTCAATGAATGTTAAAGGCTATGGACCAGTTCGTGAACAAGCCTACAAATTGTTTGAGAATTTTTTAAAAAACTCTAGAGAAAAAGTACATAAAGCAAATATAGACTTAGAAGCTAACAATGATTTACCAAAAATTACAGCAACCAAAAATAAAGATAAAGAAGAGAAAAGAAATGTTTAAAGTTTCAGAGAATTTTTTTGTAAGTGGTCAAATTGACTCAAACTCTATTCCTGCTCTAAAGGCCGAAAGTTTTAAAAATATAATCTGTAACAGACCAGATAATGAAGAACCAAACCAACCAATCAAAACTGAATTAAGGTTTGTGTGTGAAAAAAATGAAATAAATTTCCATGATATTGAATTTAAGCCGGGAGATTTAGACTTTCAAAAAATTGCTATTACAGAAAAGATTATTTTAGAGGATAAAAAAACATTAGCCTATTGTAGGACTGGAACAAGATCTATTACTCTATGGGCATTTGCCAGCTGCAAGAACAAAGAAGTTGATAAAGTATTAAAAAATGTTTCAGAGGCTGGATATGACTTATCTCACCTTAAAGATGTCTTGGTTAGTTATAAATCTAGCCTTTCTTAAATAATAAGATAAACCAAACTAAAGGAATAATGGCAAAACACCCTAGTGTTATATTTAACGCAAGCTCTAAAGGAAAGTCAGCAATTGCTCCAACGAAGTCCGACAAGCTATTACCTATCAGGGCTCCATAGATTGCGCCATGTATCCCAGAACCTTTAAAGTACTTGTCTATATCAATACCTAGTAGGGTAACGAAAGCTAAAATGCCGTTATCAATTAAGCCAAATACTATTCCATCTGGTATCAAAATAATTTCCTTTTTTTCTTTCTAATAGCAATTATTAAGAAAGTAAAATAAATCAGTTCAAATACAGTGAAATAAATTAAAAAAACTGATGTAAATTCTCCATAGATTAAAGTAACAATTCTTCCTATTAATATTCCAGAAATTATAAAAAGTAAAATCTTAAAAAATAGGTCTTCATATTTTTTTTTAAAAATTGCGTAAAAAGAAAATAAGCCAACTAATAAATTTATACCGCCTACGGCTGATCTGATTTCAGAGCTTCCNACATCTGANGAAATAGNAATNCCTATTAATTCAACGTAGNTNNNNGGATATAGCATTGCCCANCCCCCAAGNTANNNNTACGTNATTGATGTGAACAGTAGAAATAATTTATTTAACATTATTGATTATCTTTATTTAATAAATCTATATTACCACCTGTTGCCATAACGTTGTCAGTAAAAGTTCTTTCATTTAGAAAACTTTTTAGATAATTTGGACCACCCGCTTTAGGTCCAGTACCACTTAACCCATGCCCTCCAAAAGGTTGAACGCCTACTACGGCCCCAACGATATCACGATTTAGATAAAAATTACCTACATTAGCCATAGAAAATATTTTTTTTGCCTTGCCTGTAATTCTAGTATGAGCCCCCATTGTTAGACCATAACCAGTAGCATTGACTTCTTTGATTAAACTTTCTAAATCTGAAGGTTTATATCTAATAAAGTGGAGGATTGGACCAAATTTTTCTCCATCTATACTTTTAATATCATTGATTTCAAAAACGACAGGCTTAAAAAAATAACCATTTTTTGGAAGATTTTGTTTTAATTCTTTAGATCTAAAATTATTATTTTTTAACTTTTCAGAGTGTTCACGAAGGCGCTCTAAAGATTCTTTATTGATAATTGGTCCAATATCAGTTTCAGGTAATATTGGATCACCAATTGATAGTTCTTGCATAGCTTCAATTAAATAATCCCAATATTCATCAGCAACATCATCTTGTATATAAACAACCCTTAATGCGCTACATCTTTGCCCAGCACTTAAAAAAGCAGACTTAATAATGTCGTCAATAACTTGCTCCTTAAGGGCTGATGAGTCGACAAACATTACATTCAAACCACCAGTTTCAGCTATAAATGATTTGATTGGGCCTTCTGAATTTGCGAGGTTCAGGTTTATTTTCTTTGCTGCTTGGCCAGAACCTGTAAAAGCGATGCCATCCAGCCATGATATTTTTGTCAGGTCGTTACTAACAGATTTATCTGCAATTATAAGTTGCAATGCTTCTGTTGAGACACCAGCATCATGAAACATCTTCACGACCTCATAGGCAACTATTGATGTATCCTCTGCAGGTTTGGCAATTACATTATTACCAGTTAATAGTGCAGCAGTAATTTGACCAACAAAAATTGCCAAAGGAAAGTTCCAAGGACTTATACATAGAAAATTACCCTTTGCTTCATAACTAAGAAAATTATTCTCGCCTGAGGGTCCAGGCAAATTTAAAGGCTTTAACATTTTTTCGCTTTCAGAAATATAGTAATGAATAAAATCAATTGCTTCTCGAACCTCTGCATCACAGTCTTTAATTGTTTTTCCTGCCTCAGTTGATAATAAGTAAAATAGCTTTTGACGATTTAAATTTAAGGATTCTGAAACCCTGTATAAAATATCCTTTCTTGATTGCAAAGGTATATCACCCCATGATGAAGACGGTTTGCTTTCTTCAAGCACCTTCACAATATTTGCATCAGAAAAAGTAACACTCCCTATGCTCACTTTTGTATTCCCTGGGCAGTTAGCTGCTTTCTTAGTTCCACCAATATCAATATCACCAGCAATTAATGTTGAGGCATGAAAGGTTTCTTTTTCAAATTCTTTAAAGCTCTTTTGTAAGCTAGTTAGGTTTTCTAGGTCAGAAAAATCAAAACCTTCAGAATTCACTCTACTTCCAAATATATTATTTGGTCTTTTGACATTGCTTAGATAGTTTTGAGATTCAAGACTTGTTTCAGCAGTTTCAATAGGATTTTTAACTACCTCATCAACAGGAATGTCATGCGATAAGTATTTATTTACAAAAGAACTATTTGCCCCATTTTCAAGNAGCCTTCTTACAAGATATGGAAGAAGTTCTTTTTTAGAACCTACAGGAGCATAAATTCTTGTTAGAGGAAGATCATCAAATACTTCACCTGCATTTCTAAATACTAAGTCACCCATTCCAAAAATTCTTTGGAATTCAAAGTTTTTTTGTTTACCTTCATAAAGATGCATTATTGCAGATACGGTATGTGCATTATGTGTTGCAAAATACGGTCTAATATTTTTTGCCTTAGAAATAAAATTTGCGGTATGAAGATAGTTCAAATCAGTAAAAGATTTTGAAGTAAAGACAGGTAAATCCTCAGCACCTTTTGTTTGATGTATTTTAATCTCTTGATCCCAATAAGCTCCTTTCACAAGCCTCATCATGATGCCATTTCTTTTTTGCCCCAATCCATCTACAAAACCTACAATGTTGGGAGACCTTTTGCCATACGCCTGAATGGCTAAACCTAGACCATTCCAATCACTGAGCTGTTTTTCTTTTGCTAATTTCTCAATGAGAAGCAAACTTAATTCAAGCCTATCTTGTTCCTCTGCATCAATAGTGAGAGCAATTCCTTGATTCGCCGCCTGATAAGACAATTCTAAAACTCTTTCATAAAGTTCACCCATTACTCTATCTTTTTTTAGTAACTCATACCTCGGATGAATTGCAGAAAGTTTTATTGAAATCTCATGAAACGATTCAGAAAGAAAAGCATTTTTTTCACCTACTTTTTTTATCGCGTTCTCATATGCTGAAAAAAAGAAATCTACATCCGATTGAGTCCTTGCTGCTTCACCAAGCATATCAAACGAACAAGGAAGCTTTGGTTGGTCAAATTTTTCAAGTGCATCCTCTATATCTATACCAGAAACAAATTCTTCACTTAATATTTCCATTCCTTTTTTTATGGCTTCACGTAAAACTGGATCTCCAAATTTAGAAGTAATACCTGTGAGCCAAGATAGGGGATTAGATGTAATGGATCTGTCTAGTTCAACAACTTGCTCAGCAACAAACAACCCAAAGGTTGTAGCATTAACAAAAATAGATGGTGATTGGTTAAAATGGTCTGACCATTTTTTTCCACCAATTTTTTCATTGATAATATCATCACAAGTTTCATTATCTGGAATACGTAGTAATGATTCTGCAAGACACATTAAGGCTACGCCTTCATGATTGCTTAAACCGTATTCAAGAAAAAAATTGTCTAACCTGGTTTTATTTCTATCCTTTCTGCATTTTGTAACTATACTCGCAGCATCTTCACTAATTTTTTCATCATTAATCCAATTATTATTGTCTATAAGTGATTTAACGAGATCATCCTCTCGTGCATATTTCTGAATTCGTAAATCTTGAAAAAACCCCATAAATGATAAATTATGAGATATTTTACTCCTTTAAAAAGAAATTAAAACTTATATTTAAATTAGAATTTGGCTTCTTGAAAAGCCTCTTTAATGAGGCCTCTCAGCCAAATATGCCCTGGATCGGCATCATTAGATTGATGCCAAGCTAGGAAGAATTGAGAGGGTGCTACATCGAAGGGCAGCTTTTTGAATGCTAAGTTATGTTTTTTTGCAAAAGTTGATGTACATGTCAGAACCATATCAGAGTTTCTTAAGATTTCAGGAGTTATCAAATAATGTTGTGCACGCAAGGAAACTCTTCTGTTTAATTGAAGTTTGGACAGAGCATTATCGACTAAAGCACCACCAGTTCTTCTTCCTGATATGTGGATATGGTCAAGCTCAAGGTACTGTTCAATTGATAAAGTCTTTTCTTTTGCCAAAGGGTGATCTTTCTTGAAGCCACAAACGAATTCATCCTCAAAAATTAGCTCTTTAATTGTATCTGTCTNCGAGGGTGGAAATGGATCAACTGCAAAATTGACTTCATTGGCAACTAATGCATGATGCATATCGTCTCTGTTGGTGTAGTAGCTTGAGATCTTTACATGAGGTGCTTGTTTATTAATTTTTGTAATCAAAATAGGCAAGATTCTTCCTTCTGAAACATCATTTAGTGATAGTCTAAAATTTCTACTAGATATCTTTGGATCGAACGAATCTGGTTGCTCTAAGCTTCTTTGCAGAATTGATAATGCATCACGTACGTGGATTATTATATTTTCTGTTTTTGCAGTTGGCTTTACTCCTTGACCGACTCTTATAAAAAGTTGGTCGTCNAAGTAATCTCTTAATTTTGATAAAGCACTACTAACAGCTGGTTGAGTGATCCCTACAATTTCTCCAGCTTTTGTTAAGCTTCCCTCTGCATAAATTGCGTTAAAAACAACCAAAAGATTTAAATCAAGATTATTAAGCTTCATAAATTGAACTATAATTATACCTACTGATTCAAATATAAATAGTATTTATATTGTAAAANAACTGTTTTTAATAATAACAATTGGGGCATATTATGAACTTTGAAACNACTGAAAAAATTGATTTCTATCTTCCTAAAGTAAAAAAATTTATTAACGATCATGTTTTGCCTGTAGAGCTNGGTATTAGAAATAAAAAAATACCTGAAGAAAAAAGATGGGAACCACACGCTGAACTTGAGGGNTTGAAAGAAGAGGCACAAAAGCAAGGGCTTTGGAATTTATTTTTACCTGANAGTGAGTATGGNGCAGGNCTATCTAATTTTGAGTATGCACATNTAGCTGAAGAGATGGGAAGAACTAGTTTTGCCTCTGANGCAATGAATTGCAGCGCTCCTGATACAGGCAATATGGAGGTTTTAGTTAGNTATGGATCAGATGAGCANAAATCTCAATGGTTAAAGCCACTACTTCATGGAGAGATAAGATCAGCATTTGGCATGACAGAGCCTGAGGTAGCATCATCAGATGCAACAAATATGGAAGCTAAAGCAGAACTGATTGATGGTCAATGGGTNATTAATGGAGAAAAATGGTGGACATCAGGAGCTGGAGACCCCAGATGTAAAATCATAATTTTTATGTGTGTCACAAACCCAGAAAATGATAGACATCAAAGACACTCAATGATTCTTGTTCCNATGGATACGCCTGGTGTAGAAGTTCAAAGAATGATGCATGTCTTCGGATATGATGATGCCCCGCATGGTCATGCACANATAAAATTTAATAATGTAAAAGTTCCATATGAGAATGTAATACTTGGAGAGGGAAGAGGATTTGAAATTGCCCAAGGAAGATTAGGTCCAGGAAGAATACATCATTGCATGNGAGCNATTGGTGCAGCCGAAGTTGCTTTNGAACTNATGTGTAAGAGAGGAATGGAGAGAGCAGCATTTGGAAAAGAGCTTGTAAGACTTGGAGGGAATTATGATGTAATTGCAGATTCCAGAATTGAAATTAATCAAGCCAGACTGCTTACACTTCAAGCTGCATGGATGATGGACAAATATGGTAATAAACACTCTGCAAGCCAAATCGCCCAAATCAAAGTAGTTGCTCCAAATATGGCTTGTAATGTAATTGATAGAGCCATTCAAATGCATGGGGGAGGTGGAGTNTCACAAGATTTNCCTCTCGCTCAAATGTATTCATTTATGAGATGTTTAAGGCTGGCAGATGGGCCTGATGAGGTTCATAGAAGAAGTGTTGCAAGATTAGAGCTTGCTAAGTTATTTTCTAAGAAGTAAGCATGTTGATTACNAATCAGCTAAGACCAAACAAGGATCAAATGAAANTGTTTATGGAGTTTCCAGATGACTCCCCAATCAAAATGGTCAANCTTTTAAAATTTAAANATAAAGCAAGCTATGATGANGGAAGANCNACTGACCTTTCAGGACAAGAGGCCTATGCNATATATGCATCAGAAGTTATAAAGCACCTAGAAAAAGTAGGAGCAGAGGTAATCTTTACCTCAAAAGTTAAAGGGCTACTAATTGGTGATGCTGAGAATCTCTGGGATATGGTTATCATTGCTAAATATCCTAATAAAACCGCAATGATCAAAATGATTATGGATTCTGATTATCGTGAAAGCGAACAGCATAGAAGTGCTGGTTTGGAGGGTCAGCTTAATATAATCACTCAAGATGAATAAATTATTTCCTGAAGTTGCAGACAATAATTACATTGGTGCAAAGTCAGCATACTACTTTTTTATTGGGTGGACATTGCTTAATACNTGGCGCAGTATCATACATTTTCTTGCCGAAGATGGGGGATTAAATTCNATAGCNAACATAATAATTCTAANTGGTGATCCAGATCCAAATCCAGTCGTTTATTTATTTGGATCACTTTGGGGTGAAGTGCAAGTTTTGCTTTGTTTAATCTTTTGGATTGTTTTTTTTAGATACAAAAGCTTGATACCATTAATGTATTTAGTTTCACTTTTGGAGTGGTCAATGAGACTGATCATNATTAAACCTATGAAAGGTCTTGATGATATTTACACAAACGGGTTTACCCCTGGTTCAGAACTNGCTCCTGTAGCAGTGTTATTGCTAATTATTTTTTTTATACTTTCATTAAAGAATTCAAAATGAAATTTATTAAATGGACCTTCTTAACAGCAGTGATTTTATTCGGATTTCTGTACATAATATTGCAAGCTCCTTTGGTTCAAAAGTTNATTTTTGAAGTATCTGCAAAAAATGCCTTCGCATTAAGTATTAATTCGGAACCTAATGATGGTTTAAGAGCAACAGTCTGNGGTTCTGGCTCTCCCATGCCTTCAGATAGNGCTCAAACTTGCATTATGATAGAAGCAGGAAAAAAAATATTTATTGTTGACATTGGTGATGGAAGTGCTGCAAATCTAGCAAGATGGCGAGTTCCAATGGAAAATCTTGAAGCTGTTTTTATNACTCATCTTCACTCTGATCATATTGCAGATTTAGGTGATCTTCATTTAATGTCTTGGATAGCAAGAGATAGAAAAGAAAAGTTAAAAGTTTATGGTCCAGACGGAATTGAAAATNTTACAGCAGGTTTTGATTTAGTCTATAGGGAAGACTACACATTTCGTAATNAACATCATGGTAATTTAATCGCACCAATTGAGGTTACAGGTTATAAGCCAATAACCATTGAAGGANACTCGGTNGTNTATGATGAAGACGAATTAAAAGTCACAGCATTCTTAGTTAACCATAAACCAGTAGATCCAGCTTATGGGTTTAGGTTCGATTATAAAGATAGATCGATAGTAATGAGTGGAGACACGATATACGATGAAAATTTAATAACAAATGCAAGAGGTGCAGATGTCTTATTTCATGAAGCTATTTCTAACGAGCTTACAAGNATTACATCTAAAATTGCAGCTGAATTAGGNGAAGAATTTGATAATAACCCGGCCAGACATGCGTCAGAAATTTTTTACCACATTCAGGATTATCACACCACACCAATCGATGCTGCCTTAGCAGCAAGTAAGAGTGATGTGAAGTTATTAGTTTTCTATCACCTAGTTCCTACACCCCAAGGCCCAGTGAAGAAAATTATGGCTGAAATATTTTTTAGAGGTGTAACCCAAGTCTTTTCAAATTGGGAATATGCAATTGATGGAACAAAAGTAACATTGCCTCTTGATTCAGATGAAATAATCTTTAATAAATAACAATAAAACCCTTAGTATTATGTTAATCTATCNCACCCAAATCACTAAAAAAGGAACAATTATGAAATATTCTTCAGCACTAATNTCAATTATTTTTTCAATGACAATTTTTTCACAAGAATATCCTGATATGCCTGATATACCAGAAGAGCTTAGAGGCAAAATGCCGATGTCTAAGATGTTTGGNATGAAGGAGGAAAAAGAATTTGAATCGATTGAAGAATTTCTAGAAGATGGCGAATATGAATTAATTGATGGCTTTCTAAAGATATATAAAGAGACTGAAACAGANAATTATTTTTTACAAATTTCAGAAGAAAANTTAAATCAAGAATTCATTTATTTTGCGTATGTATTAAATGCTCCACAAGCTGCAGGTGTNCGAGGAGGGGCAATTNGTTCNGGTGCAGTATTAGAGTTTAGAAAATTCAAAGATAGGCTTGCNCTTTATAAAAAAAATACCTATTTCTCAAATGANGGACAAAACAATATTGGAAAGCAGGACCTCACAAATATTATTGAAGCTTTTTTGTCCGACTTTAGTATAGTTGTTAAAGAGAATGATCAATTTATTATTTCAGCTGATGAGTTATTTNTATCTGAAATGCTCACTTCTGTTTCACCAAATATTCCGCCTGAGTANAGAGATTTTGTAGGGCTTAATTTAGGAAGGCTCGATAAATCTAAAACCTTTGTAAACGAAATTAAAAACTATGAAAAAAACACCTCAGTTGAAGTCAGTTTTAACTTTACAAANCCTTCACCTAATTCTGGTAGGGCTGTATGGGCAGTTGCTGATCCCAGATTTACTTTCATATTAGCAAGACACTTGTTTGTTGAGATGCCGGATAGTAATTTTGAACCAAGAGTAGCTGATCAAAGAGTAGGCTACTTTTCAGAGAGGATTACCGATTTAAACACATATGATAATTACCCTGCTAGAGATTTAATTAANAAATGGAGGCTTGAGAAAAAAGATCCAATGTCTGAGCTCTCTGAACCAGTTAATCCAATTGTTTTTTGGGTAGAAAAATCAACACCAGAAGAGATAAAGCCAATGGTTGTTGAGGGTATTGAGGCCTGGAATTTTGCATTTGAAAGAGCAGGTTTTAAAAATGCTGTTGTGGCTAAGATTCAACCAGATGACTCAGATTGGGATGCAGGAGATATTAGATANAATGTTGTCAGATGGTCAAACTCACCTGAGCCAGCATTCTCGGGATACGGTCCCTCAATTGCAAACCCTCGAACAGGAGAATTAATAGCTGCTGATATAGTTCAAGAATTTAATGCCATAAAGAGAGGGTANACATATAGAAAGTTATGGGGATGGTCTGAAGAGAGAGATCCATTAAGAGAATGGATTGTAAGCCTAACCATGCATGAAGTTGGTCACACCATAGGACTCAGACATAATTTTAGTGCTAGCTANCTATACAGTCCAGATGAGATTCATGACGTCTCAGTCACAGGNAATTCTACTATTTCATCAATCATGGACTATGANCCTATTAATATTGCNCCTCCAGGAACTCAACAAGGTAAGTTCTTNCCAACTGAGCCTGGNAAGTATGATAAATGGGTAATCGAATTTGGATATAAACCAAANCTATCAGATACGGAAAGAGATGATCTTCTGGCATTGTCTGTAAATAANGAATATCTATATGGACCTGATGAAGACGCTATGGGTCGCCCTGGCAGCAATATTGATCCAAGAGCGAAAAGATACGANATGACTAATGATGTAATTAGGTACGCTCAAGAGCGCTTTATCATTATTGATAATAAGATTTCAGAATTAGATGAAATCTTTAACGAGCCTGGTGATACAAAAAATGATTTCGCTTCAAATTTTTATAGCCTTATTAGAGAGAAAGGAAGGTTTATGGAATCAGTAGCAATTCAAATTGGAGGCATATATGTAACTAAACTTGTTAATGGTCAGGATGATGTAAATGCTTATGAACCAGTGCCATATGAAAAACAAAAAGCTGCAATGAATTTAATAACTGAACAATTTTTAGCAAATAATATTTGGTCATTTGATCCTAAAATCTTAAAGAATTTACAGAGAGAAAAAAGGGCTGCTGGTAGTTATTNCAGGGATTCAAATGAAGATCCAAGATTACATGAAATGGTTTTAGATATGCAATCAGACGTACTTGGACTAATTTTACACCCAACTGTAATGACTCGTTTGGTCGACTCATCTGTTTATGGTAATCAATATATGCCCTCTGAAGTTTTAGGAGACCTTTTGACAGGNATTTTTGTTAAAAACGAGTCNCCTGATTCTTTTAAAAGGAACCTACAATCAAAATTTGTAGATGCATTGCTTGCTGGAATGATGCCAGCAAACAGAAGTGGATCTGGCCGAGGTTCATCAAGCCCAGAATACGATGAGATAGCAAAAGCAGCAATCTTCGACAGTTTAAGAAAAGTACAAAAGTTTACCAGAGGACCCNTTAGGGATGCAGANACTAAAAAACATTATGCATTCTTAAATTGGAAGGTNTCACAATTTCTAGATCAGAGCTAAATACATAGACCCGTAGCTCAGCTGGTTAGAGCGCTGTCTTGACATGGCAGAGGTCGATGGTTCAAATCCATTCGGGTCTACCAATTTCATTATTCTGGCGTTTAAAAATATAATCTACTAATGAAGTTTTTAGTACTCATAACAGTNAGTACATTTTTATTAAGTAGTTGTGNGTCTAGCTCTTCTGAATCGCCAACTGATAACATTCAANCAGCNCCATTACCAGTTGTTGATATTGAGCCTCATGAGGTAGGGACGCTCCAGACAAATATAATCCATGATGATATTTCAAGAGAGTTTATTTTATACGTNCCTGATTCATACAATAGAAATTCTTCAACCCCTCTCTTATTTAATTTTCATGGCTATGGAAGCAGTGCTGACGNCCAAATGAATTATGGAGATTTTAGATCCATAGCTGATGAGGAGGGTTTCATTATATTGCATCCGCAGGGAACAAGACTTATTAGTACAGGCTCAACTCATTTTAATGTGGGCGGTTGGACAAGAGGAAGTNATGCTGATGATGTTGGTTTCACGAACTATTTAATTAATGTAATCTCAAATTTATATAACATCGATCAACAAAAAGTTTTTTCTACAGGGATGTCCAACGGTGGATTCATGAGCTACGAATTAGCATGTAAACTCAGCCCTCGNATAGCAGGCATTGCTTCAGTTACAGGCAGCATGACNCCTGAAACTTATGATGAATGTATTCCTGATAGANCAATTACAATAATACAGATGCATGGAATAGAGGATACAGTTGTACCNATTTTCGGTATCAATACAATAATGGAGCCACTNGAGAAAGTTATGGCTTATTGGGTAGAGCANAATAATTGCCAAGAGGAGCAAATTTCAATCATTCCTGATGTTGCCCCTAANGACAACAGCACAGGTTTTTTAAGAAGCTGGAGTGGTTGCAATGANNACGTNCAAGTNCAATATTATTTATTNGAAGGGGCAGGGCANACGTGGCCAGGTAACCGNTATAATAGCNCAGATACAAATTACGATGTAGATGCATCAGAAGTCATTTGGGAAGTATTTAAAAATTCAAGCTTGAAAAAAAATGATTGAGGAATAAGATTANATGATGAGACTCATAGCTATCTTTTTAATTTCTCTTAATCTCTTCTCAGANGAGTACGAATGGGTTCAAGATTTAGTTAATGTTGATCCAGGTAGATTTAATTATGAAGNTGGGTCTGATAAAGAGCTAGAGTTCTATACAAAGAGTCTATTTGTTTCGGATGTAAAAATATCTCCGGATGGGAAAAATATCGCTATTCAAAGTGATAGCCAAGAATTTACGCAGGGTTTAATTGTTTCAGATTTTGATGAATTTATAAGTTNAGGAATTGAAAAGTCTACAATTGCAAAAATTGCAATAGACAATTCAAAAGGAGATCCAGATCTTGGTGTAAGTCAGCTTTTTTTATGCAATTTTGAATGGGCATCAAGTAAAAAAATATTAATAGAACTTTGTGGCAAAAGGTTTGATTTCATNGAAGGGGAAATTTATTTTTCTTTGGGCGTGTATAGAATTTTTGATATAACAACTAAAGAGTTTAAGCCATTTCTATACCCATACGATGCTGTTGGAAAGAAAACAACGCAAAGTTTTGCTGATCGCTTTAAGGTTGCAACCTTTATTTCAAGGTTCGATGATAAACACGCACTCTTTTCAATTTCAGAGAATAAAAGAGGGTTTAGATTTGCTCATTTAAGAAAGATAAAACTTGATAAGAAAGGAACNTCACCTAATGGTGAAGATATTTATGTTTCAAAAGCACCCTGCCAATTTAAACTAAAATATAGATCTACCAACTACTGTGATCAACCCTCGATATTNGTTCTTGATGAAAATAAAAACCCAGTCCTTACATTCTCCAATGACAATGAGAATATTTATGCTCATCTTGCAGATAAGCAAACTTCAAAAATAGANATTGAATTAGAGGAGTACGGAATTTTAGGGTTTAGTAATAATAAGCTTTGGTTGAGAGGAGACCCCAGTGGAGATACAGATGGCCTTAGCATTTTGGACATAGANAAGAATTCTATCAAAAGAATAAATCCAAAAGATTGCCATTCTTTGCTTAATAATTACTTATCTTTAAANAAAAGTTCTCCTTATGCCTCACTTATGGAGTGTGAAGGCCAGAAGGATTTAATATTTTTTAATCAAGATTCTCGTGATGCTCAAATTCTCTCAAGCTTGCAATCAAGCTTTNTAGATAAAAATATTTCTCTTGATGGGTGGACGGATAACAATGATAAGGCACTTATTACAGTCTCTGATTCATCCTCAATAGCAGATTATTTTGTACTNGATTTGACAGAAGGAAAATTAAAATACCTTACAACTGCATCAAACGTTCCTAGAGAACTGTTACATAAAAATGAATCTAGAAAATTTACTACCCAAGACGGAAAGTCTATTTATGGATACTTAACAAAACCTACTGGGAAACTAAAGAAGCTTTTTGTTTATGTTCANGGTGGCCCTCATGGACCAAGAGACTATGATTCTTATGATCCATTTGAACAATACCTAGCTAGCCAAGGAGTAGCAGTATTAAAAGTGAATTATCGTGGTTCAGGTGGGTACGGAAAGAATTTTATGGAAGAAGCATATAAAGAATGGGGCGGAATTATAATGGATGACATTGCNGATGCCACTAAGCAAGTGCAAGATCAATTGGGAATTGATAGAAGTGATACATGTGTTGGAGGTGCAAGTTTTGGAGGTTATGCTGCCCTNGCAATGTCGTATAAATATGATGGTGTTTATGAATGTGTTCTAGGGATGATGGGTGTTTTTGACTTAAAAATGCTAAGAGAAGGAACAGATGGAAGCATTTATACATATCAGGATAATTATGATGAATTAATGGAAGATTATCTTGGGAGCAATGAGGAAAAAATAATTGATTTTTCACCAGTATTTAATGCATCTCAAATCGGGACCAGGGTTATGATGTGGACAGGACTTCAAGATAACATAACTCCTATTATTCATTTGACAAAAATGAAGGACGCCTTAGAAAAAGAAAATAANAAATACCATGCTTTTACNATGTCTAGACTCGGCCATGAATATGGTGAAGGTGAAGATATGAGAGCAATGTTTCCAGTGATGAAAGATTATATTTTGAATGATNTTTAATTAAATTTTTCTTTGAGTGCTTTTTTATCTTGCTCATANAATCTACCTGCAAGGTAATAAAGTATTGGCCCAAAGACTAAAAAGACACATGTAAAACCTACAAGTAAATTTGTATATGGATTCTCATAACCTTGAGTTACTGCATAATCAGCCAATATTCCAAAAAGAANGGAACCAGAGGCTATCCCNAACATATTTAAGCAAAGAAGATTAAAAGCAACTACTGTTCCTTTAATTGTCGAAGGNACTAGCTCTTGAATAACAGCAAAAATTGGTCCATAAAAACATCCCAAGCTAAATGCAGAAGAGCAAATACCAACCCAGAAGAAAATACTGTCTGTNTCTAGATANCTTGTAAATGCTAGTGGCATTAATAAAANTGTTAATATCAAAAGAAACCATGTTCTTGGAAGGTTGTATTTCTTTAATGTCCAATCACTTGCAACTCCTCCAAAAAGACTTCCCAAAACACCAAAAACAACAAAAATCCATCCATTTATTTGTCCAAAAGTATTTGGATTAAAGCCTTTATCNGCTACCGCCCATATNACTTCAAATTGAGCTGCACCAAGCACAACGTGGTACAAAGTTCCTGCCATAACTGTAAAAACAAGTGACTTTGAAGTTGATAATNCTTTATAAAGNAAAGACATAATCTNAATGAAAGATTGTGACTCGGGCTTTGCTGAGANATTTTTTCTNGGTGAGTCTTNAACNAATAACATTAAAAGCCCAAGCACTAAACCTAAANCCCCAAGAAGATAAAAACATCCCCTCCAGCCTATTAATGGCTCGAGATAACCAGCTATTAACAAACTTACTCCAACACCAACAGGAACCCCTAAGTAATAAAAACCAGCTGCAAAACCTAAACTCTTTTGCTCAAATCTGTCCGATAAGATTGACATAGCTGTTGGAGTAATTGTCGACTCTCCAACTCCAATAAATAAACGAGGAGCTGCTAATTGAAAAAAGTTTTTTGCAAACCCTGATATTGCAGTAAANGCGCTCCATAAAATTACTCCAATACCAATGATTTTTGTTCTGTTATATCTATCAGCCAAAGTTCCTACAAATAGACCAGCAACGGTATAAAAAAATATGAAAACTATTCCTGTCAAAAGGCCAATTTCGGTATCTGAAAGATTTAAATCTNTCTTTAAGAATGGAGCAAAACTNGATATAAACTGACGATCAACAAAGTTAATTACGTTGAGCAATGTCACGAATAAAAGAAATGAAGTATTTTTTAAATTNAAGATTTTTTACTCCATAAAATTATTTAATCGCTCATACGCTTCAATAAATTCTTCTTTAAATTTTTGAACTGTCTGACCTGCAGAAATTTTCTCACTTACAAGTCCGATGCCTTGTCCNACCCAATAGGTTGCAAGTTTTTTTGCCCCATCATGGCCAACATCTGCAGCTTTATCTATTCTTTGCAATGCTGGCTCGGAAACCATTGTCTGCAACGGCATTGGTANAGGGTCAGGAGCTCGATCTGACTCCCAAGCATCAGTCCAACTTGATTGCAACTGTCTGGAGTGTTTACCTGTTCTACTTCTTGAACGAACAGTTTGNCTTGAAGATGCACTTAGCATCTTGTCTTTTACAACTTGAGAGGTTTCAGCTTCAGAGGTAGTAAGAAATACAGAAGCACACCAAGCTCCAGATGCTCCCATAGCCATTGCTCCTGCCATTTGGTCCCCAGTACATATTCCACCTGCGGCTAAAATAGGAACTTCNCTTAAATCTTTAATTGCACGAGCTACTTCTGGCACTAAAACCATTGTAGATACATCACCACAATGACCACCACCTTCAGTCCCTGATACNACAAGAATATCAACGCCTGCCTCTACTTGTTTGATTGCATGTTCTTTTTTTCCAACAAGTGCGGCAACTGGTACATTATTTTTTTTGCATAGCTCAAGCATCCAAGCAGGAGGAACTCCNAAGGCATTTGCGTATAGCTTAACACCATGATCAAAACCAATTTGAAGCATTTTTTCCGCACCAGATTCTTGCATATTTTCACCCCAATTTGAAAAATCATCTGATTGTCTTCTTAAGTCTTCACCATCAATTTTGTAATCTTTCAAAACATCAGCTCTAAAATCTCTGTATTCNTGCGGAATCATTGACCCTAAATCAACTGCCTCAACATTGCCTTCCTTGCCAACAAATTTATTTGGCACAAGCAAATCTAAACCATATGGTTTTCCATCGACGTGTTCATCGATCCATNTTAATTCTTGTTCTAAAATTTCAGGTGTCATNCCAACAGCACCTAATACACCCATTCCTCCAGCTTTAGATACCTGTGCNACTACGTCTTTGCAATGACTAAAAGCCAAGAGCGGAAATTCAATCCCTAATATCTCGCAAATTTTTGAATTCATTTTATGTGCTCCCTAATTGTGCATATTGACCNTAAAAAACGGNCCAGCTTTAAAGTATTTATTATAACCCATCCTTTTGAACCAATAATACTAATCCCATTTAGGATCTCTCTTTTCCAAGAATGCANTTATTCCCTCACTTGCCTCTTCACTGGTTAAGCTTTTAGAAATTTCCTTCTCCAATATATCAAGTGCTGAATTAAACTCACGAAACTCTTGGTCGTAGTATGCACTTAGTCCAGTCTTCATTGTTTTTGGTGGTAGCAAAGACAATTCGGTCACAATTTTGTCAACATAATCACAAATATCTTTCTTCAAAAAAACTTTATTAATTAATCCAGCATTTTCTGCCTCCACTGCTGTTATCGGTTCACCTCTCATAATTAAATCAAGTCCTTGTCTTTTATTCATTGTTCTAAATAAACCAGCCATGACCATGAAAGGCCAAATGCCCCTTTTAATTTCTGGAGTAGAAAATTTTACTGTATCGACTGCGTAGGCATGCGTAGCATTGCATACTAAAAGTAATGCACCCGCAAAAACTGAACCTTCAATTTTACATACAATTGGCTTACAAATAGAACGCATCATTTTAACAATGTCAGCCAATGAACCATTCATATTTGGAATTGAATTGTTTTCTTGTCCAGACATTGATCTCAGATCACCCCCAGCACAAAAAACATCCCCATTTGCACTAATTTGAATTACTCTTACGCTATTGTTTTTGCTTGCATAATCTAATAAAAAAAGTAATTCATTAGTCATTACAGAATTTATTGCATTCTTTTTATCAGGCCTATTTAATGTGACGTTTAATTTATAATTATCTTCTTCAACAAGTATTGTTTGAAATTCAGTATTATTAATTGTCATCTTATTTTTGCCAAAGATTTTGGAAAATCAATATTTTTTGCCCCTAAGTATTCCCCAAGTGATTTAGCTTGACCATCTTTTCTATTATTGGATGAAACTCCATTTTCTAGTAAGCCATGCACATAAAAGTTCAGAGACCAAATATTAGAAAATTCAAATCTTTCAATATTATATCCCTTAAGGTCTGGTAGAAGTTGTTTAAATTTATTTACTGTTAAATATGTATGAAGGTATTTATATGAATCTAGATTTTTTGCCCAAACCCCTAGATTGGCACAGCCACCTTTGTCACCAGACCTTGTTCCAAACACTCTCCCAAATTCAATTTCTATTAATTCCCCATAGTTTTTTTCATCAAAAGTGAAATTCTTAATTTCAGGCATAGCAACTTCTTTATGGGTGGCGTCTTCAACTAGAAAACTTTTCGAGCCTAAGTGCACAATTTCTTCAACATATTTTCTATCAACAAGAGTGGGCCAGTATGAAATAAAAGGAGCTCCTTGCTTTATGTCACTTTGAGTGGTCCATCCTGGATAGTTAGCGAGGGCTAATTCCACAATTTTTGCACTAAAAATTCTCCCAACTTTTTCTGGATCTTGTGATTTAACATTGATGCTTAATGTTGCCATTGCTTCTTCATTTGTAATAGGATTTGGTTTATCAGTTCTATAAAGCTGTATTGAAACATCGTCAAATTGTTCAATACCACCAAGAGACTCAAATAACTCATCAGTAAAAATTTTTGCCTTTTCTTCAATATCAAGACCGGTAATTATAAGCTCCATGCCGTTTTTATATCCACCCGCTAAATTAATGCACGCTTTTAATTTTTCTGGAGGAGGGCTTCCTTTCACATTTGAGACATAAACCTTATTCTTTTCAATTTCAGAAATTTCTAGGGTATTAAAGTGTCCAATAACATCTGGGTTTAAATATTGAGGTGAAGAAATTTCATAAAGCAATTGAGCAGTTACAGTTCCCTTAGATACTAAACCACCAGTATCATGATGTTTTGTAATGTTGAAGCTTCCATCTTCATAAATTTCTGCAATTGGATAGCCAATATTACGAAAAGTTGGAACTTCCTTAAAGAAAGAATAGTTTCCACCTGTTGCTTGTGCCCCACATTCAATAATATGGCCCGCTGCAAGAGAACCTGCGAGCTTATCATAATCATCTTGGCTCCACTGGTATTTCCATGCTGCCGGGCCCATAACAACTGCCGCATCTGTAACTCTTGGACAAATTACAACATCAGCTCCTTCATCTAGAGCTTTTTTTATACCCCAACAACCAAGATAAGCATTAGCAGAAACTATTGGTAATTCGTGACTGAAAAGATCTTCTTGATTGTCAATATTTCTTAACTGCACACCAGAGCTTTTAATTTTGTCGATCTTTGCCATTAAATCATCACCGGTTATATAGGCAACTTTAAGATCCAGATCTAAACTTTCAATGAGCTGAATGGCATCCTCAGCCATGCTCTTGGGATTTAATCCACCAGCATTAGTTACTATCTTGATGTTCTTGTCGGAACAGATTTGCGCAACATCTTTAAGTTGCTTTAAAAAAGTACCAACATATCCAGCTCTATCACCTCTTTTTAACTTTTGGTTAAAAAGTATCGCCATTGTCAGTTCTGCAAGATAGTCACCAGTGAGCACATCTATTTCTCCACCCTCAACCATTTCTCTAGCTGCTGAAAGCCTGTCGCCGTAAAAACCGCTACAGTTTCCTATCCTAATTATTTCATCACTCATATTTAATCAATTTTCATTAAGTCAGCACCACTTTCGACCTGCTCACCAACTGCAACATATAATTCTTTGATAACCCCATCAGCGTTTGCTTTTATAGCATGCTCCATCTTCATTGCTTCTAGAGTTACAAGTGTATCACCCAACTTAACTTTAGAGTTTTTCTTAACATTGATTTTGAGTATTTTTCCCGGCATTGGAGCCGTTAGACTTCCTTCTATAATAATCTCATTTGGATCTGGGAATTTGGAACTAATAGATAAATTAATATCCCCGTTCCCAGAATTAATAGTAATGAATTCTTTATAGAAACATACCTGTGCAGAAATAAATTTATCGTCAATCTGACATTGAATTGATTGGCCGTCAGCAATAATATGAGAAACCACTGAAGTTGAGATTCGTTCGAATAATTTTCTATTGATCTTGATTTCATCTCTTATGTTCTCGTATTCATAACAGTATTCATCGTTAGCAAAATTAAAGATTACACTAGATTTTTTTAGGCGACCATTTGTCCAGTTTCTTGGTAGAAAATTTAAATTAACATTGTCTTTTTTAAAATAATTTTGAAGCCATACCACAGCAATTTTCATAGAAATATCGAGCTCTTTTTTATCTATATCGGGAAATAATCTCTTTTCCTCACGTGCAATAAAATCAGATGTAGTTTTTCCTCTTAGGAAAGACTTATTTTCTAAACAATTAATCAAGAAATCTTTATTTGTAATAACCCCAGCAAGGAGTGTGTTTCTAAGCTCCTTAGACAACAATCTGGCTGCATGTGCTCTATCCTCACCAAATGAAATTACTTTAGCTAGCATGGGGTCATATTCAGGTGAAATTTCACTCCCAGATTGAATTCCAGTATCCCATCTAATTCCATCTGAATCTGGAAAAGATAGCTTTGAAACATTTCCAACTTCTGGTAAAAAATTATTACCTGGATTTTCAGCATAAAGCCTAACTTCTATAGCATGGCCCTTTTGAGAAATGTCAGTTTGTTTATAGCTAAGCCTTTTCCCATTAGCTATATTGATTTGCTCTTTTACAAGATCAATCCCGGTAACCATTTCAGTTACAGGATGTTCGACCTGGAGTCTAGTATTTACCTCTAGGAACCAGAATTCGTTGGTATCTTCGTCAAAAATAAATTCTACTGTACCTGCGGATTCATATTTAAGTTTTTTGCAAAGAGCGACTGCAGTCTCAGTGATTTTGTTCCTTAGTTCAGCATTCAATTTTGGTGAGGGCGATTCTTCTATAATCTTTTGGTGTCTTCTCTGAATGGAGCATTCTCTCTCTCCAAGATGAATAACATTTCCAAATTTATCTCCTAAAATTTGTACTTCAATATGTCTTGAATTAGCAATATATTTTTCTAAGAATACTCTGCCATCTCCGAAGCTTGCTTTTGCTTCTCTTTTAGCCCCCTCTAGCGCCTCATCTAATCCATTTGTATTGTTAACAATTCTCATTCCTTTACCACCACCACCAGCAGAAGCTTTTATTAATATTGGAAATCCTATTTTCTTAGCATCAGATACTTTTGATGATTTCATAAGAGTAGGAATATTTTCTTTTATACAAAAATTTTTAGAGTTTATTTTGTCGCCCATTAAAAGAATTGTTTCAGCGTTAGGCCCGATCCACTCAATGTTTGATTTCTGAACCATTTCACAAAAACTTGGGTTCTCTGATAAAAAACCATAGCCTGGGTGAATAGCATCCACATTAAACTCTTTGGCTTTCGAAACAATAGTCTCTTGATCAAGATAACCGTTGGGTAAGAAAAAAGCTTCATCAGCATATTTAACAAAAAGTGATTCTCTATCAGCTTCTGAATACATTGCAACAGAATGCAAGCCAAGCTCTTGTAGGGTTTTCAATATCCTTACAGCAATCTCACCACGATTCGCTACAAGAACTCGTTTGATTGTCATAATCTGAATACTCCATATCCATCTGCACCTTTAATTTCATTGTTGTCTGCAATCGACAAACAAAAGCCAAGTACATTTCTGGTATCTCGAGGGTCAATGATCCCATCGTCAGTAAGCATACTGCTAGCAGAAAGTGCAATAGATTCTTTTTCTGCAGCATCTTCAACTAACTCAACAAGTTGTTTGTCTAGTTTTTCATCAAACTTTTCTCCTTTCCTAGCTGCTTTAGCTTTTCTAACTAATGACATTACTCCTGCAAATTGCTTTGGCCCCATAACTGCGATTTTGGCAGAGGGCCATGTAAAAATAAACCGATTGTTGTATGCTCTCCCTGACATTGCATAAGTTCCTGCACCATAAGATGCCCCAACTATAAAACTAATATGTGGTACTGTTGAATTTGAGACAGCGTTAATTAGTTGTGCGCCTTTTTTTATAATTCCCTGCCTTTCATAATCCTTACCTACAAGGAAACCTGTAACATTGTGCAGAAAAACCAATGGTATGTTTGATTGATTACATAATTGAATAAATGATGCCGATTTTTCTGCAGTCTCAGGGTAAATAGGGCCATTATTCCCCAATATACCAATCGGATAACCAAAAACATTTGCCCAACCACAAACCATTGTTGACCCATATAATGGTTTAAATTCCTCAAATCTTGAATCATCAACCATCCTCATTATTACTTCCCTAATATCAACCTGTGATTTAAGGTCTTTACTGAATAACCCTAGAAGATCATCCGAATCATATCTTGGTTCACTGAAGTTGCTTAAGGAGAAGCTACTTTTTTTAACTATATTTAAATGAGAAACTACATTTCTACAAATTCTAATAGCATCTAGCTCATCCTCTGCTAGATAGTCAGAGAAACCAGATATTTCAGAATGCATTTTTGCTCCACCCAAAGTCTCATCGTCTGAAATTTCACCAGTAGCCATTTGGACTAGTGGAGGGCCAGCCAAAAATGCTTTTGATTGGTTTTTTATAAAAATATTATAATCAGACATTCCTGGTTGATATGCTCCACCAGCAGTAGAAGATCCAAAAACAATAGACACAACAGGTATTTTCAACTTAGATAACTCTGTCATTTCGTAGAAAGATCTTCCAGATTCTGCAAAGTGAGGAAAGACAAGTTGTCTCGCTTGGTTTTGACCTGAATCAGGTTGCATCCCTCGAAGGTCAGCACCAGCAGATTCCACTAGATTGATGAATGGAATTTTATTTTCACGCGAAATCTGAATGCATCTCATCCATTTCTCCCATACGTAAACTGTCATAGCACCACCTAGAACAGAGGGATCATTGGCAAATATAACGCATTCTTTGTCTGCAATAAGCCCAATACCAGCAACACAACCACCTCCGACCGTAAAAGATGTTCCCCAAGCAGCAAAAGGGGAGATCTCTAGAAAGGGAGTATCTTGATCTAAAAGATTTTTTATCCTTTCTCGAACTGGTAACTTTCCTCTGGCTGCCAATCTATCTAAATGGTGTTGTCCACCACCTAACTCAGCTTGATCAAGCAATTGTTGAAGCTCATTAATTTTTTCTAACATCATTTCTTTATTTGCAGAGAATGTGTCTGATGTTTTATCTAATGAGCTTTTAAGTATTGGTGCTATATTTTTGTACATTATTGGCCCTCTTAAGAATTATAAGAGAAAATCATAAAATTAAAAAACTTAACTTCGTATAATATGTATATTTTAATTTACAGAAAATTGAATATCTAAAATAGATTCCTGAACTGTCACCCCATCTAAAAATTCTTTAGCCTCGTTAGCAATTTCATTTAAGGTTTTTTCATCCTCAATTGGCCTACCTTCGCTGATATCTTTTTTTAAGTTATAAAGAATAGGGGTATCATGCTCTTGCCTAATAGGCTCTAGACCATATGCTCCTGCAGTTATAAAGTGGATCTTATAATCGTTATATCTGAATGCCCTAAGTTCAGATCCAACATAGTAGGGGATGTAGTCTCTTGGACTTGATATTTTGCCCTTTAAAGTTCCAGAAAGATCATAACTGTCCTCTGGGTTATAAGTATATTTACTTTTAGCTAAAGAAATTATTGTTTTAAAGAAATCAGTTTGTGACCCAAGGTCTTCCACAACTCCACTTTTAATTTCTGGACCACTAAAAATTGTCATTACTCTCATTCCACCTTCAAAGGTCGTGCCTTTCCCATTTCTTAACGGTTTAGCAGTTCCAGACTCTCCAGGGTAAAGTAGCCATGGCCCGTTATCACTCGTAAAGATAATGTAAGTATTATCATCAATTCCCATTTCTTTAATTTTGTTGAGCACTCTACCAACACTCCAATCTATTTCACTCAATACATCTGCGTATCTTCCCAATCTTGTTTTATCAATAAATTCTTTCGAAGTAAAAAGCGGAACGTGCGGCATGCTGTGTGATAAGAAGGCAAAAAACTGTTTCCCTTTCTTGCCATGCTTCTCGATAAAGTCAATTGTTTCTTCGGTAAAACGTTTAGTAATAGTATTTTGATTTGTCGGTCTTTCAACTAATTCATCAATATAATTATTTAATCTTGCTTTTTTACTTCTTTGAAGAGGCACATTCCAATCCTCTATCATTGGGTTATAAATTTTCTCAGTAATAGCCGGTACTATTTCTTGGTATAAAGCCTGAGCTTTGCTAGGATTCTTAAATAAAAACTGTAAATCTATCTCTCCAACTTTCCAGTCCATATCATTTGAGTAAGGTATTCCAAACCATTCATCAAAACCGTGTCTCGTGGGAAGAAATTCTTCTTTATCCCCCAGGTGCCATTTTCCAAAAATGCCAGTAGCATAACCATCTTTTTGAAGAGCCTCAGCTATTGTTACCTCTTTAACAGGGATCCCTTTATTGCTCCCAGGAAAGAATACAGCTATCTGATCACCATAAAGACCATTTCTTACTGGTAGTCTTCCAGTGAGTAAGCCAGCTCTGCTTGGAGTGCAAACAGACGAAGTAGCATAAAAGTTTGTCCAAGTTTGACCTTCACTTGAAAGTTTATCTATATTAGGAGTTTTTAATTCCTCATTTTTATACAGTCCTACATCAGAATAACCCATATCATCCAAATAAATGATTATAAAATTAGGTTTTGAAACAGCTTTAGAAAACAGCGAAAAAATTATGAATAAAGTAGCTAGAAAAATTTTTTTCATTCAGTTTGATAGCTTAAACCATGTCCAAAACTAAAAATTGGATTGGCTGTATCATCTGGAACATCAGGATTTTGATCCAGAACTTCCTCCATGGAAGAGGGCATTTCAAATGGAAGCTTACCTGTAGGATTATTATCACCAAATACGGTTTCTAGAATTACTCTGTCTTGAACCCCAAATGTGCCAATTAAACCTAAGCTTTTTTCATTAGCTTCATTTAAAATTGCAGGCCTGTTTAAATCTGAGATAACAATCAGCTTTGAATCAGAAGAATATTTTTCTATCTTTGCAGATATCTCTTGATTATAGTTTAAGTCCATATTTGGAAACATTGTGCTAAGCATATTATCAAGCACTCTATCAATCCCTGAAGGCTGATTTCCATTAAATACAGTGTTTAGAAATAACAGCACATAATCTGCTTCCCTATGATCATTAACTATATCAGCAAATTTTGAGACTTCTAATTCATCCATTCCATCAACAAAAATTTTAATATTTTTTTTCAACGGCAAAGTATTGTTTTTATTCGATAACAAAACAATTGATTTCCTTTGTGCCTCAAGACCAAGTTCAATGTATTCTTTTTTGTTGACGAGTTTTTGAACATTACTTACTTCAACAAAAGGCTGTTCAAATAGTCCTAATTCAAATTTATTTTTTAAAATTCTTCTTACAGATTCATCTATTCTCGATTCAGTAACTTTTCCATTTTTTACTAATTCAACAACATATTCAGGTTTATTTTCTCCACCATATTGATCAACTCCAGCGTTAATTGACTTCTCGTACCTATCAATAATTGATAGATTATCAACACCCCAATGCCTTCCTTCAATAACTCCCCAATCTGTGCAAATTACACCTTCAAAATTCATTTTTTCTCTTAACAAATCAGTAAGAATATATTTGTTAAAAGCCATAGCTACATCTTCATCTGTTTGACCTACAGGGATACCGTAATATGGCATTACTACTTTCATTCCACTATCAATGGCAGCTTGAAAGGGTTTAAGGTGGTAATCAAAGTTATTTCCAGGGTAGACCTGGTTTTCTCCAGATTTTAAATGTGGATCTAGGCCTCCCTCTTGAGGGCCTCCACCAGGGAAATGTTTTACCATTGTATGGACTGAATTTTCATCTATTTCATTACCTTGAAACCCTTTGACATAAGCAACTGTCATTTCTGAAGAAAGGTCTGCATTTGATCCAAAAGTACCAAAATTTCGAGCCCATCTTGGTTCAGTTGCAAGATCGCTCATAGGATGCAGGCCAGTTCTAAAACCCATTGCTCTGTATTCGGCAGAAGCTATTTGTCCAAATTCAAATATTAATTTTGGATCCCTTGTGGCTGCAAAACCTAATTGAGATGGCCACTTAGAAATTCCATCTAATGAAAATGCAGCTATACCACCACCCCTCGGCACTTCATGGAGCGGGTCTGTGCTAAAGGTAACTGGAATTCCTAGTCTGGTTTCTTCTGCAACTTTTTGAAGGGCATTTAATCTTTCTGCAATTTCTATAGGAGCAGCCTCGCCATAAAAATTAAAATGTGAGATGTGTTTTGATGCAATAAATTCATCCTCAGTAATGCCACCGTTCATCGCGTCAAGAAAAGACCTAAAAAGTATATCTGGCTTTATTAAGACCGGCGGATGAAACATTTGTCCCACCTTTTCCTCTATGGTCATTTGAGAAAGAAGGTCTTCCACTCTTGCTGATACCGGCTGGCGACTGTCCTCATAGATATCTAATTTTCCATTCTTATTTAGATCCCTAAAGGACTTATTTTCTTCAATTAAAGTCTCCACTTCTCCGTTTGAACTCATTAAAACCTTAGCATGACTTACAGGCTTTAAAAAAATATTTAAAGCCCATAAGCCCAATGCAAGTAAAGCGAATATTAACAAATAGAGAGTGAATTTTTTCATCGCTTTACTCTAAAGTTAATTTCCAAAAATACTATATTTGAAATTCACACCAATTATCTTTTTGTGGTCCTGGTTTAAATACATTTGATCGCCCAACAGTCCACCTGATGTGTAGTTATTTACATAAAACTCATCAAATAGATTCCTAGCAAAAGCCTCAACAGAAAAGTTCCCAACCTCATACCCGATTGAGCCATTAACTAACTGATAACTATCCACTATGCTATTTGGATACTGATTCCAATTGCTTTGGAATTCATCTTGGTATCTATATGAACCAGTAATGAAAACATTGTTACCGGTAGGCATTGGAATATCATATCTGAATCCTAAAGATGCTTTAAAATCGGGTGAAAGTGGTACCTCTGCGCCTGCAAGGTTTTGCACACCACCAACACAACCTAATGCTTCAGATTGTCCTGCATAGCATTGTGCACCAGACCATGAATCTACCACAGCATCCACAATTGCTATACCAGCATTTAAGGTTAGATTTTGAGAAGGGCTTCCAAATAAGTCTACTTCCCAACCACTTGTGGAGATTTCACCGACATTTGCCAACCTAAATTGCAACAAATCTTCAATAAAACTTTGCTGCTGATAATTATCAAAGCTTGAATCAAAACGAGTTACTCCAAGAAGCATCGTGTCATTGAAAACTTTTGTTTTCAAACCAAACTCAATATTGGTTGATGTCTCTGCCTCAACTGATCCTCTTGCTGCAACTGCAGGTGTCATTTCGAAAATAATATCCCAACCGGGAGACTTATAACCTGTTGAGTAAGTAGCAAAAAACATTGTATCTTCATCGTAGTTGTACTTCATACCAACTCTACCAGAAACATTATTATCGCTCCCAGAATCAGAGCCTGACCATGCTGGAATGTTTGGTATAATTATCGGACCTGTAGGTCTTTCAAAATCATAACTTAATTCATCATTGGTGTACCTTAACCCAGCTATCAAGTCTATATTTTCTGTAATTTCTCGAGTTAAGTCCCCATAAACAGCCCAATTGGTAGAATCCACATTCGTATTCATATAACCAGTTCCATCAAAACCAATTGCGGGCCATGTTACTCTTCGGTTGAAGTTTCTGAATAGCTCCTGACTAAAGTAGAAGAATCCCACTGTATAATCAAGTCCATTTACTGGGTCAATATTAGTGAGCTGAAATTCTTGAGTGAACTGAGTAGTTTCACTAAAACCACCATTTCTTGGAATTCCAACTGTCCAGGCAGCATCCCAATGGTTGTCAACGTCTTGTTCTGTGCCTATGTAAGAATCCCTTGCTGATGTAATTGATTTAAAAACATGATTATCTAAATCCCTTGTATAAGTCATAGATATACCAGAATGTTCCAATTCATTATATGTAGGATGGTTCATGCAAGTGGAAAAATTCTCCTCTTCTGATGGAACAACGCCACATGCCTCATTTGTTGCGACAGGATTGCCATCGATAAATCCTGCTGCAGGCATAGAACGTAAAGTAGAAGCTATACCTGTTCTATATTGGTTTTCAAAATCTGCTACAAAAAGGATCTCAGAACCATCATCAAGAAGCCAGACTAGCTTTCCTCGAAACCCTTCCGATTCATTGCCATTCATCTTTTCAATTACAGAGTTGTCTAGTTTATAGTACTCATTGGTGATGAAACCCTCTCTTTCTTTTTGAAAGATTGTTAGCCTTCCTAACATGTTGTCTGAAAGCGCTCCATTTAAAACAGCAGTAAAGTTTTGCTCTTCATTGCTGCCCAAAGTATAGTAAAACTCTGCTGAAGAATCAGCCGAAGGATCTTTTGTAACGATATTAATCGCTCCACCCGATGCATTCTTACCAAATAGAGTTCCTTGTGGACCTCTTAAAATTTCAACTCTCTCAATATCAACAAGATTTGCAAGAAAGTTATAAGTTCTACCCAATACCACTCCGTCAAGAACTGCGGAAACTGTTGGTTCAACACCTGACTGAAACAAAGATGTACCAATACCTCTTATGTAAATTCCATCACCTCTCATACCAGCTGTTCTGTTGTACGTTACTGAAGGTGCAGCGGCAACTAATTCTTGCACATAACCCACACGAGCTATATCAAGTTGCTCACCCGAAACTGTAGTGACTGAAACAGGAACATCAACATAACGTTCCTCTTTCTTTTGTGCAGTGACAATAACCTCTTCTATTTCATTGGAGTCNTTTTCCTGTGAAGAAATTGAAAGATTAAAGAAAAGAAAAAAAGATAGTAAGTAAATATATTTATTCATTTAATTCCCCTTTATTAAATAACTTAATAATTGAATAACTTAATCATTNATTATAAATAAAAATNTNNANAATTNAAAAGAAATAGCNATTTTTTTATTTTTCAATAAAAATAATTTCAGATTCTAACCAACCATATTTTACGGCNTTNATGAANATACTTTCATTTGGTTTAATTTTTAATGGTTTCTCATAAATATTCCAATTATTTCCGTCATAGGAGTAACCAATGGAAGCCCCTTCAGAATCTTTTTTATTTNNAATAGTCAATAAGTTTGAATCGATNACAATAGTTGGTTTATCNGTTATTGGCTGTTTGCCTGACGGCCAAAATTTTTCACTTAAACTNTCTTCTGACAATTCACCATGAAAATTATTTTTGGAAATCCATACATCAAGNTCTGTCTCTAATTCAGNTAATACTTCTTGAAAACCATCTTGATTTGCAAGATTTACTATCTCGTNAGGGTCGTTTTTTAAATCATANAGTTGCAATTCTGGNATTTCATTAAACCAAATTTTTTGCACCTTATTTAATTGATCATTTTNTAACATGCTCCTCATTTTTTTCATTGATTGAAGGTTTTCTCTAAAACTTAGTTCTTGTGCTCCAACAATTCCAGGAGAAAAATTNTTGATCAATTTGTACTGTTTNCTTCTGACTGCCCTNGTTTTTCCATAATGATTATCTAACCTATCTCTTGCNGCAAAAATGTATTTATTTTCTTCTTTTGATAAAAATGATTGTCCATCCATATAGNAAGGCTTACTAATNCCAGCAATATCAAGAATTGTAGGAGCAATATCTAAAAAAGANATCAATCTTTCTGATTTTGTATTTGGATGAATATTCCAAAGATTATATTTGTCAGGNACCACCATTATCAAAGGGACATTTATTCCAGAGTCAAAGAGTTCCCTCTTGTACCTTGGTAACCCATCACCATGATCNGACGTAAATATAACAATCGTATCTTTGAGTAGTTCATCAGATCTCAATGCATCTATAATTTCACCAACTTGTTGATCGAGAATAAAAATATTATTGTACGCACGAGCAATATCNTTGCGAACTTCTNTTGTATCAGGTAAAAAGGGAGGCACTATAACTCTATCTGGTGCGATAGGGCTTTCATATTNTATTTGTGTAGACTGTTGCAAAAGTTTNATAGCATTTGTTTCNATAGAATTCATTTCACCAACGAACATTCCACTTTCGTGAGTAACAATTAAGTTGATAATTCCNAAAAATGGTTGTTCTGGTTTTTTGCTTCTCCAGCCATATTTTTCACTCTCGGAGTTCCAAATAGTAAATGGCCCAGTGCCAGGAAAAATTCCGCTAAATTGGTAATCTAGCTTGTCATTTGTAAACGTAAAATAGCCATACTTTCTTAAAATTTCTGGAAAAGCTTTGATATTCATGTCAGGCACNGCAAGATANGGAACCTGTGGTCCAGAAGAAGTCCTCATATGCATTGCACCAATTGAAATTTGATTTTTTCCTGTNAGTAAGGCNGATCTGCTACAAGCACAGACTCCAGCAGTAGTGAAGGCGTTTGTATANGATTTTCCTGATTTTACTAAATTATCAAGTGTTGGGGTAAGAGCAACATTATCTCCCAGAGCTTTTATTTTTGGGCTCATATCATCTGCCATAATTATTAAAATATTTGGCCTCGAATCACTGAAAAGAAGATAAGAGCAAGATATATAGAAGGCAAAAAGAAAAAACTTATACATCTTCAAATTTATAATTTATAGCTTTCTTAAAAGCATCTCTTTGAAATAAATTATCTGTCCATCTTTTAATATTTGGTTTAAGTGCCTGATGAATATCAAGAGACTTAGCTAAATTTATNGCATAGCTTACTGNTATGTCTGCAATAGTGAATCTGCCAGAACATAGAAATTCCTTTCCCTCTANTGANGATTCAAGGAGTTTAAGCCTAGAAACAAACCATCTGCTATAGCCTTCCACTGCTCCATCAGCGACACCTGGTTCTTGAAATTTATACCTTANAACNACAGTTTGTGGAAATGTTAAAGTAGCATCTGCATGGTACAACCAATTTAAATAGTTGGGATAATCANNCTCATCTGGTTGAACTATAAGATCGGTAGGCCCGTATTTTTCAGCAATATATTGGCACATTGCAACAGATTCAGTCATCTCAATATCCCCATCTATTAAGTAAGGAACTGTGCCCAACATATTTATATCAAGGTATTGTTTAAAAAAAACTCTGGGAGGAAATGGCATCATTTCTAATTCATAATCTAACCCCATTTCTTCTGCCGTCCATATAGGTCTTACTGCTCTTGAGTTNTCTGTTCCAAAAATTTTAAACATCNTTTGCTCGGTGGTTCATTATAATGGTGATCTAGAAAAATTTAATCAATTTTTANNTTAATANAAACCCTCCACAAATATTGAACTTTCTTCTGATCTAAATACCTTACCATCTTTTCTACCAANCAAAGACCCATCACTATCTATACCTAAAAAAACAGCTTCTTGTTCTANATTTTTAAGATANATTTTTTGATTTATGTGAATGCAAAAACCTTCCCATTCNGCAACCCAATTNTTTTTAATATTATTTTCAGTTAGAACTAAGAAATTATTTTGAAGATGNGAAATAAAATGTTGTTTTCNTTCCGATTCTATTTCTTCCTCGAGACTACCCCAATGCNACTCATTGCTCTCAATTTTTAGGTTAAGACCAACACCTATAACATTTAGATATNTATTATCTATATTTTCACACTCAGTTAAAATCCCTCCAACTTTTTTAGAGCGAAAAATAACATCATTAGGCCACTTTAAACCAACATCTTTTTTAAACACAGATTGAATTGTTTTGGCCACGATTAAACCTGATTGAACACTGAGNCCTTTTATAAGATTCTGTGAAAAAAATCCAAATGAAAAAGAAATATTACCTTTTGGGCTGAACCATTTCTTTGAGTTTCTTCCTCGACCATCAGATTGCTCTTCTGATATAACAAAATTAGTTCCTCTATTTAAACGACATTTTTCAAAACAGATGTCATTTGTTGAAGTTACAATCTCGTATTTAAAGGTTTTAAATTTTTTAGGCATTCCTATCTTTGTATAGATAGGGAGTATAAACAAGAAAAGTAAAGAACCAGGCCGCAGGNATTAATGCCAAAATATGGAATGGAGCATCTGGCATAAAGCTTGTAATGTTATCGCCATATGGTTTTTCAATTATGTACCAATAATTTGTATCGAGAAGAAAGTTTATTAAATACATAATTGGTAAAAAAACCAGACTTGTANAGGNCATCACTTTTAAGTAATCATTTAGATATGGCCTCTGTTTTAATAAAACTATTGAAACAGACACACCTAAAATAATTAGAAGATGTCCGTACATATGNTTTAAATATTCTAATGATGGAAAACCTAAATTAGTATCAGGAGTTAGCAGTGACATTCCAGCTCCAACTATCCCCCAAAAATAAGCAAACAAGAAAAAAATTCTGTGTCCACCNAGAAGGAATATTGATATACACCAAGTTGAAAAAGCACACATATGAAGGGGTAATGCNTCAATCCATGCATAGTCTCTAACACTTACCTTAAAGTATGGGTCAACTAATTCATGTGAGATCATTAAAAAAGCAAGAGTATATCTCACTATCTTTATTGTTTTNTCTGATGANCCGGTAAAAAATTTAGGGANATAAACTATTAAAAAAATACAAACTATCAATGAGATTATATGAGAAGGGGCTAGAAGATTAAGTTCCAAAGCTTCAAACATTTTTAATTTATTCCCTTTATTTTATCAGCAATTTTCTCAGCAATCATAATTGTAGGCGCATTTGTATTGCCACCAANTAAAGTNGGCATTATCGAAGCATCAACAACTCTTAAATTTTTAATACCTTTGACTAAAAGATTAGCATCTACTACAGACATTTCATCATTNCCCATCTTGCATGTTCCAACTGGATGATAAATCGTATCGGCTCTNGCTCTTATNGCGGATTCAATTGATTTATCATCTTCAAGATTTACTGGATTGCGTACTTTGTTAAATTTGCTCAGGGGAGGNGTGTTCATAATCTCCATCATTTTTTTATATCCTTCTATCATTGATTTCAAGTCATTTTTATTTGATAAATAGTTTGGATCAATAAGAGGATGAGTATTTGGATCTTTCGAAGCGATGGANACGCTGCCCCTAGATTCTGGCCTTAGTAAACACATATGGCAACTAATGCCATTTCCCCAAAGCGGTGCTCTNCCGTGATCTTCTACCATAGCAATTACAAAATGAAGCTGAATATTTGGAATGTCTAANTTATCATTGGACTTAATGAAAGCCCCGCCNTCNGCTAGCGTTGAAGTAAACATGCCTGTTTTATTAATTAAATATTTTAACAATTCNAANGGTGCTCTNAGTGTAAATTTACCCGATTTAAATGGACTTCCNAAAAGTTCCCANCTATCCACTNTNTGTGAAGTTATATAGTCAAGGTGGTCCTGTAGGTTCTCCCCAACACCTTTNAAATCTAACTTNCAATCAATATTAAGCCTTGANAGTTTNTCNTTGTTTCCTATTCCTGATCTTTGCAAAATTGTTGGAGAGCCATAAGCNCCACCACACAATAAAATCTCTTNTTTGGCCGANATTGTNANTGGTTTACCTTTCCTTAAACATGCAACAGATTTNGCGACATCATTTTGAAAATTTACCTTGTCTACAACAGTATCCGTAAAGATTTTTAAATTTTTTCTATCTTTAACTTCATTTAGAAAGGCTACAGCTGCACTNCACCTTTTCCCTTTTTTTTGTGTTACTTGNTATAGTCCAACGCCCTCTTGATTTTCACCATTGAAATCATCGTTATATTTNTGATGTTTAGATGCAGCCTCAACAAAATATCTTGAAAATGGATTATCATGCCTGAGCTGCGCTACAGAAAGCGGCCCACTTCTTCCATGANAATCGTCATCAAATGTTTCATTATTTTCAGATTTTTTAAAATAAGGAAGAACATCATTATATGACCAGCCTTCATTTCCAAGTTCCGCCCAGTGATCATAATCCCATTTATGGCCACGAACATATAGCATGCCATTGATAGAACTNGAACCGCCTAAAGTTTTTCCTCTTGGTTGAAAGCCTCTTCTTTTTTCTTGAAGGTCTTGTGGAACTCGATATGTTCCACCCAAAGTATCGCTGATACTTGCTGAACCTTCTTTAATNGTTACTGAATTNAATTCCTTTTGTGGAACAGTATCGTACTGATAAGCATATTTTGATTCACCCTCTTCTTGNACAAGAAATGCATAAAGAGCTGGAATNTGTATCAATGGCGACTTGTCCTCCGGCCCTGTCTCAATTAGGCATACATTATTTTCAGGATTTTCAGTTAATCTGTTTGCTANCACACAACCAGCAGAGCCNCCCCCGACAATTATGTAATCAAAATTTGTCATGCTTTCTTAAACTGATCCCATAGTAAAAATGGAACATATGTCAAAAAGAATACTGTTAGGGCTAATGGGGCAACACCCAAAATATGAAAAGGTGGATCGGGCATAAGATCCATAAGTGANTCGCCTGCTGGCCTATCCATTAAGTACCAATAATTAGCTTCCCCACCAATTAANACATTTATNAAATACATTGGNATCAGAAGCAAAATAGTTATAAGCGCCATCTTAGGAAAATTATTTAACCTTGGTCGATACTTCAGTACAGTCAATGCAAAAAATATGCCGAGTAAAATTTGCCCATGCCCATAGAAGAACATAAAGTATTCAATATCTGGCCACGCNTAATCTAGATCNGGTGTAATTAGTGCCATTGTCGCACCACCAATTCCCCAGTAAAAAGGAAGCTCAAAATACATCTGATTCCNTTTTTTGCTTAACAAGAATATTCCTATTAANACAGCACTAAAATTACACATATGTATTGGTAGATACGTTTCCCATGGTTTATCAAACCCAAAGATATATATGAATGGTTTTGTGACTTCAAAGATTAATAAAGAAACTCCAAGAATTTTAACCGCCAATAGTTGNAGTTTATTACTTATAAAGTTGCAAAGGACGCAGANGGAAACAATTATTATTGAAGACCAAATTAAGGACTGAACATGCTGTTCTCCAAAAAGTTCAAAATCTACCATAATCTCCCCAGTTAGTGAATAATATTAATCATAACATCATGAGTTCTTGATGAAAATATAATTTTATTTAAGATAATTAATAGAGGTAATTATGTCCAAAGATTGTTTATTATTAAATGGAAATGGNAGACCAGTAAGCTACTTTCCGCTTTCAACTATAGATTGGAAAACAGCAATGAAATTGGTTTTTACAAGAAATGTTATCGTAATAAAGAATCATCAAGACTGGCAGGTAAGGTCACCATCCAACGCTTATGATGTACCAAGCATACTAATGCTCAGAAGGTACCATAAGTTTCAAAATTATGTAAAGTTTTCAAGATCNAATGTATTCCTTNGGGATATGTATAAATGCCAATACTGCTTCGATGTTTTTGATGTAAAACAATTGACACTTGATCATGTTCAACCCAGATGTAAGGGAGGCCAAACANNTTGGGANAATATTGTAACCAGTTGCAGAACTTGCAATACAAATAAAGGGTCAAAGATAGTAAAACCTATCAACGAGCCAAANAAACCATCTTTTGCTCATTTGCTCAACGGGCACAAATTAAATAAAAATGATTTCCCTGATAAAGCATGGGNAGATTACATCTTTTAATATTTAATNGANCAACCGTAAGGTCTTGTTTTAGCNTCNGTAACTTGAANTCCTTTTGCAAGTTCTANTAGAGCATTTTTNATATAATTTTTTGCCAAACTTAGATCTGAAGAAAANAAAGCACCTGTGCCACCTAAATCATCTATTGCACCCTGGTATTTAAGCTCACCTTGTTCATCAATCAAATACATATGNGGAGTNGTTTTAGCATCGTATAGTCTCCCAACATCTCCTTTTTCNTCAAATAATACATGCGAAGGGTATGCGTTTCTTTCAGCAGTAAGGGCTTTAGCTTCACCCTTGGATACATAACCTTGTTTTTTTGGGGCAGAGGAAATTATTGAAAGCCAAACAATGTCATCTTCNCCNGCATCTCTTTGAAGAGATTGCATNTTNTTTGTNTCGTAATGCCTTTTTACAAATGGACATTCGTGATTTGTCCACTCTAAAATCACTTTTTTCCCCTTAAAATCTCCAAGAGATATAACTTCATTTTCTTGGTTCGTTAACTCAAAATTAGGTGCNGCTGTNTTATTNTTTACTCCTCCGAAAATTGGCAATANNAATATTAATAAAATAAGTAATTTAATTTTCATTTATAACCTCCATTAAGTATCCTTCAGTTAATATTTCATTAAGAACCATAGGTTCGTCAAGTCTTTTATTCCAATAAATNTAAAGAGGAATGCCTGATCTNTTNTATACTTCGATCTGCTTAGCTATCGNAGCATCTCTATTTGTCCAGTCNGCTTTTAGATATGTAATATTTTTTTCGTCGAACATTTCAAANACATTATCACTGAATGCAACAGCCTCATTAACCTTGCATGTTATACACCAAGCAGCTGTGTAATTTACAAAATAAGATTCGCCATCTGAGCGTAGTTGATTTTCNTTTTCTAGAGACCAGCTTTGTGAGACGCTATCATTATTTATTTCTGTAGTCTTAAAATCCCANTTCANNAGGTAATAACCCCAAATTAAAATAATTAATCCAGCAAANATTGCTGCATGTCTAATCTTTGAAATTATTAGCCANGATGNAAANGCAACCAAAAACCAACCTATAAGAAGAAATAGANTTGAATTNACATCTACTTGATTTGCTAACACCCANAACAACCAGATAGCTGCAGCAAACATCATAAATCCAAAAAATTGTTTCAGAGTTTCCATCCACCTTCCAGGCTTTGGAATAAAATTAACGAGTGATGGAAACAAAGCAATTAAAAAATATGGTAAAGCAAAACCTAAAGCTAAAAATAAAAATACCAAATANGAAAAAATGTCAGGNTGTATNAGAGCAAATCCTAATGCAGCCCCCATAAAGGGTGCNGTGCATGGTGACGCAACAATTACTGCTAAAGTTCCTGTTAAGAACGAATTAAATGGCCCAGTTCCATATGTAAATTTTTCAAGCTTACCAAAGCTTGATCCAAGACTGATATTAGNAACCATATAAATTCCAATTGCAAAAATCAAAGTTGCCAAAATTGTNACTATAAATGGGCTTTGTAATTGATAACCCCAACCAATAACTTCTCCAGCATTTTTAAGAGATACTAAAATTATTGCTATTGCCATAAAGGTTGCAANTACACCAAANACATAGAAACTTGCATTTAGGCTAACAGANGAATTAGATTCATTTGAGCTCTTTACAAGCGATAAACCTTTAAGCGCAATTACAGGCAATACGCAGGGCATTAAATTCAATATTAACCCTCCCATAAATGCAAAAAAAACAGCAGCAAGCAACCCGATAGTTTTTATTTCGACAGACGATTTNAAAGTNAGCGTTTCATCAACACTGTAATAATTTTCACCNGAAACNATTACCCCTGAAATATTNCCATTAAATTCATCAAGGAAATTNAANTCTAAAGTTGAATNCTTGAAAGATTGTTCATCTGAAAAATCAATNATTTCNTCATTGATAGGAAAGAAATAAGANTNNTCATNCAAAAATTGAGAGTTTAAAAGTGCTTGGTTGTNNGCAAAAGAAATCGTTAAATCTGGNGGGCCACGAATAGGTAATCTCTTCATCCATNCCATNAGCAGTTGTGGCTCTTCATCAANNTTNATAATGCCATTTTTCATAACTAAATTTAGTTCAGCTTTTTCAGGNACGCATATTTCATCACAAACCAAAAATTTAACCTCAATAGATGATGCCTTGTCNTCCAAGTTTTTAATATCAACTGTAAATGGAAAAACTACNTCATCTACGTAGCCATAAGTCATTAGAGGGGGGTACTCAATTTTAGTAGGGCCTGGCCAAAAATTTTCTCCTANGATCCAGCCGTTTGTTTTATTTANATTAAATGTCGGTGGACCCCCGGAATCTCCAGGATTTATCCAGTANGTATGCCAGCCTGAGGTNAATTTAAACTTATAACCAAGATCAATGGTTCCAGTTTTTGNAATNATATTNTTATTGCCAATAATTGAAATTTCAGCATGNTCAGTTTTCACAATTTCAGTTGAAGCTAAAATTGAAAACACAAGTAAAAAAGATGTTAGNAATTTCATGTTAAAAGCGTGGGCGGCAATAGCCGCCCATCAAAGTTATTTTATATTAATTACCCTAGGTTTCTTGTGGTCAGGCAAAATCTTTTCAAGATCTATATTTAANAGACCATTCTTAGANGATGCACCAATAACCTCAAGATCTTCAGCTAGAGTAAATTTTAGCTTAAATGCTCTTTTTGCAATACCGCGATGTAAAGTATCGTTTTCAGAAACCTCTTCAGGTCCNTTNTATGANANGGTNAATACCCCATCACATAATTCGATTTCAACATCTTTCTTTTCAATCCCAGCTAGAGCAATTTCTATTTGGAATTTTAGACCGTCCCTATAAATATTATAGGGAGGNTAACTAGATTGAGATTCATTTGAGATTCTCTCAAGTCTATCTACGAGATTTTCAAATCCTAATGCTCTATTTGAAAACATAGGATCAGTAAAATTAATTAACATAATAGTCCTCCTTAAAAGCGACTNATTAAATTNNCGATGGCCTCACCCGAGCACCATCAAATAATAATCTAGATATAAATTTATAAAAATCAAGNACTTTTTTAACTAAATGTAACGAATACTTCTCATAAAATTGATTTTTTAATTTATTTTGAGTAGTATANGTTACATTAAAATTAATTATTATGGGAAAAAATCATAAATACCTAGTTACCTTACTAAANCAAAAAAGAAAGGAAGCAGGNATTACACAAGAAAATNTAGCTAAAGCAGTTCAAGTATCAAGAAAAAGTATCAATGCAATCGAAAATGGNGTTTATGTCCCNTCTACAGTATTAGCATTAAANACTGCTACTGTCTTGAATTGTGATGTAGAAGATATATTTAAACTTCATGAGGGAACTTTTCCTTTATTGAGGGTGTCAAATGAGTATGAATAANTTATTTATAAATATTTTTTTCGTGATGTTAATTTCAGGTTGTGCAACTGGTGGTTTTNAAGCTGATGTTGTTGCAAGGGATGCTGCTGGAAAAGCNCAGTTTGTTCAAACAGGAACTGTAATGAGTGTCAGAGNAGTTACCATCGAAGGNGATAGNGATGTTGGAGCTACATCTGGNACTGTATTGGGTGCAATTGTAGGTTCTGGTGCAGGAGAAAGATCTGCGGATGGTGACGGNGAAACATCTGCTGGAATCGGTGCTATTGTTGGTGGGCTGATAGGGTCTGTAGTAGGNTCAGAAGTGGGAGAAAANATTTCAAGAAAAGAGGGTATTGAATTAGTTATAAAGCTTNAAGCCAATGACAAAGAAATTTCTATAGTTCAAGAAATTTCAACAGANCCAGTTATCAATTTTAGGGCTGGTGATAAGGTAAGAATTATAAGATCTGCTGGCAGATCAAGAGTTGTACCTTATAATTAAATGTGCCTGANATAAGCCCATGGAACAAAGCGTTAGAACTTCTTTCAAGAAGAGAGCATTCAGTATACGAGTTAAAGCAGAAGCTTAAAATTAAGATTANNGATCTGCAAANAGACGAATTAGATGAAGTTATTGAAAAGCTGAAGAACCAGAATTTACTNAGCGATCAGCGTTTTGCACTTGCTGTGATNAAACAGAAAAGCTCTCAAGGCTATGGGCCAAAGTTTATCGANCTCTACTTAAAGAATAAGTTTGTCTCTTCAAANGATTATGATATTTATGAACAAAACATCGATTGGATAGAAATTTGCGTAAACCAAATTGCTAAAAAAATNCGTTCTAGTTCGGTNAGCTTAAAAGAAAAAGAAAAGATTTCTAGATTTTTATCCAATAGAGGATTTAATTATGAAATAATTAAGTCTGCATTCAATNAATTCACTTAATGGCTTTAGCAAACAAATATAGACCAAATGTTTTCTCTGAGGTAATTGGCCAAGATAATGTAGTCAATGCTCTGAAAAACATAATTAAAAANCAAAATTTCCATAATGGATATATATTNTCTGGCACTAGAGGNGTTGGAAAAACAACTCTGGGCCGATTNTTTGCCAAATCCCTTAACTGCCCTAATTACGATATTGAAAAAGGTGAAACTTGTAATGTTTGTTCGGTATGTNAAGAGGTTCANACAAATTCTCATTTGGATCTTATTGAAATTGATGCTGCTTCCAGAACAGGAGTNGATGATATGCGAGACCTTCTCGATTCAGTNCAGTANAGACCCTCAAGTGGTAAATTTAAAATTTATCTTATTGATGANGTTCATATGCTATCAATTCAAAGCTTTAANGCACTTCTCAAGACACTAGAGGAACCACCATCACATGTAATATTCATAATGGCAACAACAGAATCGCACAAAATNCCAAAAACAATAAACTCNAGGTGTCTNCANTTTAATTTAAAATTAGTATCTGATGAATTAATTGCGACAAACTTAANTGAAGTATTNAGCAAAGAAAAAGTTTCAACAGATAAAAAATCTATCGATCTAATTGTTGAGCTTGCAAAAGGATCAGTAAGAGATTCNCTAACATTAGCTGANCAAGCAATTTCCCATTGCGATGGCAATTTAACTGAAGAAGAGGTTTCTAAGTTNCATGGTGTNCTTGATNTATCTTCAACTACTAGACTATTTGAATTAATTTTGGCNGATAGTNCAGAAGACGTTATCACNGAACTTGAAAGGTATAGAAATCTTGATGTAAATTATGAAATTCTTTTTGATCGTGCACTTAAGCTNTTNCATGAGAAAATTATAGAATNAGTCAAATCTGATTCTGGNCTAGATCAGGAAATNAACTTATTTTATCAATTTTTTTCCAATGGATTGATGGANGCNAAACAAACAGANAACTACAAGGAAAATTTTGATATTGCATCTTTGAGGTGCTTATCTTTTAAAAAAAAAGATGATAGAAAAGTAAAAGAAAATGTTGAANCTAGAGNCATATCAGAAAAAAAAGTTCCAAAGCAACTGTCAAAAGTCGCATNAGCTAAAATTGACTCANCAGAGGATAAGAAAAAGAGACATATNAAATTAGAACCAAAAAATTGGTTAAATATTTTTGACAACCTNGACCTTAANGGGCCCTCCAGAGCNCTTTTTTCAAATCTACAGCTTAANGCCGTCAATGATANAAANGTGATCTTTCAGGGTTCTGANATTTTTACTGATAATATTAATGAAAAAAACAAGAGTGACCTAATANNGTCTATGAAAAATAATGGTTATGNCATTTCAGAGATAGAAATTAAAAAAGAAAACACCACTCAAACTACACCNTCTCTAGAATGGCAAAAAAAAAGNAANCTTGAAATAAAAGATTTTAAAAATCAAGTATTAAAAAGTNCACTAGTAAGTAATTTAAATGATAAATATAATGCAAACATTGTAGATAAAAATATTGAAGTAATTGANCATGAAGAATGAAGATAGCCTNTTAACAAACCTAATAAGTTCNTTAAAAATATTGCCTGGTGTTGGTGAAAAAACAGCTCAAAGAATGGCATTTCATCTTCTTGAAAAGAATAGGGAGGGAGCCAAAAAACTTTCCNCTCTTATAGATAAATCCATAAGTGAAATAAAAAATTGTGAAGTTTGTAGAGACTTAACTGAGGATAAAATTTGTAGGATTTGTGCAGATGATAGGAGAGATANAGGANTACTTTGTGTTGTTGANAATCCNTCAGATATTNTGGCTATTGAAAAGTCAGGTTCTTTTAAAGGGAGGTATTTTGTTTTAATGGGCCGACTTTCACCAATAGATGGAATTGGGCCTGATGAGCTTGGAATACCAAAGTTAATTGAATTGCTTGAAACAAGTAACGNAAAAGAATTAATNATAGCAACAAGCCCAACAATTGAGGGTGATGCTACTTCATTCTATATCAAAGATCAGATTCAAAACGACAGGGTTTTNGTAACCAGAATTGCATATGGCGTTCCAATGGGTGGTGAATTAGAATATGTTGATAATACNACTCTNGGTAGAGCAATAAGCGGNAGAAGGCAAATTAGTTAATGAGCATCAAATCTGATAACTGGATAATAGATCAATCAAAAAATNATAGTTTGATNACTCCATTTGAGGAAAANCAAGTAAGAGAACTTGGTGGAAATAAAATCATATCCTATGGTGTTTCAAGTTATGGTTATGATGTTCGGTGCGCNAATGAATTTAAGATCTTCACAAATACGTATTCTTCCGTAGTTGACCCAAAATCATTTGATAGCAAAAGTTTTATTGATCTAGTAGCTGACGAATGTATTATTCCGCCGAATTCATTNGCTCTGGCAAGAACAATAGAATACTTTAAAATTCCACGATCCGTTTTAACGTTATGTCTAGGNAAATCAACTTATGCACGNTGTGGGATCATTGTAAATGTAACACCGCTTGAGCCAGAGTGGGAAGGNCATGTNACGCTTGAGTTTTCAAANACTACTAATCTNCCTGCAAAAATTTATGCAAATGAGGGGGTAGCNCAGATGATTTTTTTTGAATCAGATNAAATTTGTAAAACAAGTTACAAGGATAGAGGNGGCAAATATCAAGGTCAGAGAGGTGTCACTCTTCCAAAAACNTAGGCATTTCAGTAACCTTTAAAATATTTCGTTTACCGTTTTTAAGNTCAACATAGCTTTGAANAACAAAATAATCTAAATCAGGTGCTAAAAAATAAATGATTGTTGACGAATCTGTAGANGTTGCGCTGACTTTTATTGTTTCGTAGGAACCAAAGGNTGTCTCAATAANCTCATTNCCAAGTACCTGATACTTTCGTTNAACGACATTCCCTTTATCATTATTGATNACATTTAAGTAGTAACTTCCTATTCCCTTTTTTGCATTAATTCTCATTTGCAGATCACTTCCAAGTTGATCTAAAATTCGATCATTTGTTTCAATTGAAAAATNTAATTCCTTTGATGTAATAAAACCTTCAGAAAAAACAACAGTAAACAATTTTGGATGATCNCCAGGAACATTATTTTTTACAAAAGTTTTAAAAGAATTTACTAATNCTCCATTTTTGATAATCAAATCTGATTTCTGAGAGTATTCAAATATTAATAGAGGTCTGAGNGTAAAGCTTGAGGTAACATTATCTCCGTTGACCTCAAAACTTCTNTTCATTTTAAATTTACCAAACTCATGNTGCGAGAATTCAAAATTTGCTTCCCAGCTTTTAAATGTATCTGAGAGTNCAAAATTAGCTAGCAACAATAAATATATAATTTTCATTTTGTTAATTTTGAAATTACNTCTGGATATATTAAGTTCTCTAATTTTTTTATCTTATCTATTAGAGTTGTTTCATCATCATTTGGTTCAATAGATATTGATTCTTGTCTAATAATTGGACCCGAATCAAGCTCACTTGTAACATAGTGAATNGTTGTCCCATGTTCAATATCTCCAGACTCTATAACNCTTTTATGTGTATTTAATCCGGGATATTTTGGTAATAATGATGGATGAATATTAATTATTTGTCCCTCCCAGCTATCAACAAGGCGCTTTCCAAGTATCCTCATGAANCCTGCAAGAATTATATAATCAGGATTAAGTGTNTGCAGNTATCGATCAATNTCTTGATCAAATAAATCTNTCTCAGAATAATNCTTATGATCTATAATNCTTAGGTCAACTTTTTGGCTATTGCAAATTTTTACTCCCCCTGCATCTGGATTATTTGTCAATGCTCCGATTACCTTATATCCATAGTGAGCTTGCNNATCAATTATTGANTTTAAATTTGTACCAGANCCTGAAAAGAAGACTATGATATTCACTTTATTAAAAACTTTTTATTTAAATTNTCTTTNATTAANCCNATTTTAAANTAAGAGTTTGATTCNCTTAAGATCCTTTCAGAAGTNTCTTCATCAACTATTAAGCAATATCCAACCCCNCAATTAAAAACACTTAGCATTTCCTCTGTTTGAATATTCCCAAGCTTCTGAATTTTTTGAAATATTTCTGGATTTTCCCANTAATTTTTATCTATAACAATACTAAGGTTTTTNGGAACAGCCCTAGAAAGATTCTCTTCAAGCCCACCGCCTGTNATATGAGCCATCCCATTAATTTTATATTTGCTTAATAAATCTAAAACTTCATTGACATAAATCTTTGTGGGAGCCAAGAGTTGTTCAAGGAATTCTNNATCATTTTTAAGNTTATTAGCATTAATTATATTATTGACCAGAGAAAAACCATTAGAGTGTAAACCGTTNGACTTTAATCCAATAATGCAATTATTTTTAGCAATAGTACTNCCATCAATNATCCCNTCTCTTTCATTGACCCCNATAGCAAAACCCACTAAATCAAAATTNCCATCTGTATAGTGATTTGGCATTTCAGCAGTTTCGCCNCCTACAAGGTCACAACCTGACATTTCGCATCCAGATATTATTCCAGAAATGATTTCCTTTCCAATAGATCTATCTAGTTTTGAGACGCCGTAGTAATCTAAAAAAGCAAGGGGTTTTGCTCCACTCACAATAAGGTCATTTACACACATTGCTACAAGATCAATTCCTAGCGAGTCATATTTTTTNAGCANAGATGCTATTCGTAATTTTGTGCCTACACCATCACAAGCTAATGCATAGAGNGGATCTTTANAATTCTTTGGAGGNTCAATATANCCAGAAAACCCACCAATTGTACCAATTGAAAATTTATTTNAAGTACTANTTAGTTTGTTCTTAATATCAGAAATAAAATTTTGACCNTCTTGGACATTTACNCCAGAATCTTTGTAGTTATTATTCTTTTTTGTCATAAAATAGTTATTTAATTCTTTAGTTTTAAATGAAAATTATCAGATTTACAGCAATTATATATATTTTTTTCTTAATTAGTTTGAATTGTTTNGGNCAAGAATCTAACAAATTTATTNTAGTNTACGAAGATTTCAAAAAGATAAANGAAATNGAAGAGCTTATAAAAAATTCTGATGTTAAGGTTTTTGAAAAATATGGAGTTAGTCTTNACCAGATAAATTNTGNAGNAAATTCAAATTTTCAGGAATTTTTTATTGGTTNCCAGGNNAAGTCCTTTGATGGTGTTAAATATCTTGAGCTGATGTNTGACCGAAAAAAAATCGAAGACTTCTTTATAAAGAATAAAATATCTTTTTCAATTTCAAAAAAAAATATGAAAACGTTCATTTCAATTCTTCCACAAANCCTTGCAGCTGGAGANTCTANAATAATTGAAAATAGCTTATTTCAANATCAACTTGAATCATTAAAGCTAATTACTCAANTAAATCAGAATATAANNCTTGAATANGAGTATCTAGATGNAGATCAATTTANAGAAAAAAGNGAATTTCCNTTGCTTNNTAAGGANTTAGATTATGTATTAATGTCTGTTCAGCANATAAGTGAAAATAAGTGGATCTTTAAATTNCCTNTATCAAATAGAGTTTTTACAACTAACTCTGTTAANTTTTACGATTACCTNCTTGATGAAATAATATCAATTTCTACAAAAAGCCGNGAGATTTTAAGAAATAACTTTNCTTTAGAAATTCAGTCAAAAGACTTTGAGANGGTTGAAAACTTTTTGAATTTTTTAGCTTCAAGAAANGAAGTTTTAACATTCTCTTTAAAAAATATTAATAGCGATNACATTAANCTGGAATATGAGACTTATNTAGATGAGCTTGAGGCAGAGATAATGCTCANTGAATTCGTGTGGCAAAGATGAAAAATNTAAATTCAAGTAAACAAATCTTTTTTGATTTTGGACGAGATTATGATGCGCAAATAGATAATTTCTTTTTTACCAAGAAAAATGAAGTGCTTTCATCTCAAATNAAAGAANTAATTAATAATANTTTGTNCGATAATATTTTCATTANTGGAGANNAAGGATCTGGAAAAACATTTCTTNTAAATTCAGTTTTAAATGAGATACAGNCCAAAGAAAAAATATCNCTATATATNGATGTATCAAAGCTTAAGGCTGAGAATAATAATTTTGAAGGNCTTGAGAGTTCATTTTTACTGTGCCTTGATAATNTAGATAAATGTGAAAAAGACATTCAGATTCAAATTTTTAACTTAATAAACGAGTGCAAAAATACAGAAACCATACTCTTGCTTACAAGTAATTANGGNATTAATGAAATAAATGTTTTTGCTGACCTTCAGTCAAGAATTGCNCAAATGAANNNATTTTATATTAATGAACTTGAAGANACTGATGTGAAAGGTGCTATAAAATTTATTTCCAAAAAACTCAATATTAANTTAGACGATGATTCTGTAAATTATCTTGAGCTTTTTATAAGAAGGGATTTTTCNTCCATAAAGCAGATGCTTTTAGATCTTGACAGGTACATTTACTCAGANAAAAAACAACCATCAAAAATGATGGTTGCTAAATTTATAAANCAGTTAGGGTCTTGAAACACATTCAAAGCAGTAAATTTGAATGTTTTTCATAATATCTCTGCTTNTATCAGGCTCNACAAAGAANACTCTTTTAATTGATTTTATTAGATTTTGGATAGCTATCGTAAAACCAGTTTGATTNGCNGCAGGTGGATCGATATAAATAACTTTATAGCTCTCAAGCTCNGCCATGCTTGCTGNATATTCAATTGCATCNTCTATCAAACCAATTTCATCAACAAGTCCTAATTCAAGGGCTCGTTCTCCAGAATATACTCTTCCTTTAGCAATNTCTCTAACTTTNTCAATTGGAATATTTCTATCAATGGATGTTTGAGTTGTGAATTTCACATAGATTGAATTAATCCCAGAACGTACAGTGTCTTCGTATTCTTGTGGCCAATCCTGGCGNANTGGNTCAAAAGCACCCCATTTTGTAGTTGAATAACCGTCAAGATTTATTCCCATCCAGTCATATATTTTCTCTACACTAAATAAGGTTCCATACACTCCAATGGACCCTGTAATTGTATCTGCTTCAGCATAAATTTTGTCTGCAAGCGAGGCAATCCAGTAACCTCCTGAGGCTGCCAATGAACCCATCGAAACNACTACAGGTATTCCTTTTTCTTTTGCTTTTTCTATCTCCCACCTAATNTAATCTGANGCTAGAACAGAACCACCAGGTGAATTGATACGCAAAACAATAGCGCTTGTATTTTCGTCTTCATGAGCATCTTTAAGCATCTCTACAATGCCGTCAGACCCTGCAATTCCAAGGTTAACATCNCCACCCATTATTGCGCCTTCAGCTGTAATTACCTTGANAATATTTTNTGATTTTTCGACATCTGCATCAGGAAGAGTTTTTAGGTAACTTCTAAATGGTATTGCATTCAATATTTCTTCCCCNTCTTNAGATGCACCAAATTTCAGGAGCATTCTCTCATCAAAATCATCTTCTTCTTCCATGACATCNATTAAACCCCATTCAAGAGCTGCATCCCATTCACTAACTTTATTGCTGATTAAGTCTTTATATGATTCATCAGCTATCCATTGCATATCNACNCCTCTTTCGGTAGANACAAAGGATTTATATTTTGACCACAGAGGTTTATAAAAATCTAANTTTGTTTTTGCTTCTTCACTCATTGAATCCCTTGTGAAAGATTCTGGTCCAGTTTTAAAGTCTCCTGCTGCAATAATTCTTGGTGTTATAAGNAACTTTTCGAAAAAGTTTTTGTAGTACTCTCTTGGNCCACCAAATCCGTTAATACTNAAAAAACTATAATATGGAGCACTAATTTCTGATGCNGCTGATGCTAAAACATAAGATGCATCATTTAGGAANTCCGATCTTACAATAACTTCTTTTCCTGAATCCACTGCTGCTTTAATTTTTTCNGCNAGAGGCANTACATAATTTATGGGCATTGANAAACCTGATGGGTCAAAAATCATTGAATCAACATTTTCATCGTTCTTGAAGTCATCAAAAAATTTCAAAAGAAATTTGTATTCNTAAACTCTTTGACTTGGCATTCCNTCACCAACAATTTCAGAAAGAAACTGCTCAAATGGNTCAGGATCCGCAAGNGTTGGTTCTTGATCCACAAGAACGCCATTAGGTTTGAAAACTACCACTTTTCCTGNTGAATCAGGACTATCTGAANCTGTCCATATTGGACTNACCAAACTGTATGCAATACTAATAACAATTGCTAAAAATATTCCTGTTGCAAAAGTAAAGCGAATTGCTTTCCAAAAAAAANCCCTTCCAGCCACAATATATGACCAAACAATTCCTAAAAAACTACCTATCTTTGAAAAAATACCATCATTCATAAAATCTCCGTGATTTAATTCTTATACACTTTAAACTGGAAAAAAGTTTCAAGCAGTGAAAGAATTATTGTAAATTGGCTTTTAGCACTTATAAAGAGACAAATGAGATTATTGNGNATATTATTTCTATCACTTTCAGTTTTGANATCTTGTCAAAGAACTGATTTNTNTTTTACTGACGGTTCAGGAGCCACTTTTAATGGTTACAAAGATGAAATACTTTTTGTTAATATTTGGGCAGACTGGTGTCCGCCATGNATTATCGAATTTAAATACTTTAATGAAATCAATGAAAAAGATGATGTCAGCGTAGTTGGCTATCACTTTGATCAGTTTGATTCACTTCAAGACGAAGAGGTCAATAAGCTTATANAAAAATTTGGNATNACATTTNTAAATCTAAAAAATGANCCNAGANATATTTGGGGCATAGANCTNCCTGAAAACGTTCCTACTACTTATGTTATAAAAAATAATGAAGTTGTTGAGATTATAACTACACCCATTACGCTTGAAGATTTAGAAAATACAACGTCTAATTTACTCAACTTTTGATTGAACCTTACCNTCATTAAATTGTGTAAGTAATTTATCACCAGCGAATACTTTCTTTGANGATTTTACGATATTACCTCTTTCTCCATATGTNATTGAGTAGCCCCTCTTAAGAACCTCTTTTGGNCTCAAGGANACTAATTGTTGTTCAAAGTTNTTAATTTTTGAATTNNAAGCATCGATATTAAGAGAAGCTTGTTTTGATAATAAAGTGCCCAAGTTTAAGAGTTTTTGANCATANAATTGTNTCATTTNTTCAGGAGAATTAAATGAAANTTTTAAGATTAACTTTTCAAGACCATCAATCCTTTTATTGAGGGAGNTAATAAATGAGGAATGCAACTGTTCAGACTTGTGGTCTAATTTTAGATATTGATCCTGAATTTTTTGTTTTGGAGAGCGAAGCAATTTCTTGAGAAAAGNAANTTTTTCTTTGGATGAGTTTACTAATACAATTATCTTTTTCTTAAGNCTATCAACCATAAAATCTAGATAATCTTGAAGTTTAGAAGCACCTTCAGAAGCAATCTCAGCAGCAGCAGTAGGAGTCTCTGCTCTTTGATTTGATACNAAATCTAGTAAGGTAAAGTCTGTCTGATGCCCTATACCAGATATAACTGGNATATTGAGTCTTGAGATATATCTGCAAAGCTCCTCATTATTAAAGCTCCATAANTCCTCAATTGAGCCACCACCTCTAGAAATGATAATTGCATCAAACTGTTCNTCTGCTTGAATTTTAGCTATATTATCAANAGCTTTAAGAATAGACTTTTCAGAACCNTCACCTTGGACCTGACANGGAGAAATAATAATATTAATATGTGGAGCTCTGCGTTTGAGTGTAGAGATAATATCTCTTAAAGCTGCTCCATGCGGNGATGTTACAACAGCTAATTTATTAATTATCTCGGGGACTGATTCTGGAAGTTTTCTGCTAAATAAACCCTCATCTTTAAGTTTATTTTTCAATAATTCATATTTTCTTAAAAGTTCACCAAAACCTGCAAGCTCCATTTTNCTTGCAATAATTTGAAATCTGCCNGTTTTGTGCCAGATAGAAAGTTTNCCCTGAATAATTACCTGATCACCCTCTTTTGGTNTAAAGCCAAGCGAGATATTCTGCAACCTAAACATNGAGCAACTCAAAACAGATTCTGNATCTTTGAGCGAAAAATACCAATGTCCAGATGATCCATATTCTTTAAACCCAGAAATTTCACCAACAACCCAAAGGGGAGGGAATGCCTCATTAATAAAATCATTGGCTGTTTTATTTACTTCTGAAACACTGAGAATTTCTCTCATATCATTTGTTGAGTCTGTGGAGTAGTCTTCCATATAAATATATTATATTCTATTGNNCTCTGCGAGTTTAGCTCAGTTGGTTAGAGCACCTGCCTTACAAGCAGGGGGTCGTAGGTTCGAATCCTACAACTCGCACCATTTCATTATGACAAAGAANGTACAAAAATATCTTGATTTCCATAAAAAACATGGAGGNACAGGGAAATTATTTAACTTTAAATTTTTAAGCTATATTGAGGGGACGCTTGAGCTGGAAGCAAGTTTNAGCGAACTTACATTAAATCCTGATGGATCTGTTCAAGGTGGAATGATGACTTCCATGCTTGATGACGTAACTTCTTTATTATTAATTGTNGAATCNGATGGCAAAGTCTACCCNGCCTCTACAGATTTACATACNCTTCANCACCTGCCTCTCAAATCAGGNATATGTACNCTNAAAGCCTCAATAATGAGAANGGGTAAGTCCATTGCAACCGTAAAAGGAGAAATGTTTGATCAAGCNGGAAAGCTTGTNACAACCTTAGTTCANACGGTTTATTTAATAAGNAGATAAAAAAAAGCCCGCTCGAAAGCGGGCTTANATCTTAAATTAAAATTAGCTTAGCCTTTTTTAATTCCGGAATCCATCATTGCTGCATACCAAATAACAAGTCCAAATAAGAATTTGTTAACTAGATCAGCAAGGTTATAAACGATGTTAAGCATATTCATATCTACGCCTCCACCAAGATAACCTAGGAAATAACCTATTGGATAGATAGCCCACCCAATTGTTATGATCCATTTAATTCCATCNAAAGCAAAGCTTAATGCTTTATTACCTGCAGCATCTTTAATCTTTGCAGCTTCACCNGCGAAGACATAGTAGATNATGTAAATCCAACCTGCCATTGCCACTACGAAAGCGACAGTAACATCCATNAGACCTGCTTCACCTAAATATCCAAAGATTAACATTACAAGTGATGCAACTAGTAAGTTCCAGAAAACTCCAAGACTTACTGCTACAACAGCAGATAATATCAAATAAAATTCTACAATTTGCATAGGAACAGTAATCAACCAGTCTATATATCTATAAACTGTAGGTGATTCACCTGTTGCTATCCACGCGTCTCTCATATACAAGTAATGCCAAAAGGCCACAAAACATACAAGAGCGGCTACAGTCAGAGANGTTTGCCATGATGCTTTAACTGTNCTTCTTTCCATAAAGAAGAACAGGGCACCAGCTGCCATNACAGCAGTAGCAATCCAAAAGGACACTCCAACGTAATCGTCTGTTGCTAAGAAATAATCCATAGTAATATTCCCCCGTTAAGTAAATTTACTAACTTAANNATTATAAAGCCTGAAAATGAACATTCAACTTTATTTACAATAGAAAAANGTTGTAAATAATTCTCTTTTGTACCAAAATCTACATCTCACGGTCCGGTAGTTCAGTTGGTTAGAATGCCTGCCTGTCACGCAGGAGGTCGAGGGTTCGAGTCCCTTCCGGATCGCCACTTAGTAGATATGATTGTTGAGATTGCGCTTCAGACTGTACTAGCCANNGTAATTGGTGGAGTTTGGCTTTCTATTTTGGTAGTGACTCCAGCCGCNAGAAACAGCCTAGATAANCAATCACTTGGATATTTTTTAAAATCATTTTTCTTCAGGCTAAACCTTTTTTTGATCTTAATGATTTTNGNCTATCTTGGGATAATTTATTTTTTTCAATTAGAACAATATGAACTCATTTGGANCTCAACTANAAANTTAATTTTCTTAATTTTATTGGGAGCTAACCTACTNAATTTATTTATTGGTCTTTTTNTAGACCATGAAAAAAATAAAGAAGCAGGCCCAACATTCAAAATTTTTCACTCGTTNAGTATTTTAATTCTAGCTGCTACTTCATTTGTTGCACTTTACTATCTAATTGAAAAGTTTTTAGAGCTTTAATTGAGAAAACAACATCTTAAAAGTAAAACCTGCCCTGTTTGCAATCGNCCTTTTTCCTGGAGAAAAAAATGGAGAAGTTGTTGGGAAAATGTGATTTACTGTAGTGAAAGATGTCGAAGGAGTAAAAACATTGCAAANAGGACAACTTAACTTCTTATACGCACTAATAGCTGTTGCATATATNCCTATGCTTTNTCTAGGTTTAACTGATTATGATGAGGGAGCTTTTGCATCNACTTCGTTACAAATGATAANAGATAACCAATTTTTTATACCTTATCTTGGCGAAGAACTGCGACTGGAAAAGCCCATTTTTGCATACTGGGTTCAGGCTTTATCAATATATACGTTTGGTGCTAATGAATTTGCATTAAGGTTTCCATCCATGCTAGCAGCAATAATCTGGGCAATTTNTTTTGGAAAATTNATCCAAGACAATAGTCATAATATTAGACTTTGGAACCAAGCTTTAACATTATTATTATTNCCAGGNTTTTTTTTAATATCATTCGTTGCGACTGCAGANGCATTCTTAAACTTATTTATTACCCTCGCTCTATTNACTATTTATAGCTATNTCAAAAANCAAAAACAAAACCATTTGAATAATGCTGCAATTTTTATTTCAATTGGCTTCCTNATAAAAGGTTTCGCGATNCTAGCTATAACAGGACCAATATTTTTGATTTACTGTTTTNTAACAAAAAATATTAAATTATTTTTTAAAGCAGCTNTCTCTGGGTCTGCNTGGATAAGNTTTCTTATAATNGTTTGCCCTTGGTTTNTGNTNCTTTATTTAAGAACAGACCTCGAAAGCCTTCAATATTTATTATTTGGACAATCATTTGGTAGATTTTCAGATGNTATGGAGAGCCACACAGGCTCTTACTTTTATTATTTCCTAGTTTTNCCCTTCCTAGTGCTTCCTTTCTTTGGGAACGTTCTGAGCGAGTTCAAAANTATTTTTAAGGTAANAAATGACACCGAGAAATTTATGATAGTTTGGTTNTTTTGGGTCTTTCTCCTATTTAGTTTCTCAAGCACNAAACTGCCTCANTATCTAATTTACGGATTAACTCCTCTAGCATATTTCNTTGAAAAATCTTTTCAGAATTCNGCTAGAGCAAGNTATAAAATTTTTTCAGCAATCTATGATNTATCGTGTGTTATATTTCTATTCTTGATTCCATATCTTGCAATTTACCTCTTTGAGTTNAANCCAACTTTTGATATTTCAATTGAATTTCTTAAAAATTATGTTGAANAGTGGGNGCCATCAACTTTCTTGCTTTTGCTTGGAATTNCANTAATTNCTCAGTTGGNAATGAAAAAAAAGTATGTTTTTGTTAAAAAGTTTTTTGCAGCAAGCTTTTTAATTTANGTGTCGGTTTTCTTNTTACCAGTTATCATTCAAAGCACACAAAAAGATNTNAAAGTTCTATCAGAATATATCCAAAAAAATAATTTACCTTTAGTTGTATATAAAATTAACAAACCAACAATNTCGTTTTATTCACAAAAAACATANATCAGAGATAACTTGAATTCACCTTATNTGCTTACTAGAAAAGATAAACTNGGCTCTCTGATTAANGAATTTGAAATTATAAAAGAAAGTGGNAATTATTTGATAGTGCTTCAGAAAGGAGAAAAAAATTAGTAAATATTATTTTCCACTGTTTTGCTTAATTGTTTCAATTTTNCTNAAGCTATTTCAAAGCTTAGATNTAGAAATNCTTTATTTTTTTAATTCCNTCCTTTTTTCGGAATTTTTTTTATCACATATTACAGANCTAGGAAATGCTTTTTTTATTTTNGCATTTCTTATTCCATTCCTGTGNNTACTNTCATTAGTANTTAAAAAAATTAATTATGTTTCTCCTTCAACAATTATTTTTCCTGGTCTTGTTTTAGGTTTATTTGTTCAGNTAGTTAAAAATATTTTGAATTTTCCAAGGCCTGGTGGNATTGAAGGCATAAATATTCAATTTGCAGAACCAGTTTTTCAATCCTTATCATTNCCAAGNGGNCATGCTGCATCGATATTTTTTGTTGGTTTCTGGTGGATGAGGTTAGCATTTGCANGAGGATTTACAGCACTTAGATACATTATTTCCCTTTTGGTAATTATAATAGCCTCAACAAGAATTATCATTGGTGCTCATTGGTTTTCAGATGTTTTGGGAAGTTTTGCAATNACGATGCTATTTATTGAAATTCTTAATAAATGGAAAATTGATTTACTTTTAAACAAAAATATTTATTTAGATGTGATTTCAATTTTNATAATACTAGGNAGCATNTACTCAATATTTAACTTTGAGGTATTTGATCATATNTAATGGATAACGACTTACTTTTTTTGCTTTGGCTTAACAGTTTTGACCAACTGGGTTTTATATTTGAATTTGTCTCTGGAAGGGTTTTTTCTTTTNGTTTGCTTGGNATAATAGGGATTTATTTCACATATATAAGAAAAATANGAGTATTTTTATTTATTCTTTTGAGCATAATTATTGGAGACCAAATCGGAGCTTTCTTAAAAGACTTGATACAGGAGCCTCGTCCGTGTTTTGAGCATGCAATTCAATTAATAGATGTTGGAGTTATCAATGAAAGATGCGGTAGTCGATTAACAGGCATGCCATCAAATCATGCTTTAAACTTTTTTTTATTTTCAACATTAGTATTTTCATTTACTAAAAAAAAATTATTAGGTTTTTTTCTATTTTGCNTATCAANTNTCGTANGNCTTTCAAGAGTATTTTTAGTTAAACATTTGTTAAGTCAAGTTATAATGGGCGCTGCACTTGGAATATTTCTTGGTGTTATTTTTTATAAACTATCAAGAAAAATACAATGGATAGAAAAATAGACGTAACAATTGTCTCACCTGTTTTTAATGAGGAAGAAAATATTGTGCCATTCACNCAATCAGTTATAAATGNAATGAATGACGCTGGTTGGAGTTGGGAGCTAATTTTAGTTGATGATGGCAGCACAGATGGGACTGAAAAAAATCTTAANGACTGTCTCAAGCTGAATNCAAATGTAAGAACTTTAACTCTATCAAAAAATTTTGGTCAGACACCTGCAATCCAAGCNGGNTTTGATAGAAGCAAAAGCAAATATCTCATNACNTTGGATAGNGATTTACAAAACGACCCNAAAGACATTCCAAGATTATTAAATAAACTTATTGATGAAGAGNTAGATTTAGTTGTTGGTTGGAGAAAAGACAGAAAAGATAANTANTTATTACGTAATTTTCCCTCCCAAGTAGCAAACAAAATAATTGGAGCCATAACTANAGTNAAGCTTAACGATTATGGNTGTAGNCTCAAAGCATATCGNTCTGAAATNNTAAATGAGGTGAAGCTTTTTGGAGAGATGCATAGATTTATTCCAGCCTGGATGGCTACAAAAATACCGCCACATAAAATTTCTCAACTTGAAGTTCAGCATCACGCAAGAGTAGCAGGAATNTCCAAATATGGAATTTCNAGAACTTTCAGAGTTTTNGTTGATTTGATATCAGTNTATTTCTTNATGAGATTTTTCAGCAGGCCAGGCCACTTTTTTGGNCTAATAGGCCTAGTACTAAGTACTATTGGAGCNTTGATGCTNATACATTTATTTATAATGAAATTANTCTATGGGATGGATATTGGGGATAGGCCGTTACTTATTGCAGGGACNCTGCTTGTTGTTGTTGGNGTTCAGTTTATAAGTTTAGGCGTAATAGGAGAAATCTTGAGNAGAACCTATTTTGCTGCGAGCAAAGAGAAGTCTTATTTNATAAGAAAAGATTCTANTGACTATTCTGNAGAAAAAGATATTCAACAATGAGATATGCAATAGTTGGGTCAGGCAAGTTTGGTAGNGANCTAACAAGAATNCTTCTAAATAATGGAAAGAAAGTTTTGNTATTTTCAAGACGAGCAGCAGAAATTGATTCCATTAATNCAAATTCAAAAAGTTTGACTGGATTTATTTTTCCGAATGCACAAAATCTTAAGGCTACAAACGATCCTTTAGAATTATCAAAAGCAAGATNCTTATTNTTGACATTTTCCAGNAAGGATATAAANAACGCTCTTTCTTCGCTTCCAATAAANCACAATCAAACTTTNATAAGCTGTATAAAGGGATTCGAAAATTCTTTAGGANTGCTTCCATCAGAAGTGCTGATTCNNAAGTTCGGAGTTAAGAAAAAAAATATAATAGTATTAAGTGGTCCAAATCTTTCTAAAGAAATAGCGAATAAAGAGCTTACNGCAACAGTNTTAGCTGGAGAAAANAANGANTTATTAAGAGAANTAGGCAAAGANCTTAAAAATGATTATTTNATNCCATTTCTTAGTTCGGANATAAATGGNGTGGAGATTGCTGGAGCATTAAAAAATATTTACGCNATTGTCTCTGGCTATTTCCATGCAAAGANGGTTGGCGAGAATACTATTGGCTTTCTATTAACAAAGTCTTTGGAGGAAATAAGAATTTTTAGTCAAGCCAGAGGAGGGGAATCTGAAACNTTTCTAGGNCTATCTGGAGTTGGAGATTTTTTTTCNACTGCTTTGTCCAAAGACTCAAGAAACTATAAATTTGGAGAGTGTNTAGCTGAGGGATTAAATGCTGAAGAGGCTTTAAAAAAAATAGATGATACAGTAGAGGGNTATCATACTTCCAAGGTTGTTTATCAAAAGAGTATTGAGCTNGGTTTAGATTTAAAGATATTGAAATTTCTTATTGANCTATACACAATGAAAAAAAGTAAAGAAGANGCTGCTAAAATTTTGGTTCCTGATCATATCGAAAACGATATTAGATCAAAACTCTAAAAATCGTCATCNGAAATATCTGATTCCAGTTTGTAATCGAAGCCAGTAGTTGTTTTGATGTTTGTTTTAGAAATTTCTAAATCTGTAAGGTCTAGAACNTCCTTGTCAAAATCATATATTGGTTGAAGNTCGTTATTNACTGCAAGATCCATGTTTTTCTCTCTTTCAATTAGAGTCTTGTCTCTTCNCCCCTTCCATTTAGAAATTTCTGTTTTNGAGTATTTTTTGCTCAAAAGGCTTTCAGTCAGATTGCTCGATAAAAGNGCTGTAGTAGCATTGTTTCCACCAAAACCTTTTGAATTTAACATTACTACNTCCTTTTGATTATCAAACTCTCTATTCTCTAGATAGAAATCAAGATTTTCCTTAAAAACATCATCTGCTAATTTTGGTATGGTACAAATNCCAGAGAGCTTCTGTGATTCCAAAGCACCAAGACCTGCCCAAAGTTGATCCATTCCGGCAGTTCCCATAGTGTGTCCTAATTTTGATTTTACCGATGTTACAGGCANGTTGTTTACTTTAAATTCCTTTGCAAAAGTTGACATTATATGTGACTCGGTGATTCTATTTAGTGGNGTACCAGTACCATGCGCAATGAAAGCGCTTGAATCTTTAATAACTTTNTCTCCAAAAACTTTCTCTAAGTCCTTAAATGTTTTGCCAACAGAAAAGTAATTGCCTGCNCCNGGACCTGAAATTGATTTTTTATTACCATCTGCATTAATATTTACATTCAAAATAGCACCTCTAATATTAGCACCTGTCTCCATTGCAAGCCTATCACTCATAAGAATTGCAAAACCTGCAGACTCACCACANACCATTCCCATATTATCTCCAAAAGGCCTGCAGAAATTTTGATAATTTAAAGCTTCACCTTCACCAAGCAATGTTTGTAAATCNTACATTCTTTGATCTGTTGCCATTGCTCCCATTGCNTTAAAGCCNATGTATGCTGGAGGNCCTAGAATAGCTTCTGCTGCTCCAACTATCACAAATTCGCTTTTACCACTTTTTATGAGCTCAACTCCTGCATTCATGTTATAAAGTGAAGTTGCGCATGCACCAATAAAATGTCCTGTAATTCCCAGACTTCCTGTTACATATGCATTTATAAAATCTGCAGTCATTTCTGGCAAGGTAAACGAAATATGTTTTGATGAAGCACGCTTTCCAAGGGGGTNTGAAGCAAATAACCCGTCACCAGAATGTCTATCCATATTCATTACAGCGCAACCTGCAAAACANCCAACTTTATCTCTGCCGTAATTATTAATAATGCCTCTGATGTCAATACCTGCATCATTTATAGCATCTGTAATTCCTAATATAGACATTCCTAAAGCTTTTGGATGCTGCCTTGAAGCATAATGTTTCACNGGATCAAGCCTAAATGGCAATTGTCCACATGCGTTTGCNGGCATTTCATAATCATATGTCCAGAATGTTTCTCTAAAGAATTCGTAATCAAGTTTTCTCATTAGAGTATTNTCTAAAACTTCTGTNTCNTTATCTTTTATAAATNTTTCTAAATTAACTGTTTCAATTGTCTCATCNATTAATCCACATANAGATAATACTGATTTNAAATATTGAGANTTATTTTTTTCAGTTTCTAGATCATAAATTAATCTTGANTAGCTTAAATTATGTGATGCTCGGCCTGCAGGAGTAATGCCNCCAAAACCAACAATACACGGAATAGGTTTATTGGACATTTAATCTTGCCTCCATTGATAAAACTGTATTTAGGATNAGAGTATTTATAGTCATNGGGCCTACACCTCCNGGCACAGGAGTATATGCTGAAACTATATCTTCGATTCCATNCAAGTCAACATCACCACATTTACTTTGTGGGTGATACCCAGCATCTATTAAAATTGAACCAGGTTTAAGTTGATGGGATTTAACAAATTTAGGAACTCCTACAGCTNCTACTACCAGATCAGATTCNCCAATGATTTCATCAAGATTTTTAGTTTTTGAGTGTGCAATCGTTACTGTTGCATNAGCATTNAGNAGCATTCCAGCCATAGGCTTTCCNAGAATTTGACTTCTNCCTATAACAAGNGCCCTTAGACCTTCAAGATNAATTTTATATGATTTTAGNAGCCTCATTATTCCGTANGGAGTGCATGATTTAAANGCTTGCTGATTCATAAACATATTTCCAAAGCCTAATGNTGTAACCCCATCTACATCTTTGGAAATATCTATGCAATTGAAGCATTTNGATTCATCAATATGTTTAGGGACAGGATGTTGTAATAAAATNCCATCAATATCATCATCATTATTTAGCGATGNAATTAATTCAACTATTTCCATAGTTTTNCTNTTGAAGGGCTTTCTGAAGGTTTGTGTAATTANTCCGTGATCCTTGCAGGCCTTTTCTTTCATTGAAACATAAGTATGAGATGCTGGNTCATCNCCAACAATTATTGCCGCCAAAGANGGCTGCCTATCAAATCTNTTTGTTAACTCTNTAGATTTTTCACGAATAATCTTGCTGCTGTCTTCCGCAACCTTTTTACCATCCATNACTATACAATTACTCACTTTAAACTTTTGCTTGATGTTAAAGCACATAGTTTATATGATTTCCCTTTCGGGGCATAGCGCAGCCTGGTAGCGCACCTGGTTTGGGACCAGGTGGTCGCAGGTTCAAATCCTGCTGCCCCGACCAGCGCCAGTAGCTCAGCTGGATAGAGCAGTAGCCTTCTAAGCTATTGGTCGGGGGTTCGAATCCTCCCTGGCGCGCCAATTTCTTTAGATGCCTATATTTTGGTATGACTTTATGAGTTTTTTAATTGAATAAATGTAAGCAGTTGTTCGTAATGAGTCATATTTATTTTCGTTCCAAATTTCACTCATATTTTCATATGCTTCGGTCATCATGTCTTCAAGACCAGATCTAACCAGATCAATTTCAGTAGGGCCTTGGTTGAGTAAGTTTTTAGTTTTTAGTGAAACTTTTGCTCCAGTTGAGCTCTCAATTACATTTATTAAAGAAGCGTTTTCATATTCTTTCCTTCTTTTTTCCATTCTTCCAAATCTCATATGTTGTAAATTTCGCACCCACTCAAAGTAACTTACTGCAACACCGCCTGCATTTGCGTAAAGGTCAGGTATTATTAATACTCCTCTTTTGCTCAACAAGTCATCTGCTCTGGAGGTAAGAGGTCCATTTGCCCCTTCACATATAAGTTTTGTACTAAGTTGCTCATAGTTATCTTCATTAATTGTGCCCTCTGTAGCTGCTGGGATGAAAATATCACAACTATTTAAAAAAACTTCTTGTTTGGTTTGCAGCTCTTTCTGATTTGGGTACTCATTTGCTTTGCCAGATTCAGCTAACCATTTTCTTATAAGATCAATATCTAGACCTTTAGGATTGTAAAAACTTTGGTCCTTTTCAATTACTCCAACTATCAAGGACCCATGGTCTCTTAGTGCTCTGGCAGCAAAATACCCTACCTTCCCGAGGCCCTCAATAATAATGCTTTGTGATTCTAGCCCTCCTTTAATCCTAGTTTTCTTAATATCTACCGAATTGAAAAAAGAATTAAGAGCATAGAAAAGACCTCTGCCAGTAGCTTCTGTCCTTCCATCAACACCCCCCATATTTTCAGGTTTACCTGTCACACAGGCATATGCGTTTATATCATGCGGATTTAGTCTTTTGTATTCATCAGCAATCCATGCCATTTCTTTTTTACCTGTACCCATATCTGGTGCAGGCACATTAAGGCTTGGAGAAATTAACCCTCTTTTAACGAGCTCCTCTGTAAATCTTCTTGTAATTTTTTCTAAGTCTTCATCTGTATATTTACTAGGATCTATTTTGAGGCCACCCTTAGAGCCTCCAAATGGAACATCTATTACAGCATTTTTAAATGTCATCAGCATTGCCATTGCTTCAACTTCTGATGCAGACACTGCTCGTGAGTATCTTATTCCACCTTTTACTGGCTCTAAATGTTCAGAATGTACTGCTCGCCACCCAGTAAAAACCTTAATACCGTTTGTTAGCTTTACCCCAAAACGTATTGTATGTGTGCTGTTACACGATTTAATTTGGTTTGCTAAACCTTTTTCGACATTAAGGTTTTCAATAGCCTTATCAAACATTTTTGAAACGCTCTTAATGAATAAATTATTTGACCCCATCTTTCCCCTATTTATTGCATAATGATATAATTTTTTTTCTCAAAGGTCATAAAAAAATGGTGGGCGTAGCTCAGTTGGTTAGAGCGCCGGTTTGTGGTACCGGAGGTCGAGGGTTCAACCCCCTTCGCCCACCCCATTTTTGAAGTTTAAACTTCCACACATCAAGTTCTCACAAAAATTGTTCAAGTTTTATAGTTTTTTATTGTTTTATAAAAAAAGTGCTCTATATTTAAGATATGTTTGAAAGTAATTTGGTTCCAATGGTTGTTGAACAAACCTCAAGAGGTGAGAGGGCATTCGACATATTCTCACGTCTTTTGAAAGACAGAATAATTTTTATTGTTGGTGGCATTGATGATTATGTTGCCAATCTTGTAGTTGCACAATTGCTTTTTTTGGAATCTGAAGACCCAAAAAAAGATATATATATGTACATAAACTCTCCAGGTGGGGTAATAACGTCAGGGCTCTCAATATTAGATACCATGAATTATCTTAAATGCGATGTTTCGACAGTGTGTTTTGGGCAAGCTGCAAGTATGGGAGCTGTTCTTCTTTCTTCTGGAGCAAAAGGTAAAAGATTTGCTCTACCAAATAGTAGAGTTATGATTCATCAGCCCTTAGGTGGAGCCAGAGGACAAGCAACAGATATTGAGATCCAAGCAAAAGAAATTCTTACTCTTAAAGCGAAGCTAAATAAAATTCTTGCTGAAAACACAAAACAAGCTATCAAAAAAATCCAAGGTGATACTGAAAGGGATTATTTCATGAATGCTGAAGAGGCAGTAGATTATGGTCTGGTTGATGAAATACTCGAAAATAGAAAATAATGGAAATAGAAAAATCTAAATTAAGCTGTTCATTTTGCGGAAAAGATCAAGTTAAAGTAAAAAAACTTATAGCTGGACCAAATATTTATATTTGCAATGAGTGCGTAGATTTATGCAATGATATCTTGTTAGAAGAGGAAAGCTCTGAAGCCAACAAGGATTTATCAGTTGCTAAGCCTAAGGAGATCTATGAATATTTAAATAGTGTGATTATCGGGCAAGATGATGCAAAGAAAAAATTATCTGTAGCAGTTTATAACCACTACAAAAGAGTATTGTCCGGAAAGAAAGATGACGTTGATGTTCAAAAAAGTAATGTGCTTTTATTAGGACCGACTGGATCTGGCAAAACACTTCTTGCTCAAACTCTAGCAAATTATTTGGATGTTCCATTTGCGATTGCTGATGCAACATCCCTAACTGAGGCTGGATATGTTGGCGAAGATGTTGAGAACATAATCCAAAAGCTTTTAATAAATTGCGATTATGATATTGAGAGCGCACAAAAAGGCATAATTTATATTGACGAAATAGATAAAATTTCAAAGAAAGGAGAGAACGTTTCCATTACTAGAGATGTATCAGGAGAGGGTGTGCAACAAGCATTATTAAAGATTATTGAGGGAACAACGGCATCGATCCCACCACAGGGAGGAAGAAAACATCCTCAGCAAGAATTTCTTCAAATCGATACAAAAAATATCCTTTTTATTTGTGGAGGAGCATTTAATGGACTTGAGGAACAAATTAAAAAACGTATTTCCAATACTTCTATAGGGTTTACAACTGATACCCCAGGACAACTCGAATACAACAAAGGGAGTTTATTTAAAAAAGCTAGGAGCCAAGATTTAATAAAGTACGGAATAATTCCTGAATTTATTGGTAGATTTCCAGTTGTAGCTGCACTTGAAGAGTTATCTGAAAAAGAGCTTGTTAAGGTTATGTCAGAAACTAAAAATTCTATTTCCAAGCAATTTGAGTATCTATTTCAGCTTGATGATATTAACTTGGAATTCACAATAGATGCATTCAAAGAGATTGCTAAAGAAGCAAAAAAAAGTTCTTCTGGAGCACGGGCTCTGAGATCAATTTTCGAAGAAATTCTTCAAGATTCTATGTTTGAGTTACCATCTGTATCTACAAAGATAGATAAAATACTAATTGATAAAAATATAGTAAAAAATAGAGAAAACCCTTTGAAGCTAATATCTAAAAAAGTAGCTAATTAGATGTCAGAAAGTATTAATGTGAAAGTTAAGATGCCAATGATCCCTCTAAGGGATGTAGTAATATTTCCTAATACTGTATCGACTTTATTTGTGGGTCGAGAAAAGTCAATTTTTTCCTTAGAAGACGCCCTTAGGACTAATAAAAAGATATTCCTAATTGCTCAAAATTCTCCATCTAATGAAGAGCCAACTATTGATGATTTACCAAAAGTTGGAACTATTTCTACTTTACTTCAGATGATCAAACTTCCAGATGGGACTGTAAAAATTCTTGTTGAAGGGATACAAAGAGCAACTCTAGATAACGTAATAATTGAAAAAGGATATTTTGCAAACATATTAAAAATTGATGAACAGTCAGAAGACTCAAAGTATGAGAGAGACTTGCTTGCTACAATTAAAAACCAATTTACAGAATTTGTTTCAGTATCAAAAAAAGTTTCATTTGAAATCATTAACCAAGTCCAATCGATGGCTAGTTTGTCAAAAGTTGTTGATGTGATTTCTTCAAATATTCATTTATCTATCAAGGATAAACAGGAAATACTCGAAAAATTAAAGATTACCGACAGAGCAGAGTTTCTTTCAAGTTTGTTGGAATCGCAGATAGATCTGATAGAGGTTGAGCAAAGAATTAGGGGAAGAGTACGAAAACAGATGGAAAAATCTCAAAAAGAATATTTTTTAAATGAGCAGATTAAAGCTGCACAAAAAGAATTAGGTGAAATCGGAGAAGAAAAAAATGAACTTGATGAACTGCAAAACAAAATAGAGGAAACAAAACTATCAAAAGAGGCACTTGAAAAAGTAAATTCAGAATTCTCAAAACTCAAACAAATGTCACCCATGTCTGCAGAAGCGACAGTTGTTAGAACCTATATAGATACTTTACTTGAAGTTCCATGGAACAAGACAACTAAAATAAATGTGGATTTAGGTAAGGCAAAGAAGATTCTAGATGAAGATCACTATGGCTTGAAAGAAGTAAAAGAGCGGATTCTTGAGTACCTTGCAGTTCAAAAAAGAGTCAAGAAAATGAAAGCACCTGTACTGTGTTTTGTTGGTCCACCAGGCGTTGGAAAAACCTCTTTGGGCGAATCAATAGCAAGATCAGTTAATCGGGAATTTATTCGTCTTTCACTGGGAGGAGTAAGAGATGAAGCAGAGATTCGTGGCCATAGAAAAACTTATATAGGATCTATGCCAGGAAAAATAATTCAAAAACTCTCCAAAGCCCAAGTTAAGAATCCTTTATTCTTACTCGACGAAATTGATAAAGTTGGAATGGACCACAGAGGAGACCCAAGCTCAGCTCTCTTGGAAGTTCTTGATCCAGAACAAAATAATAGCTTTAATGATCACTATCTTGAAGTTGACTATGACTTGTCAGAGGTTATGTTTATATGTACAGCAAATTCACTTAATATTCCTGCTCCTTTACTAGATAGAATGGAAATTATCAGATTGCCTGGGTATATTGAGGATGAAAAGCTAAATATTGCAAAAAATTATCTCGTTCCGCGTAATCTAGATAAAAATGGTCTATCTGAAAAAGAAGTATCATTTAGTGTGAATTCAATACTAAAAATAATAAGAAATTATACCAGAGAGGCAGGTGTAAGAAGTCTTGATAGACAGCTCAATAAAATATGTAGAAAAAAAGTTAAAGATATTTCTATGAAGAAACCTTCTTCAACAAAAATAGATAATAGGGCAATAAGAAATATATTAGGTTCTGAGCCATACAAATTTGGACAATTTGACGAGCAGAATCAAAAAGGCCAAGTAAATGGACTTGCCTGGACTTCAGTTGGAGGCGAGCTTCTTAAAATTGAGGCTGCATTAATTGCCGGCAAAGGTAGAATAATTAAAACAGGCTCACTTGGTGATGTTATGCAAGAGTCAATCCAAGCTGCACTTACGGTAGCAAAAAACATAGCGAATAAAGAAAAGATAAAAAAAGATTTCTTTGAAATTCACGATCTACATATTCATGTACCAGAAGGTGCAACTCCGAAAGATGGACCCTCGGCGGGCATAACAATGTGCACGGCTATCGCTTCCGTTGTTTTATCAAAAGATATTAAAGCAAACCTCGCAATGACTGGGGAGATTACTTTAGCTGGAAGAGTCCTTAAAATTGGTGGCCTCAAAGAAAAACTAATTGCAGCCAAAAGAAGTGGAATAACTAATGTACTTATTCCTAAGGAAAATCTTGGAGACACTGAGGAGATTGAAGCAAACGTTTTAAAGAATCTAAACATTATTCCAGTCGAGAATATAGAAGAAGTATTAGCAGAAGCGCTAATTTGAAGCATTCAAAGCGTTCAAAGTCAAGAAATAGCAAATTAATAAAGTTTAATTTTTTACATACTTTTGCTTGATTTATTGATTTTTAGGGACTAATGTTATTAAAAGCCTTTAACTAGGCGTTTTGAGGAGATTTTATGAATAAGGCTGATTTAATTGATGTTGTTGCCAGTGAAACTGGTAGCACAAAAGTCGATGCTGCTAAAGCATTAGATGCTGTTGTTAACGCTGTGACAGGTGCACTTGCACAAGGTGATTCTGTTTCATTGGTAGGCTTTGGAACATTCTCTGTTAGACAGAGAGCTGCTAGAGAGGGTATAAACCCTCAGAATCCTTCACAAAAGATTCACATTCCTGCAGCAACCGTACCAGTTTTTAAAGCAGGTAAAGCACTAAAAGCTTCAGTAAATTAATTAATAACTGAGTTGATCAGTTTCTTACGTGAGAGGCTACAAGGAATTGTAGCCTTTTCTTTTCTTGGAATAGTTGCCCTAACATTTGCGTTTCTGGGTTTGCCCACCTTTGCGCAATCATTTACAAATAATGATTATGCTAAGATTGGAAATTACGGTATATCGCAATCAGAATATTTCAGAACAAGAAGCCAAATTGAACAAAACATTAGAGACCAGTTTGGCCAACAAATAGATTTAAACCCTTTATCTTCATTTATAGAGGAGCAAGCAAAAACATCGCTTATTGAAAAATATTCAATTATTAGATTCTTTGATGAATTGAATTTGAAAATACCAACAAATTATATTGAGACTGAATTATCGAGAAATGAAGCCTTTCAAATTGATGGAGCTTTTGATCAAGAGGCATTTAAAAACTATTTAATAAATTTTAATTTATCAAAAGAGCAGCTTATTAGAGATTATTCAAGTGACCTCAAATTGAATCTGTCAGTAGCCTTACTAGATTCTTTAGTAAATGTCTTTGATTCTACATTGGAACAATACCTTGATTTACTTACTGAAAAAAGAACTATTAAATTTGTGTCATTAGACACATCTAATGTCCTTATTGATTATCAACCTGAAAATCAACAACTACTTGAATACTATGAATCTAATAGCGATCAATTTTTGGTTCCTGAAAAGATATCATTCAATGTGATTGATTTAGATAAAGAAGCCCTAGAGATTTCGGTAAGCGAAACAGAATTGAAAAATGCCTATGATCTTTATTTACAAAATATACCCGATGGTGAAAAAAGAGTTTCCCATGCAATGATTATTCGTGAAAATTATGAAGACGAAGAATCGTTTAATGAAAAAGTTTTGCTTGCTGAGGACGCGCTTAGAAAAGAATCATTCGAAGATGTGGTACAGAATTTTTCAGATGATGAAGGAACCCTTGAAGAAAATGGTGATTTAGGCTTCACAGATGGTGAAGTTTTTCCTGAGGAATTTGAGTCAGTAATAGCAGCCCTTTCAAAAGGGGAAATTTCAGAAAAAATATTTTATGAAGGAAATGTCCACTTTCTTAAAATAACTGATGTTAGTGGTGTAGAAATCGAAGAGTTCAGCGAAAAATCTGATGAACTTTTAATAGAAATAAAAGATATTAAATTTGAAGACGCTATCTTGAATATTCAAAGATCAATTACAGGCAGCAATATAAGTTTAGAGCAGCTCGAGGAGCAATTCAAAACAACTGCGATCTTATTTCAAGAATTACCACGTGGAGAAAGTGGCTATGATAGCGAAAATGAGAATTTAATATTTGATACAAATATAAATTCTTGGTCAGCCCCAGTTAATATAAGTAATGATAGTTTTCAACTTGTTCAGCCAGTTGTGAAAATAGATGAGAGTATCGAAGACTTTGAATTAGTTAAGGAAGACATAATTGCTATTCTAGTTCAAAGAGCAAAATTAAAAATACTTGAAGATGCATATGCTGCTTCTGATTTAATTACCTTAGATACAGAATCTCTTTTGCAACAGTTTCCGATTGAAAACTTCAAAATTGAAGAATTTAAAGACATTAACAGAACAACCTCATTATTATCAAACGACATAGTAAATGTTGTTTTCAACCAAGCAGAAACAGGAAAGATAAAAAAAGAATTAGTTAACAATACTCTATTTATTTTTAATATTTTAGAGCGTAATTCTGGGGAGCATGACTCAGTGGGTGAAGAGGACAGGGCATCAATAATATCCCAATCAAGATCGAGCCAACTTCAATACATTTTTAATGCTTTAAGAGCTGAGTATGAGCTTGATAACAAATATTCAGAGAATGAGCTAATAGTTAATCAAACTTCATAGCCTGGATATTGTAACCGCCATCAACATATATTATTTGGCCGGTAATTCCACTTGATAGGTCACTTAAAAGGAAGGTAGAGGTATTTCCTACTTCTTTAGCTGTTATATTTCTACCTAGAGGCGTCTCTTTGCCATGCTTATTTAGCATCGATTTAAAGCCTTTTATTCCTGAGGCTGCTAAGGTTTTAATTGGTCCAGCTGATACTGCATTAACTCGTATTCCTTTTGAGCCAAGCGAAGCTGAAAAGTATCTTACACTTGCCTCTAAGCTTGCTTTAGCCATTCCCATAACATTATAGTTTGGAGTTGCTTCTTGAGATCCAATATAGGTTAAGGTAATAATTGAAGATGATTTAGACATATAAGGAGCAGCTTCTTTTACTATAGCTGCAAAACTGTATGAGCTTATGTCGTGTGTAATTGCAAAACCTTCTCTTGTAATACAGTCTTCAATGTTCCCTGATATCTGATCTACTGGAGAAAAACCAACTGAGTGAACTATTCCATCAATTTCACCCCAATTTTCAACGCAATTTTTAATTAAGTGTTTGATCTCTGAATCATTAGACAAATCACAAACAAACGTTTTTGCATCACCATGAGTAGCTGAAAAACTATTAATAAATTTTTCAAACCTTTCGTTTTGATAGCTAAAAGCCAGTTCTGCACCTTGCTCATATAAAACATCGCAAATAGATGCAGCAATAGAATATTTATTTGCCAAACCAATAACTAATATTTTTTTATCATTAACCATGATTGCATTATAAAAGAAAATACTAAGTAAAAATAATGTTTCAACTAGTTTAATCTTTGTATCACAGGTTACTAGAAACTTAAAAGACACATTTTTGTCACACAAATGTAACATAATGGGCTAATATAGATACTATTGAGTTAAAAAAGGGATTAATTATGAATAAAGAAAAATATATATTGTTGTTATTAACATCCATATTAAGCATTGAAAGTCTATATGCTCAAGAGGATGAAGTTGATAATAGTGATGTTGAAGAAGTTGTTGTTACTGGTTCTCGTATTACAAAAAGTGAATTTACTGGTGCTCAACCAGTCTTAGTTATAGATCAGGAAGCTATACAAGCCACTGGTGAAATGTCAGTTTCTGATGTTTTAAGAGAAACCCCAATCAACACTTATGGATCGTTTTATGAAAGATCTGGGAGTTCAGCTGGCTCACAATCTACACTTTCATTAAGAGGGTTAGGAAGTTCAAGAACATTAGTTTTAATCGATGGTAAACGTTTACCAGGATCACCAAAGCTTGGTGGTGACTCTGCAAATTTGAATTTAATACCTACTTCTGCAATTGAAAGAATAGAGATATTGGCTGATGGTGCTTCTGCTGTTTACGGTTCTGATGCTATCGGGGGTGTTGTGAATGTAATTACAAAAAAAGGTGTTGATGGAATGAGCTTTAGTGGTAGCGTATCCTCTCCAGAACAGCCAGGGGGAGGTGAGGAGACATTTTCTTTTGTAGGTGGCGTTAATACCGATGACGGATTTGTAACCTTTACTTATGAACATCAAGAAAGAGGAATAATATTTTTAGCTGATAGGCCATATGATGCAGGTCGAGCACCGACAGATGGGGATTATACATCTGCATTTAATTTATCGTCTTATGCATATAATTATAGACTTAATGACGATTGGACTCTTCCTGATGGAAGAACATTTTTACAAGGTCAATTCCTTCCTGCAGCAGAATGCCAAGGAGATTCAAGGTTTGTGAATGAAGGCACAACCTACACATGGGGAAGCAGCCCGACAGGAAGTAGCAGTATTCCAAATAATCATGTATGCCTCTTCGATTACACCCAAATTATGGCGCAAAATGCTGGTAAAAAATTCGATGCATTCACCGTGAGTGCAGAAAATAATTTAAATTGGGCAACATTCTATTCAAGGTTTGTTACATCAAGAAATGAGGCGTACGGTAGATACGCCCCACCTGCCGCTTTTATAAGTGCATTTCCTTCAGGTGTAGGTCAGGTAAGAATTCCTGCTTATACAGATTCAAATGGCCAGTCTTGGGAGGAGACTGTAGTGACACTTGATGTTGAAGCACAATTAAGAAAAAGATTTATAGAGATTGGGCCAAGAGAGAGTTTTTGGACAGATTGGACAGCTGATGCAGTTGCAGGATTTAAAGGAAATTTTAACGGTTTAGATTGGGATCTCTCAATGCAATATAACAGAACTGACTATGATGATTATGATTGTTGTTATCTTCAAAAACCTGAATTTACAGCAGTAAGTGTTGGGATCAAAGAAGATGGAGAATTTAATGGATGGACTAGTCCGTTTGAACCTGAGGCAGTTGATTATTACACAGCTTCTCCAACTGAAACAGCGACTAGTGATTTCAAGAGTCTCGCTGGGTATATATCAGGACAGCTATTTCAGGGAACTCAATTTGTAGTTGGTTTTGAACAAGCACAATTCAGATATGAAAATAGGTTTGATAAACAAAGTGAGGTTGGTAATGTAGGAGGCTCATCAGGAAATTCTGATTTTGGTGAACGAGATTATACTGCATTGTATTTTGAGACCTCCACAGGTTTTGCGGATGGAAGAGGAGAGTTACAAATAGCCGGTAGACAAGATGACTACAGTGATTTTGGAACAAACTTTGCTTATACAGCAAAAGCTTTATTTTCTGTAATGGATAATATCACTCTGAGAGCTTCCCTAGGCACGGGTTTTAAAGCTCCAGGACTAGGCTCAATGTTTGGTGCGACTTCATTTAGTGCTGATTACCACATAGATTATGTTTACTGTTCAGCTAATAATATTGCTCGAGAAGATTGTCCAGAGGATCAAGTTCAGACATATGTAGGACAAAATCCTGATTTAGGACCTGAAGATTCTGAATCAATGAATGTAGGCGTAATTTATGATTTTGATCTAATTGGAGAGCATTCTGTGGCTATAGATTATTTCAATACAACCGTGAGTGGAATAATTACTTCAATTTCAGTACAAGATATTATAGATGCAGAACTAGTTGGTAAAGGTGCCCAGCTTACTACACAGGGTGCATTTTGTACGAGGACTGGAGATGCTGGACCATTAGAGATTTGTTACCGAAGACCAATTAATGGTAATGATATAACAGTTTCAGGTTTTGATCTTAAATACAGAGGAACATTTTTAACGCCTATAGGCGATTTTGACACAGGCCTTATTTGGACACAAATGCTTGAAGATGAGTATGAGGCATACTTTAACGGACCTATTGTAGATGGAGTTGGTTTACCTGGAAGACCTGAATTTAGATACAAAGCTGATGTTGGATACAACGTTCCATTCCTTTCTGGCTTGAGAGTCGGAGTTGAATATGAATTTATCAATAGTTACGCAAATAATACTGATGTTGATTACAATCCTGTGGGTGAAGTAGATTCTTGGGAGCAAATTAATTTAAGAGCAAATTATCAAGTCTTTGATAATTTAGGTTTGCGAGTTGTAGTAAGAAACCTAGATAATTCAGACCCTGTTTTTTATCAAAATGGTGGATACGATAGAACTTTACATAATAACTATGGGAGAGTTGTTATATTTGGTTTTAATGTAAATTACTAAAATAATTTTTTTTGTGAAAAAGGAGGCAATGCCTCCTTTTTTTTAAAAGGAATCTTTTCTAATTCTTAACTCTCTAAATTGATCTTCAGGACATAATGATTGCAAATCATTAGGAACTTTATAACCCAAAAATAAATTTATTTTTTTCTCTTTTAAAATTGTACTTGGTAAAGATATGCCACCATCTTCAATTTTTTTGATTAAATCTTCCATTTCATTTCTAATATCTATGTCTTCAATTTGATCTTGGGCAAATTTAAGATTTGAAAGAGTATATTCATGAGTACAGTAGACACTTGTTTCATCGGGCAAACCACTTAATTTGGATAATGATTTATACATTTGAGAATATGTGCCTTCAAAAAGACGACCACATCCAGCGGAAAATAATGTATCTCCACAAAAAAGAACACCCTGTAATTCTGAATAATAAGATATGTGATCTAACGTATGTCCAGGAGTTTCAATACATCTAAAGTTATAGCCGAGGGTGGTTAATAGATCTCTTTCCTTAAGGGTTACATCAATTCCTTCGATAGACTTATTATCTGGACCATAAACCTTTCCTTCCATCATTTCTCTCAAAGTAGCTATTCCACCTGTATGATCGTAGTGATGGTGAGTTATAAGGATATCCATTAAAGTGAGATTATTATTTTTTAGCACTTCTATAACTACACCCGAGTCACCAGGATCTATTACCGATATATGATTGTCTTTTTGAATAGCCCAAATGTAATTATCTGTAAATGCAGGGATGTGAAATATTTTCATTACTTTATAATCTTTAGTTATGTCAATTAAAGTATATACAGATGGAGCGTGTAGGGGAAATCCTGGTCCAGGAGGATGGGGCGTTTTTATTATTTATAATGACTCTACAAAAGAATTATTTGATGGACAGAAAGAAACAACCAACAATCAAATGGAAATTTTAGCAGCCATAGAAGCATTAAAGTATCTTAAAGATGAAGAGCAAGAGATCACGCTATATACCGACTCTAATTACGTAAGGAAAGGAATTACTGAGTGGATAGGTAACTGGAAAATAAACAATTGGCGTACTTCATCGAAGAAACCTGTTGCAAATAAAGAGCTTTGGATTGAGCTAGATAAATTAACCTTAAATAAAAAAATAACGTGGAATTGGGTGAAAGGGCATTCAGGTGATCCAGGAAACGATCGTGCAGATCAATTAGCTAATTTTGGTGCAGATAATGTCAGCTAGATACATTTCACTTGATACAGAAACAACTGGATTAGATTTTAAAACTGGTGATAGGGTCATCGAAATTGGTGCTGTAGAGATTCTTGGTAGAACAAAAACTAATGAATTTTTTCAATCCTACCTAAACCCTCAAGGAAAATTAATTAGTGAAGGAGCAAAATCAGTAACAAATATAGCGGATGAGGAATTAAAAGATAAACCCCTGTTTAAAGACGTAGTAAATGAATTTATTGATTTTATAAAAGGTGCTGAATTGATAATTCATAATGCAGAGTTTGATATCGGCTTTTTAAATAATGAACTTAAGTTAATTAATCATGAGGTAAAGGACCTTAGAGAAATTTGTAAAGTATTTGATACGCTTCTTCATGCAAGGAAAACTTTTCCTGGACAAAAAAATTCGTTAGATGCTTTGACCAGCCGTTTAAATATTTCAGGTTATGACAGAAAATTTCATGGAGCTTTATTGGATGCCCAGATTTTATCAGATGTCTATTTAAATCTTACAGGAGGCCAAGTGAAACTAAACCTCAGTTCTGAAGAACACAAACAAAATAAAATCAACAAACTTGGCCAGAAAATAGATTTCAATGTGATCGAAGCAAAGATAGATCCGAAAGATTTAAAAGCCCATGAAGATTTCTTAGAGCAACTATCAAAAAAGATAGGAGACAAAGTACAGTGGTAGATATTGTGACAAGATTTGCTCCAAGTCCGACGGGTTATCTACACATTGGCGGAGTAAGAACAGCATTGTTTAATTATGTGTTTGCAAAAAAATATGGTGGAAAATTTTTGGTCAGAATAGAGGATACTGATAAAGAACGATCTAAAGATGAGTATATTTCTGCAATAATGGATGGTTTAGCTTGGCTCTCTCTTATTGCTGATGAACATCCAATTAAACAAAGCCATAGATTTGATATATATAAAAAGGAAGCTCAAAGGCTGATTGATGATGAAAAAGCCTATTTAGATGACGGTGCAATTAGGCTTCGAGTCGATAAAACTGGCTCAACACTAATTCAGGATTTGGTTTATGGAGATATTGAATTTCTTAATAAGGAGCTAGATGACTTAGTGATCTTAAGAAGTGATGGTTCACCAACCTATCATTTTTGTAATGTAATTGATGATAATTTTCAAAAAGTAACTCATATTATTAGGGGCGAAGATCATTTGCCTAATACTCCAAAACAAATTCAAATTGTTAAAGCGCTTGGATATGAGGGTTTTAAATATGCACATCTTCCTCTTGTTCTAGGCCAAGATAAGAAAAGGCTATCCAAAAGACATGCTGCAACAGACTTAATGTCATATAAAGGTGAGGGCTATTTTCCTGAGGCTATTTTAAATATGTTGGCAAAATTAGGCTGGTCGAACACTGAAAAAGACATCTTTATGATGGACGATCTAATCAAAATTTTCGAAATTAGTGATGTTCAGCGTTCAGGAGCTGTGTTTGATAAAGAGAGACTTAACTTTATAAACCAAAACCATATGGCTTTGAAAACAGATGACGAACTAATTTCATTAATGGCAACCTTTAATGATAATAATGGGTTCAATTTATCAAATCATCACGACCCTAAAAGGTTGGTAAGGCTTTGTGTTGGAAGTGGAAATAATTTGTCCGAGATTTCAAGTTTTATTAAACCATTTGTAATGGATTTTGAAGATTATGATAAAGATGATTTTGATAAACACTTACTAGAGAGTAGAGACGTTTTAAATTATTTTGAGGAGTCAATAAAATCAATTGACTCCTGGAAAGAAGAAATTTTTGAAGAAATAATTAATTCTGCAAAAGAGAGCTTAGATTTACCAATGCCTAAAATAGGCCTTCCACTTAGAGTAGCATTACTTGGAAGAGCAAAATCTCCTCCTCTTGATTCAACATTGTATTTATTAAGAAAGGAAACAATATTGAAGAGACTTAGCAAAGCTAAAAAAGTTATTTCTTGATACTAACCTTCGCATTTGGCCTTCTAAGATCAGAATATCCATAACGCATATTATCTACTATATGAATGCTTTGTGTGCTTCCTATAGTATCTGATACCTCTATATCATGGCCAAATACCCCAAGATATCGCTTTGTGTCAAAGTTTATTGTCTTTTCTAAGAGCAGTTCTAATTCTTGAGAGTCTTGATGTATTCTTGGCAACATTGTTGCTTCCCCAATATCTAAATTAAAATCAAGAACATTAATTAAAACTTGCAGATTTATATTAGGGATTTGTGAACCACCGGGAGAGCCGGTAATTAGTGTTAATTTCCCCTCTTTATTAAATACCATCACTGGTGCCATTGTACTCATAGGACGTTTGAGAGGTTCTAGTTTGTTTGCTGGTGACGCACTTCTCCTGTAAGAACCATTACCATATTCATGCGCAAAATTATTCATTTGATTATTTCCTAAAATACCAGTCCCTTCAATTGTCACTCCTGATCCAAAAGAATATCCAAGGGTATAAGTAACCGATACAGCATTACCATTGTCATCTATTATTGAGTAATGAGTTGTATCCTTAGATTCAACGTACTTTCTCTCAAGGGTTTGAGCATTTTTATTAAATCTGTCTGGTTTTGATGCACGTTTTAAATTTATAGATTTGCTTTTCATTTTTGCAAAATCTTTCGAAAGCAAGTCTTCCATTGGTATATTTGAAAATTTAGGATCACCTATGTATTTTGATCGACTTTCATGACCAAATCTCATTACTTCGGCCAGCAAATGAAGATATTTACCACTATCGTAATTCATTTTCGATAGATCAAAATTCTCTAACACATTCAAAGAAGTTAATATTGCAACACCACCACCACTTGGAGGACCTTGGGTGAATATTGTATTTCCTCGATAGTTTGTTGAGATCGCTGGCAGAAACCTTGGCTTATATTTCATTAAATCTTCTTTTCTAATAAAGCCACCATGTTTTATCATAGCCAACTCAATCTTCTCAGCTGTTTCCCCTTTATAAAATCCATCTACTCCATTAATAGAAATCAATTGCAGAGTATTAATAAGGTCATTGATAAAAAGTTTGCCTCCAATTTTTACATCTGGATTTAGATATATTTTTTTTGATTCCTCATCTAGTGTTAGATATTCGGTATCTTGTATTGCTCCAAATAAATCTTCAGTAATAGGAACTCCATCTTTAAGCAGACTTATAGTAGGCTCAATCAAATCCTTAAGCTCCATGGAACCATATACTTCATGTGCCTTTATTAAGCCTGCCACAGTTCCAGGTACTGCTATTGCTTTATATCCCTTTCTAGTTAAATCATAATCATGCGCACCATTATTTTTAAACTTGTTTCTGTATTTATTTGATTCTGCTAATTCAGGCGACATCGATCTAAAATCTAAAGTCGCAATTGAATTTGATTTAGCATCGTATATCATCATAAAGCCGCCACCCCCTAAATTCCCTGCTCTTGGCAAGGTTGCTGCTAAAGAAAAGCCAACAGCAACTGCCGCATCAACAGCATTGCCCCCATTGGATAAAATCATTGCTCCGATATCTGAAGATAGATAATTTTGACTCACAACCATTCCTTTGGTTGTTGAAGTGGGATGATAAGGATGTGGGTAATCTAAATAACTTTGAGTAGATGCAGTGAGGGAAAATAAAATAAATATTAAAAATCTCAATTTATTATTTCCGGTAAGATATAAGTCGCAAAGATAGTAACAACAATAATGCCAACAATATTTATGTAAAAGCCTGCTCTCATCATTTGCGATATAGTAAATTTTTCACTTCCATAAACAATAGCATTTGGTGGCGTAGCAACGGGCAACATAAATGCACAACTTGCAGCCAAGGCTACTGGAATTGCCAACTGTGCTTTATCAAAACCTAGACCTAATGCAATTGCAAACATAATGGGTACAAAAGTGGCAGTGGTTGCCTGGTTGGATGTGATCTCAGTTAGAAAGACTACTATCGCTACTATTACAAATATTAAAATAAGGGGCTCAACATTACCAAAAACTGAAAAAAATGATCCTATCCATACACCTAAGCCAGTCGCTTTAATTTGTGCAGCAATTGATAATCCACCTCCAAACAATATTAGTATTCCCCAAGGCAGGTTTTTTGTTGCGCTCCATTCTAAAAGGCCACCAGATTTTGAAGAGGGAGTAATAAACAATGCTAAGGCTGCAAAAATTGCAATTCCATAATCAGTAAGTCCACTAAAACCAGGTATGAGAATAATTAATTTTCGAAAAATCCAACAAAAGGCTGTTATGCAGAAAATAATAAATACTCTTTTTTCATCAGAGCTAACTTCCCCTAAATTGAGATATAGTTTTTTTAATTCATCAAAAGTCTTATTTGTTCCACTTAGACTGCTTGGGAAAATTATATGTGTTAAAAGGTACCAACCAGCAATCAACATGATGAATGATATCGGTGTTGCTAATAACATCCAATCAAGAAAATCAACTTCGATCCCTTCATCAAGTAAAAGCCCAACGACCAAAACATTAGGTCCTGTTCCAACGATGGTAGCCATACCTCCAATAGTCGCTGCATATGCTATGCCAAGAAGTAGTGAAACTTGAAAATTTTCAAATTGCTTTTCATTTGATTCGTTTGTAGTGCTTTTTACAACAGTAGCAACTGCAAGAGCTATTGGAAGCAACATTAAGGTAGTAGAAGTATTAAATATCCACATACTTAATAGACCACTAACTAACATAAACCCACCAATCAAGTACTTAGAGTCTGTTCCTACCAATAAAAGCATTTTCAATGCCATTCTTTTGTGTAAATTTACCTTTTCAATTGCTAAGGCAAGTATGAAGCCTCCAAGAAAAAGGAAAACATTATTATGCGCATAAGGATTTGCTGAAAGTTGAAAAGCATCTTTTGATGGAATGTCTCCAAAGATACCAAGCATTGGGAAAAGTGCTAGTGGTAGCAGGGCAGTTGCTGGAAGCGGAATTGCCTCCGTTGCCCACCAAGTTGCCATCAACACAACTACTGCCGTTACATAAATAGCTTCTTTAGAAAGTGAGTCTGTACCAGGAATTGTACAAATTAATAGGAATAAAAAAAAACCAGTCCAAAAACCAATTGATTTTGGACTGGTTAAAATCATTTAAGTTAGATTAATATCTAACTCTGAAGTCAAAGTAGAAGTCTCTTCTAGTACCTACATCTAGATCTCCTAGGAAACCATATCTGTAGTCTGCTAGTGGAGGTCTTCTATCGCTTAAATTGTTAACTCCAAAACGCATTCTTGCATCATTTTCATTTAAACTAAAGTTGTAATCAAAATATGCGTTAGTTCTTGATGCTGCACCTACTGGTCGTAATCCAACATCAGGTTCAAGAACTTCTGATCTTGTTGTATGAGTAAACCCAAGTGCGTAAGAGTCCCACTTAAATCTTAATGTAGATTTTGTTTTTCTCTTAGGGGCTTGCTCAATTTTTAGAAGGTTACCAAGTCCTGCAAGTGGGTATGCGCTTTGATCAATTAATCCTGACGCATACGCTGCATCAATTTCATCTACAAGACCACCTTTAGCTTGCTCTTTCTCTCTTGTGAAAGACACAAGGTGCTTCATTTCCATTGAACCCCAGTCAAAGTCAAGATCATATATAAATGCTCCATCCCAACCAGCAACACTACGTGGCCCAAGGTTTACATATTGGTTAAAGACACTTTCTGCCTCACCAAATGGGCAAGGGAAGCCTATTGCATTCATTGTTTCAACTTCACCTGCATCAGGAGCAACTCTAGTAACCCCTTCAAAACCATCACAGTTGCCTTGAAGTCTTCTCACTAAATCAATTAGCATTGAATTCTCTTCACCCAGTAGACCAACTGTTCTATCAGATGATACTTCCCAAAGATCATATGTTAGAACAACATTGTCATACTCTAATACAACACCAACAGTTTCGTTTGTAGCTAACTCAGCAAGTAAGTTTCTGTTTCCGATAGTGTTTCTTATAACTCCATATCTTCCATCAGAATCCCAAAGAGTTGAGCTTCCTAGACCAGCTGCTGTCGCAGCTCTATCAACGTAGACTGCTGCCCAGTCATATCTTGTATTAACACGTGAAACTGTAAGTTCATTTATTGTGTAAAGGTTTGGAGCTCTAAATGTTTCTTGAGACGATCCTCTAAATAAGATGGCATCAGAAACTCTCCAACCGAAAGCGAATCTTGACACATCTTCACCTTCAAAATCTGAGTAAGCTTCATTTCTCCAGGCTGCTTGAAGATCGAAACTTTGTACCAACGGCACATTCATTTCTGGACCAACAACAGGCACACCTAATTCAACAAATATTGAATTTACTGTTCTATCACCACCATTGTCAGGAGTAGGGGATGAGCCTACTACATTTGAAATGTACGGATATGTATAAGATGGGCTGGAACTTAATCTTCCATTGCTTGAACGTCTTACGTAAACATTTGTACCGTCAAGGTTGTCATCTCTATCATCAAAGAACTTATCTCCTCTCCACTCAAAACCGATCAGTGCACTAACGTCACCACCTGGCAGGCTGAATAGATCCGGTTTAGATAATTTGAAGTCAAATGTATTCAAGGTTCTGCCATTATTTCTAATGACATCAATTCTTGCTAAATCCATAATGCTTTCAGGGGCACCTGGTGTCCAGTCTCCCCAAGCAGTAGGATCTCCATCTGAATCAAGTCTACCCAAGTATCCACCACCATTAAATGGGTTATAAAGACCAGCTTGCAACAAGGAATCCATTACTGTGGCATTAATTCTGTTATAAATTGTGTTATCAGAAAGCTCTTCATTAAATACATAGGCTGAATCCCAATCCCAACCACTAACTAATTGACCTCTAAAACCAAGCAACATTCTTACATTAGTCTTTTTACTTGATGTTTCTCTCGGTCCAAAATCATTGAATCTATAGTTATCTAACTGGAGAGTCTTGCCAGTAAAGTTATTAGGATGACTTGATGGAACAATAAATTTTTGTGCAGTAAGTCCACTTGCTTGTTCTCTTCTTGCTGTATAGTCAGAATCATAGTATCCAAATTCAACATACATTTCATTTGAATTCCCCATGTCATGATTAAGAAAAGTAAATACATTTCTTCTTTCTAAAGCACCAAGGTAATCTTTATCAGCATACCAGTTATAAAGAATATTTCCTGAGGAATCACTTGCAGCACAAACTCCATTCCCAAGCTGTAATAGACATCTTGGATCATTAGATGGGTAAATTAAAAACTCACCAGAACTATCTGTATAGCTAGCTCTTCCAGACATATCAAATTGGCCCCATGCTGAGTTTGATGAACAGTCTGTTCTTCCGCCTAGTGAAGCATCAAAAACGTTTCTGTCACAAAATCCCATTACTTCATCTTCGATAGCTCTAATTCTATCTCTGTCGTAAAAAGATGCATATGATGTAATACTTGTTTTGCCGTTATTGAATGATTCACCCCATTTAATTGTTACAGTGTGATCATCTCTATTGTAGTGTTCAAAATTTTTGTATCTTACTCTCATTTCAAAGCCTTGATAGTCTGCATCCAAGACATTATTTACAACAGCAGCAACAGCATCAGAGCCGTACAATGCAGCAGCACCATCCCGAAGAATTTCAACTCTTTCGATAAGACCAAGAGGTAATACTTGAGTGTTTGGACTTTCTACTGGAACAAAACTTCCACCAATCTCTTCAGTTTGATAGCTGGCCCCAGAAACCATTCTTCGACCATTAATGAGTACAAGAGTATTACCAGTACCAAGAGATCTTATATCATAAGAACCAACATCACCTCTAGCACCATTTATACCACCGGTATCTCCAGTTTCACCAAACTGGTTTATGCCCTGTTCAGGTAAACTTGAAAGTAAATCATCTCCAGAATCAACACCGAGGTCATCGATATCTTCTGCACTTATTACCGTTACTGGAAGAGCTTCGTTTATTCTGGCGCCTTTGATTTGTGTACCAACCGTTACTACTTCCTCTACATCATTATTGCTCCCTGACTCTTGTGAATTAAATACAAATGAGACAGCGAGTAGTAAAACTAAATACTTTAATTTTGAAATCATTTTGAGATCCCCCTCTTATTAGAGTTATTTAACTAGAAAAATGGTCATTTTTCAAGTTTTTAATTATGTTTTGGCTTTTAGATAAGATCGTATAAAATTAACACGATTTGGGGCCATAGCTCAGCTGGGAGAGCGCAACACTGGCAGTGTTGAGGTCAGGGGTTCGATCCCCCTTGGCTCCACCACTTAGATACGGTTTAAATCAAAAGCCTGATTCCAAAGGGTCAACAACAAAATCAAATGATTGAGAAGAGTCACATGATCTAAAATCACCACTAAAAAATCCAATCTCAAAATGTAGGTGTCTCTTATCACTTCTTCCTGAATTGCCCATATAACCAATAACTCTTGACCTCTTAACTTGTTGTCCTATTTCCACCATTATAGATTTAGGTTTTAAGTGTGCGTATCTTGTAAAAAATTCATTGTGTTTAATCACAATATGATTACCCCATCCTGCGCCACATTCTCTTAAAATTTCATTTTCTTTTAGCGGGTCTGATTCTGGACAACCAGATCTTATGTAAACGATCTTTCCATCATATGCTGACAATACCGGAACATCTAAAATTGATTTATCTTCATTAATGTAATCTATACCCTCGTGAACGGCAGGAGTGCCTAAAGAGCCTTGAAACTCAACTCTTTCGTCATAATCTGTTATTTCAATAGGAGGCAAGAGATCTGATCTCTTTTTACCTGTAATCTGAACTGGAGATACCTCTTCTTCGGTTGAATCATATTCACAAAGTTTGTCTGAATTTATAAATAAAGAAATTAAAAAAAGATATAAAGGCAATCGCATAATGCAAGGGCGGGTTTCCCCGCCCTTAATTATTAGAATTTATAAGAGTATTTAATGCTCACAGATCTTGGTGGAATCCATTGAACATAATCTCTAGGTCTATAACTCGGTGAATCAACTGCATATCTAAATGCCTCCGTTCTCTCATCAGTTAAATTATCAACCGAAAAGTTTATTGCTGATTGACCAAAATTAACGCCAGAGTTGAAATTCAATTTATTATATTCTGGAGCCATCATGTCATTTGACTCAGCAAAAGTTGCATAACTTTCCCCATAAGAAAGAAGGTCAACCCTTGCAAAAACAGGGTAACTCATTACTAATGTTTCATAAGCAAGCCCAACATTGAATTGAGATTCAACAGTTCCAGGAAGACTATCCCCAGCTTCAGCACCAAAACTCTCTAACGGTACAGTAGTTTCTGCGCTCATAAATGCTCCCGCAAAATCAAGATAAAGATTGTTTCCAAGGTCGTAACTAAAATCGAGCTCTAGTCCTGACGTTTCAGCTTGACCACCATTATAAGTAAATGACCAACCACATGCCGGTGCAATACCAATTTGTATGTCTTGCCAGTCGATACTGAAATAAGTTGCATTTAAAGATAGGCCTTGCTGTCGATATTTGAAACCAAACTCTGTATTCTGAGCATTATCAGAGGTATATCTTCTTTCAAATGAGGATGCTTCAGGATCATTGGCGCAGAAATAAGGCAATGCAGCATTATTACCCCCAGGTCTGTAACCAGCAGAGCTTACTGCAAATACTGTTAAGTTATCATTTGGAGTATACGAAGCTGTAAACTTCGGTCTAGTGTCTGACTCAGCACCTGATAGTTCTGTACAAGTAACACCATCTGCAAAGTCACCGACACCATCTCCATTATTATCACACCCAAAGTTATCGCCAACGTAGAAGAGTCCAAACTCAGATCCTCTGTAACTATCGTCAAGCATATATCTTCTTAAACCATAGGAGAATGTAAAATCATTCCAATTATAAGATATCTGCCCAAAGAAAGATTCCTCTCTGGAATTGTCATGGTATCTCCAACTTCCATAATACATGTATGGGTAACCATCCACGTCATTACAATAAGGTGGGCAATAGGCGCTACCATCGTAACCAGGGACACCAATAATCCCAACAATGTAATCAAATGCATCAGCACTTGGGCCATATTGATTTTCAACTATTTGATTAGGTTTGCCGCTTGAGTCCTCATAAAAATACCCAACAGTCCATTCAAAATCTCCCGGATTGGAGGATGCTCTAAGTTCAAAGCTTGTTTCTTCTCTATCTGAACCTACTACTAATGGGGCTGCATAAAGGTCATCCATATCTATTCGACTCCACTCTGTGTCTGAATCTTCCCTAGTTTCGTACTTCGCAGCAATAGCAGTAATGTTAAATGAATCTCCAGAATAGTTAACCGTTGAGCTAATTACTTTAGTTTTTACTCTATGGATTTCATCTGAGAAGTCAGCAAATGCCAATAAAGGGTTATAGCTTGATAGTCCAGGAAGGCTTGTATAATCTGCTAAATCTGCAGAAAGTCCGGCAACCCTAGCACAATTTTCATAACCATCCCAGTTGTACCACCAACCAGCACCGTCTGTATCACAACCTGCTACAACTAAATCTGCATTACCTGGTTTATCGCCATTACCCTTTTCTTTCATGCCAACATCCACTCTGTCAACAACGTTATATCTAATAAACCCATTAACTCTATCAAAATTGAAGCCAAGTGTTAGTCTCATTAAATCGTCATTTTGTGTTCCAACACCTTTTTTCCCTGTCATAACATTTTGGTATATCCCAGGATCAACCATAGATGAAAAAACTGCTCTCAAAGCAACACCTTCAGTAAGAGGCACATTAACCATTGCGTTGTAGTTGCTTATGTCTTCTTCAGCATAAACTTTGGAGCCATATTCAACTGAGAAGCTGGATTCAAATGCGTCTGGATTAGGCTTATTTGTAATATACCTAATTGTTCCACCAATGGCATTGGAACCATACAAAGTTCCCTGCGGACCTCTTAAAACCTCAATCCTTTGGATATCAAAGATATTCATATTACCGGCTTTTATTTCATCAACATAAGTTGCCGATGTGCCAGCAGATCTTTGGGCTGAACTTGTATTTAGTCCTCGGAAGGTAAAAAATCTTGAACCACCAGGAGTAGTTACCCCAGCTAATGTCCTTAGAAAATCTTCTGGTGTAGTAATTCCTCTTTCTTCAATATCCCCTTCAGATATCACAGAAATGTTCATTGGAATTTCTTGAACGGTTTCTTCTTTTTTATTGGCAGTAACCACTACTTCTTCATAGTCGCTATCTTCTTGAGCCTCAAAAAAGAATGCAAATGTAACGAGAGATGTAAAAATTAGTCTTTTCATAGCTCGAAAGTAGCATTATTTTGGCATTTTTTCTACTTTTTAGATGGAATTTTTTTTCTTGAGCTCTTTATGCATAGCAGTAAATGTTATTTTTGATATCAGTTCATCTGTATCATTAGTAATTTCTACATCCCAGACAGAAGTTGATTTACCAATATGTATTGCCTTAGCACAAGCAAAAACATGGCCAGATGTCGCTGTTCGAATATGGTTTGCTGTTAAGCTTAGGCCTACTACTGTTTTTTTGGTTGGATCAATAGTAAGGAATGCAGCGAAACTTGCTGTGCTTTCTGCAAGAACACAAGAAGCACCTCCATGCAACAAACCAAGGGGTTGTTTAGTTCGACTATCTACAGGCATTCTTGATTTAAAATAATCTTTGCCAATCTCAAGAAATTCAATTCCTAAATGCTCATCTATATTTACAGATGAATCTTTAAAATCACTAATTTTATAATCCTTGAACCAAATAGACACGAGATAATTATATGCCAAATAATCAAAACCTTAAACTCAGCTTATTACGCACATTTACCCTATAAAAATTGAGATATTTAGGTAAAAATGACAAAAAAGTTTACAAAAATACTCTTTTTACATAAAAAATCTATTTTTTTATATTTTTTCATGTAATATATCCAATTCAGTCTCGCTGCCTAGCTTGACTCCCTCAGAATAAATGGCCCAACTTCTATTCTGTTTAAGTCTAGGCAGCAATTTAAAAAAACTTCTTTCTTTCGAGTATCAACTTTTTTGTATAGTTAAGCATCGAATGAGGATCTTTTTCTTGCAAATTAACAGATAAGTTTTTGTAGTTCTCGTTATGTTTTAACCAGGGCATTGAGTTTGAAAATCCTAAGTATGATAAATTTGAATCCCATGGCATAGGTGTTCTACACCCATCACGCCCTTTAAATTCAGGCCAAAATGATTTCCCAAAGGGGTCTTGTATATCGTCAAAGTCTACAATTGTTTCAGGTAGCCCAAGTTCCTCCCCCTGGTATATACAAATATTCCCCTTTAACTCTAAAAGTTTTTTCATAATTTTTTTTGAATTCATGTTTGCTCTAGAAACTATTCTTTTTGCATCGTGATTACTAAAAGACCAGCATGGCCATGACTCCTTATTTTTCTTAAAGAATAAATTTACAACTTCATCAACTTTATCAAGCTGAAAATCATCTGATAAAAATTCAAAGCAATATGCCATATGTAAAGAATTTGTTTTGGCATACCTTGCTATAACATCCATTGGCTCATCAGCAACTATTTCACCAATAGAAATAGCATTATATCTATTTAACAAAGATCTAATTTTTTTAATATAGTCTTCCGTTTCTGGTCGTGTATTATCGTATTTGTGTATTTGAAGACCATAAGGGTTGCCTTTATTAAAACCCAGAGGCCTCACATCTTTTGGATCTTTCAAAGGGTTATCTCTAAAATTTTTATCATGAAATAGAAAATTAATTACATCAAATCTAAAACCATCTATCCCAAAATCTAACCAAAATTTAATTTCTTCAAGCATTTGTTTCTGGACTTCAATATTATGAAAATTTAGATCTGGCTGAGATTCCAGAAAATTATGAAGATAATATGCACCTCTATTAGTTGACCACTTCCATGAGGACCCACCAAAAACAGATAACCAATTATTTGGAGGTTGGTTAAAATCGCCTTCACACCATACATACCAATCATCAAAATTATTTGCCTTATTTTCACTTTGCTTAAACCACGGATGCTCATCAGATGTATGACTCAAGACCAAGTCAATGATGACTTTTAAATCATTTTTGTGACAAACATCAACTAATCTTTTTAGATCATCATTTGATCCAAATATTGGATCAACCTCCCTATAGCTTGATACATCGTAGCCAAAATCTTTTTGAGGCGATTTGAAGAAGGGCGAAACCCAGATGTAATCAACAGATAAACTTTTAAGATAGTCAACTTTTTGAATTATTCCCTCTATATCACCAATACCACTTCCTGATGAATCAAAGAAGCTTCTTGGGTAAATTTGATAAATAACTTTATTTTTCCAATCCATAATTAGTTATTAAACAGATCCCTCATTCGTAACTTAAGAGTAAATTTTATATTTGGAGTAGTACAGCTTTGGAAGGAAATTTTAAAATCTAAATTTTAATATTTGTTTCCACTATAGTTAGACCAATAAATTTAATATACTTTACAAATCTTGGTGAGCAAATTGATTAGAAAAAAACTACTTCTTGATCTGGGCGGCACAAACTTACGAGCTGGTATTGGGGATGCAAAAGATCTGTCTATTATTGATGTATCAAAAACCAAAGTAAGTTCAAATGAAGAAATCTTTAACGTAATAAAGGATTACACAAAAGATGAGAACTTAAACGAAATCATATTTTCAGCAGCGGGACCAAGACATGATAATGTTGTCTCAATGACAAATAGATCATTAGAACTTGATGGTAATGTAATTCAAAATACGTTTAAGGTTAATAGGTGCGATATGCTCAATGATTGGGAGTCTATTGGTTATTGCCTACCGCTCCTAAACCAAGACGATTTTATTTTACTAAAGGGAGGAAATAGAGAACCAAAAAAAACGAGCATAGCAATAGGGCCTGGCACTGGTCTTGGTGTATCAATACTAAGACATATAAATCAGATCCCTTACGTATTTGCAACTGAACTTGGCAATACAAAAAGTTTCAATAATTATTTAAATCAACAATTTCAAATTCAGAATACCTCAGATTTTAAAGTCCTTGAGAATTATTTGTCAGGGACCGGTATACAAAAAATCTACAAAAGCATCAGTGGTATTTCATTATCATCTGAACAAATTGTCGATGCTTATAATTTAGATAAGACTGCAACTTTTGTAATTGATAATTTTTGCAAATGTCTTGGTAGAGTGCTTGCAGATTTGAACCTAACTGTTATGGCTGTAGGAGGAATTTATTTTGCCGGAGCCTTGATGCGAAGGATGCAAAAACTTGGAGCGGTGGAATTATTAATTTCAGAATTTAATGAACACCACTCCCAACATCATAGAAAAATCCTCACAGATACCTCAATTCATTTAATAACAAAAGAACATACACCTTTGTATGGCAATCTAAATTATTCAATTGTGAGGAGGCTTCATGAATAGTCTGGACTACTTTATCGTTGGCATCTATGCCATTGTTCTTGTTGGAATAGCAACATATATTTCTTTAACCAAAAAAGGTGAGAAAAAAACTGCAGAAGATTATTTTTTAGCTGGGCGATCCCTTCCATGGTGGGCTATTGGAACATCCTTGATAGCAGCTAATATTGCAGCTGATCAAATTATTGGGATGAATGGTGACGCTTATGCAATGGGAATAGCTATCGCGACCTATGAGTGGACCGCTGCTATAGCTTTGATAGTCGTAGGAAAGTTCTTACTTCCTGTTTATCTAAAACAGAAAGTTTTCACAATGCCTCAGCTTTTATCACAAAGATATGATCAAAATGTTAGCACTCTATTGGCAATTCTAATGTTGATAATGTATGTAATGGTAATCTTGCCAACTATTCTATGGCTAGGAGCTAAAGCAGTTAATAATTTAACTGGATTGGATTTAATAGTATCTATGATACTTCTTGGAGCACTATCATTAGCTTATTCACTTTACGGAGGACTTAAAGCAGTAGCTTTTACAGATATAATTCAAGTAACACTATTAATTTTTGCTGGATTATTTGTTTCATATGTGGGTCTCAACGCAATATCTGATGGTAATGGAGTTGTTGAAGGATTTAGTATTCTATTAAGTGAGTATCCGCAAAAATTTGACGCCTTGCTGCCTTATGTTTCAAAAGCAGAGAATCCTGAGGCGTACAGTAACTATGTAAAACTTCCTGGTATTTGGGTATTAATTGGTGGTATGTGGATAGCACACTTTTATTATTGGGGAACAAACCAATACATCACCCAAAGAGCTCTTGGAGGTAAAAGCTTAAATGAAGCACAAAATGGTCTCATGTTTGCAGGTTTCTTGAAGTTGCTAATGCCTGTTGTTGTAGTACTCCCTGGTCTAATAGCAGTTGCGTTAGAGGGCAATGTAATCGATTCACTAGAAGGAGATAGGTCAAGAGCATATCCTACAATGCTTTCATTGCTGCCTAATGGAATTTTAGGTTTGACATTTGCTGCTTTGGTAGCAGCTATAGTTTCTTCGCTGGCTTCGTTATCAAATAGTTTAAGTACAATTTTTACTATGGACATTTACCGAAATTATAATGATGTTGAAGATGACAAGTTGGTTTTTGTTGGAAGAGTAGTCAGTGTAATTGGTCTTATAGCGTCAATAGTAGTTGCCCCAATATTCTTAGGTAGCCTTGATTCTGCTTTTCAGTATGTTCAAGAATATATGGGATTATTTAGTCCCGTAATATTATTTGTATTTTTATCGGCAATTTTTTTCAAACAATCAACATCAAGTTCAGTTTTGTGGGGCTCATTTGTAGCTTTGATAGCCGGGATTGTAATGAAACTTTATGTAGCAAATACAAGTGAATCTCTAATTGAGCCTTTTATGCATCAGATGGCTATATCATTTGCCCTTGCATTTATAGTAAGCACATTACTTTCACCAAAGAATGAAAATGACAAGGTTTTCAAGTTAGATTCAAATGATTTCAAAACCTCAAAGTTATTTAACTTTGGTTCCACCGCAATTCTTGTCGTTATTGCCGGGATATATGTATATTTTGATGGCGCTTTTTAATAAAATATTGATATAACAGTAACCGTGTATTGATTTTATACATCTGCTTGGGCCAAAGGAGATAATTATGAAAAAAGTTTTTATTTTTACGTTTCTATTTGTAAATTTTTTATCGCATGCAGTGGACTGGACAAGAGAAAATTTTTGCCCAACTGGTGATGTAGATAAGGTTCAAAAAATCCTTTCTGGAATGACAGTTGATGAAAAAGTCGGGCAGGTAATAATGGCTGACCTTGATTTTATTAAACCTTCAGATTTAAAAAAGTATCCACTCGGTGGGATCTTAAATGGTGGGAATACCTCACCTAACGGTAAACTTAGATCGTCACCTAATGAATGGAAAGAGTTAGCTCAAGATTTTTATAATAATTCTGTTGAACGAGGAGGAGCAAATATTCCTGTTCTTTGGGGTACAGATGCAGTTCATGGACATAGTAATGTTTTTGGAGCAACAATTTACCCACACAACATTGGTCTTGGGGCATCACAGAATCCACATCTCCTTAAAGAGATAGGGTCTGCTGTTGCAGAAGAAGTCCTTGCAACTGGCCTTTTTTGGACTTTTGCTCCAACTGTAACCGTACCTCAAGACTATAGGTGGGGTAGAACCTATGAGGGTTACTCTGAGAGCCCCGATCTTGTTACAGTCTTAGGTAATGCTTTTATAGAGGGACTACAAGGTAAAGATGAAGAATTCCTTTCAGATAAAAAAATAATAGGTACTGCAAAACATTTTTTAGGAGATGGAGGGACATTTTTAGGTCGAGATCAAGGAGATACTAAAACTACAGAGGAAGCATTAAAAGAAATCCACGGAACATCGTATTTTGGTGCCTTAGATAATTGTATCCAAACAGTAATGGCAAGTTTTAATTCATGGAATGGATCAAAAATTCATGGCAACTATTATATTCTCACAGAGGTCCTCAAGAATCAGATGAATTTTGATGGATTTGTGGTGGGGGACTGGAATGGTCATGGACAAGTGCCAGGATGTTCAAATGCAAATTGTGCTGAATCTTTTAATGCGGGTGTCGACATGTTTATGGTCCCAGAGAATTGGAAGGATTTGTACAGAAATACACTTAGACAAGTTAAATCTGGTGAAATAACTTTAGAGAGACTAGATGATGCTGTCAGACGCATCCTGCTTGTAAAAGAACGTTTAGGAATGTTCGATGGTAGAAGGCCAGACAGCACAATGTTTTCTAAGGTTGGTACTCAAAAAAATCGAGATGTGGCAAGACAAGCAGTGCGAGAGTCAATGGTCTTGCTTAAAAACAATAATAATATCCTTCCACTTTCAAGAGATGCAAACATTTTAGTAGTAGGTAAAGATGCAGACTCGCTAAGAACTCAAACAGGTGGTTGGACACTTGATTGGCAGGGCACTAACAATGAAAATTCTGACTTTCCAGGATCTATTACATTCTTGCAAGCAGTACAAGAGATTGTTGGCAAAGAAAACCTTACATATGTTAAGAATTTAGACAATATAAATGAATCTTATGATGCAGCAATAGTTGTTTATGGTGAGCAACCATATGCTGAAGGTGTTGGTGATAGAAGAAACCTTAGGTTTGCCCAGACAAGACAACAGGTTTTTTTAAAAAAACTAAAAACTAAAGGCATTCCAGCAGTATCAATATTCTTTTCAGGACGACCTCTATGGATGACCAAAGAATTAAATCTTTCTGAGGCATTTATTGCAGCCTGGTTGCCTGGTACAGAATCAAGAGGAATGACTGATGTTATTTTTAAAAAGGGTAATAATAATATCAATTATGATTTTATTGGTAAGCTGCCATTTAGTTGGCCTAAAAATCCATTTCAAGCCAATTTAAACTTTTACGATTCTGCAAGCGATCCTTTATTTCCATTTGATTATGGTCTTAACTATGAGAGTTCCACCAATCTTAGTTTTTTCAATGAAGAATTGGACCAATCCTTTTTAGAACTTAGCGAATTAAGCTTATTAAATGGAGCTATTTCAGAGGGTTTTCTTGGATATATACAAGAAAACAACCTTCAACAAATTCAAATATTGTCAGGCCAGACCATATCCCAATCAGGTGTAGTTTCAACTGAGCTTATTGATGTAGAAAAACAAGATGACACATTAAAGGTGGTTCTTGAAAATAGTCAGTTTCCAAATAGCTTAATAATTATCTCTCAAAGCATTCTTAACTTAAATAATCTTGAGGGTGGCTTCCTTAATATTAAAGCTAGATTTTTAGACAAAGAAAAACCAATGTATTTTATTTTTATGTGCGGGTTTGATTGCATGGCCACATTAGATCTATCAAATTATTTTTCTGAATCGAATGAATTTAGTGATTACAGTATTCCATTAAGCTGTCTTGTAGATCAAGGGGTTGACCTATCAAAAGTAAACATCCCTTTTATACTTATGTCAGAGGGTCCATTGGATGTGGAGTTGAGAAGTATTAATTTTGCTAAGAATAAAACTGGTAAGTTATTTAGGTGTAACTAGAGGCTCAGTTCATTTTTAGAAATTAAGATCCCATTGAGATCACCGTAAACCCAATAACCGTTATTTATATTTATGCCTTGAATTTTGAGGGGTACACCCACTTCACCTCTATCTTCTTTAGAGCTTTTTTTTGGGCAAGCTCCCAAGGCAAAAATACATAATGGAAGCTCTCTTAAGATCTCAACGTCCCTCACACAGCCATTTACAATTATACCCAACCAATTATTCTTAATTGCTTTTGTTGCAAGAATATCCCCTAAAAGCGCAACCTTGTTAGAGGCTTGACCATCAATGAAAAGGACTTTCCCTGTTCCATTGGACTGCAATAGTGATTTAACCTTTGAGTTATCATCAGGACAATAAACAGTTTGTAGTTCTCCTGCTAATCTGTGTATCTGTCCATAAGATATAAAACCATTTAAATATGGCAGGTTTGGATAATGGTCTGAAATATCTGGTGTATTCATAAAAAAAAGGAGGGCGAACCCTCCTTTTATATTACAGGAATTTATCGATTACCAATAGTATCCAAATCTTATACCTTTCTGCGCAGGGGCTGAATATGATCCTCTTGGGAATCCTGCTTCAATCCACAATGCATAAGGAACAATCTCACTATTTGCATTATAGGAATACCCTTGTAAATACCATCCTTGCTTCGAATCTAATGTTAGGAAGTAATCCCACATTTCCCATGCTGGACGTCTATCAGAAAAGGTCTCAATTGGCTGAGCAAAGTAACCTGGACCATCAAATCCACCTTCATCATTTATATGCTTGTCAGCGTTCCAGATTGATGTGTAAGATGAATCTTCCCATCTGTAACTAAAGCCAGGCTTTAATTCCATTCCATTACCAAACCTATATGTATGCTCTCCACGTATAGATAATGAGAGTCTTGGAGTATATGGAGCTTCGTTACCCCTAAGGTTTACGAAGTTATTTGGATTATTTGCATCAATTGAAGCTGCATAATCTCTTGCAAATAGATAATCTTGTCCATATCTCCACATGGTTACAAAATCTTCGGTAATTTCTGAGTGATAACTTGTTACAAAACCTGATACTCTTCCACCATCATAAGGAAGCCATGTGTACTCAAACTCTGCACCAAAGATTTCTTGAACTCCAAAGTTTTCAGTTGTCCATATTGTGACACCTTGTTCTTCAAGAATGGTTTGTCCAAAGTTAGGATCATTAGGGTTTCCAACATACACCGGAGTCAATACAGTATCCACCGGTAGGTTTCCAGTAAATTGCTTTCCATCATATTCAGTGAAGAATACATTGAAAGAGGCATTTAATGTATTTGCCTCGTTTTTACCCTTAACGCCCCATTCGAATGTTGTTACATATTCAGGATCATAGGCTAGTGAAACTCTTTCACCTGCTGTTCCTGTAGAATTTGAAGGTCTAACGTAAACATCACCTAAACTTCCAGTTTTATATGCAGTCGCAAGGTATGTGTACATGAATGCTTGATCACTCATATCCCAATCAAGTCCAATTCTCCATGAAAAATTCTCCCATGATTCAGTAACATCATTTTCTGTCTGAACTGTTGCACAACCTATTGCAGGTGCCACACAATCGACACCATCAACTTGCTTGCCATAATCAACCCAGAAATCAAAGTCATAGGAATTTATGTTTGGATAGGCTGCAAATCTGTTACCCCATAGTTCTGTAGTAGGGTGACATCCAACCCACTGCGAACAGTCTAGATTTCTTCCACCTGTATCTGATCTTTCGTCATAATTAAATCTTCCACCAAATGTAAAAAACAGATCGTCATTTAACTGATATGTGCCTTGACCATATAGTGCAAAGTGATCTTTAACTCTCTTTGGTTGCCAAAAATAAGTTGTACCTTGTAGATCTGCGTGGAAATTAGCTAGTGCATACATATCTTCATTGAAAACAAATGCACCCACAACATAAGCTAAGTTATCTGTTGTGCCAGTTACAAATGCATCAAGTACGTTAGTAGTTACGTCAAGGTCATTCCAGTTAAAGGACATTCCGTATGCATAGTTATATCCCTGATCTATATCATACTGTGATGCTTGTTGAAGCCCTTGATATCCATAATTAATAGTTAAATCAAGATCACCTAATTTTGATTTGAATATTGCTCTGAATGATTCAATATCTAAATTAGCTTCACCAGGAACGTTTACATATGCCTGATATCTATTTTCAGAACCTAAAATATCTGTACATGTATTTTTTGTATATACCGCTGGATCCCCAACTAAAGTACCTGTCCTGTTTCTCATTAATTCACATGCAGGAGCACCTACGGAACCAGCACCATTATCTTGAAATTGTTCGTACTGGAAATTAAGAGTTGAAACATCATCGTCAAATTTATAAGTGGCACTCCCTCTCCAAGCCATATTATCAACGTTGTTGTAGAAATCTTTTGGATCCGCTAAAACTTCATTATAAGGAAGGGAGAATTGCCAACCTGGATCAGCCCAGCATCCATCTTGCCAAACCTGGCAACCTAGATACCATGCATAATCATCTAAGAATGTTTTCTCTGATTGACCACTTATAGTTGTAAATTGATCTCTAATATTTTGTGGAAGAGCTCTCCAGTCAAGTTGTGATCCAGAATAATATCCGGTTAAGTATGAATCCTTATTTTGCTGACTATATGAAAATCTTAGGGCTAAGTTATCGCTTACAGGAAGATTGTAGTGAGCTTGCACTCCAGCTTCATTATATCTTCCTGAATTTAGTGTCAGTGAACCACCTTGAATATCAAAGTTAGGTTTTGCAGTAACAATGTTTAATGTTCCCACAACAGAATTAGCTCCAAAAAGAGTTCCTTGTGGACCTCTTGATAATTCAACTCTTTCCACGTCAAACATTAATGCATTTGCTGCTTGTCCTCTAGTTACATAAATTCCGTCAACGTGAGTACCCACAGCTGGATCACCAAGTTCTGTTACGTTTGAGGTTCTAACACCACGAAGTGTAATAACTGGTGAATTATGTTCACCTGCTGGACCAACTGCTCCTTGAACGTACAATCCCGGAACCATATTGTTTAGATCTTTAATACTTGTAAGACCTAATTGAACAATTTCATCACCGGAAAGTGCACTTACTGCTTGAGAAGTATTTAAAATATCTTTCTCAGTTTTTGCAGCAGTCGTTATAACTACTTCAATCCCTTCCTCTTCGTCGTCAGATTCTTGGGCATAAAAAGGTAACGCTAGCGCTAATATCATCAGCGCACGTACTAATTTTTCAACTATTTTCATTAACTCCCCTCAATTGTTAATATGAGATAACTGAAACTATAATTTTGACACATAAGAATGTCAACAAAATGTCATTTTAAATAAAGACCAAAAAGCTTATGAAATATGGATTAATTACACACATTAATTTGCTTTTGAATGTGATTATTCTCTCGGCTTGTATGGGAAGCACATATTATGATGATACGAGTGAGTTTTTGAGGCCTGAAAACCCAATATCATTTAATTCTTGCCCTAACAAAGAACCCCAGAGTTATGATGGTTTTACATTGAAGTGGAGTGATGATTTTTCATCAAATGATCTTAATCAAGATAATTGGAATTATATGTATGGGGATGGGTCATTATATGACATTCCCGGTTGGGGAAATAATGAGGAGCAGTTATATGTAGACAACTCAGAAAATATATATGTAGTTAATGGTTGTTTATTTATCATTCCTACATTCAAAGAAAACATCGGCTATGAAAGTGCAAGGATTAACACATCAGAAAAATTTTTGTTTCATTTTGGTCGAATTGATGTTTCTTTCTCTGTCCCAGAATTAACGGGGGTTTGGCCGGCGATTTGGTTACTACCAGAAAGAAATAGATATGGATACTGGCCAGCCAGTGGTGAAATAGATTTAGTGGAAACAAGAAATAATGCGTCTGATGAGCTCATTACAACTATTCACTATGGCCATGATTTTCACAGATATGAAAGTAAAACAACTTTTCTATCGCAACTCTCAAAACTTACTAACCCTGATGACCATAATATTATTAGTATAATTTGGACAGAAGAATCTGTTGTGTGGCTTTTAAATAATTTAGAGGTATTTAGAATTTACTTTGATGATTTGCCATCAATAGAACCTAACCCATTTGTTGAACAATTTCATGGCTTGATTAATGTAGCAGTGGGAGGAAATTTCCCTGGAAATCCAAACAGTTTGGAATATTGTTCAGCTAGAGAGAACTGTCCAGATGTAAAAAAATTAATAATAGACTATATTGCATATTATGAGAGCGATAATTAAATATCTAATTGGTTTTATTTTTCTTTGTTGTTTTGAATTAAACGCAAAAGAAAATAACGATAATATTGCAATTGTAATACACGGTGGCGCAGGCTGGTTTTCAGGTATGCCTGAAAGTGAGATTGAAGGAATTAAAAATGGGCTTAAAGATGCACTTTATGTGGGTTATAAGATTCTGGAAAATAATGGATCAAGTGTTAGTGCAGTCGAAGCATCTATAAGAATCTTGGAGGATAACTCTTTGTTTAATGCTGGTAAAGGTGCGGTTTACAATGCAGATGCTATTCAAGAGCTAGATGCATCAATTATGCAAAGTAAAGATCATAATGCTGGAGCTGTGGCAGGAGTCAGAAAGGTAAAAAACCCTATCACATTGGCTAAATATGTTATGGAAAATACACCACATGTAATGTTTAGTGGTGATGGCGCAGAATTAATTGCTAAAGATGGGGGGATCGAACTTGTTGATGAATCATATTTCCATTCAGAAAAAAATCTTAAAAGATTAGAGAACGTTCAATCAAAACAAAACAAATTAGGAACCGTGGGGGTAGTAGCAATCGATATAAATGGAATTATAACTGCAGGAACTTCAACTGGGGGAATGACAAACAAGCTAAAAGGAAGGATTGGAGACTCTCCAATTATCGGAGCAGGAACATGGGCCACTCCAGGTTGTGGAGTTTCTGGAACGGGCCACGGAGAATTTTTCATTAGATATAATGTTGCAAAAGAAATTTGCAGTAGGCATTTAAATAGAAATATATCTGTGCTGGAAGCTGCTAGTAATGTAATTTCTGAACTTAAATCCATCGATGCAGATGCTGGTGTAATTGTTTTGGATGGAAGTGGAAATTCTGCAATGGTTTTCAATACGCCTGCAATGGCCAGAGCATATAAAAACTCAAATGGTGACGAGATAATTTTAATCTATAAATAGCATTACCTTTGAAAATTTTCCTTGAAAATCAACTAATGACCCTTGATCTCCATGGGGTAAGACACTATGAGGTTCAGCAAGTAGTTGAGGATTTTATATTGACGAATCAAGAATCTATTCCCTTGATCATAATTTGTGGAAATTCAGATAAAATGATCTCATTAGTTAGTCAAACATTGACCAAATTAAACTTAAATTTTGAAAGCACCAACTACGGCAGAATCAGAGTAAACTCTTTAGATGCGTAAACTGAAGATTGTTCAAATATTGCCTTCCTTAAATACAGGAGGAGTTGAAAGAGGAGTATTGGATTTTAACAAATATCTTGTTGATAAAGGACACAATTCTTATGTCATTTCAAATGGTGGTAGGCAAGTTAAAAATTTAGTTGAAGATGGTGGAGAACACATTCATTTACAGGTATCTAAAAAAAGTTTCTTAACATTGATGCAAGCTAAAAAACTTGCAAACATCATAAATCAAATTTCACCAGATATTGTTCATATCAGATCAAGAATTCCTGCCTGGGTATTACAACTTTCAAAATTCTTTATTAAAAATCCAAGGCCAATTATTTTCTCAACCTTCCATGGTCTTTACAGTACACCTTTTTATAGCCGTATCATGGCAAGCTTTGACAATGTGATAGCTATTTCTAAAACCGTTGAAAAATATATTAATGAAAATTATGAAAGACATTTAAAATCACCACCCAAATTAATTTATCGTGGTTCTGATAAAGAATATTTCACCTCTAAATTTAGACCAAAAGATTCTTACTTAGAAAGCTTTTTTACAAAGTTTCCTTCTTTAAGAAATAAAAAAATTCTTTCTTTTCCAGGAAGACTTTCTTCATGGAAAGGCCAAGAATCATTTTTAAAATTACTATCAGAACTTTCATCAGACTATGCTGGCATAATTGTAGGCCCTTACAAAGATGCAAAACCAAAGTTCAAGAGAAAATTAGACTTACTAATTTCAAATTATAATCTCCAGAAAAGAGTATATTTTTACAATGCAGTCGATGACATTCGTGAGATTTATTTTCTTTCTGATATAGTCTTTAATCTCTCATCCAAGCCTGAACCCTTCGGAAGAACATTATTGGAAGCTGCCATGATGAATAAAAAAATTTGCGGGTGGAACAGAGGAGGAGCTGGAGAAGTCTTAGATTTATTCTATCCAAAAGGAAAGGTAGAGTTTAATAATTTCAAAATGCTTACCACCCAAGTTAAAGAAATTATTTTATCAAAGGATGTCCCTAACAACGTATACCTAACATCAGATCTAATGCATGAAAAAACTATCGCTTATTATTTTGATGCTTTAGATAAAAGAGACTGATATACGTTTCGTACTTCTTTTTCTTGTGCTGTTAAAACATTTTTTAATTTAACCTTTTGATAAAGAAGTTTTTGAGATTCATATAATTTATCTGTTTGATTGACCCATTTTTTTACAAGCTTTGTGAAAGAAATATCATCAGTTTCTGATAAACATGAAATCGGAAGCAAGTCACTCATAATTCCAGCTTTTGTTGATAATACAGGAACATTGCAATATAGAGATTCAAATAAAACCTTAGGTGATCCTTCTCGATCAGACGGTATTAAGAGAGAACTAGCATCTTGAAAGGCTTTATAAATATCGTCTTGTTGTCCCATCATCGTCACCCTGTTTGATAAGTGGTTTTCCTCTATATATGATTGCATCTTTTTTTTAAGGGGACCCTCACCGTAAATATCAAGAATCGCACTACAATTTAACCAAGCTTTTAGCAGCCTCATCGGGTTCTTAACAACTTCAAGTCTTCCGATAAAAATAAACTTTTTGGGTTGTTTCTTTTTAAAATTTCTAAATCTGTCTTCACATACCCAATTTTCAAGGACCATTGATTTTTGAGTTGTTTTTTTAAGAGAAGCATTGCTTGCTGCAAAAATGAAGTCGGATTGCTCAAATGCTTTGATTTTTTTCTTGGTTCCATGAATTGTTGAGCAGTGAATGTAATCATTCGATAAATTTTTTGATATTAAATCTGTCATTTTATACCCGTGGGTGTGAACTATATCTGGTTTGAAACTTGAAAGTGCTTTATTGATTCTATTTCTTAAAAAGGGGGAATAGCGCCATTCATTTGTCTTAAGCTCAAAATAGGGCCCTCTAAAATTCTTCTTGAATCTTGAAGCGCCGATTACCAAAACATCTAAATTTTTTGATTGTTCAAAAGATAGTTCCTCTATGTGTCTTTCTAGCCCAGCAAAAACTTTACTTGAAAATAAATGTACGACTTTCAAATTATCTCCATTAAAATATCAACAATTCTTTTTGACTCTTTCAATATTTTTCTCTTTTTTGGCATGTGAATCTTTACGTCATCTAATTTCCCAAATATCCCTTTCTTTATGACGCTTATGTATCCAATTTCACCTGACATTTTTAAAAAATCAATATTTTTGGTTACTTTGGTTTGGACTTGGCCGTACTGGGCTTGGCGTTTATCAAGGTGCATAACTAAAACTTTTGAATTTGTAGATAAAGCTTCATAAACTCCTGAGACACTTTCAGGCGTTACAATAATATATTCCGATTGAGACATTTGATTTGATAACCAATCCTTCTCAACGTCCATCCAATTAAAGAATTCAGCATTTCCGTTATGATCAGGAATTTTAAAATTTGGCGATCTTGGCGATGTCGATACCTTCCATTGGATTTTTGGGAATTTATCTAAAATTAGCTTCAATTGCTGTGATACTAACTTCTGACTAAAAGAAAAATGACGGCTATTTCCACCTATAAGTATAGTGCCGTTACCTAAAATGGGTTCTTTATCAAAGTATTTGCACAATACTCCTTTTGACCGTAAAACATTTTTTGGCGTATAAAGTAAATACCTATCATTCTCAGGAACTATCGCACAATCAAATAATTGTGTAGGTTTGAAAGATGGTCTCATTAAAACAATTGTTTTTGGAGTCTTAAGTCTGTCTTTAACTTGAAGCATAAAATGATGTGTTTTATTACCTGCCGCAACCAAGATATTTGGAGTAACTGTTATATTTTTTGGCCAATCCTTAAAATTTGTTGAACAATCAATGTCAGTTGTATTTACCTTTTTTCTTTTACTTAATTCATGAATTAATGCTTCAATTTGCTTTTCATGACCTTTTTTTCCATCTTTAAAGGCCCAAATAGTAATTTCTTCTTTGTGTTTGAGTGACATAGATTAAAATAATCCTACATGGTTAATAGTAATAAATACAAGACAGTCTTTCTATCAGATATACATTTAGGGTTTAATGGGTGTCAGAGCGATAGGCTTAAAACCTTTCTGGATAATATAGAAGCAGAAAGAATTTTTTTAGTTGGCGATATAGTGGACCTATGGTCCATGAAAGAAAATTTCTTTTGGCCAAAATCACATCAGATCATTCTTGATAAATTAATTTCACTTCAAAGGTCTGGGACCAAAATTAAGTATATCTCTGGAAATCATGATGACCCACTCAGAGATGAGGCTCTAACAAAATCTCTTGGAGAAGGTGATTATCCTTATAAGGGTATTATTTCAGCCCTAAAATCTTTTAGCCCATCTGAATCTTATGTTTTAAAGAATAAAATCCATGGAAATATTCTTGTAATTCATGGAGATCAGTACGATGTAGTTACTTCAAATGCAAAATGGGTCTCTAAATTAGGTGGGATAATTTACGATGGACTAATTTCATTGAACAGACCCTTATCAAAATATTTAAAAAGACTTACTAAAAATATTGTAAACAAAGCAGGTAATTTTCAGAAACTTGTAGAGAATGAATGTAAAAGAGGAGGATATGACGGTTTGATGTGTGGTCATATTCATAAACCAGAAATTAGAAAATTTGATAACTACTCATACTTAAACACAGGCGATTGGATAGAAAGTTGCACTGCCATAGTAGAAGATGAAAATGAGGGACTTTCTTTAATTGAGTTTGATAAAAATAATACAGTTAAAATTATAAAAAGTTTATGAAGAAAATCTTAATAATTACAGATGCTTGGGAGCCTCAAGTAAATGGAGTAGTTACCACTATGACAACTGTTGTAAAGCACCTTAAGAGGAAAAACTTTTTGGTTGAAGTTCTGCATCCAGGACACTTTCATACCTTTCCATTACCTAACTATCCAGAAATTTCAATTGCATGGAATTTTTGGGACTTAAAGAAAAAAATAAAAAAAATTAATCCTGATTTCATTCACATTTCAGTTGAGGGTCCACTAGGGGTAACTGCCAGGCACTTTTGTGTTGAACAAAATATTCCTTACACATCGGCGATTCACACAAAATTTCCAGAGTATGTTTATGAACGATTTGGGATTGGTTTGGATGTGACTAAAGGACTGCTAAAATGGTTTCATAATTCTGCTGCTAAGACATTAGTTAACACTAAGAGCCATAAAGAGGAATTAATAAAAGATGGTTTTACTGATTTGGTTCTTTGGAGCAGGGGTTTTGATGATAAGATTTTTTTTCCCAGCAATGTGGGTGGAAAAGGTAACTATTTACTTTATGTCGGAAGAGTTGCAATTGAAAAAAATATTGAGGAATTTCTAACACTTGATACAAAAATGCAGAAGGTAGTAGTTGGAGGAGGGCCAAAACTGAAGTCTTACCAAAAAAAATATAAAGACGTTAAATTTCTTGGTTATAAATCAGGGAGAGAATTAGCTGAGATTTATAGAGATGCAGCCTGTTTTGTTTTTCCATCAAAAACAGACACTTTTGGAATAGTTTTAATTGAATCTTTAGCTTGCGGTACCCCTCTGGCAGGATTTAATGTTACAGGCCCAAAAGACATTGTCATAGAGGGAGTTAATGGGTGTCTTACCAAAGATAATCTCTTAGAAGCAGTAAATAATGCCATAGCATGTGATCGTAAGAAAGTTTTTAAGACCTCAGTAGATTACACTTGGGAAAAAGTGACTGAGCAATTTATTAGTTCATTGGTGTCAGTAAAATGATTTTTTTCCCTTTTGCAGATGAAAACCCATCATCGAGAACACCAATTCTTACATGGTCGTTAATCGCAATTAATGTACTAGTTTTTTTATTCCAACTGTCTTTAGGCCCATCAAACCAAGTGTTAATAAATGAATTTGGGGTAAGGCCCTCCACATTTTCTGAATTCACTAATCTTCATACAATCATTACATCCGCATTTTTACATGGGGGCTTTATGCACCTAATTTCAAATATGGTTGTGCTTTATATTTATGGAGATAATGTTGAGTCTCATCTTGGTAGAAAGAATTTCCTAATATTCTATTTTCTTGGAGGCCTTTGTGCAGCTTATTTTCAATCTTTATTTGCTGGTAGGCTAGATGTTCCAATGATAGGAGCAAGCGGATGTATCGCAGCAATTATGGGAGCTTATTTTGTGCTTTACCCTACTGCAAGAGTAAAAGTTTTCGTTTGGTTTTTGATATTTGTTCAAATCATGCGTGTGCCAGCAAATATTGTCATTGGGTTCTGGCTGATAGGACAACTTATAAGCGCAGCTGGAAATTCTTATGATGGCGTTGCATATTTTGCACATATAGGAGGATTCATTTTTGGGTTTATTGCCATTAAATATATCTTCAAACAGTATATCTCTAATGTTAAAAACTATGTTGACTATGAAGAGGTTTCAGAAAGAGATATACCAATCTCAAGAAAGGACAAATCTCAGGGACTTAAGAAGAAAAATGATTAATAAAATAAAGGAGCTGCTTTCAAAGAATTTAAACATCTCAGAATTAGATATATTAGACGAAAGTCCAAATCATGGGGGCTATAATGGTTCAGTTACTCATGTGAAAATTATAGTAATTTCAGACGACTTCACAGAATTAAAGCTTCTTGATCGGCATAAGCTTGTATATAAAGCAATGGACACCCTTGTCAGCCAAATTCACGCAATCTCAATAATTGCAAAAACACCATATGAATGGTCGAAATCAAATGACTTTCAACAATCACCACCATGTGGAAAACAAAATTGAGTATTTTCTTTAATTTTTTATATAACTTTAAGCGCTTGTCATTATTATCAATACTGCTTGTTGTTGCCTTGTTATCTATTGGCATCAAGAATTTTAAATTTGATGCTTCTTCTGATACCTTAGTGCTGGAAAACGATACCTTATTCGAACAATATGAACAAACAAATGAAAAGTTTGGAGAAAGTGAATTTCTTGTAGTAGCAGTTGATAATAAAGGCTCTGAGTTTAACTATAAATTTTTAGAAAAAATTTCAAATCTCCAGGAGGAACTAGGCGCACTTCCCGAAGTAACTAATGCTCTATCAATACTTGATGCACCATTGCTGCAGCAACCAAGAGTTCCTTTATTAAAAACTGACAACAATATTAAATATTTTTTAAAAGATGATTTGAATTTATCCTCCTCATTGGATGAATTAATAAATAGTCCAATATTCAGTAATCTTATAGTTAATGATGCTGGGAATGTATTTGCCATCCAGCTTAACCTAGATGAAGAATATGAATTTGGTGCTACAGTCAAGCGGATAAGATCCACAATTAACGACTGGGATGGTGTTGCCTATCTTGCAGGCCCTGCCATGATTGTCGAAGATACAATAAATTATATTAAATCGGATGTAGTGATATTTGGCTTTGTAACTTTTATTATATTTTCCTTTTTATTATTTCTATTTTTAAAAGACTTTTGGGCAACATCTGTAGTAATGATAAATTCTTCATTGGTATTGTCATCATCAATGGGCTTATTGGGAATATTTGATTGGCCTATTAGTATAGTCTCTTCAAACTTTCTTGCACTTCTATTGATCACTTCCATAGCTGTTTCTGTGCACATTATTGTTAAATTGCAAAGTGTTAAAAATACAAGAACTAATCATATTGATGCTATCTCCGAAATAATCATTCCTTGTTTATATACCGCACTCACAACTATTGTAGGCTTTGGAGCCTTAATGTTTAGTGGAATCAAGCCAGTTATAGACTTTGGTAAAATGATGATGATAGGGGTAGCAGTAAATTTTATTATTTCATTTGTATTTATACCTACATGTATTTTTTTTAGACCATTTGTTTTAGCCAGAGGAGATCGGTTGGAAAACTTCTTATTCCAATTTTACCTAAAAACTAAAAGCTTACTTCCTACTAATCCACTTACTTTAATTTTGTTAGCTTTGCCAATTTTTCTATATCTTTCAACAAACCTAAAAGTAGAGAATAAGTTTATTGATTATTTTCAAAAAGACACGGAAATTTATAAAGGCATGTCATTAATTGATGGAGAGCTTGGAGGGACAAGTCCAATTGATATTACATTAACCATTCCAGAGGAGGGGAGTGACTTTGATGAGTATGATTTATTTTTTAGTGAAGGTTCTTCTGTTCCAGAGTACTGGTGGAAAAAAGATAATATGGATGTTCTCAAAAGCATACAGGAAAATTTAAATAAATTGGATGGTGTGGGGAAGGTTCTAAGCATAGCCAACGGAATTCAACTTGCTGAGGAATTGAATAACTATAATGAGCTTGGAGATTTAGAGTTAGTTTTTATAAAGAACACACTTTTAGATAGTGAAACCGCAAGTGAACTCATTGACAGTTATATAACAAGCGACGATAGGGAAGTACGTATTGGTCTAAGAGTAAAAGATTCAACTGATAATTTAAGTAGAGAGAAACTCATACAAAACATTTATAAAATAGTTGATGAAGAAACAGCTAATTCAAACTATTCGTATCAAATTTCAGGCCTTGGCATTTTGTATAATAATTTATTACAAAGCTTATTTTCCTCGCAAATAAAGTCTCTTATATTTGTTTTTGGTGCAATTTTTTTTATGTTGTTATTGTTGTTCAGAAATATTCTAAGATCATTTTTTATTCTTTTAATTCCCGCTTTTTCTGTAAGTGCAATTCTTTCTATAATGTCTATTATGGCGATCCCACTTGATATTATGACAATCACAATAGCATCTATCTCAGTTGGCATGTCGGTTGATTACTCAATTCACTTCGCCTGGAGGTATATCAAAGAAAAAATGAAAAATCAGAAAAAAAATGCCACTTCTGAAGCATTTACCCTAAGTGAAAAAAATACATTCGAACTTACTGGTAAAGCAATTTTTATTACAGGATTTACAATTATTTTAGGATTTTTAATCCTAATCCTATCGAACTTTAACCCTACTATTTTATTTGGAGTTTTATCGGCACTTGCAATTCTAATTTCTATGAAAATGACTTTTATAGTTATGCCAAGAATGTTAGACCTAACAATTAAATAATTTCTTAAAATTTTTCGTAGTGCTATTGGCGAGTGATTCAGCGCTCTGTTGTTTAATCTCTGCTAATTCAGATAATATATTCTTTAGGTACATTGGCTCATTCCGATTGCTGCTGGGTTTAGGTTCCATATTCTTTGGTATTAAATATGGCGCATCAGTTTCTATAATTAATCTGTCGTTAGGAATTATATTTACAATTTTTCTTAAATCAGCACCTCTTTTTGGATCACAAACCCATCCAGTTATCCCGATGTATAAATCTAAATCTAGGAATGAACGAAGCTCATCCTCATTGCCAGTGAAACAATGCACAATGCTCTGAGGGATCTTTTGTATATATTTCTTTAATATCGGGTAAAAGTCATGAAAAGACTCCCTTTGGTGAAGGAAAACTGGAAGTTTTGAGTCAACTGCAACCTCCAGATGAGCTTCAAAACACTTTTTTTGAATCTCAGGGCTCTGAAAATTTCTAAAATAATCCAGACCAATCTCACCTATAGCTTTTACATTTTGATGTTTCGAAACTTCTAGTAATTTTCCACTGGTATTGGGTTTAAGTTCTGATGCATAATGAGGATGAATTCCCACTCCAATATATAAATTTTTAATTTCTTCTGAATATTTTACTAACGTATCAATTTCTAATTCTCGCGAGGAAGGTGCAAAATAATAATTAACACCATTCTCTTCAGCTCGTTTAAAAATTATATTCAAGTCTTTATTAAAGCTAGTATGGGTTAAATTAAAACAAGAATCTGCAAGTACCATTTCAGTTAAATTTTGATACACTCTACCCTAGTCAAAATGAAATTCCAAGGAACTAAAAAATATATTGCAACTGAAGATTTAAAGCTTGCTGTTAATGCATCGTTAAATCTTGAGAAACCCTTATTGATAAAAGGGGAGCCAGGTACTGGCAAAACAATGCTTGCACTGGAGGTAGCAGAGGCTTTAGGAATGAGATTGGTTGAATGGCATATCAAATCAACTACGAAAGCATCACAAGGTTTATATGAATACGATGCTGTTTCAAGACTAAGGGACTCACAACTTGGCAATGAAAAGGTAAAAGATATTGCTAACTATATAAAACAAGGAAAACTATGGGATGCATTTCAATCAGATGAGAGAGTAGTTTTGTTGGTTGATGAAATAGATAAAGCAGATATAGAATTTCCAAATGACCTCCTTCAAGAATTAGATAGAATGGAGTTTTACTGTTATGAGCTAGATAAAACAATAAAAGCTAAAAAGAGACCACTTGTAATCATTACATCAAACAATGAAAAAGATTTACCAGATGCTTTTCTTAGACGATGTTTTTTTCACTACATTGCTTTCCCGGACAGAGTAGTACTGGAAAAAATAATAAATGTTCATATTCCAAAACTAAAGAAAAAATTGCTAAAAGATTCGTTGGACACTTTTTTTGATATTAGAAAAGTGCCTGGCATGAAAAAAAAGCCAACTACTTCTGAACTTATAGACTGGCTAAAACTTTTAGTTTCTGATGATCTTGCTCAGGAGGTCTTATCTTCGAAGCAATCAAATCTAGTGCCGCCTTTATATGGTGCATTATTGAAAAATGAACAAGATGTTGAGCTTCTTCAAAGGCTTGCATTCATGACTAGAAGAGAGAATTAATGCTTGTAAATTTATTTACAGCTGTCAAAGGTTATGGTGTTCCTGTTACCTTAAGAGAATTTCTTGATCTTTTAACCGCCTTAGAAAAGAGATTAGTATTCGCTAATTGGAATGATTTCTACTACTTGTCCAGATCAATAATGGTTAAAGATGAAAAGTACTTTGATAAATTTGATAGGGCATTTGATGTTTATTTTAAAGGGATTGAAAACCTCGATGATGTTTTGAAATTGATTGTTCCTGAAGAGTGGCTCAGAAAAGAGTTTGAAAAAGAATTGACCCCTGAAGAGCTAAAAAAGATTAAAGATCTTGGTGGCTTAGAGCAGCTGATGAAAGAGTTCAAAAAAAGATTAGAAGAACAAGATAAAGAACATCATGGCGGTAGCAAGTGGATTGGAACTGCTGGAACTTCACCCTTTGGGAACGATGGTCAACATCCAAACGGTATAAGGGTTGGAGGAAAATCAAATAAAGGAATGGCTGCGAAGGTATGGGAAGATAGACAATTTCAAAATCTTGACGATTCATTGCAGCTTGGAACTAGAAATATAAAAGTTGCACTTAGAAAATTACGAAAGATGACAAGGAAAGGAGAGAACTGGGAATTTGACTTACACGGAACAATTAAAGAAACTGCAAAAAATGCTGGTTATCTTGAATTAAATTATCTCAGAGAAAAGCTAAATGATATTAATCTTATAGTTTTTTTTGATGTTGGAGGATCAATGGATCCTTTTGTAAAAGTTTGCGAAGAATTATTTTCAGCAGCTAAATCAGAATTTAAAAATCTCGAATATTATTATTTTCATAATTGTATTTATGAGTCAGTGTGGAAAGATAATTTAAGGAGAAAAGACGAAAGGATAAAAACCCAAGATATTTTAAATAAATACTCTAAGAATCACAAAATCCTAATTATTGGTGACGCAAGTATGGCTCCATACGAACTTACAAATTCTGGAGGAAGTATTGAGCATTGGAATAAAGAATCTGGAGAAGAATGGGTTAAAAAGATTAACGCTCATTTCTATAAATCTGCTTGGCTTAATCCAGTTCATCAGGATCATTGGGATTACACGTCAACCATTAAAATGATTTCCACCTTGATGGATCAAAATATGTTCCCATTAACTATAAGCGGCATTTCCGATGCGGTAACGTATCTGTCAAAGAGAAATTAAATGAGTGCAATTACCTTAAAATCACTTAGAAAAACATATTCAAATGATGTGGTTGCTTTAAAGGGTATAGATTTAACTGTTGAGCGAGGAGATTTTTTTGCATTATTGGGCCCAAACGGTGCCGGCAAATCCACAATAATTGGTATTATTTCTTCATTGGTAAATAAAGACTCTGGCACCGTCGAAATTTGTGGAATAAATTGCGATGAGAATTTTTCAGAAGCTAAAACAAAACTTGGTGTTGTTAACCAGGAGTTCAACTTCTCTCAATTTGAATCAGTGATTGATATTATCGTCACACAAGCCGGTTATTATGGTATTGACTTTAAAACAGCAACAGCAAGAGCTGAAAAACATCTCAAAAGATTAGCCCTTTGGGACAAAAGAAATGATCAGGCAAGAATGCTATCTGGAGGTCAAAAAAGACGAATTATGATCATCAAGGCATTAATCCATGAGCCTGATTTACTGATACTTGATGAGCCAACAGCAGGGGTTGATATAGAGTTGAGAAGAAGTCTTTGGGATTTTCTTCTGGAGATAAACAATGAAGGAACTACGATTATTTTAACCACCCACTATTTAGAGGAGGCAGAAAATTTATGTAGAAATATTGCCATAATCGATAATGGCGAGATCATAAAAAATACAACTATGAACAGTTTGTTAAAACAGATGGATGATCAAGACTTTGTAATTGAAACATCAGAAAAGCTTCCTACTAACTTTTCATTAAAAAATTTCAAAACTGAGGTTATAGACGAAAATAAGTTTTCTCTGACATTGTCTAAAGATTCATATATGAATGACCTATTCAATGATAGAGAAATTTCACACTTAAAAATTAAGAATATTAGAAATCAAACAAACAGACTTGAGGAGCTTTTTATTAAACTCACAACTAAAGATGAATAATTTACAGGCATTAAGAACTCTGGCTTACGCAAATGTTAGGCGAATATTAAGGATATGGATACAAACGATATTGCCACCAGCAATAACCACTGCTTTATATTTTTTGATTTTTGGTTCTTTGATTGGCAGCAGAATCGGGAACATGCCTGGTTATGAGGGTTTTTCATATATTGAATTTATGGTCCCTGGATTAATAATGCTCTCTGTAATTACAAATTCATATGCAAATGTTGCATCCGCCTTCTTCGGTACAAAATTTCAAAAATCTATTGAGGAAATAATTGTTTCTCCAATGCCAGCATGGGTAATCTTGATTGGTTTCTTAACTGGGGGTATAGCAAGAGGGGCGATAGTCGGAATCGTAGTTGTTTTAACAAGCTTATTTTTTGTTGAAATATCAATTAACAATTATTTTTTGACTTGTTTTTCTATAATAATTACTTCCCTTCTATTTTCACTTTTGGGCCTAATGAATGGAATATATGCAAGAAATTTTGATGACGTAAGCATAGTTCCAACGTTTGTTTTAACACCCTTAATTTATTTAGGAGGAATTTTTTATTCAATAAACATTCTTTCTCCAGAGTGGCAAATAGTGTCTCAATTAAACCCTATTCTTTACATTGTAAATTTTTTTAGATACGCAATGTTGGGACAGTCAGAAATTGAACCTATGTTTGGATTTTCATTAATTGTTTTGTTTACGATTATTTTTTCTGGTATTTCTTATTATTTAATTCTTAAAGGAACTGGTATAAAAGAATGACAAAACAAAGTCCGCTTGGGAAAAATATAAACTTTCCAAAGGCATTTTCTAAAGATCTTCTTCATCCAATATCAAGAGCAGAACAAAGGGATAACATGCTGAGTGAAAGCCTTAATGGCTATGATATGTGGAATATTTTTGAATTGTTATGGATAGATCAAAAACATTTTTTACACCAAAATCAAATTTCGATAAAGATAAACTGTAATTCAGAATTCATTCCAGAATCTAAATCTATGAAATTATTTCTGGGGTCATTGATATACAAGACTTTTGAGAACAAAAATCAATTATATCGATTAATAACAAGCACACTTAATGATGTTCTTAAAACTTCAGTAGAAATTTATGATGATATTTATGAAAATACTTTTCAGGATCACGTTCCAATAAAAGTTGCTAAAAATTTTCAGCTACCCCAATCAAAAAATACCACCAATGATACTAAACGTTTGTGTTTTGCTCCATTTCGATCATTGTGTCCAGTCACGAGCCAGCCTGATATAGCAAAAATTAATATTTGCGGACAGATAGATTCTGAAGATATTGATTCACTATCATCTTATTTAGGAAGTTTCTTTGATTTAAATGTTTATCATGAAAAATGTATTGAACAGATATATCTCAAATTAATAGAATGTAATCATCAAATAGATTATGTAGAAGGACACTTTGAGAGAAGAGGAGGTATCTCTATAATACCTGTTCGTTTAAAAACGTAAAAATCCCTTTATAATAAGGTTTTCGGAGAGATGGCAGAGTGGTCGATCGCGCTACCTTGGAAAGGTAGTGAACGTTTATAGCGTTCCGAGGGTTCGAATCCCTCTCTCTCCGCCATTT